>NZ_CACSJW010000001.1:0-924480 GCF_902706145.1 Sphingobacterium sp. 18053
GACGATGCCAATGCATAACTGGGGCTTGACCATATCCCAACTTTATATTAGATTTGGGGATAGACTCAAACTAGAAAGAGGTTTTTAAGATTTTAATCCAATGACACAGTTGACGTTACACTCCCATGTAATATGATACTCCCTATTTGCTGGACAACTTTTTACTAAACTAAGATATAATTACGATACATTTTTAATTTCCTTACAGAACTTTTCATCGGGTGTTATCCGTCCTAAAGATTTGTGCCTTCTTTCAGTGTTGTAAAATGATACGTACTCTTTAATGTGCCGGTACAGATCCACACCTCCATTGGGTGGATTGAGGTATATCTTCTCTCTTTTAAGGGATCCCCAGAATCTTTCGATGTAGATATTGTCCAGTGCTCTACCTTTGCCGTCCATTGATATCTTAACCTCATTTTTCTGTAAGGCTTTCACAAAAACTTCAGATGTAAACTGAGATCCCTGATCGGTGTTGAATATCTCGGGCTTACCATGAGTTTGGATCGTATCGACCAACACATCCCTGCACCATTCGGCATTCATCGTATTGGATACGTCCCAGCCCATTATCTTTCTGCTGTATACATCTATGATAGCAAACATATACATAAAGCCTTTAAACATTGGTATGTACGTGATATCTGCCTGCCATACCTGAGCAGGCCTTTCGATCTTAAGGTTCCTGAGTAGGTACGGAAATTTATAGTCCGCCTTATTTGCTTTACTCAAGTTCTTTTAGGATGTATAGTTTTCAGATTCATGAGCTTGTACAGCCTACGAACGCGCTTATAACCCACTAAATAACCTAGATCTTGTCTTAAATAATCTGTCATGCGCTCTACCCCGTAGAATGGACAGTCTAGGAACTTACGATCTATCGCATTCATAACCTGTAGGTTGAACAGCGATTCCCCCTTGGGTTTAAAATAATAACTACTACGGGGTAACTCTATAACCTTACACTGTCTGTAAACGCTCATTTTCTTATATGATGGGCAAACAAGCCCACGTTTCTCTTCTAAGCTCATTTGCCCAATACTTTTTTTAAGAAATCCACCTGTATGTGTAACTCCCCAATCTTGGAGTATAGTTCCTTTTCCTTGGAATCGTCTTTTGAAGAAGACTTCTCCGTGGTAAAAACACATTCTGCATTATCCAAAAACTCCCGTTTCCAGGTGTTGATCTGGGTTGGGTGTAACTCATATTTAACCGCCAGCTCTTGGATAGACTGCTGCTCTTTGATGGCTTCTATGGCTACCTTAGCCTTAAAGCTTGCACTGAATTTCCTGCGTTCTTTTTTCATTTCCAACTGCTAATTTAAACATTTATGCAGTTGTCCAGTATTGGGGTAGTATGATAGTTGAACTCCGCCCGGATATCCTGAACAAAGTTGAATACGGTCTTGGGGCTGACTTGCGGAAAGTCAGGGTAATGCTCCCTGAGCCAGTCATGCATCTGGGCCGCTGAGGTATCGTTATACAGCGACAGCTTTTCCTTTACGAAATCACGGTAGGGATCCAGTAACTTTTTCTTGGAAGGGGGCGCTTCCAGTTCTTTTTGGTAACTTCGGTCGTCTTTGCTCAGAAGCTTTTTTACAGTACGCCAGTTCAGGCCGAGATGTTCGGAAATCCTGCGAATCGAAATGCCTTCCCGATGCATTCTGTGAACCTCATGATAGGTCATAAGTTTACTTAAATAATAGTTCATAAATAACTTTGTCTTTTGCTCCGACAAAGCTTGTTTTTTCTTTTGGGACACCGCGTCCCAAAAGATGAACTATGTATTTATTAGTGCCAATTATGCTGCACTCTAAAGGTTCTTCGCCAATTTTGATGCATCTGATACCCCTTCCTATAAGAGTCAATTAATTGTTTGATTATCAGCAATATAACGACTTAAAAACTTGTTTAAGTAATGCTTTTTTCGTAACTTAAAATATTGATAATCAGATATTTTTCAGTGAATTCAAGCGATACTTTTAACTTAAAAACTACAGGTCTATTTTATGGTGACAGAGAAACTAAGATATACAGTTCAGATGTACATGGTACAACAATACGTCTATTTGCAAAAAGAACAAGAGCTCGTTCTAAGTGTCCACGATGTATGAAATACAGTGCCATTGTGCGCTCTTCCTATGTAAGAAAACTCGTAGATCTACCCTTGGCGGCGAGTTCAGTTATTATAATGCTTGAGGTCCGCCGCTTTGCCTGCAAAAATCTTGACTGTGAAAAGCAGATATTTTCAGAAAGGTGCAATAATTTAACTGAACCTTATTCTAGACGTACAAATAGAGCTTCCGAATATTTAAAGAAGTTTTTCATTGAGATTTCGGCTAATAAAGGCGCTTACTTTTCTAGAATATTGAATATCCCTGTCAGCAACAATACTTGTCTTAGGATGGTCAAATCCATGCCTATGACCACAAATAAACAATTGTATTGCATCGGTATTGATGATTGGGCAAAGAGAAAGGGAATGAACTATGGAACAATAATCGTTGACGCATATACGGGACGCCCCATAGATATTCTGGACAGTAGGGATTCCAGTGATGTTGTCAAATGGCTATCCCGTCATAAAGAAATAGAGTATGTAACTCGGGATCGAGCCACAGCCTATGCCAGTGCCATCGCCAAAGCTATTCCGGACGCAAAGCAGATTGCCGACAGGTTCCATTTAGTAAAAAATTTAAGTGATGCTATTCAAGACGAAATTCGGCAAGAATACAGCTATTTAAAGACGGTTTCTAAAGCTATTCATGCCAAGACAGAATCAAAAAACCCTCCTGATATTGAAACGAATTTGGATTCCGATAACTATACTAAAGAAAATATTAAGCAGAATATCCCGTCTGGTATGTTGGAGAAAGAAGAAAAACTTGTTCAGATGATTAAAATGAAGGAAAATGGATGCAGCATTTCTGAAATAGCTCGAAAAACACAAACTAACTGGCGCACCGTTGAAAAATATTTAGAACACGGAATACCTTCACCAGAGAGGAGTACATCTGTAAATTATAATAGATATATAAACGAAATCAAACACATGTGCAGTTTGAAAATCAATCCTACCGCCATGTTTAGATCCTTAAAAGATATAGGGCTAAAATGTTGTGAACGATCGTTCACTAGATGGTTTAGCTTAAATTTTCCAGATTATAAACATAAAGGGAATCGAACATATACTAAACCCTTAAAAATCAATAATCCTGATATCGTGACTAATTTTATTCCTTTACCTTTACCCAAAATGCTATCAATTTATGTGACAAATTCGGAATTTGGAGTTGCGAAAGATACGGGAGAATGCTCACAGGAAAGGCAAACCGTTGATAAACTAGTTCGTGAAGTTTCACTTCTATCCAGCTTACGCAAGCTTTACATAGAGTTTAGCGCTCTTCTAAAAGGAGGATGCCCTGATCAATTGGACACTTGGATTAAAGATGGCCGATTAATTGGCCGCAAAAGAATAGATACTTTTTGTAATGGATTAGAAAAGGATATTCAGGCAGTAAAAAATGCGATAACTTATGATTGGACCAACGGACTGGTGGAAGGAAATGTGAACCGGTTAAAGAATAAAAAACGTGAAATGTATGGTAAGGGGAGTTTTGAATTGCTCAGAAGAAAGGTCTGCCTTTCACAAACTGGATAAGTGCATCAAAATTGGCGAAGAACCATTCTGATTTACCGATTACACTTAGTAGAATGAAATATAAGGCGCAGGTGGTGGTAGCAAAAACTTGGTCGCCAACCAAATTATCCTTAATGCTCTATAGGGAGTCAAAACACCTCAAGGAAGATGATAAAGAATTTTTAGAATTATTATTTGAAAAGCTTCCTCAAATAAAACAACTGGAGCAGTTGATAAAGGACTTTAAACAATTGTTTCTTATCAAGAAAGAAGGAATGTTACAAAAATGGATTCAGGAGGCATCAACATCAGAGTGCGGGCTTAAAAATTTCGCTAAAAACCTTTTAAGGGACTATGAAGCAGTGAATAATGCAGTAGTAAGAACAGTAAGTAACGGCCAGGTTGAGGGACAAGTGAATCGAATAAAAAATATAAAAAGAAAAATGTACGGAAGGGCAGGATTTCAGCTATTGAGGAAAATGATACTTGCAAAATCAGCATAATTCACCAAAATTGACGAAGAACCCATTGCTCCGAAATACCCAACGGTAATGAGTGTAAGTTGAAAGCGTATAGAAAAGGGTATTATTGTATGCAAATCAGGATTTACCAAAGATACCGTAAAGTATGCTGAACAAAAGGGTATTAAATTAGTTAAGCTTTGGGAAGTCGTAGAAAATGATGCAGATTGCAAAAAGGACATAGAGTTGGGAACTCTAGATATTCGTCTAAACATTACACGCTCTCGTGCTAATATAACCAGTATAACTTTAATAATATTTGATGAAGTGATATAGCCTTTTGGAATTGAATTATAATTAGAATGGAATTTTTGATCAACATTTTATAAGAAATCAACAACAATTATCTCAACTAATCTCGCGATCTTTACAATAGTTGAATGCCAAAGCCGGTTAACATCTAGCCCAAGCGGACATCTAGCCAACATGGCCTCCCTCGACGGTTAACTAGGGAGGCCTTTTTATTTATTTTATTGTCTTAGTAAAACCGTTGAGTAAATCAGCTACGGTTTCCCGTAACCAATCCTTCTTTCAAACTAATACCTTAGCCGTACAGTTTGTAATAATCTCGAAAGTTAATATCTGTAAACATATTAATTCAGAATAAATAATGTATATTACGCTTGGGTATTAACCTTGCCCAATTGAAAAGTATAATGCCATGATAGTAACCAGTACCAATTCCATCGAAGGGAGAGATATTTCACAATATAATGATTCAATAGCAGCCAATGTTGTCATCGGTACCAATATTTTTAATGATGTATCTATTTTTACTATTTAACCTAAAAAAAATAATTATGGAGAATATAACGTTTATTGGAGGAATCCACGGCAGTGGAAAAGGAAATATTTGTTTAGATGTTGTCAAAAACACAGATTTTATACATTTGACAGCGAGTGAGGTTTTAAAGTGGGATGAATTAAGCCGACGTGAGGAGAAAGTTGTTAAAGATATTAATTTTACTCAAGACAGACTAGTTACTAATTTGAAAGCCATTATCGATATGGATAAGAACTATTTATTAGATGGCCATTATTGTCTTTTAAATAAGATTGGTATACCTGAGAAAATTCCGATAAATACCTTTAGTGGTATTAAACCTAGCAAACTTATCTTAGTTATCACAGATCCAGAGACAATAAAGTTTAGATTGGAAAAAAGGGATTCTAAAAATTACGAATTAAATTTGATAAAAGATTTTCAATCTCTTGAGGCTTTAACAGCAAAAGAAGTGAGTGAACATTTAAAGGCACCACTCTTTATTATAAAAAGTGAAGAATACAATATAACCAACCTTTTAAATTTTTTAAAATGAGGATATTATTAGACACAAACATAATAGTTCATAGAGAGGCTAGTAAAGTTTATAATCGTGACATTGGATTATTGTTTAACTGGTTAGACAAGGTACATTACGAAAAATGTGTACATCCAGTCACATTAAGTGAAATAAGAAGTTACAAAGATGCCGATGTGGTTGATACCATGAGTGTGAAAATTGAGAATTATAACATTCTTAAAACATTGTCACCTGAAAATGAGGCCATTTCCAATTTAAGAAAAAAAGATAGATCAATAAATGATTCGAATGATTCATCTATTTTAAATGAAGTTTATAATAATCGAGTAAATTACCTAATTACTGAGGACAAAGGACTTCATAGGAAGGCAAAAGAGCTTGGGATAGCAGAAAAAGTTTACAAAATTGACTCCTTTATAGAGAAGCTGGTCTTTGAAAATCCAAGTTTATCCGAATATAAAGTCCTTTCGGTCAAAAAAGAATATTTCGGAAATATCGATTTAAATGATACTTTTTTTGACTCTTTTAAAGAAGATTATAAGGAGTTTAAGGATTGGTTTAATACAAAAGCGGATAAAGAGTGCTATATCTGTTCGATAGAAGATTCTGTTAGAGCCTTTTTATTTTTAAAAGTTGAAAATAAACATGAAAGTTATGAGAATATTTCCCCAAAATTTGAGCCCAAAAAACGGCTTAAAATTGGAACTTTTAAAGTTACATCTACCGGTTATAAACTTGGGGAAAGATTTTTAAAAATAATATTTGATAATGCCCTTACTAATAATGTTGATGAAATATATGTAACAATATTTGATAAAAGAGAAGAACAGCAAAGGCTGGTGAATTTGTTAGAAGAATGGGGATTCAAGTTTTGGGGTAGGAAAGCGACAGGTAACGGCGATGAAAACGTATATGTAAGAGATTTTTCAAAAAGATTATTAGAAAACCCAAGGGAAAGCTTTCCCTTTATAAGTAGACGCTCTAGAGTATTTATAACCCCAATTTACCCCGATTATCATACAGAATTGTTTCCTGACTCAATTCTAAATAATGAATCTCCTAAAGATTATATTGAGAATGAACCACATCGGAATGCTCTCAAGAAGGTATATATATCCAGATCTTACTTTCGAAATTTAAAAAGCGGTGACATAGTGCTTTTTTATAGAACCGGAGGGCGTTTTGCTGGAGTAATTTCAACGATAGGAGTTGTGGAAAATGTGGTTACAGGCGTAAGGAGCGAGGATGAATTTGTAAGGCTTTGTCGAAAGCGTAGCGTGTTTGGCGATGAAGAATTGAGAGGATGGTGGAATTACAATTCCAATAATAGACCTTTTATTGTAAATTTTTTATATATTGACTCCTTTCCAAAACCGAAAGTTAATCTTAATAGATTAATAGAAATTGGAGTAATTTCTTCAATTAATGATGTACCTAGAGGCTTTGTTCAAATAAAAAATGATAAATTTGAAACATTCATAAAAGAGGCTAGAGCTAATGAGAGTTATATTGTCGATTAAACCGATTTATGCGGAGAAAATCCTTAAAGGGGAAAAAATATATGAATTAAGGCGGTCTATTTTTAAAATCCGAGAAGTGAAAAATGTCATTATTTACGCGTCAGCACCTATAAGTAAAGTCATCGGAGAATTTGAAATCGAAGGTATTTTGCATGAGAAAATAGATCAATTATGGCGGAAAACTGGGAAACATTCTGCTGTGGATAAGGTATTTTTTGATAGTTATTTCGCTGATAAAGAAAAGGGATATGCAATTAAAATTAAAAGTTTCAAAAAATATGAAAAATATTATGATATATTGGAGACTTATGGCGTTAAAGCGCCACAATCTTTCGCATATGTTGATATGTAGAAGTTATATCAGTGTTAATTAATTGGTTCCATCTCGGAGTAAATCGTTGGATTTTTTTTGGACACTTACAAATTACAGGCGCACCTTAGTTTTTAATCCAATTACACAGGTTCATATTACGCCCTCACTGAATGATAGTTTTGAGGATTCAAAGAGCGGCCTTCCCCTTTCAGCGGGATCCTTGGCCGCACTAGCATTTGTGTGAACTTTTTTGAAATTATTTTACCTTGAGTGATAAATGGAGCTTTTTTTTTATAAATGTATTAATTCTTCAATTATTAACAGAACTTAAATAAAGTTGTCTAGTTAACGCATCCATAATTTTTGATTTAACATTTGTCATTACATCGAAAACTGCATTTCTTATTTCGTCAAAATCATTTTTATTAATGCCCTCTTTAATTTGTCCATGTGCAATTTTGTTTCTAAATCCCAATAGCTTGTGAATCGTTGCATCATAAGGGGTAAATAAATTATGATCAAGGCCCAGTTTATATAAAATTTTCTTTAGGACATTTGGTTTCAAATTTGATTCCACATCAATTATGTTATCTGGAATTTTAACTATGATGTTTTCAAAGTCCGTTGTTCGATCCAAAAATTCTATATCTCTTGAAAAGCGATGAAGTTTGCTATCATCGGGAAGAGCTCTCGCAAATACTCTGCATTTACTGTCTGGATTTCTAAGACCATCAAAAACTGAGCTTAAGGATGAAGCTTTAATAGTGGAATTAACGTTCTGACATTTAATATTCTCATCGTTTATAGCATTTATATATAATAAAAATGAAAATTTACAAAACCCTTCAAAGTGAGAGTAAAGCAGTAAAATAATTGCACGTCTAAATTGATCACGTTCATCTTCTGTACTGAAATTCGCCAACTGATTCTGGAAAAATCGGATCTCATCAATTCGCCAAGAATAATCGGATTCGATGTCTTCCCAAAGTTTATCAATTTCCATAGACCTCTAAAAACTTATCTTCAACAAATTTTATCCTTTCGTTAAGAGGTCCTTTTGAATTTTTTCCTCCCCCTGTTGTTATTTTTATAAAGGTATTATCTTTTTTTATTCCTGTTAAAATATCCTTTATTTTCTCTATATCTTTATTGATGTCTATTTTCTCAATAACTTTTTGTATACCTATAGTAATAGCTTCATAATGATATACTCCAAATCCTTTTGTAATAGTTTTATTCTTATTGGCAAAACCGAAAGAAAGCTCTCCCATAGACGTATTCAATATTTCGAAAGTTTTAATAAAATTGCTTTTTTCATTATCATAATTAAATTGAGACTTTAGATATGGATCAGAAACATATTCCATGTATTCTGTAAGAAAGTCTGCAACATCATGAGAAAAGCCTTTTCTATTATTTTTTAGTGCAAAAAACCTTAAAACTAGTTCCTGGTCAAAAGCTGCTAACCTTTGTTCGTAAGAAAGTATATTTAAACATTTAGTAAAATGTTCATTTTTACTTAATTCAATTATGAAATCATTAAACTTTGGATCTAGCAATCTAATTGTGCAGTTTCTTAATTGTTGTTGAGTTAATGCAATACCGCCTGTGTTTAATCTCTTAAACATATGATATTTAAATCTAGGATCACTTCCCTTTCTTACTACCTCTACACGAACAAATGCTCTTTTAAGTTTTATTTGTAAAGCTGTGTTTAAGTCTTCAAATTTCAATCCATTTAATTCTTTTACTATGTCACAATCTGATAAAATAAGTTTATCTCCTTTTTTAACTGGAGGATCTAGATGTGGTGCATCTAACTCTCCTCTAAAATGCAAATATGAAGATATACGTTGTAGACCATCGATTAAAAGATATTTTCCATCTTCTTCTTCAATAACGTATATTGGTGGAACAGGCATTTCTAATATGAGTGATTCTATAAATCTAGATCTCGCACCTTCTGACCATCTAAAAAGTCTTTGATAGTCAGGGCTAATATCCAATTCCTCATCACGTTTCATATCTAGTAACTCGTTGAAAGAAAGATCTAGACTTAAGGTATGAACATTTTTAAGTTGCGTTTCAATCGCATTTATTACATCAATTGTGGAAATCTTTTTTTTCGCCATTTAATTTTGTTTTATAAAACAGAGCACACTTTCTGTTGTGTTATTGGTTCGTCTATAAATTTTTGTCTTTTTGTTTATACCCACCATTGACTGGTTTGTTGGAAAGTCTACTTTTTGATCTAAATGTAACCCATAATTATATCCCATCTCAATGCAGATTTGTGCCAAATCATTATAAATATCTTTATAAAAAGAATCTTGCACGACTAAATAACTCTTAGCACCATATTTTAAAACTCTACTTATTTCTTTAATTGAAAGCGCTAATGAGTTAAAGTATTGCAAGTGATTCTTTAAATAATATGATTTTGAAGCTTTAGAGTCATGATTTTCTATTTTTTTTAAAAGTAAATTACATGTATCTCCCCATTCTTCACTTGCTATAGGTGGTTTTTTGGGAACTGTAGATGTTCCAATTAATTTTCTTCTTAATTCGTTCTGTTCTAACAAATCGTAATCCAAGATTGCTAGTTCGAGAGAAGTTGCTATGGCATAATCGATTCTTGTGCAATATGGTGGAGATGTTAAAACAAAATCTATACTATTATCAAAAAGATCTAATTTTGTAGAAGATCCCAGATATATATTTGCTTGATTTCTCTTAATTGAATTATCTTTCGTGCCTATATTTATTAATTTCTCAATTTCTCCTTCTGCAAAATTTAACAGAGAGTGTAGATCCACATTAATCTTTGAATCTTCAAGTTTGGCTTTTTTTATCCAAGTCGGATTTGAGGTTTTAAACGGCGTAATAAAATGATGTAATGTACGGAATAACACAATATAGAAGAAAGAAGCAATACAAGAAACGTTATTTATCCATTCTATCTTATTAATGTAATCTGGCTGAACTAAAAGGTTTTTTATTGAAATTTCAATAGCTCTTATATTTATTATTGAATCTTTAGAAAACCAAGATTGAAGAGGGTCTTTATCACTTACGACTATACCTTTTTGCAATTGGAGGGACTTTTTGCAAATTTCATTAAAAAGGGAACGAATGCTGGAGAATTCGCTTTTGTGCAAAGAATTTCCCTTAGCAATTACTACCATCACAGGATTTAAATCAATTCCAATAGCTTGAATCTCACATATTGTGCTAGATTTTATAGTAGTCCCACTGCCATTCCAAGGATCTAAAATAATGGATCCCTCTTCTAATTGAGATGACTTTATTAACTCTGTCGCGAAGTGATTAGAAAAACCAGCATAATATGAGTAGAAATTCAAATCCTCTGTTTTGTTTCTTTTCGGATTTAATATAGTTGCATTATTTTTTTTCCTTAAAATATTCATTGAAGCAATTGTCGATACGGAATTTGAAATTTGATAATCATTATAATAAACCCCAAAAATATAGATTATAAATTTTAGTATAAGAATTTAGCTCTAAAAAAATAGATAATTAAAATTCAAATACTTAATATCTGTTATTCTATAAAACAGCATTGTATGGGTATTTTATAGAATTTAATAATCATTTACTTTATAGGTTTAAGGTAAATATAGGCTAATTAACCAACATAAATAATATATCGATTAAATTTCTAACCAACCTAACTATTATCAACCAATTTCATGACGTCTTCCTTTGGAATTTTGTTATAGTCAGAAAAATAATCCTTATGAACAAAAACCTTTGGCGAACTATTTTTAAACAGTGGTAAGATCATTTGGTTGCGAGGAGATTTGCTGAGGAGGTTGGTGATTTCAGTAAATTTCCTTTTTTCGAGTTTCTTATCCATTTGCGCATGAAGATGTTTCGCTGTCGTAGGTTTATTAAGATATCCTTCCGAAATGAGCCGATCTAGTTCTTTTGCCAATAAGTTTTCTGTTGATCTTAGCTTACTACCTGTACTTTCCGTTATTGCTGCCTGAGTAGGTGAGGGTAATTCTTTTACGTCAATTTCCTTTTTAGAGAATTCCACAAAATTATTGTATGAAACTCCCCATACACGTGTGGATATTTTGTCAGCATCATCTAGATGCAATTTTCTTTTTAAACGTTCAAAGGCACTATAATCTGATTGTATGATGCCTGCAATTTTTGCTGTTGTTTCTTGACTTAATTTAAATTTAAGTCTTAGATATTTAAGTGCTCTCGAGAATTCTTCGTTGGCCATTCTTGTAAATAGATTTAATTTTATTTGATTTATTCTATTTATATCTCTATATTTGTCATGTAGTTATAGCGAAAAGTAGGGTGGTAAGCCCAACTTAACGATGTCACTCTCGTTCCGAAATCGCCAAATTCCCACGAGATGACCGTAGGTTCGCCATATCTCTGCGTAATGTTTATATTTGTAAAAATTACCAGAGGGTGAACCTTATGTCAGTCTTTTGGGGAACCCTAACTTCGGTTAGGTTGGCGTTTGGCGATGCCAGGTCAGAAGCATTAAGGTTCATTCTTTGGTTAATCTACTTCGAAGCCGATAACATTAAAGAGAGACGTCGTTCACATAAAACCAAAAACAATTATGAGAACGAAACGAACAAACACCATCCATTACCCTCAATCGATCCAAGTTGGATTGACTAGGTATTCCCGCAAATCACTTTTAAAGAACATATTCCGCGCACCCGAATAGGATGCGCTAAATCAAAAACAGGCTATAAAAGAGCAATAAAAAGGGGAGGTGTTGACCTTCCTTAAAATGAAAAGACAGCTGAACCCAGTTCAGTTTAATTTCCCTCTTGATACGCCTGTGACCGACCTATACACTTATATAATTGCATTAAAAGGTAATATTGGCCAATGATACAGCTTGATTTAATATTTGCACCTTAAAATTAAGCAAATTTTCATTCAGTCCCAACTTTTACCCGTAGTTTTTATTGCAAGACGATATTGCTGTAGGTCGGTATTTACTTCTTTCCGGCAGGGAGCGCCATAATTAACCCTATTTATGCTTTGAAATTGTATCAGGGCGCTTTTCGGACTTTTAATATTATTTGTCCATTTGGCATAGGTCGCATTTGACCTTATGCAATGGCAAGCCATTTGAACGCGAAAAAATCGCGAAGGGGGAAGCTATGCCTTTATCTGAGACGGCACCTCAAGGTTTGTCATAATTGATGAAACTAAATTATGAACCAACAATCAAACAATATGCTACCCTTTGAGCTAGCATGTTATGAAATATACGACAATGGATACGATCCATTAAATACCATTCGGGAGTTCTGGTCCCAACATACCATCACCGACTGTCAGGAAACCCTGTGGACACTCTTTGAAAACTATAGAAAGGGCATCGCACAGGAAGATGCTACCGACGTGAAGCAAATGCATACCTTTTTAATGAAAGTGTGCCGTCTGCTGATTGCTTATTTCCTGGTGCACTTTCGCAAGATCGAAATCGATGCGGTGCCATTTGCCTTTGTTGAACCTACCGATGCCATTACGGCCGATCTGGAAGCCAAGCAAAGGATCCATAGTTTCTTTAATAGAATTGCTGAATAATACCTAATCCATAAGCAGATGATAAAAAGATCTAATCTATTCACTGCCTTATTGGATAAGGTAGTCAATATTCCAGTTATACAGATTACACTACTTGTAATCTTATTCATACTAGTTTTTCAATCCTATTTAACTTGTTTTTTAAAGGCATTGAAGAATACAACAATGCTTTTTACTTGCATTGCTGTATTTCATATGTTTAGTTTATCGGCTCAGACGCCCCGCAAGGACAGCGGGGCCAATGGGCCAACTCCGCTGCAGATCGGTGACAGAATTCCCGAAGAATTATGGGACAGTGAGTTTTTCTTTTTTAATGAGCAATTGAATAGTACCCAGAAAGCTTCACTTAAGGAGTTCAGGGCGAGGCCGCTGGTGCTAGACTTTTGGAATACGGGATGTGCTCCATGTTTAACCGGGCTAGCTAAACTTTCAGATTTCAGCAAAGGTTTGGATTTAGGCCTTGTTGCAGTCTCAGAACAGACGGAAAAGTCAATTTTGTCCTTTTTTAAAAGGAATGACCTATTAAAAGGTACTGGTCTGAGAAGCATTATAGCTGACAGCAGTTTGAAAAGTTATTTCCCGCATGAAAGTATACCTCATCTGGTATGGATAAATAAAGAGGGTGTCGTCGTTGGCCTCACGGGAAGCAAGGAAATCACGAAAGATGACCTGCTTAATTTCGCGACAAAAAGCGTATTGCATGCGGAACTCAAACCTGAGCTCCAACCAAATTTCCATCGATTTATAGTGGATATGGAGCTTAATCGACCGGTACAATCTCCCCATGACAGTCTATTGGGCTATGCAATTATAACCGACCAGGTGAAAGATATAAGCCCTTTTGAAAGATCTAAGGTTGACCCCTACGAGATTATTTCTTATCGAAATAGATCAATTCTGAGCTTATATAGATTGGCCTATGCAGACCGCTATAAATTTGCCTCTAATCAGATCATCTGGAATATTTCTGATCCGGAAAGATTCGAATATTATCTTTCTAAAGGCGAGGACATAGGAAACTGGGAGAAAAAAAACTTGATTTGCTTTGAATCAAAATCCATAGGCAGAATCAATATGGCCAGTATCTTGAACAGCTACCTGGGCTTAAATGTCTGTGTAAGGGATTCATTGGTTGAATGTATTGTTGTAAAGGCGGGCAAGGGGAGGACAACCATAAAACCTAAATCGGGGCGGGATTTTAAATCGCTAAAAAATCTGATCAAAGATCTTCGCCTGAGTAAGTCTAATTGGCAGATTGTTGATTCAATAAAAGGCGAAGTTTTTATCCCCAACTATTCAGTGAAGGACTTTGAGACGAAGGACAAGCTCAGTAATTTCTTAAAAGAAAACGGTCTCATTGTCGAAAAAGACAAAAGAATTGTAAACTTCTTAATTATACAGCGATGAAACAGTTGAACTATTATATATTATTGGTCGCAACCTGTTTTATTTTGCGGCTTGAAGTGTTTGCACAGAATCCTGTCATGCTAAAAGGCCGTGTGCAGAACCAAGAAGGAAAGGCGCTTTCAGATGTAAATATTATCTCGGTAGGAAAGGGCAACTTTAAGGTTCAGAACAATGGTACCTTCAATATAAACAGTCTTTCGGTCGGCGATACCCTCAAATTTTCGCATATATCCTACGTACCCAAATCGTATGTCGTTCAGTCGAATGACGTGAATATCCTGATCGTACTGGAAAGTAATTCGATCCGATTGCAGGAGGCTGTATTCTCTACAGGTTTTCAGTATATTCCAAAAGAACGTGCTACTGGATCGTTTGAAAAAATAGATTCACTTTATATCAATCGCTCCCCAGCACCTAATATTTTGACACGTGTCAAGAGCATGATCTCTGGTATGTATTCGGATAATGCAAATGCTAATTTTAACAATACAGGGAAATTTGCAAATGAGTCACTCAACATACATGGGGTAAGCTCAATCCGAGGGGCCAATTACCCCCTGATCATTGTCGATAATTTTCCCTATAGTGGTGATATAAATGCCATTAATCCAAATGATGTGGAAAATATCACTGTCTTAAAGGATGCTGCCGCCAGTTCCATCTGGGGAGCGCAGGCGGGCAATGGAGTTATTGTTATTACTACAAAACGAGGTAAACAAAACTCATCGCTGGTGGTCGAGGCGAGTCAAAACACCGCAGTCATCCAAAAGCCTGATCTTTTTAAAAGACGTGCTATTGCGAATGCCGACCTGATTGCGGTGCAGCTGGAATTGTACAATAAGGGCTATTACAATTCGAATATAAATTCGAGATCCAAACCCATCCTTCCAATGGCGATTGAGGCCATGGAGAAAAAGAAAAAAGGATTGCTGACCGAAGAGGAACTTAATGATGTCTTGGATACGTATGGTCAGACGGATATTAGAAATGATCTATTGAAATATCTTTATCGACCTGCAATCAGTAGTCAATATTCTTTTTCAGTGAGTGGCGGCGGTGACAGGAATAGTTTTCGTATATCAACAGGGTATGACCGCTCAAAAGGTACTCAGGTCTCCTCAGATAATAATAGGTTTACGCTGAAGGCTTATAATAAAATCAAGCTGACGCAAAAACTGGAGGCGGAGCTCGATATGATGTATACTAGATTAGAAAGCAGGCAAACGCAGCTGCTCAGCTACTATGACAATTCCGGGAGTCGCTTCCCATATTCCTCGTTGGCAACTGCAGACGGCCAATTTCTTTCAATACCCTATAATTATAGCATTGGCTATATCGAAAGTTTAACTGATCCTAATCTATTGGACTGGTCGTATAAGCCCTTGGAAGAATTACAGCACAATAAGGGCAATGCTGTGCTGAACAGCTTATTGACCAGCGCCACGCTGAATTATCAGATCAACAAACTGTTTGGACTGAGTTTTAGGTATAGAAACGAAATACAAAAGAACGATGATGAGACGGTTTTCGACCAGTACTCCATAAGATCAAGAGGAATGGTCAATCTATATACCAATGTCGGCACAAATGGAGTGGTCAGTAGACCGATACCTGTTGGGGGGATACTGGAATTAGGAAGCAATAATGCCGTTTCACATTTTGGTCGCTTTCAGGTAGATTTTAAATGGAACGATCATCCTGATCATAGGGTGAACGTAATACTGGGGTCAGAAGTCAGCGCAAAAGCCATTAAGGCGTTTACGGATGGAATGTATGGTTATGATGGGGACAAGCTAATATATAGTACCCAAATTGATTATATGAATAGGTATCCTACTTACAATAATCTCGCATCCAATGCACAGATACCTTCTTTTATAACCAAGAGCCAGACAAACAATAGATACGTGTCATTATTTGGAAATGGATCTTATACTTTATTGAACCGTTATACGGTAAGTGGCAGTTTCAGAAAAGATGCTTCCAATGTTTTTGGCGTTAATACAAATGATAAATGGAATCCGCTCTGGTCGGCTGGATTGAGCTGGAACATCAAGAAGGAACGGTTTATGGAATCTATTCCTGTCAATGAACTGAAATTCCGGGCGACATATGGTTTTAGCGGGAATATCGATCCCTCACGTTCGGGGAATACAACAATTCAATACAGCACACTTAATGCCTTATATGGCATTAGCTGGCCATCAGCGCAAGTGCTTGTTGCTCCCAATCCTTCTTTACGCTGGGAAAAAATAAAAACATTTAACCTCGGACTTGATTATTCCCTATTCAATAGCCGTATTTCAGGAAGTGTGGATATGTACTGGAAAAAATCATTTGATCTGATCCATCTATATCCGCTAGATCCGACGGTAGGTTTGATCAGTCAGCTGATGAATGTGGCAGATGTAGACGGAAGGGGTGTCGATGTCCGTTTATCGTCCATTAACTTCAATAAACGGTTCAAATGGCGGACTGATTTTATCTTCACCTACAATAACAATTGGGTAAAAAAGACTTTTGTTGATTATCCGGGAGCTTCTTCTTTGGTGTCCAGTTCTTTTATTGCCTATAAAGATGTGATGCCCTACGCCATGTACAGTTATAAGTTCGCGGGGCTTGACCCGCAGACAGGTGAACCGATGGGATATTTTAATGGCGAAGTGTCAAAAGATTATTCAAAGATGGCGGGTAAACAGGCTCCTATTGAAGATTTGAAGTTGCACGGATCTAAACGGCCACTGATCTACGGTACTGTAAACAGCTTTTTTGATTACAAAAAATTTAATCTGTCCTTTTCTTTGGTGTATCAGTTTAAATATTTTTTCAGAAGGCCTTCCATAAGCTATTCAGATCTTTACAGCAGGGGGGATGGTCATCCTGACTTTTACAGTAGATGGCAGAAGCCGGGCGATGAAAAGTCGACTACTATACCTGCAATGACTTATCCATTGAACAAGGCGGACGGATTTTATGGAAATAGTGAAGTGTTGGTTGAACCGGGTGATCATATCAGATTGCAGGATATTAAACTTCAATATCGGTTGGGTGAGATTAGTCCCTTGCACATCAGTCAATTAAGCTTCTTTATTTACTTAAGTAACCTCGGTGTAATCTGGCGCAAGAATGATAAAGGCCTTGATCCGAGTTATCCAAATGCAATTCCGGTTCCCAAACAGTACACTTTTGGTGTCAATCTAAAATTTTAAAAACATGAAATCAAAATATTATCTATCGCTATTTTATTTTGCCTGTTGTTTGTTTATAACATCGTGCAAGAAATTTTTGGAAGAAAAGCCCGATTCCAAACTTAATACGCCGATTAGCAACATTGAACTGACAGCCATTTTGGACAATCATTCGTTCAGAAATCCCGGGCTTCTGGAGGTCGCTTCCGACAATTATTACCTGACAGATGCAAATTTTAAAGCCATTTCAATGGTAGAATATCGGGAAGCTTACCTCTGGTCAAAAGAGCCGACAGAAAACAGCTTTTGGAGTGATTCTTATATAACTATTTTTTATTCCAATGTGGTATTAGATTATCTTGATAAGGTAAATTATCTGCCGGATGGCCTTAGTCGCAATGAGCTGAAAGGGATGGCCTTATATCAGCGGGCCTTTTCTTTTTATTCACTGGCACAGGTATTCTGTAAGTATTATAACAAAGACCATGAAAATGCCTTGGGAATAGTACTTAAGACCAATTCGGATATAAATGAGAAATTACAGCGGTCAAGTTTGGGCGAAACCTACAATCAGATATTACGGGACCTGGAAGAGGCTGTGGGTCTTTTGTCGGATAAAAAATATGAGTACCCAACCAGACCTAATAAAACAGCGGCTCTGGCGCTGTTAAGTAGGGTATATCTTGGACTCGGACAATATGATAAATCACTGGCATATGCAGATAGGGCGCTGGCAACAGGTGGAAAAACAATTGATTATAATCAAATTAAAAAAACAGGAGCCCGTCCATTTGATGCCTACAACGACGATATTCTCTTTTATGCCATGATGATCCCTACAAGTGTTTTATTGGAAGATAAGGCTACCGTGGATACTCTGCTGTATAACAGTTATGCCAAGGAGGATAGGAGAAAAGACTTGTTTTTTACGAAAAATGCTAATGGCACCTACGCGTTTACCGGTAATTATAACCCTTCTGGACAGGAAATATTTATTGGATTGACTGTAGGAGAAGTTTTATTGAATAAAGCAGAAGCTGAATGTAGGGCCGGGAAACTAAGCGATGCAAAATTCACCTTATTGGAATTATTAAAAAATAGATATTCCGAGATGCCAATATTACCGATTAACGAAGAGTCTCTGCTAGAATTTATTCTTTTAGAAAGACGGCGCGAACTAGTCTTTAGGGGGCTGCGGTGGACAGACTTAAGGCGATATGCCGCTGAGAATAGGATAGTTGATCTTAAAAGGAGAATTGACGGTGAAGTCGTTTCGATGCAGGGAAAGAGTGTGATGGAATTTGCTTATAAAATTCCGCTGCAGGTCATTGAACGGGGGGGCATCGAACAAAATCCATAATCGAAAGTGGGACAATATTTATTGTCCCACTATTCTTTACCTACTTAGTTATGAAAACGCACTTTGTTGGTGTCTTGTGGTTCGTTTTTTAGAATCTGGTTTTCCAGTTCATTTAAACTTCCTTGAGTAGGTTTCCCACTTCCATTATCTTCACCATGCACCTCACACAATTGTGCCCCAGTGCTACAGGAAGGTGATGTAACTGGCGTATAGTTGTCCGGATCCATTATTTCATCCTCATAATTAGGATCAGAGGAATTTGGTCCAGTATACTGGAACCATTGATCCGGAACAAATGTGGATTGTGTTTCATTATTAGACTGCTTATCCACTTTATTTTCCATTGCATTGACCGCGAATGCGATACCTAGTACTAAAGTCAATGCCGAGCCAACGGTAATTAGACTTCTTTTAATGATCTTTTTTGAAATCATGGTTGTGGTCTTTTTTATACGTTCAAAAAAAGGTTGCCTCAAAAAACTTTGGTTGATTATATAGTTATGGGTGTCTTTTAGCAGACGTCGCTGGCTGGCTTTGCATCCCGATGCGCTGCCTGCCTGTTCCCAGACGACCCCTGAGGGCCATCCGGGATTTCCGTGAACAATGCCCCTTTACGGTTGTGCAACTTTCGCTGTATAACTCTCTTCTGGGCGAAGGCTATCCGATGCGGTAAAGTGTCCAGCTGGAGCTTGTCTTTGACCAGTCTGCAGACCAAACCCTTGGGCATAGACAGCAGATGCACCTGCGTCCTCAGGGACGAGTATAGCTTTCCGATCCAGCGGAAAAGGGCTTTCTTCGTGTTCAATATATGGTGCTTTCTGTTCATACAACTTTGTTTTACCTGATCCATTTGTCTGTTGGCTGCGGCGCATCCTTAGCGCGGCCTGCCCACTGGGCTTTTATTAGTTCTTCGTTTTTATCCCGCTAACTTTTACGTCGTTAACTTATACCAAAGTTCGGCCTTAAAGGAGCACGGGGCTTGGCCGAGTCTGGAGTCGTGTATGTACAGGTTTGGAATAATGAAAGCGTATAGCAATAAAAAATCCCCTCGGGGGGGATGCTGCGATTAAATTTTCAAAGGTATTGTGGTGGCTTCTTGGATAATCTCGTCAATGAATGCCAGATATTCGTTTTCGCTTTTAAAATTTGGCGTAATTTTCCGATCTACTCGATAAAGAATATGATCGCGTATAAAGGCTTCTTCAAAAACAGAACAGATAATTACATATTTATGTGTCAGGTCAACCTTCGAAAGAAGATGATTTACTTCAAGATAATCACCACCGCTGCTCAAGATCAGTATCTCAGCTTTCGCAGCAGACAGTTCCAGCGTTTCCTCACGAATTTCTATTAAACGAGGGTGTTTGGTGAGGGTTGTGACGATATTCACTTTTGATAGATTGATCATCTGCCAGGCCACATAGCTATAGCTCTTTTTAATGGGTAATGGCTGCCGTGTTGCCGCTACCTTTCTCGCATGGGACAACAGATAATAAAGCATAGCCTTTGGAGAATAAATGTTGCCAGCAACATTTGCTGCCTTGAGTACCTCTTCATCAAGCTGATAATTTACAGGGAAATAGGAGGCGGCCATTTCGACACAAATACGTAACGGGCCATATTTCCAGGCTCTATATTTTCCACAGACTTTTCTCGCAATAATCGTGCTTTTGTCAGCTGGCTCAGCTACAAAAAGTTGTCCGATCGCTCTGAAAAATTTTCCGGTTTTTTGAATGATTTCTTTCATGTTTTTAGGTCACTAGGTTAATTTAATAATAAATTTTATAAATAGTCTTGGGTATACCGCTTAAAAAACTCCTTCGCGGTCATGCCCGTTTTCTTTTTAAAAAAGCGTGCAAAACTGCTTGGTGACGCATAGCCCAGTTCATAGGCGATTTCAGCGGTATGCATACCGTCTACAATATATTTCTTGGCGAGATCCAGCATAAATTCTACCTTCAGCTCTTGGGGACTCTGTCCATAATAAAGTTGGATAAGCTGATGCAGATAGTCCATACTGATCCCGAGCTGCCAGGCAATGTCGTCCAGTTTAAAATCCTGGCCATGCTCGGCTACTGCCTGCTTAATGGCTGCATGGGCTTCTTTGGATTTGATTTGGGATTCCGAAATCTTGTCATATTCTTCAAAGATCTTTTCCTTCGATAGCTGGATCAGTTTCTTGATACCCCAGAGGATATTGACCTCACTGTCGAGGTCACCTTTCTTGATTTTTGACGCAATGGTTTTTAGCAATGAAATGGTCCTGGTGCCGGCACGGAAATCGATGCTGCACCACGAATTCGGATCTTGGTTTCGATAGGCATGGATCAAGGGGTGAAGAAACTGGAAGGGACGCTCGTTGCCATCGCGGAAAATGCTGCCGCGGAAATAAAAGTTAACGAGGGTATACCTTCCGGCAGGAACATGGATTTCATAATCACTTCTGGTTAAGTAGAAGTAGCGGCCGCGATTGCAAGAGATGCTGTAACTGATCCGCTTCTGAACATCCCTGATCTGAATAGCACGATCTTCTGTGAAGAGATAAAAGATATGCATATCCGACTCTGTGACTTGCATCGGAATGACAATATCGGCAGGTAGATGCATATCCAATATATTGATGTAGCCGAGCATGCCGTTAAACTGCTGCAGGCAGGCCTGCCCATGTTGATTCTCGTAATGTTGATAGTCCGCATTGGACATGCTTATTCTTGGCTTGAGCGTATCAGTTCTCGGACTGATCGGCTGGTCAAATACCTGTGCGATATCGATCTGTAGTGCTGTTTTCATAATGGTGTATAGGTCAATAAAATCCCCCCGGTCAGGATTTCGGTATGATCGGGGGAAATGGTTTTTGGATAACGTAGGGTTGGATTACTGCTGCGGACCGGTGTAGGAAATCCGGATAAACAGGGGAGTGAACATTATCGTCGCCACACCATCCTGCCATTCATCGAGGCCGTGAACCATGAGCTCCTTAAATTCTGGATCATCATCATCACCCTTGTCGTCTTTTTGAAATTGAAGTACGTTGCCCTGCATGAGATAATTACTGATAGCCGTGCCAAGTTGTTTCCGAAACCCATTGGGAAAATTGTAGAGCTGTATTACCTGATGGGGATCGAGGTTAAAATTGTGTTCCATCCAGGCTGCAAAATCGTCTTTTAGAAGTTGCATCTCTAGCGCGCGCTCCGCTAAGGGTAGCGCAAGAAGCGTGGCTACTTTTTGCGCCACACCTGCATTGTCAAAGTTCTCTTTCATACAAATTGTGTTTCTGCAAATATTTATTTAAATAGATCAAATTAGCAACCGCCCTGTCCTAACCTCCGGTATTTTGGAGGATAATCTTCTTTTGGACGATTGAATTTTTCTTAATATTTGATTTTATTTAGTAAATTGGGTGTATAAACCAGTATAAACCTGAGCCATTTAAGAGAGCTTGACGTAGCATATGAAAGTATTAAAACTAACGGTGGAGAGTTTACTCATCTCCATGCTTTTTAATTTAATCGGAAATCACGGTATTTATTTGAATCGATTTTGGACACAGACCTATTGGATGTGGACAGTGGCATTTGCTATTGCGATTGGTATTGCGGTAGTGTTCACGCAAATGTTTCTTAAAGCCTTTTGGACTTATTGGCAGAAGCAGTATCCTGATCTGATACTCATGAGCAAGGGGAGGATCATGACCAAGAGTATACCCAAAGGTCAACTCTTCTGTGCAATTCTTGCTACAACTATACCGATTCTATCGATTTATCTCTACATTATCTATTGTATCGCTTCGGTGCGCAGCGAAGATACGTACAGCTTGTTAAGAAGCTATCTGCTGCATTATATGCCTTTTATTGGTGTAGGCTGTATAGCCTACGTGATCTATGTTTTTCGTAACGGCAAATTATGGTGGTTAACAACTGAAAATGTGATGGCCTTGTTAGGAAAAGAGGTTATGTCGCAGGAAAACACAACAGATAGAGTGGTAACTATAGCACCTCCAAGTGTATTGGATAAGACTATCGTAATCGGATCACTCTATGATGTGCTGTACAACCATTCGCCATTCAATATTAATACCTTGCAGATGGATGCTGTACGTATGTTTGATGTTCCCTTTTATTTTTCCCAAAAAAGAAAAAAGGAAGTCATCCTGATCAATGGTACCCGTATGGAAGCCCATCATTTCATGCAGGAGCTGGAAGCAATGGGGCTTGGTAAATGGTATTTTCGCATCAATAAAACCTGTAGGGTAAATATGATGCTCGTCCGTCAACCGATATTGCCTAATGCCACTTACCTGGAGTTTCGCAAGGAAGTTTTTGACAGCCTCAAGTTGAATATGACGGAATTGGAGATCAGCAACCTGCTGCAGATAACCGAATGGATGCGCAAAGAAAAAAAACTAAAGGATTTTTTGGATAACGTCAATAACTTAGAGCATGAGGGATGGGATTACCTTATTCGGCTCAATTGAATCATCCCACTTTATAAACTTAGATAGACCGAGCGCAGTAGACAACAGGTCTGCTGCTGAGCTGGATTTCGGCGGTTAGTCGAGCTAACCTTACCCGTTTATGTTTTTTGTAAAAGGATCTCCTGATCAACAGGAGATCACGCCTCGTTTTGTGTCCAATGCGACAGGTATTCACCTAAAAATCCACTATTCTTTTCAATTAAAACCAGGCATCGGATATAAGCCCTTAGAGGCCAAGCTGGACCGTATCCTCGACCTGCTGCAAGAACAGCAGTATACGGAGCTCCACAAGCTGACGGGTACAATGACCATCCACGAAGTCGCCTATTTTTTGAGCAAAAGTGTACGTACTATCGAGCGGCGTATTGCCAAAGGCCTGCTCAAAGCCACCTATAAAGAGGGCAATGCGGATCTCTTCCTCAAAAAAGATGTGGTGCAGCTGTATGTGACCGAATATAAAAAATGGCCGCGGCAAATGCCTTAAATCCCTACACTATTCGTACCTGCTTCGTATTGTCTTCGGCGCTGAATGTAAAAGCAGCCACTGTTGACCCCTTGCTGAACAGTATTTCCCTGTTCGGAGACTGGTGAAGGTCTGTCGAGCATCTGTACAAGATCTATTGTCGATCCGAAGCAGGTACGGAGCTGGTCCGAAGCAAAGGCACGAGATTGCTGCTCAAACCCGTATTTTTTGAAGTGCCAGACGGCTGCTTTCCTGAAATGTATCCGATTGCCTCCGACAACCCGCCGACAAAAGCCGGGCTACCGCCGACGAGTGTCCGCCAACCTGCTCTGTGCTATTGACAAGGGGCTGTTTGCTGTAGTATGTTTGTCGAAGTAAAGCGCTACATACCGGTATAAATGAAAGCTTTATGGGGTTTAAATTTTAAAAAAAATAACAACATGGCAACAATCAACAATGGTGTAATCGGAAGAGCAAGTGGTAAAGTGGGCGCGGTGATCGCCTCGTCCTGGAAATCCATCAACTACCTCAAAGGTTTGCCCAAAAAGCGGACGAAAGGAATGTCCGAAGAACAGCTGATCCAATAGGACCGTTTCCTGAAAATCTCCAAATTTCTGATGCCGATCACGCCGATCCTGCAGGTTGGGTTTGGGCTCTCCAAAACCGAAAAGATGACGCCCACAAACGTGGCACTGCAGCTCAATATCGCTCAGGCAGTAAGCGGTACTTATCCAAACTTTAGCTTGGATTACAGCAAGATCGAAATCAGTACGGGCTCTTACCTCAACGGCGGTGGCATGGAGGCTGCTGTGGATAATGGAATTCTTTCTATCTACTGGGATACCATCCTCAACAGCCTGTACAAGACCAAGGCCGATGATCAGGTCATTATCTTGGTCTATTCACCTGAAAAAGATGAATTTATGACAGCACCTACACCGCCGACCCGTGCTGCCGGTACGATAGATATCCAGGTCCCGGCCCACCTGCTCGGTGGCAAGGGGCATGTCTGGATCTTCTTTACAGACCGCAAGGCCGAAAAGGTATCCAAAAGTACGTATTTGGGCGAATTTGACCTGGCTTAGTCGCTGAAGAATTAATTGAACGGGAGGAGCATGTGGCTCCTCCTGATTTTTGAACACAAAACGATAAGACATGCTGGTGATTTCTGAGTTTAAAAAGCAGGTTACAGATCCGACACGTAGGGAGGCTGCGCAGGAGCGTTTTCGGCTGGCACGCCGGTTTTTAAATCCGCTGTACCCGCTCATCCGCAAAGGTTTTGCCCATAGCAAGTGCACGGTGCAGGCGGCTTTTGGCCGCGCCATGTCGCATACGCTGACGAATGTGATACAGGGCGAATATCCGGATTTCGAGGTAGTGCCCGCCCTCGCAAAAATCAGCAATGGCATGCTGTCTCCGCTCGCGGTGAATACCTGTGTACGTACGTCCAATACGATTCAGCTGAGCTGGGATGTAACCGAATCCAACATCAAAGATTATAACCAATGGGATGACCAGGTTATACTCTGTGCTTATGATATTATTGGCGAGCAGGCAGCCATCAATGAACAACAGGTGCTGCGGAAGGATCTCCAGATGACGATCGAGCTGCCATCCATTCTGCATAATAGGCCAGTGCACCTGTACATTTTCCTACATGATCGTGATGAAAACCTGTATTCCAGAAGTCAATACCTCGGTCTTTTCTAATTAATCGCTAGCGTATGAAATCAACGATAAAAGTACTTCGCACAAAACAGGGCAAGCATAGCACGTTGTCCGAGATCTACCTGAACAATCAGTTTGTCTGCTACGGACTGGAGAATATTCCGCGCCCCGTGAAAATAAGGGGCGAAACCGCTATACCTACCGGGCATTACCCACTGGGTTTTAACCGCGACGGGGCAATGAATGGCCGTTACTACGACGCTTACCCAAAAATGCACCGCGGTATGCTGGAGATTGGAGCTATACCCAACTTCAGCTATGTCTACTTCCATAAAGGAAATAGCTACAAAGAGACCGCCGGCTGCATTCTGGTGGGCGCGCAATATGTACTGGAGGATGGTGATTATCGCCTGTTAGCCTCGGGTGTCGCCTACAAAAAGTTCTATCCGCTAGTGGTCGAACTGCTGCTCCAGGGACTGGTCGAAGTACAAGTCGAGTGAGCGGGGCCCGCTGTCAGACAATTGACAACCCTTAAAAAAATAAGCATGAAAAAGATCTTTAATAAAGTAGGACAGGTGCTGCAGCTGCTGTTGGCGGCACCTGTTAAGCTGCCGGGTAAGGTGGGGAATGTATTAAAATACCTAGCCTTGGGGCTTGGTATTGTAGAAACGGTATTGGATGAGGCTAAGTCACATCCGGAGGTAGACGATAAGGAACCTTCGGCGGGTGGCATGGATAATGGGGCCGTTAAACATGGAGCAGAAAATACCGTAGAAAGGAGCGCGATGGATGAAAGTGAATGATATCCGCGTCTCGGCCATCGGTGGTACGATCTGTTCCATTTGGGCCAGCATCTCGCTGGGGGATGTATTGCAGACCGCCCTGACGGCTGCCTTGGGTACCCTGGTCAGTTTCGCTACAAGTAGGTTATTGGCGAAATTGGGTAAACGGAACAGATGAGTAGAACAACAAGGCGCACGAGATTGTGCGCCTTGTTGTAAGCAACATCTTCATTTGTAAGGCAAAATCCTCAATTTTTATTTTCTCTTCATTTCCGAAAACAGCCGATCCACATCTTTCCGCAGCTCAATTCACCGACAAGTTCCGATAAAGAAAGTGTTAGTGATTGGTATTTAGAGATTTGAGTTTCAATAAATACAAATAAGTGTCGATTTTGTAGTATTTTTTTAGGTTTGTTAAGTCGTGCTAAATTTTTAACAAATTTCGTTGTGTAACATAAAAAAACCTTAAAATGCAGCATTTGTCAAATTGAATTATCTTGAACTAATTCCTAAAAGTAACATGGAGTTTGGTGGGTTAGAAATGCTTGAACACGGAAGCTTGTGCTGGATTTTAACCTTGGTGTTGTTTTTGGTACTTCCTGTGCCCCAGAAACAAAAAAAGCACTTTCTGATTCCTCTAATCTATCTAAATGTCATTTAACGGATCTCTAAATGTCTTTTTATCTATATCAATTATTCTTTTCAGATATAATCTAATACTAAAATAGGCTTATATTGAAAAGAGCAGCTTGAATTAGTAACGATAATTAATTAACAAAATTATGGTGAATATTAGTGAGAAATAGATTAAATTGTAATATAAAATTAATTTATACGGCGATATGTTTCAAATAAGGTATGGAAAGGTCTATGAAATTTAATCTAGATTCATTAGAAATTTACAAAAGCAGTAAATCACTAACAGACAACATTACCTTCAAAATTCCTTTTGCCGATTCTTTATGTCATGAATTTGCTGATGGAAATGTTATGTTTCAATATTACAGTAATTTTTTGTACTTCATGGAGCTTATCGAGTTCAATTCTGAAAGTCAGCACACAGTTCATTGTGAGGTGTTAGAGCCATCCCTCTTTATGTTCTTCATGTTTGAGGGTGAAGCTGAATTCAGTACCCCTGAAGGAAATATCCTAAACTGTCCAGGAAGGGGAACATATTATGGAACTTTCAGCGATCGAGGTATTTATAGAAACACGTTTAAGCCGGGTTGCAATATTATTCTTTATATATCCTTACGCATAGAATGGATACAACGAAAGGCATCTGCTCTACCTAACCTTTCTAAATTTTTATCTTTTTGCCTAAAAAGTAATGTTTCAGTATCGTATATGGAGAAGCTTTTCATGAGTCGATCACTTGCAAAAGAACTCATCAATATATGGCATTTACCTACACTGGACAATATTGATCTCGAAATGACCCTCCTTCCGATGATCAAGAAAATTTTAAGGATCTATGATCGGGCTCAAGATTACCGGATCCATCTCTCTGAAATGTCCAACTCCGAAAAAATACATGAAATAAAAGGGTATCTAAAATCAGGCTGCCTTTCTCAGGAGATAACCGATATTGAGGTTTTATGTAAACGTTACTTCATAACAGAGCGAACGCTGCGAAGACTATTTTTTAAACTTGAAAAAAAGACAATCATTGATTTTGTTACAGATCAACGTCTTGAACATTCAAAGATTCTACTTATCAAAAGGGGACTTTCTGTCAAAGAGATTTCAGAACAGTGTGGTTTTGCTAGTCCCAATTATTTCTGTAGGCTGTTCAAGAAAAAATACGCTATCACCCCAAAAAGATACAGTTTAAAAGGGCCACAATAGATCTTCATTATCTGTTAACTAACTGTTTTTATAATAAAACTCACCAGTCTTCATTGTTTAGCACAATTCGGTCAAATACTGTATAAAAAATATTTTTTTGTCTGAATAGTGATATAATTTGAAGTTAATTTAGATTATAACATCTCATAGTTTTTTGCAGATAAATCTTTCTGTGTATTCGGATTCTTTGAGAACATAAATCAATGAATTATGAAAAAGAAGTCTATTATCAATATCAGCCTCCCTTGGAGAGCATGGAGCTTCATCATTTTCTTTCTTGTTTCCATTTTGATGACATTTTCTACGCATGCATTCTCACAAAAACTCACCTTCACTTTCGATGCGTCTGGCAATCAAACAAAAAGGTTATGGATATGTATTAATTGCCCCACGCTTAGTGTTTTAAATTCTGATAGCGTTGCCTCTAGAGACAGGTTAAAACCTGATATAATAGAAATTGGGAATGGTTATAGCCTCTACCTCAACAGAAAAGAAAAAGTAATAAAGATCCATTCAGCTGATCTAAGTAAAAATGCTTTTCCAATTCTCTCACTAGTGAATTTCGGAGATAAAAATAAAGTGGCTATTGAATCCTTTAAAAAGGAAGATTACGTTGAATTTCCTACAAATCAACTTATGGCCGGAATCTATCTCCTTCGTATTTCGGTTGGAGATGATAAGTGGGTAGAGCTAATTATAGAAAAAGTAAAGGAGGCCTAACATGAAAAGATTGATATTTTTATTGTCGTTATTTTGTGTGATCACTATTGATTGTATTTCACAGAACAGAATCCAAACCGATACATTAGGTTTAAATAAAAGTAATTCGTCAAATTTGAATTTATTGGAGTCGATCGTTAAGGTTAATGCAACTTTCCCTTCAAAGTTCTCAATAGATACCCTTAAAACAATAGTGTCAGATTCCTCTTCATCAATAAAAGTTTCAAAATCGGGTCTGCAAACTTTAGCGGCGACCTTAAGTCCAGGAAGAACAGAGGTCAATTTAGATGTATCTGCAACTGGATCGACAAACTATACTATACCCTTTATAATTCCCCCAGGTATTGATGGGTTTGTGCCAGAATTAGGCTTAATCTACAATAGTCAGAGTAGCCGGGGCACTGCTGGATATGGCTGGAATGTTTTTGGATTATCTTCTATTTCTAGAGTTGGAGCAGCCAAGTATTCGGATGGTCGGGTTGGAGGTGTTAATTTTGATCTAAATGATAGATTTTCTTTGGATGGTCAGAGACTGCTGTTAAAGAGTGGATCTTATGGTGGTGACGGTGCCGAATATCAGACCGAGCAGTATTCCAATATAAAGATAGTTTCAAGAGGGGTATCATCTTTTGGGGCCTCTTTTGGTCCAGCATATTTCGAAGTGTTTTATCCAAACGGTACAAAAGCCTTTTACGGTCAAAATGCAAATTCAAGTTCTAGGCTCCAATATGGTCTCACCTATATGGAAAATTCACAGGGAGTCCGTATCAGTTATGAGTATACAACCTTTAATAATAATCTTTTTATTAGTAAAGTCTTATATGGAAGTCGAGGAACAGGAACTGCCCTAAATAGGATAGAATTCAGCTATGGTGCAGCTAGCAGGGCTGAACAGAATTATGTTGCTGGCACAGGTTTTTATTCAGATAAAAGGATCAGTAAGATCAGCATTGTTGCAAATGGCACCAATTATAGACATTATATTCCAACTTATTCTACAGTAAGTACCCTCGATTATGATCGAATGACTGAGATACAGGAATTTGATGGTAGCGAGTTGAATGCTTTCGCCCCTATCAGGTTTGAATATGATAACACGACAAACATGATGACCTCACAGGTAATTTCCAATTTAAGCCTGACAGGAATTGCCAGTAATAATTCTAAAGTAATATCTGGTGATTTTACAGGCAATGGTAGTATGGATTTTTTGCTTTATCCTAAAGTAGGTTTGCAGTCACCTAACAAATTTTATGCATTTTATGACCTGGATCCTGGATCACCTTATATGCAACTTGGGTATGAGGTAAATACAGGTTATTTTTTAGATATATTTCCTGCGACATGGTTGAGCCATGAAAACAAGATCCTGCCAGGACAAGGAATGCTTTTACTTAAGAATAACGGAGCCAACAGCTATAAATTCGATATGTATTCTTCTGGTACTGTAGTTCCTGTCTATTATCAATATTCTAAGTCCATCGACGGCCTCCCTTTGGCAGGAGGATATTATTCCGAATGTGATCGCCAAGACCATGAAGGAGTTCCAAATAACTTTGAATTTGTTTCCGGGGATTTTAATGGTGACGGTTTAACAGACATAATGATGATCGGAAGAGATCAGCAGGTTATAGTGGATGAGTATCGTGACGCGGGCGGTGATCCGCCCTGTGTAAAGGTATATGGAAATTCAGGATCTGTTGTGGTGTTTGTCAATATGGATCGCCGTACTCCTTCCGGTTGGAATCAGGTCGGAATGCTGTATTCTTCATTTGTATATGGGGACAAACTCTACACGGCAGATTTTAATGGCGATGGAAAGACCGATATTTTGCATCTAGAATATGGAAGAATGTTTGTATATACGCTCAACGACAACAATTCCTTTGAACTGTTATGGCAAACATCCGATTCCAGAATAACTAATGACCCTAATAAACCAATTCTGTTAGGAGATTTTAACGGCGATGGAAAAATGGATATCATGTTCGCAACTGGATATAATAATCTTTTTGCAACCTTCATGTGTACAGGGAAAGGGTTTATTAAGCACGAAAAGAATGAACCTTTTACACACACTCAAAATACATGGGATGGCTCAAATACCATGAAGCAATATGTATTGGTCCCAACCGATGTAAATGGTGATGGGAAAACGGATATTATATTCAGCGCAACGACAACCTATAATTCAACTGCGACAGGGAACATTGCTGTAACTATATATCATAATACTGGAATGGATATTAGTAACAGGCCGGTTTACGGAAATTCGGTTTCCAGTAATAGGAGTACAACTGTTCGGCACAATCCCATACCGATATTCTTAAACCCTGACCAGCAAAATCCTAATCTTGAATATGGTTATATAAGTGATAATGCAATTTCATTGTTCCGCTCTGACAAGGATATGATGAAAGAAGGACATTTAACAACAATTTTTCAAGATGGTGTAAATCATTACATTGACTACGCAAGATTGATGGAAGGTGCAAGTGGAAATGGTCTACCACTTTACAATTCTTCTTATAACCAAACATTCCCTTATATAGACATTCATTTTGCTCCCCAGTTATACGTTACCAGTGCGATTGCAAGAGATGCAGCAGGACAGATCGGTTTACAGACGTTTGGTTATGCGAATGCAGTCACAAATGCTGACGGCCTGGGATTTCTTGGATTCGGTGAAAATATCCGGAGCAATGTGCATACAGGTGCATCTGACGTTAATCGTACTTACACTATCGGCATTCAGAGTCCACAATTGCGCGGCGCAAATCTTCGCACCTTTGTCTCCAAGAATAGCTATATAAACAATGCAATTAAGAATATGGCTGTAAGCAATCCCCCTCCTGCGGGAGGGGCCCCTGATGGAGCTACCCTCAGCGATTATATCAGTAGGGAAGACCATATCTATCAGACAAGCATATTGACTAACAAAACTTTTGTCAATGTACCTATTGCCTTTTCATTGAAGGACAAACTTTTAGGGACTTATAGGAACCAACGCTTCACTTATGATGGATATTACAACGTTACCTATCATAAAACTGATGTTAACGGACAGGGATCAGAAAGTTCAGCCCAAACGTATGCAAATAGTACCGGAACAACTTATTATATCGGGCGGCTGACTAATCGAAAAGACACAACACAGGTTGGCACAGAGATCTATACAGCAGAAAAACAGCTTGTATATACCGGTTATCTCCCAACACAGGTAAAAAACAAAGGACATAACACATCATTTATTACTCAGGCTTTAACTTATGATGCCTTTGGTAATATAACAAAACGTATTACAACTACTCCGGCAGACGGTTCACGTACCGAAACTATGGTGTATGAAGCAACAGGAAGATTTAAGACAAAATATACTGATCCAGATGGGTTATTTGAGAGCTTTGTAAATAGTTCTGTCTCTGGGATGCTAACTTCATATACCGATAAATATAATAGAAATACCGCTTACACTTTGGATAGCTGGAGCAGGATCAAAACCACAGCTGATTACTTAGGAAAAGTTAAAACAAATACCTATACCAAGGATATGTTTAACACTATCATTACAGCGACAGGAGATGACGGTTCTTCGTCAATTACCACGATAGATCAGCTTGGCCAGAAAATAGAACAGCGTGATAAAACTGTTCTTGGGACTTTTGAGGGCCGGTCTTGGAAATATGATGTATATGGAAGAGAATATCAGGTTAGTGAACTTTCGCAGCCAGGTAATTATACCCTTTGGAACACATTGTCATTTGATAGTTATGGACGCATCTATCAATCTACAAAATATACGGGAAAGGTTCAAACATATAGTTACAGTGGATTGAATATGACCGTTAATGATGGCGTAAAAGCCGTTACAACTTCCCGGAATGCTTTCGATATGGTCACAAGCCTACAAGATCCAGGTGGAACAGTTACCTATACTTATTTTGCAAACGGTAATCTCAAAACTGCTGATTTTGGGGGGAGTACCCAAACAATTGAACAGGATGGTTGGGGACAAAAAACAAAACTAATAGATCCAAGTGCGGGGACTTACCAATATACTTATGATGGGTGGGGACAGGTGAAACAGGAAACCTCGCCATTGGGCCAATCGCAATTTGTATATGACCAGGCTGGGAAACTGTCGACCAGAAATTTTACAGGTACCGGAACGAATATGCAATGGACATATACTTATGACCCGACATCAAAACTGCTGGCACAAGTGGCATTGGTAAATGGAGATGGTAACAATTCGACCGATGCTTATGTTTATGACACATACAAACGCCTTTCATCCCAGACCGAAGATAATTCGTATGCGCAGTTCAGCAGAACATTTCTATATGATGCTTTTGGAAGAGTAAATAATACGAAGGTCAAGGCCACACATAAGCCGACATCTACATCCGTCGAAAAGTCAGTATTAACACAATACCAGAATGGTCTTAGACAACAGCTGAACCTTCCCGTAACTCCCGACGGGGGGCATATTTTATGGCGGGTGGACTCGCTTAGTCTTCGCGGAGAGTTGACAGCTGCTACCCAGGGAGTTTCGAGAACCTCATTAAAATATGACACCTATGGGTTTCCACAGCAACGTAGATTATATCGTACCTCTGGGACTCCAACTACACTAATGACCTTAGGAACAACGTTTAATGTCCAGAGAGAGTTTCCTACAGCTAGAACGAATAGCGCATTTAGCTGGTCTGAATCTTTTGGGTATGACAATGTAGATAGGTTGACCACATTCAATGACAATAATGGAAGTCAGAGCCAACAATATGATGCTAGGGGAAGAATTACGCAAAATACCAGACAAGGAACATATAGCTATAGCGGAGTCAGTTATAAACAACAGGATCTGACATTAAATACATCTGCGAGTGCATACTATCAAGCCAGAACTCCACAGGATGTCAGCTTCAATGCATTTAAATCGCCTATTGAAATCAGTGAAACTGGAATTGATCGAATTAGTTTCCAGTATAATTCTTCACTTGGCAGGGCTAATATGTTCTATGGTGGTGTTCAGGCTGATAAAATGTTAAGAAGATTTCGGAAGCATTATGCTGGAGACGGCAGTTCTGAGATAATCCATGATACGCAGACAGGTCAGGTCTCCTTTATCCTATACCTTGGTGGCAATGCTTACTCAGCACCAGCTATCTGGAAAGAGTCGAAAGGGAGTGTACCGGTAGCCGGGGCTTTATACTACCTGCACCGTGATTATTTGGGAAGTATTGTCATGATAACAAACCAAAGTGGAGGAATCGTTGAAAAAAGGCAATTTGATGCATGGGGAAATATTGTGAAACTTACTGATGGAAGCAACAATAACCTTACTACGTTTGCAATCTTAGACAGAGGATTTACAGGGCACGAACACCTTTTAAGCGTTGGATTGATCCATATGAACGGTAGGCTATATGACGCAAGGATGGCACGGTTCCTTTCTCCGGATGGTAATGTGCAAGATCCTTTTAATACACAGAACTATAATAGATTTGCCTATGCATTGAATAACCCACTGATCTATGTTGATCCTAATGGAGAAGTACTTTTTGGTATTCCTATCCTCGCTGGTATTATTTGGGGAGCTATAATTGGAGCCGGCGTTGGCGCAGCAGCATATTCAATAAATGCCGCAATAACCGGTGACTGGAGCTGGAGCGGATTTGGAAGTTCCCTTGCTATGGGTGCAATTGGCGGCGCCATCGGTGGAGGAGTAAGTGCGATTGGCTCATCCGGCCTTTTGGGATCTTTTGGTAATACATTTGGTTATAATATGCTTTCTCAGACAGTAAGCTCAGTGGTAACAACATCGATGTATGGGGGAGAAATAAATCTTGCCTCAGTTGCAGGAATGGTTGCTGGTGGCCTTGTTGGTTCCGCAATACCTAAATTCAATCCTATAAAAGGGTCGGGCTTTGGAACTGGTGTTAAGAATTCACTTTTGGAATTGTCTTATTCCGCAGGAAAAGGAGCATTGACCGGGGCAACTTCAGGAGCTGTTCAAAAAGTTTTGGGAAATGAAGATAAAAACATAATTTTGAATAGTGCTATAGGTGGTGCAATTGGCGGATTTTCAAATACTTTGTTCAATATCGGAGTTATGGGGCCTGCAATGAGCTTTGATGATAGTTATATTCCTCATGGGAACGATAGACCAATTCATAGAAGTGGTGGACTGGCTGATTGGTTAAATGGAACTGGTATATCTCTTGGAAGAAATGCCTATGGCAGTAATCAATATGATTCCAAATATAGAGCTGAAGTTGGCATTGAAGAAAGCTTTCATTATCTTCAACAGAAACAACTTGGTTTTGCTAGATTTTATGGCAGGATAATTTCAGAAGCTTTTAAATTCGGATTTGATGGCGCGTACAGAACTCCGGGTACTTTAGAAAATGATGCACGAAAAGTAGTAAATAGCTTTAGTGAAAACAGACCATTTCCGTTCTAATATAATAGTTCTCAAAACTTATAATATAAATAGCGACTTAAAGATGAATAAATTCCAACACTACCCATTTGTAATATTTTTTTTTATACTTCTATGTTTTTCATCATGTGAAGTATCAAGGTATATCCTATTAAACGACAAAAATAAGCTAATTTATCAACATAATTCTTGTTGCGGAGTCGAGATAGAGGCATTTGATGTATCAGTTAGGCGAATAATTTTTACTATTACGGCAAAAGACTGTTCAATTAAATTTATTGATTCTGAAAGTTGGTTGAAAGAACTAGAGATAGCAAATAATAATGATTTCTATAGTTTCGATATTGCAAATGAAGGCAAAAAATTATTTAGTATAAAGAAAAACGAATCTATTAGTTTTTCTATGGTTCCTAAAAATTTTTTGTCAAATAGAGAGGTAAAATTTATTATCCCTAAAAGTGATAATGTTTTCTGCAACAATCAGTTTCTTTTTCAAGATTCTGTTACCTTCTCGTTAAAAGTCGGGAAAAAGAAGAATTTTTTTTAGATCGAATGGCGATATGAAAGGTTTAAGAATATTGGCATTTATGTCCCTAATAGTTTTTATTTCCTGTGATCCTATATGGTCTGTAGCCATAAATGGCAAAAAAGAGTTAATTCTGAAAAAAGATGTAGGCTGTAATGCAAAATTGATAGTTGAAAACTCACACGGTACTCGATTTAGCTTCATATTTTTAAATGAAAACTCTTTTATCAAGGTCGAGAATGTAAAATATCTTGTTCCGGTCATTGAAGCAAATAATAAGGCCTTTTCTGACTTTTTCCCATTCTATAGAGATAAAGACACTGTAATGTTAGATGATAAGGGAAGATTTTTATTTCAGGCTCAATTGAAAGATTACAATGACCTTAAAAAAGATATTGAATTTATAATCCCTCCAAATAAATTTCTGCTTTGCAATGATTCCCCTTTGATTTCAGATACTGTAAAAATCATTTTGAAGGTTGGGAAAGTTAAAGTGGGGCCAAGAAGTTATTAAGAATAAATACAATTTCATGGACTGATTTCAATGGCTGAACGTTTTCAGAAACTTAAATTGAGGGAAATCATATAATAGAAACATTCGAATAACAATTTCAAAAATATTTTTGCGATTATCGTGAGAGACGGCCTTTTAATCCAACTCCTTTGAGATAATAAACAAGATACCCAGTCATGAAAGATAGATTATTGATATTTAAAGTCATCTCTATTTTAATCTTTGGAACATTGCTTTCGTGTGAAGCTAATAAATCTGTCCTTATTAATGGAGAACGTCGTATTCTATTAGATACTAATTCAGAATGTAAGCTGGAGATAGAGTTACATTTTATAAGAGAGGCGTTCCTTATTTTTGAATTAAGTCCTAAAGGATGTAATCTTGAAATAAACAATGTTGATGAGTGGATAGATAATTTAACAAGAGCCAATGGATTGGATTCTGGGGCAATTCAATTAAGTAGTAAGATTGTGGTATCAAATCGTAAAGTTTTAATTTCGAAAGGTCAAATCTTAAGATTCGACCTTGTAAAAAGTTCAAGCACCTGGGATAGAGGAAGACTAAACTTTATTTTTCCAAAAAATAGTAATATGCTAGTCAATGGAAGTCCTTTTTTTTCAGAAACAAAAACATTATCCTTAGAAATTGGCAAGATGAGGTTTATCTTTTAGCTCTCTTTCTGTTTTTATTAGACGTGCCTGATGGATCACGAATTGAAATAATAAAAATTAATAAATATGAGTACTCGACAATTAATTCTGGCTATCTACGTCGTTGTTACCACATCATTTATTTTATCCTGTGAGCCATATAGATATATTAACATAAATGGTCAAAGAAAATTCCTGGCAACTACCAACAGTAATTGTGAAATAGAAATTAGTGCTGGTATTTTGCAAATAAATAATGTGGATTTTAAGATAATTTCAAATAGGGATGGTATCAAAATAGTAAATCTCAAGGAATGGTTGAAAGAGTTAACAGAGATTAATGAAAAATATTTTGAATCTTCAGCCATACTTGATAAAGTTGAGGCGTTTTCTAGTAAGCCTTTCATTCTAAAGGCAGGTGAACCTTTAAAATTTCCGATCAGAACAAGAGAGGGGTGGGGTAATGATAGCATACCATTTATCTTTCCTAAGAGCAACCTTATTTTATGTCAGGGTAAGCCATTGTTTGAAGAGGCAGTAGAATGCGTTTTAGCTCCAGGGAGAAATAGATTTATATTCTAAATTAGGCTTTTTGCAGGTATAATTTTGCCACTATTGCTGCGCGGCCAGTTCGTTTTCTTCGGGGGCCGGATATAATATATTCCGTCCCTGACACAGAATTTTTTGAGTTTTTCCCTCTGGCCGTGATCTGGTGCTCGAAAATTACTCTTCAGTCTCCATCTGTGGCCCCGACGATCCTTGCGCTCTCGAATTTATTAGACCTCATGAAGCGTTTTTGCTGCTTAGCAAGTAGTTTTTGTTACTTAGCGATCAAACAATTCGGATCACTGATGGCTGGAAAATCAAAACGAATGAGTCAGATAAAGCAATTATTCGGATTGTACCGGAACGGTAGCAGAATAAAAATAATCGCCCGCATCCTTCTGTTCCATTTGGGCCAGCATCTCGCTGGGGGATGTATTGCAGACCGCCCTGACGGCTGCCTTGGGTACCCTGGTCAGTTTCGCTACAAGTAGGTTATTGGCGAAATTGGGTAAACGGAACAGATGAGTAGAACAAAAAGGCGCACGAGATTGTGCGCCTTGTTGTAAAGCAACATCTTCATTTGTAAGGCAAAATCCTCAATTTTTATTTTCTCTTCATTTCCGAAAATAGCCGATCCACATCTTTCTTGGCGAATAGCCCAGTTCCCTCCGCCATCGTCGTGGCCGAGCCACAGGCGATTCCCATTTGAAGGACATGTTCCAGATCTCCTTGTTGGGCTAAGACAGAAACCATTCCAGCAACCATACTGTCACCAGCGCCCACCGTACTGCGTACCTTGACCAGTGGGGAAGGCAGCTGGATTCTTTCTGTTTCTGAATACAATATAGCGCCCTGGGCACCCAGAGAGACCACGATTAGCGTAGCCTTCCCCTGCGAAATTAGCTGCTGGGCGGCCATATCCAGATCGGAATGCCCCAACTCTTCTTTTCCCACAAGCGCAGCGAGCTCGCCGGCATTCGGTTTGATCAAAAAGACACCTTCCTCCAATGCAAGGCGAAGTGCATCGCCAGATGTATCAATAACTATTTTACTGCCCTTCGTTTTGTACGTATTGATCAGTGATCGTATAAATTCGGGCGGTACCCCAGTCGGAATACTACCGCTGATAACGACAAAATCCGGAATATACGTTAGTTCCTCAATCGAAGTCCTAATCCCCTCCAGTTCGTTGGATTCAAACTGTGCTCCTGGAAACCCGAACCGATATTGCTGATTGGTGGAGCTGTCGACCACGATAAAATTTTCGCGGGTCTCGCCATTCACCCGGATTGGATCTATAGCAATATCTTCCAGCTTCAACAAGCTTTCGAGCATACTGCCTGTCTTTCCACCGGATGTAAAAAGAGCTGTTGAAGCCAGACCAAGTCTTTTCAGGGCACGAGATACGTTGATTCCTCCGCCACCAGGCTGGTATATAGGTTTTTCACAGCGTAATTTCTTTTCAGGAACGATATGTTGTACGCTCGTACTCTTGTCTACGGATGGATTCAGGGTGATTGTTAAAATAGATTTTGCCATTTGCTTACGTTATAACTGTAGTATATTCACTTTACTGCCTTTTGAATACTACCAATTATATAAAAAATAGTTGATATTATATAACCTATAATAGATTATAAATCAGAACTTTGTTTATGCTATTCGATCACTTCGAAGGTTTAGCCATCCTAACACAAATTCGGAGATAGGGGTGGGTGGATGTCGAAATTTTAAACAAAAAATTAGATATCATGAAAGCGGTTAAGTATTTCGTAGTTATTTTTTTCTCTATTTTCTGCACTGCGATCTGCGCACAGGATGTCAACATAGGTGCAGAAATTACTGCAGCGCTAGAGAACAATACATATCTTTCCAAGCTGAATTATCCAAAATCGGTTTTCAGGTTCTATACGGATAATTATTCAGGATATCATTGGACAGATAGTCGGCAAAGGCAAGAACAATCGAAAATAGCGCTCTTACTGCTGACGAAGGCTGATCATTATGGACTGTCACTGTCCGATTACCATCTAGAAGCACTTTCTTTGGAAAAATTAGAACAATGGGCAGATTTTCCCTCCGAAAAAAATCAGAAGGAAAGAACGCTCTTTGATATACTGCTCACAGATGGCCTAATTACCTTTATTAATGACCTTCACTTTGGAAAATATAATCCATTATACCAAAAAACTCAGATTGATACCAGCAGGATCAATGGATTTTGTGCAGATGAAATATTATCGACAGCGCGAATGCACACGGATTTCCAAGGAGCAATACTTAAGGCACAGCCTAATTTAAAAGCCTATAGTGATCTTCAGACTTATCTAGATCGTGTACACACGGCAAATGATCGTATTGTTTCTCCGACCGAAATGGGCAAGATCATCATAAATATGGAACGCCTGAGATGGATCAATACGCAAAGTGCCTACTATATTATGGTCAATATCCCTTCATATACATTGGAGCTACATCAGGGGGACGAGATGTTCGGCTTTAAGGTTGTGGTAGGAAAGTCAACAACAAAAACACCTGTTTTGGAAAGTGAAATCAGTTATTTTTCAACGGCACCAGACTGGCGAGTTCCGCAAAGTATTTTCCGTAAGGAAATGCTACCCGAAATGATGAAAGATAGGAGCTACCTAGCTGATCATAATTATTCGATCTATGACGGATCAGGTAATAAAGTCACCGTGAATGCATCAAAATTGAGACAGATCAACAACAGTCCTAATAATTATAGTGTAAGGCAATCCTCGGGTCAGGACAACGCATTGGGTGCCGTTGTCTTTAGATTTGAAAATCCCTATGCCGTATACCTGCATGATACCGCTCAGAAACAATTTTTTGATCGCGAGAAAAGGGCGCTCAGCCATGGCTGTGTACGTGTGGAAAATGCGGATCGTCTTGCCGCCATGCTATTGGCTTACGATGGTTCAGAATATAAAGTTTCAGAGCTGGAAAACGCAATACTATCTTACGAAAAGAGAGATTTTGTGCTGAGTGAGCCCGTGCCTATTATAATTACGTACCTGACCTGCCTTATAGAAAACGGAAAGCTTATTTTGTACACAGATATTTACCAATTTGACAGATCGCTGGAAGGCAAATTTAATCAAAATAGATAACGGAATGAGGACAGCATAACATCGCAGCTTATATGAGCTATGTCTAAAATAAAAAGATTACTGCTTAGTCAAAAATGATAATGATCGTCGTAAAAGATAGCAGTGATCATGATCTGAAAATTTTTATAGATCTAAATTTAAGGTATAAAACCATAAAACAAACTCATTATGAAAACCACAGAAACCCCCGATCAACCAGTTCAATCTTCACTTGTATCGCAGATAGAAGATTTTTGGAGTGAAAACGAACTCACAGATGCACTGGAAAAAATGCAACCAACGATAAATATCATTGAAAAAAGTGGTGTTTATAAACTAAGAGTTTCAGCCCCCGGATTTAAAAAAAGAGATTTTAGGGTGGCAGTCGAGGATCGGTCACTGATTATCAGTGCGGAGCACAATGTTGAGAAAAAAGAAGAAAACGAAAATTATGTAAGGAAAGAATTCTTCGCGAATTCATTCTCCCGTAGCTTCCGCTTACCGGATAATGCTACCCTGGATCGTATAAAAGCCACTTATAAAGACGGATTGCTAAACATTACCATTAATAAAGCTAATGCGGAGGAACCAGAGATAAAAGACATCAAAATCCGATGAATTAAACTGATTGATATAGAAACACATGAGTATTTATTCTTTTAAGGTACCTATTTTCTGATTTTTTGGAATATCTTAAAATATTGGAGAAGGGTACCAAAAGTTAGTCGATGTTTGTCTCATAAATATTTTGAAACAAATTGCCAGGCAAACATGTTTGTTTTATAGCTACTTTGTTTTTGTGATAGATAATTTAGCCTATTTATTATTTGTCCTATTGGACCAACAGACATGAAGATTATCATTCAAAATATGGTGAGCCGTCGTTGTAAAATGATGGTAAAATCCGAACTTGACAAATTGGGGATAGTCTATACATCAATTGAATTGGGCGAAGTCAGATTAGCACAGCCTATTTCTGAAAATATCAAACTAAAGCTCCAGGAAGCATTGCATCGATCGGGGCTGGAATTGCTCTACGACAAGAGAGCCGAATTGATCGAACGGATAATCAGTATTATTGTCGAAATGATCCATTATTCCAAAGAAGTCCCGGAAGTTAATTTTTCGACTTTATTGAGTGACAGGCTAAAAAAAAACTATCATTATCTGGCCGAGATATTCTCCAAAACAAAGGGGATCACGATCGAACATTTTATCATACTGCATAAAGTAGAAAAAATTAAGGAATTGATCCTTTACGGGGAATTGAACCTCACAGAAATATCATACCAGCTTCATTATTCGAGTGTATCGCATCTCTCCAGGCAGTTTAAGCAGGTCACGGGGCTGACACCTACATTTTTCAAAAAGCTTCCACTAAGAAAGCGAACAAACCTAGAAGATCTTTAATACTCCTCAGTCTACCTACCAATTATACAACAATCCATGCGAATTGTATAACCTATATTGTTTTATTAATCAGAACTTTATTAGGAAGCAATAATCTAGTTGTTTCGTAAATTTTAAGCTGATGAAAACAGATGCAGAATTGCAGAGAGATGTCGAGCGGGCAATCCAATGGGAACCCCAGTTGCATTTAGCGGAAATCGCTGTTACGGTTGATGAGGGAATTGTTTCTCTCGCTGGTTATGTGGACAGTTATGCAAAAAAACTGGAAGCTGAAAATGCCGCAAAAAGAGTTCATGGCGTGCGGGCATTGATTGAAAATATTGAAGTTCAATTTCCAACTAACTGGGCAAAAACGGATGCTGAAATCGCAAATGAGGTGTTGGCTTCTTTGCGGACTGCCTGGCTAGTTCCGAAAGACAAAATCGGGATTAAAATTGAAAATGGATGGGTCACATTGGATGGTGAACTGCAATGGAATTATCAACGGGAAGCGGCTAAAAATGCTGTAATTTACCTTATGGGTATCAAAGGAGTAACCAATAATATAAAGGTTAAATCCGATACGAACAGCGCGATTGAGAAAAAAGATATTGAAGATGCTTTAAAAAGAAGCGCTATTGACGGTAGTAATCTCCTTGTGATGGTATCAGGCAGCACGGTAACCTTAAGTGGAAAAGTAAATTCCTGGTATCAAAAAGAAGAGGCAGAACGGATCGCATGGAACACCCCCGGTATATGGGAAGTGAATAACGAGCTTTCTATTGATTATGAATATGCCTTTAGTTAATAAGAGATTGTTTACAAGAACAATCCAATAGAAAAGAGCCACCATATATACATAATACTAAATGCAACTATATTTAAGAGCATCCGTAAGCGAGATGCTTTTAAGTATATTGTTCAACAACAGTTAACTTGATGTTTCATGCTATCCACTAGTGTTTTTGAACTACTTTACTAAAAGTGCGGCACTCATCCTATCTCTTGTCTACGATATTCTTTTATGATCGGTAAAGGAAACACCTCTAATGGTATCATGCCGTTTTTTATTTGAGCTGTGTACGCTATTAAATCCTTTGCAAAAATTATTCTATTTAAGAAAATGAAAACTTTAACACTATTTCTGATTGCCATAATGACCTTATTGGGGTGCAATCAGTCCGCCGACAGGCGAGCCACAATGGTAAAACAAGAAACCAAAGATATCGAGACTGGCTCCGATACGGTTAAAACAAAAAGAATAGCAGTCTGGCACCGATTTAAACTGGAGTCTGACAGTGCTATTGCGAAAATGGACAATGACCTTTTGAATCTACAGGCTAAGTTGGCCAAGGCAAATTCGAAAGATAGGGCTAAGCTCGATGACGATTATAACAAATTAAAAATTGAAATCGCAAGATTGAAGGAGAAAATTCGCCAAAAGAATGTAGCATTCGACAACGATATGCAACATGCTAAAGATATGACATTACAAGAAAATGAACAGTTTAAAAAAGATGTGAAAAATGATATTGATAAACTCGGAAAATCTGTCGATCAGCTTTTTAAAGATGACAAAAAATAACTCCGGTTAAAGATGACAAAAAATAACTCCGGGCAGAAAGAGCTAAAGAAAAAATAGCTGTAATCGTCGCGCACCCGACGATGAGAACTTATACCACTGAACTGATAAATCCCGTTATGATAAAGACCAAACCGGTACAATACAAAAACGTTGCATTATTTCTCTGACCGACTATGTACCTTTTGTGGGACCTGAGCTTTTTTGCAAAGTATAATTGAGCTTTTTTACCAAGTTGAATAAAAAGGGTACTGCTAAATTTGTGCTATAAATAATAACAAAATGAAAACAGTCAATACGATTTATAGCAACGGGGAATTTGTAAGCCCGCACGGAATGGAAATTTATGACCTCATCAATCCGTCTACGAATCAAAAGATTGGTGAAGTCACTTTAGCAGATGTAACCGACACAAAAAATGCCATTGCAGCAGCAAAAGCTGCCTTCCGAACATTTTCAAAATCCACCGTTTCGGAACGTATCGGTTATTTAACAAAACTGAAAACTGCGATTGAAAAGAGAAGGCAGGATTTTATAGATGCGATGATTGAAGAGTACGGCGGAACACATCAATTTGTCACCATGAGCAACGCACATACCGGAGCCTGGTTTGACAGCATGATCGAAGTGCTTAACACCTTTGAATTTGAACGGACAATTAACGCCGCATCGGTGCGATTTCAGCCTGTCGGTGTTGTCGCGATTATTACGCCCTGGAATGCCAGTAACAGTTCGGTGGCCAGTAAAGTCGCTACCGCAATCGCAGCAGGATGTACCGTAGTCGTCAAACCCAGTGAAATGAGTGCTTTGCAGACGAATGTGCTCATGGAAGCTTTTCACGAAGCCGGTTTACCAAAAGGTGTTATCAATGTGGTAACAGGTCTCGGAAATGTAGTGGGCACGGAACTTACCGAGAATCCCGGAATTGCCAAAATTTCATTTACAGGTTCTACAGCCGTAGGAAAATCCATCGCTAAACGGGCGGTCGATACCATGAAACGCATTACGCTCGAACTGGGTGGAAAATCGCCGAATATTATACTGGATGATGCAGACCTCGATAAAGCAATTCCGATGGCCGTATACGGCGCTTATATGAACAGCGGGCAGGCCTGTATAGCGCCGACAAGACTCCTGGTGCCGCAACATAAGCTCGATCGGGTAAATGCCCTAGCAAAGGCCACTGCAGAAAGTCTGGTTGTCGGCCTGCCACAAAATGCCGATACCAACATCGGACCGATGGTGAGCGTGAAGCAGTTTGATAAAGTACAGCAGTATATAAAAACGGGAATTGAGGAAGGGGCAATCTTGTTGACCGGCGGATTGGGAAAACCTGAAGGCCTGGAGGAGGGTAATTTTGTGAAAGCCACCATTTTTACAAATGTCAGCAATGCGATGACCATTGCCCGGGAAGAAATTTTTGGTCCCGTTTTGTGTATTATTCCTTATCAAACCGAAGCGGAAGCCATAGAAATTGCCAATGATACGCCTTATGGACTAGCTGCCTACATCTCATCGGCGGATAGCGAAAGGGCAAAACGTGTGGCCGAAGAGATCGATGCTGGGCGGATCTGTATCAATGGATTCAGTCACGACCCATTGGTTCCGTTTGGCGGATTCAAGCAGTCGGGTATTGGACGGGAATATGGCGTATATGGTTTGCAACCTTACCTTGAAATCAAAGCCGTACTAAGCTAAATTTTTATACATTTGACAAAGCGTTGTCGTACGAACGGCGCTTTGTCTTGATCGATAGTCTTATGATAGAAAATTCGGATATTGTCTATTCCTGTTACCACCAGGTGAGCAGAAAAGGGGAAAATTTTGTGGCTCAGCATACGATTTCATATCAGCTGTCGGGAAGTTTTATGTTGTCCGACAATAAAGACAAGCATACTGCGCATCCGGGCGATTTTCATCTCATCAGAAAGAACCAGCTGGTGAAATTTGCAAAAATTCCGCCACCAAACGGCGCCTGTGAAAGTCTAAATATCTATTTGAGCGACGAAACGCTAAAGAATTTTGCGCATGAGTATCAGCTGAGATCCGAACATTCAACCGTAACGGAAGCGCTGGTTAAAATTGATGTCAATGCGGTTCTCGAAAATTTTATCGTGTCGCTGAAGGCCCTTCTTCAAAGTAATTTGAATAATAAATCACTCACCGACCTGAAAATCAAGGAACTTTTACTAATCCTCCTTCAGACGAAACCAGCGCTCAAAAATATCCTGTTTGATTTTTCTGAACCGCATAAAATAGACCTTGAGGCCTTTATGAATCAGAACTACAGGTATAACGTCAATTTAGAGCGTTTTGCCCGTCTAACAGGCAGGAGCCTTGCTACTTTCAAACGCGATTTTGAGAAAGTTTTTCAAACCTCGCCGCACCAGTGGATTCTGAAAAAAAGACTGGATGAGGCACATTATCTGCTAAAGGAAGAAAAGCGGTCTGCTTCGGATATCTTTGTTGATCTGGGCTTTGAAGATCTGTCGCATTTTTCCCATGCTTTTAAGAAACAGTTTGGCTACAGTCCGAAAAGCCTACCTAATACCGAAAAGCCTACCTAACATTTAGAGAACTAAGCGGCGTTCTGAACTTCTTTCTTTATTGATATACCCCTTAAATTGGCTCCGTCACTTGGTTTAATTTTGAAATACTCGATCAAGGATAGCAGTGATAAGACAGCAATTAACTGCAATGCCAAACTAAAATCCCGCATCTGATAAACCGTATCCTGATAATAACTGCTTGCCAGGTGTAGTGTCACTGCACCTAGGGCGATACCCATACCAAGTGCCATTTGTTGTGCCGTATTATACAGTGTATTTGCATTGCTCATCTGTTCGTTTGGCACGTCTGCGTAGGCCAGGGTATTTAGACTTGTAAATTGGAGCGAGCGTGTAAGGCCCGAGAAAAAGAATACAATCGCCACAAGCCAGATCGGCGTTTGTATGGAAAGCAGGGAAAGTCCGGCGGTTACCAGTGTTAAAATAATCCCGTTGCCGATTAGGACCTTGCGGAAATCATACCGCCGTGTTATCCACATGGCTACCGGTTTCATACTCATACTACCGAACATGTTGGCCATATAGAGGAGTCCGGCATGAAAGGGGCTCAGTCCAAAACCCAGCTGTAACATAAGGGGCAATATAAAAGGAGCAACATTGATCACCATACGGGTGATGGAGCCTGAATATACCGTAACCCGGAAGGTTTTTACGTTCAGAATACTATAATCAATCAACGGATACTTGATACGTTTGGAGTGCCAGATTGAAACGGCCATCAGCGCAAAGCTTGCCACAATGGTCGCAGCTGGCTTTGTATAATCGCCTTGGGCTGCGCCGATCATTTCAGTCCCCAACATAATGCCGGCAAGACCGATACCGCTGATAAAAAAACCGATAATATCAAGCGGACGGCTATTTTCGGAATCCATCGCTGGAATAAATTGATGCACGGCCCACAACGCAAATATGCCGACGGGTATATTGATAAAGAAAATCCAGTGCCAGCTAAAATAGGTTGTAAAAAATCCACCCAGCACTGGGCCGATAATAGGGCCTAACAATCCGGCCCAAGCAATATAACCGATCGCTTCGACTAGATCTCTCTTTTCGGTGTGCTTGAGCACAATGAGACGTCCCACCGGTACCATGAGGGCTCCGGCAGTACCCTGGCAAATACGCGCAATGACGAAAGATGTTAGGTTGGTACTCAGTCCACATGCGATCGAAGAAAGTATAAATCCGATAATCGCTATATTGAAAACCTTTTTTGCGCCGTAGCGGTCGGCAATCCAGCCGCTGATTGGAATAAATACAGCTAACATGACGGTGTAAGAGGTAATACCTGCACTGAGGTGTACAACATCACTCTCAAAATCATGTGCCATTTTGGGTAAGGCCGTCGATATCGCTGTGGTGTCGAGCATCTCCATAAGTAAAGTGCCACCAACAATGAGCGATATGATGCGCGATTCTTTCTTCATCTTGCTCTTCTTAAATCCCGAACGGGAAACATTTGCGACAAAAGTAAGCCTATCGTAAAAAAGAAAAGTCATTTAAAGGCAATTAAATGTCCAACATGTCCGCGTATGTGTTTTCCGAAGAACCGAAGAAAAGAATTTATAATATTAAGATTATTGAGCGGGAAGCCGTACCTTAAATGTGGTTCCGCCCGCTGAATTGCTCTCCACAGCGATATGTCCGTTATGCAGTTCTACAATTTCACGGCAGAGATAAAGGCCTATGCCAAATCCCGAAATTGTTCCGACCTTATCTTTTCCTGCCCTGTAAAATCGCTCGAAAATCTGATCCCGGTCTTCTTCGGCAATACCCATTCCTTGGTCGCTGACAAAAATTTCTATATCCTGATTTACCGTGGGCAAATAGCCAAATGTAATCTGGGTTCCTATCGGTGAATATTTGGCCGCATTTTCCACAAGATTTTGGACTACCTGCGAAATTTTATTCGGGTCAGCAGCAATGGACAAACTTTGCGTCAGGTCAGCGACAATCTGATGGGAGTTTATCCTCAATTTAAATTCATCTTCAAGTTCGGCAAATAATTCCTTCAGATCAAACACTTCTCTTTCTATCATCATTCTGCCGGAGTCGAATCGCGAGATGTTCAAGAATCCATTGATTAAGTTCTTCATATTGCGGACTTGTCGAAGGGATTTCATCGTAATGTCTTGATAGCTCGTGTTTGCTGTAAGGAATGCCTGACGCTGCATCAATTGAAGATAGGCGTTTATAGAGGTTAAGGGTGTCTTCAGTTCGTGGCTAACGATGCTTATGAAATCATTTTTCCGCTGTTCCTCAGCTTTTTGTTCGGTAATATCCCGTAAAGTACCGTTCAGACTTACTGCTTTTCCCTTGGCATCGTAAAATACTTTACCACGTGCCTGCACGAGTCTGCCGTTCGGGTACTGCGAATGGACAATACGGTATTCAATAAAGTAATTGCCGTCCGACTCTTCGCGAAGTGCATCAGTTATGGCAGCCATTACACGTTGCCGATCCTCTTCTATGATGGAAGAAATAGCGGCTGATAAATCCAATTGTTCCTTATCGGCTAAACCAAACCATGATTTTAACAGGGCATTTCCGGAGAACAGATTATTTTTGGGCTCATAATAGAACGTCGCAAGTTCTCCGGCATCAATAGCCATGGACAGCATGTGTTGATCTTTTTCACTTTTCCGCCGTTCAAGGACTTGGTCGGTAATATCTTCAAGGATAATCAGAATTCCAGTGACTTTGTTGTCAGTTGAAAAAATAGGTTGATAGATCGAGTTTACGATAGCCTCTCGCAGTCCGTCATTGTGACGTAGCAATATGGAGAGTTCATTGTTTGTTTTCCGTACGCCTTTTTCGAACGCTTCCCGGAGCCACTGGTTCATGGGCTGGCCTTGCAGTTCGGGCCTTGCGATTTCGTGGGGCCGGCCCTGCACATCCGCTAACCGATGATCCCAGATTTTTAATATTGTCGGATTGGCTATGTCAATAATAAGTTCCGGCCCCTTAAGCATCGCTATGCCAACCGGTGCTTGCTCAATAATTGTCCGCACTTGTTCACGGCTTTCTGCCAGAAGTTGTAAGGAACTGTTGAGCTCATCATTTGTAGCGGTCAATTCTTCGAGCGTTGCCGCCATTTCCTCCATAAGCCCTTGTTCCTTTTTTTCTTTTTCCTGTATCTGTTGCTGATGCCGCCTTCTTAAAGTAACATTGCGGGCGGTGTTTAAAATACACCAGGTTTTATTGTTTTGGTCTAATAGGGCTCTATATTCATAATCGAAATAGTCAGTCACCGGAACACCGTTTTTAACGAGTCTGGCTGGTGCCTCGGTAACGGAATAGGATTTGCCCGTACGCCAAACCTCTTGCAGAATAGCTAAGAACGGCTGGTCTTCCAGTTCGGGAATAGCACTGATCAGCGCTTTGCCAATAACGGATGCGTCTTTGCCCCAAAGGGAAAGCATGCCTTCATTGGCAAACTGAATGGTCATCTCTGTTCCAGTATAGATTGACGTCGGCTCTGGAGAACAGCTCAGTGCCTGTAAGATAAGGTCTTCGCCAAATGAGGCACTACCAAATTTTTTCTTGATGTCCATTAGACCAAAGATAAAGAATACATTCTATAGGGTAACACATTATCTTCCGCTTTGGGAAGTAAAGTCTTGAAGAAAGCCGAACCGTCTGCTTTCTTTATGAAAATCCTAGCGAAAAGTTGCTTAAGGCTTCGCATAAGGTAATCGTTCAATCCGGCTTGTGGTATGATAGCTGTCAAGACCGCTAGAGGTAACTGTCCCGGCTTCTTCGATATCGATATAACCATCCTCTTTTAAACAGTTATCGGGCACGAAAGCTGTTTTTATTTGGCCGATGATCAATGTTGTGCCGTTCAGCTCAATGGCTGTTTTCTGAACAAAGCTGCAGGCGAATTTTATTTTGCTTTCTTGGACAAAAGGGACAGGAATATTTTCCAGGTATTCAGGGCTTAGTCCGACCTGTTCAAATTCGCTAACACCTTTTGGATATTTTGCACTACATTGGTGTGCCTCATGTACAAATTCGGGTGAGACATGATTAATCGTATACCATTTCTGCTCCAGGATATTATCCAGGGTGCTGCTAAAATCTGTCGCCGGCCGAAGTATAATGCCACAGAGTGCCGGATCTGCGCCCAGGTGGAACAAACTGCTGAACGTGGCAAGGTTTTCATTTCCGTCCCTGTTTTTTGTACCGATCAATACCAGGCTTTTAAAGCCGCCCAGCGAGTTTATAAAATTAGCTCTGTATCTTCTTTCAAATGCAGCAATTGTGTTCTCATTATAAATCATCGTTTATGAATTCTTATTTTTAAGGTTTAGCTATTCTATTAATCATGCCCCTAAATATGAAGCCGTGAAAAGGCCATACGGCATACCAATAGAGCCTTCCGGCAAGGCCCAGGGGCCTAAAGGTCGCGGTCTGCAGCAGGATATTATCTTCGATTTTAAATTCTAGCCATGCATCTCCAGGAAGTTTCATTTCGGCATAGAGCAGTAATCTTTTCGTGGTTCTATCGGCGATCAGTACGCGCCAAAAATCAAGTGCATCACCTGCAGCCAGATCGCTTTTATTTTTTCGCCCTCTCCGCATACCCACTCCGCCGACCAATTGATCCATGAATCCACGGATTTTCCAGAGCCAGTTGCCATAATACCAACCAGAATTTCCTCCAATGGACCAGATTTTGGTCAATGATGCTTCACTATTGTGGAGGGGAACCGAGCGGACATCCTTAAAGCAACCATAACTGGGCACTTCCAGCAGCCTGCTGAGCCCGCCCGATAAAATGTGACTGGTCTGGGCATCTTTCCAGCTGGAAACCACATTGTCGCTTTCAATTTTTTGAAAAGCTAATTGGATGGATTTCCTGTAATTGATCAACGTAATACCGAGTTCGTCCGCTAGATTATTGGGTTTACAGATCACTTCTACTTTCATGCTATCGACCAGATTTTTGACCAGGTTATAGGACGTCGAGGTAACAAAATAGAGCCAGTAGGAGGAAAGCCGCGGCGTCATGAGCGGGATAACAAAGATTTGTCGCCTAAGTTTTCGTTCGGCAGCATATTGCAGCAGCATCTCTTTATAGCTAAGAATGTCTGGACCGCCAATATCATAGCTTTTGTTAAAGGTATGCGGGTTGGCGATAACACCGATCATAAATTCGATCACGTTGCGTATGGCGATAGGCTGACATTTCGTCTGCAACCATTTGGGCGTAATCATAACCGGAAGTTTTTCCACAAGATCCCGAATAATCTCGAAAGATGCGCTTCCCGAGCCCACGATGATACCGGCCCGCAAGGTGGTGATCGGAATCCGTCCGCTGGCCAGGATGTTTTCAACGTTTCTTCTCGAGTCGAGATGCTTCGATAAGTGATCCGAATTAATTATTCCACTCAGATAAATGATCTGTTGTGCGCTGGTTTTTTCCATAAAGTTCCGGAAGTTGGTCGCACATTGCGCTTCCATTTGCTGGAAATCACCTGACTGCGTCGCCATGGAATGGATCAGGAAATAAGCAATATCAATTTCAAGTGTAATTTCTTTCAGACTTTCTTTATCCAGGAAATCGACTTCAACAACTTGAACATGACCCGGAATTGCCGAGGTATCAAAACGATTCTTATCTCTTACACAACAAATAATTTCATGCCCCTGTTCTAACAACACAGGCAAAAGACGTTTTCCAATATACCCCGTCACTCCGGTCAATAGAATTTTCATAGCCTGATTTGTTAAGTTCAGCTGTTATTTACTGTATACAAATATACCAAAATGCAGCCTAATTTGTTTTTATTTGGTGTGTTTTTATTCTAATACAGCAAGGCGCACGCTATTGATCTTTTATTTCTTCAGTAAGCAAAACTTTAATTGCAACATCATGTGTACAGCGTTTTTGGCTCTGCCCTGGCTTCGGCCAGCTCCAGTGGGGGATAATAAAGGCGCACGAGAGCGTGCGCCTTACAGTTTATGAATGCAGTTTTTGACAAGCTGCTTTGGTGGAAACACTTAACTTCTGATTTCCCTTCGCATAAAAATGTAATAGGACCAGGCAAAACAGATCATCATGGCTGCACAGAGTCCACTGACCTGTGGCCAGACCATCAGAAAACTTTCCCGAAAGGAAAGCGGTGAGGGGATGGCACCGACCATCTGTTCCATGGAAATGGGACCTAAGCTGCGTACAGAGGGCATCAATAGGGTCGTGGTGGCATCGGTATAGAGCTGGCTCGGTGATAAGCGGAGCAGATTTAAGATGAGCTCATTATAGCCGATGTACTCCTGCTCCGAAATATAATTGGGGTTGGGCAAAAAGGGGCGTATTGCCAGATTGACCAGGATAGGAAAGAATACCGTAAAAAACAACCAGATGCCGATCGCGGTAAGTGCTGAGGTGGCCGGCTGGCGAAAGCGTATCGACAACAGGATGGAAAGGCTCAGCCAGAAGGCAACATAGAGCACACTGATCAAGGTAAAACCGAAGATACGCAGCAACTCCTGGGGTTCTATCCGGACACCTGTACCCAGGAGACCGCCGCCGATCATCAGCATGACCAGCGCAACAAATAATGTGCCCACCACGGCCAGTGGCGCCAGAAATTTGGCGAACAGCAGGTTGTCTCGGTAAATTGGCTGCGCCAGCAAACGGGTGAGTGTTCCGTTGTTGTATTCTGCATTGACGGCGTCAAAACCCAGGGCTATGCCTAGTAGTGGCGCTAGAAAGTTTAAAAAAACATGAAATGGCGGAATGGAATTATCCGTTGTGGTCAGTAGCTTGAGATAAAGAAATGACTGATCAGGATCGCGCATATTGCTGACAGCGTCTTTGAGCCCCATGGATGAAACATAGAGGGATGCGCCGAAAGTCAGTACGATGAGCAGGATCAGTATAATAAAACGCCAGCTGCGGATATGTGCCGCAATTTCTTTGCGGACCAACACCTGCATCGGAAAGGATGGCCGTTTATTGGTATCTTTTGAAGAAACCCTTGGATTTTTCATAGGCATTATCTGTAGTTATGCTGTTCTCAAAATATGTATTATAAATATCGTCGAGCTGGTAGTCGTTGCGGTTCACGGAAACGATATCAGCGCCATTGTTTACCAGCATGCGTACCGCTATTGCTGTCATATCGCTGTCTGTCTTTAGTTCGATCGTAAATCCGTTCACTTTAAGATTACGGAGTCCGGGCAGGGCCCTTAATGCTTCTTCAAACCGTTTGGGGTCGCCCTGGGCATGGTCAAGGGTAATGACGGTACTGATACCTTTCTGCTGCTGCAGGTTTTGGGCAAGGCTTTCGAGCGATCCTTCAACCAGTAATTTTCCGCCAACAAAAATACCCACCCGATCGCATACACGCTGCACCTGGTGGAGGTGGTGTGAAGAAAGCAGTACCGTTAGGTTATGCTCCCTGCTGAGCTGCTTGATGAGCTCAAGGAATTCGTCAACACCCTTGGGATCAATGCCCAGCGTAGGCTCATCAAGGATGGCAACCTCGGGAGCCTTGATCAGCACTTCGGCCAAGCCTAGACGTTGTTTCATACCGCGGGAAAAAGCGCCGGTTTTTTTATGCATTTCCTGTTCGAGCCCCACGATATGTAACATGTCTTTTGCAGAAGCTTGTGCATAGGATTCTGTGAGACCATTTAATCTGGCAATAAAGCTTAGGTTTTCCAGCGCTGTCATATCCGGGTAGAAACCTACATTGTCGGGCAGGTAGCCGACTTTTCGTTTCACGGCGATCGGATTGCGCGTGGCATTATGGCCACAGACATAGGCTGTGCCGGAAGTGGGTTCGGTCAGGCCCAGCATCATGAGGATGCTGGTTGTCTTGCCAGCACCATTGGGGCCGAGCAGGCCAAAGATTTCTCCGGGATAAATGTGCAGGTCCAACTGATCTACGGCGGTTACTTTGCCATAGCTTTTTGTCAGGCCTGTCAATTGAATGATAGGATCCTTCATCATGATAATCTTTTTGTAGCGCCCTTATCTGCGGCCGTATTTGCGGATGAGAAAATACACCAAACCAATGGCCAATACAATGACAAGCATACCGATCCACCCAGAAAGCAAAGAAGTTTTCACAATCATACGGAATGAAATGTCGGCGCTGCTGTTGGATGATTTGATCTCAAATTTGGAAGCATAGTCACCGGCAATAGTTTTGTCGGGAACTTTTAGGTTGACTTTGACGTCAATAGATTTACCTGCTTCGAGCTGTTTGATGTTCGACGGATCGAAGCTTGCCTCCCATCGGCTGGGTAATTGGGACGTCAGTTCCAAGGTATTGAGCGGCAGGGTGCCCGTGTTTTTGACTTTAAGTAGAATTTCTTTGCTGCTACCAGATACGACTTCGTCACTTAGCCGCCCACTGGGGGTGGTCAACTCAAGGGCATAGGAGCCTTTGATGACTGCTTCGAGCTCAAGCTTTAAGGTATCGGTTGAGGATATAGCCCGTATCGGAATTTTATATTTATCGGGCTTGGCCGTGATCGGACAGCTGATTTCAATGCTGATTTCCTGTGCCTTATTGGGCTGCATCTGAAGGGAAGTCACTTGCGAGCCTTCTACGCGGTAGCTAATCTGCCATCCATCGGGCAGCTGGGCATTCAGGTTGTAGTTAACCAATTGAGCGGATCCGTTGGTCAAGGTCGTCGTATAACGAAAAGGTTCGTTGCTGGGGGCCTCAATATTGATGAGCCTCGCTTCGAAACCGGATTTGAGGGGCTTCAAGGCTTGCCCCGATAGATAGAAACTGTTAGCCAGCACAATAAGTGCGATAAGAAATGGCCTGAAAGAAAAACGTCGGTCTGTGTTTGTAATTAGTAATTCTGTTAACATGATCCAATAACTAAAATTTATATTTAAATAGAATATTAGCTTTTAAAAAATGTCGGTTTGGGTATCAGCTACCTTTTTGAAAAACCGCACCCAAATTAAAAATCAATTTGATAAAAATCAAGATTGAAATAAAAAAAATGTGTTTAAATGGTCTATAGGCTGATAGCTTGTGTTGTATGCTAAAGTGCACTTCCGTCAGTCAAAGTTTACTGAGCGGAAGGTTTTCTTGATGATAATCTTGGTGTTCTCGGCCAACTCATCCAGTGTACAGTGGATGGATCGTAATTGTGTCCTCTGAATCGTAGCGTCGTTCAGGAGAAGATTAATGCGAAGACGTCTGCTGTCTGAGGCTTTAAGCTCACCGCGCAGTTCATCAAACAGTTCATGAATAATCTTTTCGCAGCTTTTTTGGTCAAAACTGGCGATAGTGATATAATGTCCGTGGCTGTACATCTGTAATTCAATATAGTAATTCGACGTTTTCATAATCTTAATATTAAAGACTGAAAAAATAGGTTAGCCTCCAAGGGAGGCTAACCATTAAATTTGCTATCTGGATCTTTAGGATATTTCGATCATCCGCGGTTCTTTCTGTTTGGCTTCTTCTTTTTTGGGTATTGTCAATCGGAGCATACCATTCTCATAGTGTGCCTGAATATTGTCCTGATCGACAACCTCCTTCTGAAGTTCAAAGCTGCGTTGGAAAGATTGGTAGCTGAACTCCCGGCGTGTGTAGTTGTCGTGATGTTCCTCGTTTTGTTCTTCTTTAGCCGAGGATATGGTCAATAGATTGCCGTCGAGTGTCACCTTAAAATCGCCTTTGGCCATGCCAGGTGCGGCGACCTCCACTTCGAAGCTTTCTGCGTTTTCCTTGATGTTGACCGCAGGAACGGTGGTACTTGTTGATGAGTAATTTTTGTTGTCCCAGTTTAAAAGCTCACGGTTAAAATTATCAAACATGGGCGAAAAAAGTGAAAAATTGTTCCAGTTTCTTTTTGCAAGTTTCATAGTAACCTCCTTTTAATGAAGTATAACAATAATTTAAATCTATCAGCCGGCCGACTGTATTAAAAATCTCACAAAAAAAGTACCGAGCTTAAAAAACTGAAATTTTTGCAGCAAAACTGTCAAATTTTACCTGATAAATTGACAGAAAAGATATACGCTCTGTACAACATACCGAAAATTTGGTGGAAGCTACCAACTTCTATGGCACATAAAGGCCATAGGGAAGGGACAAAGGAAATGAAGCGACTCGTTAATAACTAGGTTATTTTGACAAGGCCTCCAGCACTTTTAAATGCGATCTAAATGCTGTCCAGAAGCTCCGAAACTCGTTGTATTGTATTTTATATTCCTTGCAGGTCTGCTTCACAATCCTATTGAGCGCAGGATAATGAACATGGCTGATCTTTGGAAAAAGGTGATGTTCAACCTGAAAATTGAGACCGCCAAGCAACCAGGTAAGTACCTTGCTGCCCGTAGCAAAATTTGCGGTGGACTGAATCTGATGAATCATCCATTCTTCTTCGACCTTTGACTGGTCAATGGTTTTGAATTCGGTTTCTTCCACCACATGGGCCAGCTGGAATACTGTGGCCAGACTCATACCACACACCGTACCAGAAATCAGCAAACCGATAAGTGTGGGCAGCCACCCGACGAAAATGATCGGAATAATGATAAATAAGCTGAAGTGAATTAGCTTACTGACCCAAAAAATAATACGCTCTTTGATCGGAAAATGAAATTGCTCAGTTTTATGTCCCATGCGCCCACGGAAATATTTCTCATAATCCTGATAAAAGATCCACGCTAAATAGGAGATTCCATAGAGCAGCGGAAAATAAAAACGCTGATAGCGATGGTGTTTCCGAAGTTTCTGGTCGTGGTGTATACGCATAAACTTTACTTCGATATCGTGATCTTCGCCATCGATATTTGTATAGGTGTGGTGTGCAATATTATGTTTGAGCTTCCAAAAGTAGATATTGCCGCCCAGTAGATTGAGCGAGTAGGAGAGCACAGTGTTCAGGTTTTTATTGTCTGAAAAAGAATTGTGCCCAGCATCGTGCATAATGTTAAAACCAATCGCAGCGAGGTTAGCTCCGAAAATGATACATAATGCTATTGCAATACTCCAATGCAAAGGTGCAAATACCAGAAGGAGATACAATACCGCAAAGCTGATCAGGAGGATAGCGGCTTTCAGATAAATCTTACGATTCCCGGTTCTTGGCTGAAGTGAATTTTGAAAATAGTTATTGATTTTTTGTTTTAACGTTTTGGAGAACAATGTATTTACATTGCTGAATTTTACAGACTGGGACATTTGGATTTTTACTCGAGAAATATGCTTAATTTTTATTACGTTCGATCTTGAGCGATAGAACAATGTAAATATACGCTATAAAATTTGAAAGATCGCGGTAGTAAAGTTAAAGATTGTTAAAGGTCATTCTGCCATCCTTGATTTCCCATGGCCCGGAAGATATACCTTTTGAATTTTTGAAGCCTCCGAAAACAATATTATGACTCCCGATAAATTCCTTCAGACCCAATAAAATAGATACATATTGCCTCCGGTATTTATCCTAAGGTCGATGATCCAGGCTTTATTTTATAGACCTTCCCTTCTGGGAAGCAAAGGTTGTTGTGCGTCCCAGCTGCATAAAGCAATTAGCGGTGGATTTGATTAAACTATTTTAGGCTGCACGCTGTTCTCAGAATAACTGTACATACATGTGACAGGCAGGATTGAAAACAAAAAGAACACCATATGAATGGATTCAATAAAAATATGCTGGGCGGACTGATCGGTGCGCTTGTACTCAATGTCGTTCATAGCGCGGCTAAAAGGTTTGATAATCAAGCGCCTGAAGTCGATAAAGTAGGCGAGGAAGCAATGAAAAAAACAGTTCGTTTTGCCGGATTTAAACCGCCAAAAGGCAACGCGCTGGTGGCAGCAACTTTTGGCACAGACGTAGCTTCCAACGCCATGTTATATACCCTCATCAGCTACGGCGGTCAGAAAAATCTGCTGCTCAAAGGAGCACTGCTCGGAACAGTAGTAGGCCTGGCGACATTGACCATTCCTGAGCAGGCAGGTCTGGACGCTACGCCGATAAAAAAGACCGACCGTACCAAGTTGATGACCGTGGCCTGGTATGTGATCGGAGGATTGGCCGCAGGGATGGCCATGAAAGCATTGGGGAAGCGCAGGTTTCTTTAAATGTAACACACAATTCGCACTAAAATTTATTTTATACTGTTTTGTCAGTTAAACGATTGTCTGAACGCTAAAGGTGAAAAATTGGTTTTTTTCTTAAACAGTTTGTTGAACGATTGCGGATGTTCAAAACCGAGCTTATAGGCAATTTCGGCAACAGAAAGGCTTGTTGCCGTAAGTTTTTCCTTGGCTTCTTCAATTAACTTGTCGTGAATGTGCTGCTGTGTGTTTTTACCGGTAACGGAACGTAGTAAATCGCTTAAATAACGTGCTGATACATGGAGGCTTTCGGCTAAATAATCTACGGTTGGAAGCCCCTGTTTTAGGGTTTCTTCGCTGTCGAAATAATCGTCCAGCAATTTTTCCAATTGGGTCAGCAGCGCATGGTTAACCGCTTTCCGAGTAATGAATTGACGCTCATAGAAGCGGTTGCTGTATTGCAAGAGCATATCAATTTGCGACAAAATAATATCTTGGGTATGCTTGTCGATATGCTGATATTCTTGTTCGATTTTAAGAAAAATTTCTATAATGTCTTTTTCTTCCCGTTCGGAGAGATGTAATGCTTCGTTAAGCGCATACGAAAAGAAATTGTAGTTTTTTATTTTAGTGGCCAGGGGGTGGGTATACAAGAAATCAGGATGGAATAGCAGCATGTAACCTTTTCCGCATTCGACATTCATCTTTCTGATTTCGGCAATCGTCAACGATTGAATCTGCTTGGGCGCAATAAAGTTCATTGTTCCTTTGTCGAAATCGTAATATTGTTGGCCGTACTTTATTTTTGCAGTAACATCTTTTTTCAGCGAGATACTATAGAAATTCACGCAGAACTGCTCCCAGATGTCGCTTTCATCGGGTTTTATTCCAGCTACATCAATTACGCTGACGAGCGGATGTAATGGGGCCGGCAAGGACAATTGCCGATGAAATTCGGATATGGAATTGATACTATGCATCCTGTTTTTGTTATACAAATTTACAAAAAACAACTGCCTCGCAAGGCAGGTGCTGATTTAAAAAATTAGGCCTCAAATTGTTTTGCAATTTCCTGCCTGAACGCTTCTTTTCCGATTTGCAATCGTCTTTCATAGAGTGCATATGCATCTTCACCTGCCAGATAACGTACCTGATCTTTATTGTCCGTGGCGGCTTCATATACCACTTGGGCAATTTGCTCGGCTGTGGATGCATTTTGCATCATCAGACCCATTTGTTCGAACAGTTTGTCTTCGATGTCCTGATAGTCCGAAGCTCGGTTTAGATCCAAAGAACGACCTGCAAAATCTGTCGCTATTCCTCCCGGAGCAACTGTTTTGATGGCTATTCCAAATTTTTTCAATTCAAAGGACATGCTTTCGCTCCAGCCCTCCAAGGCGAATTTTGTGGCATGATACATTGAATGTAACGGGAACCCCATAAATCCACCAATTGATGTGGTTGAAATAAATAAACCACTTTTCTGTGCTCTAAAATGGGGAATGAAGGCTTGTGTAACCCGCAATACGCCCAATAGATTCGTGTCGATTTGGCGAAGTATTTTTTCGTCGCTCAACGTTTCAAAGGCACCCATTAACCCATAACCTGCATTATTGAAAACGACATCAATGTTACTTATAGCGATTGCTTTTGCTACAGTTTCTTTGATCTGGGCCGGATCGGTAACATCTAATTTTAATAGCGTGATGTTTTCGGTCCCGGCAAGTTCGGTTTCATTTTCGGGATTTCGCATGGTTGCGATCACATTCCAACCCGCCTGTTGAAATAGTTTGGCAGTTGCTTTTCCCAAACCGGAAGAAGCTCCTGTAATGAAAATTGTCTTTTGCATGCTGTTATTGTTTGATTCCATACCACAAATGTCTGAAGAAGGCATCGGGTACCTGTTGCCAAATTGAGCTTGATTGTAGCCAAAATGACGAAATCAAAATGTGTGAAAAAAATCATCGCCAATGGAGCAGGAAATTTATCGACTTTGGCACGATTATTTGTTGATATTCGTTATAAAAACGAAGCAATGTTAAGCTGATTTTTGCTCGATTTTAAACTTTTTGGCGTATTCGTATTGGCGTAATTGCTGTATTTTAAAAATTTTAGAAGATCTATATTTATGCAAGGCACAATTGACGGGATAAGCGGGGAACCACATCGTTCACAGGTGTTCCGTTTAACTTACAAAGGACAGGATTATCAGCTGGTGTTGTTGAAAAAGTCTTTATCAAAGCTCGATACGGAATTGCCAATTTCGCTTGATGGAATTGATCAAAAACTCGTAAAAAAAGGCGACCAGTGGTTTTTTGAAAATAGACACTCAGATCAGCATTTTGCGACAGAAATCTGGCGCAATTTATCGCTTCGATATCGCCTTTAAGGCAAAAATTCTGCTGTATGGTGGTCCGCAGCTCAATATACAGCAGATTTTAAGGATGCTTTCTTAGCTTGTAGCCATCTTCCGTCTAAACTCCAGTGGTGAAAGCTCCGTTTTCTTTTTGAATAAACGATTGAGTGACTGCGGCTGTTCAAAACCCAGCTGATAGGCAATTTCGGCAACGGAAAGCTCCGACCTGGACAGCAGATCTTTCGCTTTTTCGATGAGCTTATGTTGGATATGGTTCTGCGCACTTTCACCGGTCTGTAACCGTAATAAATCGCTTAAATAGTTTTTCGACATATTCAGCCGCTCAGCAAAGTAGCCCACCTGCGGCAAGCCCTTGTGTTGGGTTTCGGCTTCAAAATACTGATCCAACAATTGTTCAAACCGGCTTACCAAGGGCACATTGTGTACTTTACGCGTAATAAATTGCCGGTTATAAAACCGCTGCGAATACACCAGCAACAGTTCGATGAAACTGACAATGGCATCCTGGCTATAGCTGTCGATCGGACTGTCATATTCGCTTAAAATCCCTTTTCCGATATTTCGGATCTGCTCCTTTTCCCGGTCGGACAGAAAAAGTGCTTCGTTGACTTCGTAATCGAAAAAACTGTAGCTGCCGATTTTGTGTGCCAGGTCATAGGTGCGGATAAAATCGGGATGGAAAACAAGGGAATAACCTACTTCGGCATGGGCAGTATCGGGATCAACACTGATCATCTGCCCGGGTTTAAAGAAGGTCATCAGGCCTTCCCGGAAGTCGTACTGATGTGGGCCATAACCCAATACGCATTGTGCATCTTCTTTGATGGAAATGCAGTACAGGTTGAGCTGAAAGGTGGTCTCGACCGTTGGATGTATATGCTTGTTTTTGGAGAAATCGGTGATGCTAAAAAGCGGATGCTGCGGTTTGGGCAGCTGCAGCGCTTCATGATAGTCGGCGATACTATTGATCCTGATCAGTACGGGTTCTTTCTTTGACATGCTCTTTTTGCCTGTTAAATGATAGCCTAATTTAAGTAAAATGCCATGCGCTTTCTGCTGGCATGGCATTTATATTTTTTATGATTGCAGCGGAATACTTACATCGCGGGATCCGGTATCCAGTCCGACCGGCAGAATAGCCTCAATGCGTTGCAGCTCTTCGGCGGTCAATAGGATGTCTGTAGCTGCGATATTCTGCTCCACATAGCGCACTCTTTTTGTCCCCGGTATTGGCACGATTCCTTTTTGGATCAGCCAGGCAAGGGCCAGCTGCGACGAGGTAACGTCTTTTTCTTTTCCAATCTGTTCGAGTTCACGCACCAGATCGAGGTTTTTATAAAACTGCTCACCCTGAAACCTCGGGATAAGCCTGCGGAAATCATCTTCGGGGATATCGTCCGGCGACTTGATCTCACCCGTGATAAATCCACGGCCCAAAGGGGAGTAGGCGACCAGGCCAATACCCAGCTCCTGTGTCAGATCGTATACGCCATTGGTCTCTACTTCGCGTCCGAACAGGGAGATTTCATTCTGCACAGCCGTGATCGGGAAGGTCGCATGTGCCTTGCGGATCTGCTCGGCACTGACTTCCGAAATGCCCAGGTACCTGACCTTGCCCGCTGTGACCAGCTCGCCCATGGCACCTACGGTTTCCTCAATGGGTACATTGGGGTCGGGGCGGTGCATATAATAGAGGTCAATCACATCGGTATCGAGGTTTTTCAGCGAGCGCTCGATAGACTTTCGGATATAATCTGGCCGACCATTGATACGCCAGGTCACGTGGTCGTTATCATCAATCTCAAAGCCGAACTTGCTGGCGAGGATATAGTCGTTGCGCTTGCCGCGTATGGCCCTGGAGATCAACCTTTCGTTTTCAAAGGGCCCATACAGATCGGCCGTATCCAAAAAGTTGCCACCCAGTTCCAAGGACCGATGGATGGTGGCTATGGATTCTTTTTCGTCGGCCTTGCCGTAGATATCGCCAGTGGACGCAAAACTGCTCATCCCCATACAGCCTAAGCCGATCATTGGAATTTCAAGTCCCTGCGTGCCTAATTTTCTTGTTTTCATCTGCTTCTTATTTTTGTTACCCAAAATTACGAAGCTGCGCCTGCAGCATGTTTACCCCAATTACGGAAACTTGTAACTGAATTACGGATCTAATCGCTAATTAAGCTACCCTGAATTTTTCGTTATAAGCATCTTCCAGGTACTGTCCCAACGTTCTTGTCCGCTCCGTATCAATGGTACTGATGTAGCGATGAAACATCTGCTCGGTACTGTGACCTGTAGCTTCCATCAGTAGCGGAGTAGGGATTTTACCGTAAAAATTTGAGGCAAAGCTTCTTCTTCCGATGTGGCTCGTGATCGCTTCCCATTTTTGAACAAACATTTCTACCGCCCGGAAGCCCTTTCTTTTGCGGACTTTGACCAGGCTATTGATACCGGAAAGTTCCGCGACTTCTTTGATCTGCAGATTATACTTTTGCGCAGTAAGCTTCTCGGGAAATACGTTTAAATTGCCCGACAATATGGTCAATGGTACCGGATGTAAAGGCAGCAGAATTTCTTTTTGCGTTTTCTGCTGGACAAATGAGATACAGGGTTTTCCCTTGATTATCTCGAGGTTCTGGATATCAAAATTCATGAAATCTGAAATGCGCTGGCCGGTGTAGCAGCTGATGATTAGCCAGTCCCGAGCTGCCTGTAGTCTTGGAGGGACATCCGTTTCCTTGAGTTTTACCAGTTCATCCTCACTGAGGGTGACAAAAAGATTGACTTTTTTTTCCTTGGGAAGCTCAAGTTCATATACGTAGGTTCTGACCCCTCTTTTCTCCAAAAAATTGAGCACCGTGCGGACAAAATGTATGGTGCGGCCGATCGTACTTTTATTGTATTCTTCCAGCTCGCCAAATTCAAGGAACTCTTTGACAAAGGATGCATTGACTTCGTGCAGCAAAAGGTGTCTTTTGCGATGGCCTTCAAATCGCTCGAGCAAATGGAGGAATACCCGGTAACGCTTGGAAGTCGGTTCAGAAATAAGGTGGGCACGGCTCCGGATATAAGCTTCCACATAATCTAGAAGGCTGTTGGCGGGGCGACAACTCTTTGTGCCATCACAATTTTCTTTTATGATCTTGCGGAGTTTGATATGCGAAATTTTGCTGTTTTTTGCCGCCACATTACTCAGGTATTCGGCGATTCCGATTTTTAGCCTATCGAGCTTGGCATTTAAATTTTTATTTTTTTTGAGGTAAATATTGTGGGGGCGCTGTTTTTCAAAATCCCATAAATCCGGGCAAATTTTAAGGGGAGTATTGATCACATGTTCCGTCTGAGAATCATCAAGGATCGTGAGGGATATTGTTGAAAAGGGGGAGGAATATAGCAGCGTAAATTTGAAGTTTATCATTGGACTTGAATCTAATTTTCTGAAAATAAATATATAAGTTTTCCAGAGAAGTCCAATTCAGACTACAGTTCCAATAATCAAATGTAACTATTTTACCTTACAAAAAATAATCTAATAAATATTATTAAAAACTACACCTTAATCGCTATTCATTTCATGACAAATCCTATTCAGACAGATAATTTCATTTTTTTATCCTTTATGAATCAGTTAATTGAAAAAAAGTTGTAGTCTGAATTGGACTACAGTGCTATGTAACTAACGCATATATTTCAAACTTAAACAGAATCGAAAATGAAGGATCAATTAAAGGCCAAACGAGAATATATACCACCTGCAATTCATGCAACCAGCGTGGAAATGGAGAATGCTTTCGGGGCTATACAGATTACTTTCGTAGCGGGAACTGAACAGGACTATTTGCCATTGGATATTTTGCAGAAGGGAGAAGATGGCAACTGAGATTGGAAGAAAAATAAAAATAGCATTTGTGGACGATAGTCTCTTTCAGCGGACGCTCATGAAAATAGTGCTTGTCAACAATGAAACATTTGATCTACGTTTTAATTGCAGCAACGGACTGGAGCTCCTGAAAAAACTCGAAAGTACCGCCGAGCTGCCCGACGTATGCCTTGCGGATCTTAATATGCCTGTAATGGATGGACATGAGGCCGCTCTTCATATCCGCGATCGGTTTCCATCGATTAAAGTATTCGGGTATACGACCACAGATAATATCACCGAACTTGAACGGTTTAAGGCCAACGGTGCACTTTTCATTTTCAGTAAAACCAACCTGAGAATGACATTGGACGAAATTAAATATTGGCTTGATGATGACATCGGATCTCCATTAAGCAAAGGATAGATACATAGCATAGCTCATTTATGGACAGTAAAGCGGCTGAATTTGAAATTATACCTTTAAAGGAATGGCAGCAGCAGCGGTTTCCCTACTGGTATCATGGTCAGGATCTTTTCACTATCCTGATACCATTTGACGACATTGAGATCCGCCTGGAGAATGATTCTTTTTGCATGGAAGGCAATACGCTCATTTTTATTGGTCCGGCGAAAGATTTTACCCTCAGGGGATCGGGCACTTCGAACGGGTATCTGATCCGCTTTACTTCACGGTTTTACGAAAGGTCGGCCCTGGATAGGACATTGATCAATTCGGGATTATTTTTTGACAGTGAAAGATTGCTCAAGGCCGTTAAAAGCCGGATAAAACAGGAAGAGATGAAGATGCAGATTATCGGAAATATCCAAGGTTATCAATCAAGAAACGCCGCGGTGACTTCGCTGATCGTGCACAACTTCATCGAGTCGGTCCTTTTACAAGGGATATGGGAAACAGATTTCGATAAGGAACTCAGCAGGGGTAGGGACAGTACGGTGCAGGGATTGGCCAACCGTTTTTCCATACTCGTACACAAACATTATAAAGAAAATTGCAACGTCAAATTCTATGCAGACAAACTACATATTACGCCAAGAAAGCTAACGAATCTATGTACAGAAGTCTGGAATAAAACGGCAAAGAATGCCATTATCGACATCGTTTTGAAAGAGGCGCTGCGCTATATTGAACATACGGATCTTTCTATTTCCCAGATCTCCTATGAAATGGGGTTTTCAGAAGAATCCAATTTTCGGCATTTCGTCAAAAAACATTCGGGTTCCAATCCACTGCAATACCGTGGAAGAATGCGAAAGGCCAGCGGTCCTTATGTGCATTAGCAGCTGTTTTTTTGTGCGGATTCGTGTAAAAAAATACTGGAACGAATCCCTTCGCCCCAGTGTCCATTAATATTATATTAAATAACAACCCGCAAAAAAGTTGTTATCCAAAAGTAGGGCGATAAAAGGTGTGAAAGTATGTGAATAGCGGCAATAAACGTGTGAAAAGTGGAAACCGAAAGGAGTGTGGGGGTATGTATAGCGGATCGAAGAAATCGAGATTGGAGCGAGAAGACAGGGGACTGATTCGGTATTGAATGGAATACTTTAAAATAAATTAAATTATGGAAAAATTTGAAGATCAATGGCAGGATGGTGATGCGGATGTGGGACGTAAGATTAGAGAAGCCACATTAAATGATGAAGAGATCGGCCGATTAAGGGAGAAACTCAAATCACTTCTGGTAAAATTTGCCGAGCATAAGTTGGTCGAAGGTGAGCTGCATCCATTCTTTAGGGATCAGAAGGTTCAGGATGAATACGATCATACGGTTCTTCTGATCGAAAAGAGACATGCCGAGATAAAAGGGCTGTTTTCTGTTAAAGATAACTGAAGCTTTTTTAAACGATTTCAATCTTACTCTTGTCTTTCTATCAATCCATTTGATGGATAAATAGTTAGAAAAGACCGGCACATCTTTGAGGTTTCTGGTCTATTCGTTCTAAAATAACCTGTTGATCTATGGGCTCGGCAAGATTGAGAACTTAACAAGCAAGATTGAAAAAGTAAAAAGACAACCTATGAACGGATTGAATAAAAATATGCTGGGCGGATTGATCGGTGCACTCGTCCTCAATATAGTGCACAGCGCTGCCAAAAGATTTGATTCCCAGTCGCCCGAAGTAGATAAAGTGGGTGAGGAGGCGATGAAGAAAACAGTACGCTTCGCCGGATTTAAACCACCCCAAGGTAATACGCTGGTAGCAGCTACATTTGGCGCCGATGTGGCCTCAAATACCATGTTATATACGCTTATCGGCTATGGCGGTCAGAAAAATAGGCTGCTGAAAGGAGCCTTGCTCGGTACTGTGGTAGGGCTCGCAACATTGACTATTCCGGAACAGGCCGGACTCGATGCCAAACCCATAAAAAAGACCAATCGTACGAAGTTAATGACGGTTGCCTGGTATGTTATCGGTGGTATTGCAGCCGGACTGGCCATGAAAGCGATGGAAAAACGCTAAGTTTTTTATAGCTCGGGCTTTGATACACCTTTTTAGGTACTATACGCTACACGGCTATGGTTCAACTGTACTACGCAGCTACGGTTCAACTGGGCGCTACGCGGCTACAATTCAACTATACGCTACGCGGTTACAATTCAACTGTACGCTAAACGGCTACGATTCAACTGGGCGCTATGTGGCTACGATTCAACGGTAGTTAGCTGCTGTGCGGTAGCGCTATTGTATTAAACTGATTGGCCAACTGTTGCGAATATGAATTAATATCCAGCGGATTGTAAATGCGATTAGCTAAATATTTATCAATAGCAGAAAACAACTGACAAAAAGTGTAATTTACATTAATATCAGGTCTCAAGATCAGATTTTAATCGTTTTGAAATCGCTAAATTAAAACAATCATGATGAGAAAATATGTTGGTATAATGCTCTTTTTTATTGCTGCAGCGGGTAGCCTACATGGGCAAACGCTGACGACGAAATTGATCCCGATGCGTTTAGCTGCAAGTTTTGACCGCGTAAAAGAGGGCATCCCCGATATGTCCGGTCAGTTTGTCGACAGCAAAATTAAAATCACAGCGCTGGGAAGTACAGATTCGACTGCCCGTTTTGAAATCGAGGAGCAGGGGATAAGCATTGAAACGGTTGTGGATAACGAAAAAGAGTACCATAAATTGGTCACGACTGCGGCAAAAGATGTTTCCAAACCAAGTATTCATATGCTGTATACGTACTCGTTAAAGAATAAAAAATTGAAAGTACCGCCGCCAAGAAAAGTCTTTTTCTCTCCGGAATATGGGGTAATCTGGACTTTGACGTTAAAAAAAATAGCAGAAAAGGAAACCGAAGTTGTACTTAACTACAAATCACTATCGCCTGCATTTGCCGAGAAAATCGAAAGTGAATTTGAAAGCGACACTTATTATAGCCACAAAATCGTAAAAATCGAAGTCAATGATAAGCGAATGAATCACCTGATCAAGGAGATTTTGATCAATCAGATGCATGTCGACAGGGATTATCCCGTGCCAAGCTATCCCGCGCGCAATTAATCATTCCACATGAATTGAATTTTATCTATGGCTATTTCATTTTTTTACCTATTTAACTACTTTACCCATGATAAAGTGTGTAAACCTTTATTTTATGTAATTTTTTTGCCGCTAACTGGGTAGCAGGATCGGCTCCTTGCACCATAATTTGTGTATACGATAGTTTAAAAGCAGTTTATTCTTCCAATATGGCACTATTTGTGTGAATGTATTTGAACGATATTTCCATATTTTTTGATTTATTTTTACACAATTAGTTAATTATGATGCGCAACGATCAGTTTTTGCTGCCGATACTTGATATGTCTCCCTTGGCAACTGCTATATACAGCAGCCCCGATCTACATATAGCCTACGTCAATAAGTCTATGCTAGAGACCTGGCGAGCTGATAGCAGTATAGTCGGCAAAACGTTTTGTTCATGTTTTCCAAGTTTTCATAAAGAAGGGTTTTCATCCATATTGAAAAATGTTTGGAAGACGGGAATCACGTACACCGCAAAGGATACTCCAGCAGATATTGTCTGTGGAAATCAAGTTGTAAAGCGCTATTTTGATTTTGAATACAAAGCTCTCCTTGATGATAATGGGAATACCTATGGCATTCTTCATTCTTCGTGGGACGTGACCGAGAGAAAGCTAGCTTATGACATTGCCGAAAGTCAAAATGAGCAGTTGATCTTTAATAGAAAGCTTGATGCTTTTGCAAATACGTTATCTCATGATTTAAAAAATCCATTGTCAGTTCTAAAATTGGGAAATCATTTTTTGAGCAGAAATATTAACCTGCCACAAGATGTTAACCAAAAATGGCTTGAAAACATGAATATGGCTATACAGAATATCGAATCTATACTTGATAAAAAACTCCAGCTAAATAAAATAAGAGACCACAAACCTGTGATAGAGTACTTGGAGATGGATAAAAGAATGATGGAATGGACGGAAGAAGTCAAGTTGATATATCCAAATTCGCAGGTGAAATTTAAATTGGGAAAGCTTCTCGCACTGCGTACAGATGCCAATGCTATTTATCAGATATTTTTTAACCTTATTTCAAATGCCATAAAATATGCGGCACAGACAGCCGATGATTATCTACATATCTACAGTGAGGAGACAAGTAAAGGAATTGTATACTATCTGGAAGACAATGGCGTCGGTATTCCCGATGTAAATCTTAATCTGGAATTTATGGCCCATGAAAGATTACATCTTCAACCGGATCAGGTTTCAGGAATAGGCCTTCCTCTGGTAAAAGAGCTTATTGAGCGTTTAGGTGGGTCTATTAATATTTCCAGTAAAATAGGGACAGGAACCGTCGTTCGTTTATTTTTTCCTACAATGCAACTCAACTAAAGTTTGTCAGGTTTGTAGGTTAGCGGTGAATTTATATCTACCCTTAATTTGGTTAGAAATATCCTCAATTCAGCTACAATTGACCGCCCATAGTTGCGGAACTTTGTCCTGTTACATTTAAATAAGTTTAACATGCAGACAAATGAAATAGAAGTAGCCCTTGTTACAGGTGCCAATACGGGTGTTGGTTTTCAGATTGCCAAAGCTCTTGCTGAAAATGGATATCATGTGTTTGTTGGGTCAAGAGATTTAGAAAAAGGAAAGGATGCCGCCAATCAGATAGGGGGTGAAGCACATGCCATTCAACTGGATATTACCGACAATAATTCAATCAGGAATGCTGTCGGTAAAATAGAAAATGAGTTTGGGTACCTTACTTTGCTGGTCAATAATGCGGCGATTTCAAACGCAGGGATCCCCGGTCGTACAATGTGGGAAATTCTGAGTGCGCAGAAGGCAAGCGTCACATCCATAGCTGAAATGCGCCAGGTTTGGGAAACCAATGTCTTTGGCACGCTTGCCATAACACAGGCCCTGTTGCCCTTACTTCGGAATGCAAAACAATCTAGAATCGTAACCGTTTCAAGTTCTCTAGGCTCACTAACGCTGAATGCAGATCCGGACAATGCATTCCGTAGTGGATTTGATGCCGTATATGGCGCTTCGAAAACCGCTTTAAATGGTGTTTTCCTTTCTCTAGCAAATGAATTGGAAAATACAAATGTTAAGGTACATCTGGTAAGTCCGGGTTTTACAGCGACAGCCCTGAATAACTTTGAAGGTACAGATACGGTGGAAGAAGGCTCACTTGAGCCGATACGCGTGGCACTGGCGGAAGATATACCCAATGGAAGCTTTACGGGACCGGCTACCTATCGCACAGAACAAGGCGGTCAAGTGCCGTGGTAGAATTACACAAAGGAAGACCTTTAGCTACAAGCTAGAGGTTTTTTTATAAATTTATTGTATGAAAAAGAAAGAGGATAAGTTAAAACGCTTTATATCTATATCCGAGAGTCACGAAGCTTTTGGCCTACCAAAACCGCAGCATCCCCTGATTAGCCTGGTCCATTTCAATCAGGATAATCCATTCAATACCGCTATGGCTCCAATATACGATGTCCTGAGTTTCTACAAGATAACTTTTATAACAAAAAACAGCGGAAAACTCAAGTACGGCAGGGGGTACTATGATTTTAATGAAGGAAGTATGCTTTTCTTTGCGCCCAATCAATTGGTGGGCAGCACAGAATATAATAGGGATACCTATGCTTATCTGCTGCTGATCCATCCTGACTTTTTCCTGGGTTCCGCTTTAGCCCATAAAATTAGGAAGTACGGCTATTTTTCCTATTCTGTGAATGAAGCGTTACATCTATCTGATCAGGAAAGAGAAACGATGATAGCGATCTTGAATTTCATGAAAAATGAACTTGACAATCGGATAGACGAATTTAGCCAAGAAGTCATTATATCGCAGGTGGAGTTAATGCTGAGCTACGTCAACCGGTTTTACAAGCGGCAGTTCATTACGCGAAGAAATATAAACAATGATATTCTACTGAAGGCAGAAGCGCTGTTGGATGATTATCTGGATCATGATCATTCGGTAATTCAGGGAGTGCCAACGGTCCATTTTCTTTCGGAGCAGTTGAATGTGTCTGCGGGTTATCTAAGCGATATGCTACGCTCGCTCATTGGCCAGAACACGCAGCAGTATATCCACCATAAACTTATTGAGCGGGCAAAAGAGAAATTATCAACGACACAACTTACCGTAAATGAAATTGCTTACGAACTGGGTTTTGAGCATGCACAAAGTTTCAGCAAACTGTTCAAAAAGAAAACGGCTCAGACGCCACTGGAATTTAGAGGAATGTTTAAGTCAAAGTAAAACGTTGACCCTTTATCCTTCTCGCTTTCAAGCTGGATCTTTGTGCCATGGCAGCGCAATATTTCAGCCACGATATACAGGCCAATGCCAAATCCTGATATATAAGAGGTGTTCAGATTATCTACGCGATAAAAAGCCTTGAATAAATTTTTCTGATGTTTCTTTTCAATGCCTAATCCCTGATCGCGTACAAAAATGCGAATTTTTCCGTCGACGCTTTCCGCGCCGATAGTTATTGTGCCACCCTTAGGAGAATATTTCACGGCATTGCTCAATAGGTTCCCCAGCACCTGGTCTATCTTTGGCCGGTCTGCGAAAAGTTCGCTGGAGGCATCGCAGCTCAGTTCAATGCGGTGGTTATGTGTACCAAGATCTGCTATGCAGTCTCGCATCAGTTCCCTTAGGTTGAAAGATGATCTATTGAGCTGTAGTTTTCCCTGTTCAACTTCTGCAACACTGAGGAAATCGCCGATCATAAGCATCATCTTTTTTACCTGGTTTTCGATTTTTGATCCCATCGCCGCGCTCTTTTCCCCGAACAGTTCTTTATGTTGCTGCATAATTTGTGCACTCAACAGGACACTTGTCAGCGGTGTCTTGAGTTCATGGCTGGCCATAGAGATAAAGACATTTTTGCGATGCTCTTCTTGCTTTTTCGCTGTGATATCCCTGGCGATCTTGGAAATTCCGATGATTTCTCCCAAATCATTTTTTATAGGGGATATCGTCAGTGATAAATCGATCAGTTTGCCTGATTTTGTCCTACGCACTGTCTCAAAATGCTTTATGGAATGTCCTCGGCAAAGACGCTCCAGAATGTAATTTTCTTCCGCATGTCTTTCTTCAGGGATCAATTTTAATATAGACTGACCGACCATTTCCTTTGAAGAATACCCAAAGAGCTTTTCGGCTGCTGCATTCCAGCTTGTGATGATTCCTTGCAAAGTCTTTCCGATTATTGCATCATAGGATGAATTTACGATCGCCACCAGTTCCGCGCTTCTTTCGACCGCTATTTTCTGGTCTGTTATATCTATGATTGTACCGATTATTCTTCCGGCATGTTCGCTTCTACTAAAATAGGCCGATCCCTGTACCCGGATAAAAGCAATTAGACCATTGTAGCCGTTAATGATCCGACAGGTAAAATCAAAATGGCCGTCAGTTTTACGCTCACTTAGCTCTTGAATCTGTTTAAAGATCGTAGGCCTGTCTTCGGGATGTACAAGGTCGATAAGTTGTTCTTTACGGCATAACTCATTGGGCAGGCCTAATATATGTTGCGAACGTTCGGAAATACTGACCTTTGCAGATGCTGAATCCCAGTCCCAGGTACCCATTCCTGAAGAGACAATGGCAAGCCGCAGGCGTTCTTCCTTTTCCCCCAACATCGCTGTGAGTTTATCTTTCTTTTGTTCAGCCAGAACAGCTTCGGTGATGTCTTTGGTAAAGCACATGGAGTGAACAAACTCCGAGTCTTTCATCAGTGCGCTCGAATTGATGTTGACATACTTCAGATCACCGTTCTTGCAAATGAGTGTCGCGCGGCGGTCGATAATGCGCTGATCTGCGGCAAGCATCTGCAAGATATCCGCAATGATCTCCTGGTCGGCGTGAAAGTTCCTGATCGGCTTACCGATATATTCCTGCGGAGTATAACCGAGCAGATCAAGTTCTGCCTGATTGGCCCAGATGATAATCCCTTCGCTGTTGACCCAATGCAGGGATAGGGAGGCTTTGTCAATAAATTCAGACAGTTCGGAAACGCTGTTCCTCAGCTTCCGGTTTTCCTGTTGCAACCCTTCAATGGTATTGATGTCCGCCATAGATCTTTCAGATAGAAAATTTTATTAATGAGCCTAAAATAGGTATTACAGTCCAGTTTTGAATGGGTAAAATTACGTACTCTGCAAGGGTAATAATAACGTTAAATTGTGCTATAAATACAGGTTTCAGCTAATATATATGACAATATTATGTTTTGCACAATATAAAATTATTTTACCTTTGTTTTGTATCAAAGCACCGTAATCTTGGTCTACAAGATATAAACACGCTAGACACTTTTACTTTATTAAAACAAACACTTTATGCGCTATGCGTGTTTTAAAATGCATAAAATCACAAACAAATGACTACAGAAATTAAAAACAGAATAAAAGAAGTATTCGAAAAACAGAAAGACTTTTTCGGCACGCAAGCAACGAAGGAAATCACATTCCGTAAAAGACAGTTGCAAAATTTCCGTAAAGTTTTTGCGAGTTATACGGATGCGATCTGTGAAGCAGTGAATATCGATCTTGGAAAAAGCAGGGCAGAAGCAGAGTACGTCGAAGTTCAGATTGTTCTCGATGAACTCGACGATATGATCGAAAATATGGAAGAATGGGCAAAACCAACCTATGTCAAATCAAAACCGCATGCTTCGGGAGCGGAAGTCATCAGTAAGTACATTTATGAGCCCTACGGTGTAAACTATATCATAGGTCCCTTTAATTACCCGGTGCAGTTGACTTTTAGTCCGCTGATCGGTGCCCTGATGGCCGGAAATACGGCTATCATCAAACCTTCTGAAAACACGCCCCATGTTGCCCAGGTTATTGAAGATATTGTTAGCGAAGCTTTTGATGAAAAATATGTTGCCGTTTTTCAGGGCGCTATTGAAGAAAATACCTATCTATTGAGCCTTCCTTTTGATTACATCTTTTTTACGGGAAGTCCGAATGTTGGCAAAATTGTCATGAAAGCCGCTGCCGAACAACTGATTCCGCTTACACTGGAACTGGGGGGGAAATCCCCAACGATCGTGCACCATGATGCGGACATCGAAAAAGCAGTTCAGCGCATTTCTGCCGGCAAATGGATCAATTGCGGACAGACCTGTGTTGCTCCGGATTACGTTTATGTGCATGAATCTGTGAAGGGCGCCTTTATCGAACAGTTAAAATCTTATCTTAAAGCTACATACAACGACGAATCTTTAGGGAAAATCGGCAAGATTGTAAGCCAGCATCAGATCGGGAATTTAGCGGGATACCTGGATGCCGCTCCCGAAAAAGTTATTTATGGGGGAAAATATGATTTGGAAACGCGCCATTTTGAAGCAACTTTGATGGACGATGTCAACTGGAATGATGCGGTGATGCAGCAGGAAATTTTTGGTCCGATCCTTCCTATTTTAGCTTACAGCAATATTGATGAAGTACTGAAAGAGATCAATAGCAGACCCAAACCATTGGCGCTGTACGTGTTTTCTGAAAGTCAACAATTTGCAGATGATGTGATCGCAAGAACCACCAGTGGCGATGCGGAGATCAATAGTACATTGATCCACGTCGGATCGCATTACCTTCCTTTCGGTGGCGTAGGTGCTTCGGGAATGGGAAAATATCACGGCAGATTCAGTCTGGAAAACTTTAGTCACCAGCGTTCGATCCTGCAGGTAAAATAGCGATAATTTACGCAATGGCTATAATTTACGCACACAATTAATCAATTAATCAGGGGCCACCTCAACGGGTGGTCCTTTTTTTTGATATTTCCGGACGTTATATTTCCGTTTCATCCTCAGATCGGGTTAGTTAACTGTTTAATCCTCAGATCAGATTAGTTAAGTGTTTAATGAAAATCACTTCGACCGAGCTACTCTTTCTAGCTATCGAAGCATATGGATTGATAACCACGGGACTACCTGCTATTTTGATAAGTGTGATAGCATTGTGAAACCCTGTTTTTTTTGATTGGCAGCTCAATTATTGATATTTGGTTTGAGAGATTCTAGCGGGGTAAAATAGCTTTGAGAGGCCAGAATAAGCGCTGATAGAATCTAAACCTGTAATCCAGCGCATCCACGGCAAATCAGTGGGCGATGGATTCAAATTTTCAAATTTATGGCAAATCAAGAAGTAAATGGAAAAGTAGTTTTGATCGCAGGTGGTGCGAAAAACTTAGGGGGGCTGTTGAGCCGGGATTTTGCGGCAAAAGGAGCAAAGCTTGTCATTCACTACAATAGTGAGAGCACAAGAGCCGAGGCAGAAAAAACATTGTCGGATGTACAGGCGTTTGGTGCCGAGGGACTGCTTGTCCAGGGCGACCTTACACAGCTATCAAATATAAAAGCGCTATTTGACAAAGCCGAAGAAAAGTTCGGTAAGGTTGATATCGCAATCAATACGGTCGGTAAAGTACTGAAAAAACCGTTTGTAGAGACGTCAGAGCTTGAGTACGACAGCATGAGTGATATTAATTCGAAGGTCGCTTATTTTTTTATTCTCGAAGCCGGCAAGCGGATCAATGATAACGGCAAAATCTGCACTGTCGTTACGTCTTTATTAGCAGCCTATACAGGCCTTTATTCGACATATGCGGGAATGAAAGCTCCTGTAGAACATTTTACAAGGGCTGCGTCTAAGGAATTTGGACCGCGCGGAATTTCAGTTACGGCGGTAGCTCCTGGTCCGATGGATACACCTTTCTTCTACGGACAGGAATCTGAAGATGCTGTAGCCTATCACAAGTCGGCGTCTGCACTGGGTGGACTTACCGATATTAAGGACATTGCACCACTGATTGAGTTTCTGGTAACTGATGGCTGGTGGATAACCGGACAGACTATTTTCGCCAATGGCGGGTATACCACAAGATAAAATATGTAGGCAAAAGGCAGTCAAAGCTGACTGTCTTTTGATACACAGATAACAGCGCATGATAACATAGCACAGCTTCCAATCCGATTTGGGTTCCAAACAGGATCAGCTTATGATCTCAGACAAGTGAAGATGAACTGCAGGAGGTTTTAGTGCTGATAACTGTATAAACGCTTATCAAGACGATGATGAATAGTAAGGACCTAGAAATAGGGCTACAGGATTTTGGGATTTGTACACTCGCCGAATTCCAACAAACCGAAAGTGATATAGCAAGTGATACTTATTACATCATAAAAATAGATGAACCGATCGTCATTGCTGTAAATAGGGAGTTTTATACGCTGGATAGCGGACAGCTACTATTTGTAGGGCCGAGAAAGCGAATCAAATTCATGAACGATGCGCCAATAGGGGGCTATGTGCTATCATTTACCGCAGCGTTTTATCTGAGATCGAAATCCGACGTGAAGATTCTCAACTCCATATTGTTCTATGGCATTCAGAATGCCATACAGATTGAGGGTAAAATGGGAAATCAGGTCTATTTTGATACGGCTATTATTGAACGCATAAAAATGGCGCGGGTACAGGGACCGGAAATATTGGATCTGGTCGCTCATCACTGTGTCGAGTCAATTTTGCTTGAAGGGCATTACAGGCTCTCTCTTCAGGGGATCCTATCAAAGCTGTGCAGTTCATCGGAACAAATCGTGTTTAACAGCTTTAACATTTTGGTATACAAGTATTATCGTGAAAGTACCTCAGTCAGTTTTTATGCCAATAAATTAAAACTTACAAGCAGAAGGCTTTCCGAGCTCTGCGCAGCGAATAGCGGGAAATCTGCAAAAGCATTTATTTCTGGAATTGTAGTCGGGGAGGCTATTCGTTTGATCAGACATTCGAATTTATCCATTTCGCAGATTTCTTTCGAAATAGGTTTTAGTAATGTCGCAAATTTCAGAAGTTTCATCAAGAAACATACCGGCAAACAACCCCATCTGCACCGTAACGAAAGAGATAAATAATTTTGGATAACGTATATCATTTGCGGTCTAAGGGCTGGGATGAGTATAAACCAGACAGACCGGTGAGGGTAGGCAACCGCAAACCCTAAGCGGCATTTCGCAAAGACTATTTTTTCAATGACGCAGCCCCCGGGCTGCGTCATTTGTTATGAAGCAATATCCACTGCTTCATAAAAGGCTCTCGCAAAGCGTGACTTTGCTTTTTCAAATCGTGATTCAAATCAAGTATTTATTTCAATAAATTGATATTTGTTTACTAATTTTATTAGTATGTCAATCGCTTTTAGTATATTTGTTTAGTCAACGAAACGTTTCCCCGGATGCAATATCACGCTCAAAGCATTAGGAATGTACATAGCGCAAGGGTGAGGGGCACGAATAAAATAGATACAATGCACGCAAAGTTTATTCAGCTTATCAAACAACACAGCCAGTTATCGGAGCCAGAGATTGATCTGTGTAAGAACTATATGGAGCCAGTGCGCTATGCCAAACATCAAATCATCGAAGAGGAGGGAAAGGTACCGACTTACCTCTATTTCGTTGTGTCGGGCTTTGTACGTCTGTTCCATTATAACGATAAAGGCGACGAACTGACGACACATATCAACTGTCCGCCGGGATTTATATGCTCTTACCAGAATTTTAGCAATCAGACGCGTTCCGAAGAAAACCTGGAAAGCATCACCGACTGCAAACTGCTGCGTATCACCAAAGCAAACCTCGATATGCTAACTGCACAATCGCCTGCATTTAAAGATTTTAGTGTGTATGTGTTTCAACAGGCCTTGAGTTATAATGAGAAGAGATCGAAAGAGCTAGCCACGCTTACGGCCGAAAAACGCTACCTCAAGCTCATGACCGAACAGCCGGATCTGCTGCACAACGTACCCATGCAATATATCGCATCATTCCTCGGCATGAACCCCAAAAGTTTGAGCCGTATCCGCAAACAGATCATTAGGTAACATTTGTGAACTGGTTTTGAATGGTCAAAGCAGAACTTTGTGCTATCATTTAAAATCAGACACATGACAACAAAAAAATTGGTACTGGTATCGGGCGCAAATGGGCACCTGGGCAACAACTTGGTGAGACTATTACTTTCACGGGGTTTTCAGGTACGCGCTTCTGTGCGAAATCTCGACAATAGCGCTGCACTACAAGATTTGCCCTGCGAGCTTGTGGCGGCAGATATCACCGATAAGGCTTCTTTTACAAGGGCGTTGCAGGGAGTGGATACCTTCTATGCCGTGGGCGCAGCTTTTAAACTATGGGCCCGGGATCCGCAAAAGGAAATCTACGACGTGAATATGCAGGGGACCCGCAATACCATCGAAGCCGCGGCGGCGGCAGGCGTCAAAAAAATCATCTATGTAAGTTCCATCGCTGCACTGGATTATACGCATACCCCCACACGGGAGAGCAATGGCTATAACCCCGACCGGAGGGATGCCTATTACAATTCCAAAAACGATGGCGAAAAGTTAGCCTTTCAGCTAGCACGTGAATTGGGGATCGAACTCGTGTCGGTCATGCCCGGTGCCATGATCGGCAGCGAAGCCGCTCTGCCCATCAATGTATCGTACGATGTGCTACGCCTTATTCTGACCAGGCAGATTCCTGTCGATACGGGGATATCCCTCAATTGGGTAGACGTCAAAGATGTCGCCGAGGGCTGCTACCTTGCCGCCCTACACGGAAAACCGGGAGAACGCTATATCCTCGCCAATGAAAAGTGCATGAGTATTAGCGATACGACCCGGCTGGCACAAAAGCTATATCCACAACTTCAGCTCAAGATTCCGGCAGCTGTTCCCAAAATATTGCTTTATACGATTGCCGGCCTGATGCAATTTGCGGCACGGCTGCAAGGGAAAGCTCCGGTGATCACCACCAAGGATATTGCGATGTTTTCGGGGCTGCAGCAGGATTTTGACATCAGCAAAGCGCGCACGGAACTCGGCTTTAATCCAAAAAGCAGCGAGGAAGCCGTACGTGAGGCATTGGCCTACCTGATGGAACACCAGGAATTACTTTAGTGCAGATCTTGAAAATTGAATCCCACACGGATCGCTTTCAGGCCAACCAGTCCCTGCAGATCTTCCACCTCAAACTGCTCGATATTATCGTCTAGTAATCCTTTGTGCTGCAGTAGGTTGATGTATCCCAGATATTCTGTTTCTTCATGTACATTGGAGTAGACAATAACCAGTTTGCCTTTTTGTGTGATGCGCTCCGTCGAGCCCTTGATCTTGGCTTTATCAATGCGTTTCTTGGCAATCTCGTAGCGCACATTGTAGGAGCCGTCGATATCGAACTGCTTCTCGTCCATGCGAAAGCGGATGGAAATGGGGGTGGCAAAGACCAGCACCAATGAGGTCACCTCCAGCTGATGCGGAAGGGCGGGCTGGAGCTGCCTAAACTCGCGTTCCATCGCACACATCACCTGCAGCTGCCACAGCCGTAAATTGCGTAGGTAGTAGAGTTCAAAATTCCGACCGGGAGCGATGGAGGCCCCGATATACATGTTGTGCTCGATACCATCTGTCTTGTAGCGCTCGTAATAATGAGGAAAGTATTCTTGGGCTTCTACCTGCTTTTCGTCGAGGATGGCCACCAGCTTTTTGTTGATCAGCGTGATAGAGTTGTCATAATCCTGTCGGGCCTCGTAAAAACCGCCGATAGAGAGGTTGATCCGCTCAAAATAGCGGTCGATGGCTTCGGTGGCGACGCTATTTTTGTTGTTTTTCCTGAAATTCTCCAAAATAGGGTGAATATCCTGGTTAAAATAATCGAGCATAAGCTGTTCCGTATCGGTCAGCAGCGCTTGCTGCAGCGTAGTCAGGTTTCTTTCCAGGTCGAAGACCTTCTGCTCAAAGAGCGGTAATCGCTGCGTTTGGTTGACCGCCGTGAACAATGCGATCAGTTCCTTGCTCTGATTGATGAGGTCCTGACGGATGGCCTGATTGCGGGATTCTGAGGAGCCCTGTACGTCGATCTGCCCATAGAGCGGATAAACATGGTCAAAGACGATTTCCTGCAGGGCATAGTCTTTTCCAAAGGCGCGGTCGTTGAGGAAATGCATGGCTTCTTCCTGAAACCGCCATTTAACACTCGGGTGTATAGCGGTATATTCCTTTTGGATCACCGCTTCGATCTGATTTTCAGTTTCGGCAAAGGCTTTCGATACTTTATCTTTGATAAAGGGCAAGATGAAGTTGAGCTTGTTGGCATTGACCGAATTGAGTTCCCGCACCTTGGATGAGGACATTTCCAGTAGACCCAGCACTTTGTCGCCTTCGACGAGGGGAACAAAAATAAAGCTCTTCACCTGTTGCTGCTTGAGCTTGTTGATAAAATAGGCCTGCTTTGGATCATCCAGCGACAGCTTGTCAATATCCGGTACAACAAAATATTCGTCCTTGGTGAGCAGGTTCTCCAAGGTCTCGCTGCAGAGCATGTTTTCACATTCCTCGATCGTCGAGTCGTAAAGCAGATGACTGTACAGCTGTTTTTCGACAATCCGTAAGTTGTACTCGTTCCTGACCTTTTCAAAGGAGGTCAATCCGATGCGCAGATCATTTATTTTATAAATCGACCGGAAAATGCTTTCTATTTCTGCCAGCTGGACAGCGCTTTTTTCGCGCAGCAGATTGCTCTTGAAGCTGGATACCGCATTTTCAATGGTCGCATCAAAAAGCGTCATAATGGAAAAACCTTTCAGGATCCAGCTCTGCTCGGGGAATTTGGACTTCCATAGGGCAATATCCGAAAAGTTGTCGACCAGTTCGGTAATATCTTCAACCGTAAGATCGAGTGCCCGTTCTGTCGGAAGGACATCGATAAAATCGGCATTGAATAGGACGCGGTAATGATGGATGATATTATCCTTGTCTGGAATATCCAAAAAGAGGGGAGCATCCATGGCATCCACCTTAAACCCATAATACTGGCTGATGATAACGCAGCAATTGAGAATATAATAGGTATCGGGCGAGATATCACGAAGGCTAAATTCATAGTGATCGCCGGCATCCGCTAATATTTTTTCCAGTCTTGCGGTATGGTTGAACGTATAGAGATGGAAGGGAATGGTGACGGCCTTGATCTCATTATGTGTCAGTGAGCTCGGGAACAGGTCGGCCAGCAGCACCTTGATAATAGGCTCATAGCGCAGCAGGTCTTCTGCTTTTTCGACCCCATCGATAAGTTCGGGGTATTTGCTGATTTCTTCCAGCAGCGATCGGGCATAGCTGGCCTGAAAGCCAACCGGCGATAGGGCCGCTGCTTCAAAGGATGGTATAATCTTATGAAAAGCGATCAGGGTTTTAAACGGACTGGAATCAAAGGCGAAGTTAAACTGCATAATGGTTGTTCCCGACTAAATTAGATTATTGCTGGAAGATGTACAAAAATATAAAATAATCGGCGAAAAGAAAACCCAAAGCGGACGGATAAAAACACTGCAATGACATTGGCGCCATTGAACTGTGCTGCTTTTCCGATACCGTCTTTGCTGCTGTTGGTCGGGTTGTTGCCACCAGCAATGGTGGTCACTACACCATAGCTATTGACAACCCGGATACTATAATAATGGTTGTTGTAGTCGTTATCACAGACGACAATATACTGGTCTGACCACAGGGCTATACCCATCGGACTGCCAAATAATGCGGCATTGCCCTGGCCATCCTTGGCGGGTTTATGGTTGTTATTATTGGCTCCGGCAAGGAGGTAAAAGCAAAACTGCACAAATTTGTTGCCGGACGGCGACGCTAGCTATTCGGTAAGCCAAGTTCGTCTGATGTTATCCTTCAGTTCCGCTAATCTGTCCTGGCCGCTACTATCGTTTGCAAGGATGATAATAGCGGTATTCTTTTCGGGGTATAGGTAGCATAGTACAGTGAAGCCACAACCGTCGCGCCCCGTGTGCATAAGGTAGGAGATACCATTTTCCTCCTTATCCATCATCCAACCCAATCCCATGTGCATACCGTCGGGCCTTGTAAACGTAGTTTTATGACTTAGTGCAATGGCTGCATGGTTGTTCTTTAGATTAGCGGATGCATACTTGAGCATATCACCGAGTGTTGAAAACATGGAGGGAGCAGCTCTGTAACCATAGTCTGGAATAAAGGGCAAGATTTTGTCACGTTCGTCATGACCGGCGATGAGCCTCCGCTCATCCTTTGCTAAGAGTTGTGGTTTTGTATCCTTCATACCCAGTTGATCTGTTAAATATGATGTTACCAGATCGTTGTAGGGTTTATGATAAACGCGTTCCAATAGGGCAATCAACACCATCATCGCATTTCCATTGTAGTGGAATTTTGTGCCAGTAACCGTATCAAGCACAAATTTGTGCATATCCCGGAACATGCTGTCGGCGGTATAAACACGGTAAAACTCCCGAAATGCTTTGTGGGGCAATTTGGTGATGCTATCGAGATATTTATCATCATAATTTCTCGACATCGAAGGTAGGGCTGAAGTATGGTTTGCCAGATCTACCAGTCGAACAGGATGCCCCTTATACTGCAAATTTGGATAATCCCCAGGCAAATATTTTCGGATATCATCATTCAGATTTACTTTCTTTTCGATGACGGCCTGCGCAAGCATTATGCCGACGAACGTTTTTGCAATGGAACCTAAACCGAAAATGGTATTGCTGTGCTAAATCGCCTGTTATTATTCCGATTGATAGGTCAACGGTAATCGGAGATTGTAGATAGTGTTCTGCCGACCGTTGAACTAAGCTATCCAGCGAAGTTTTCAAAGGGTTGCTGCTTAAAATCGAGTCCTGAGAAGTTTGGCCGAAACAGAATTGTATCGTGAGAATGAAAAAAACAATAACTTTTAAAGGAGTTGATTTCATATAGATCTAACAATGATAGCATAAATATAGCCAAAGAATTCGTATTCAATAACTTTGCAAACGAAATTAAGATTTCTGGACTGTTCGTTATCAGGGAAATAGAATATACAGACTGAGCATGCTACTGACCGGAATGCTTATATTGTCGTAACCGTCTTTGCTACATGCTTCGGCTATGGTCACGACGAGAGCCAGGGTACATATCATGGTGATTTCGCTCATGTGCAGGCTTGGCTCTTGCATATAGTGTCCAATTACAATCACGGTAATCAAAGCGCATACAAAGAACACTGCGGACCCTAGTAGTGTTTTTCGCGCACCGAATAGGCGGTAAGAACCATAAGGCCATTTTTTGCCAGATAATGCTGCCATCGGATCACATATTGCCAAGGTGAGCAAGGGCAAATAATAAAAAATAGACCCTTTGTCCAACAATACCTGTGCGAGAAAGCAAAGATAGACTGCCGCAGGATAGGCCAGGCTACCGACAGATTTTCGGTCGATTGCATGGATAGATTTCAATAAATCGAACTTGATGGACAGCAATAAAATCAAAGTGAACAATCCGCATAGGATGAAAACAGACCAGTGGCTGCTGATCAAAATCGGAAATGACATGCAGATTATCCCCGTACCTACATGGACGAGTTTTCGGGTAAACTCAGCTTTGACCTTAAACTGTTGATACAATAGTTCAGCAAGTCCGAATAGCAGCAAGAAAAGGGTGCCTAATAGGAGCATGTTCTCTAAATCGTTTTTCATGATGTTGTTTTTAAAGATAAATTAGTCCGTACATGGCTCCGCTGAATATAAAGCTGTCAAATCGATCCAGTATTCCGCCATGCCCTGGAATGAGGGTGCCGTAATCTTTAATTTGACAGCTTCGTTTGTACCACGAAGCCAATAGATCGCCCAGCAATGCGGAAAAGCAAATAAAAAGGGCGGTCTTTAAAGTTTGCGTGATGGACAGGTCGATGGATGGAAAGAGGAAAAGGCTGGTGCCAGTGGCAATGACCAAAGCGCCAATTAGACCTTCAACAGTTTTATTGGGACTAACCGAGGGAATAAGTTTTCTTTTGCCGAATAATTGACCGCAGAGCTGGCTGAATCCATCAAAAATCACCACCATAAAATACATAAAACAAACCTTTTCTGTCGATGCCCTATGCCCGAAGTTTATAAACGCCGCTATAAGAGCGAGATAAAGGACCACTACAGGACATAAGAATAGCAGCGGTCGTTCTGAATTTAGGTGGGCCTTGACAATTTCGTAAAAACCGACTATTCCAATGCAAATAGCCAAAAGTCTGACATAGTCCGTATAAATGGAAAAAAAGACAAGGATTAAAATCAGAAAGTAAAAACCCAGTTTTAACCAGCGTTCTCTGGCTTGCGCAACTTGACTATTCTTATTGAGATAGCCTGTGACCAATGCCCCGATGCCAAAAAATAACAACACTATATTCGCCATCAATACATACATAATCAAGCTTTTTTTTGTAATTGGATAAGGAATATACTTTTCAGATTGGATTGCAGCTTCGGGAGAATAATCACGAGGACCAATTCTTCCAGGTAGGCCAAATAACTTACGGTTAGCATCAGGTGGAAATAAAAACTGTTAAATCCGAATACAAAATAGCTAAAGATAAATATGCCCTGGAGATAGCCCGTTAATTTATAGGACCATAAATGGAAGCTGGGAAAGCGTTTAAATCGGATAAGAGCATAGATCTGGGGAACAATCCACAGGGCAATAAGTAGGATAAATTCGATTTTATAGGCCATTACAAATTCTTTTTCCAATGTTATCATCCCGATGAATGCCATGAGGTATGTTCCGATATCTGCGATCGAATCTATTTTGGCGCCAAATTCCGTCTGAAGGTTAAATAGCCTGGCGATTAATCCATCGAGGATATCGCTAATCAGGTTGATGGACAGCAATAGGATAAAGAGATCCCTGTCTGCCGTTAAAAGGGCATAGCTGATAAAGGGTAATGCCAGTATGCGGTAGGCGGAAAGTGCATTGGGCACATTCCATCTGTTTTCTTTTTTAGTTTCCATTTTATAGTGATTTTTTTCTGCCTAATTTTTGATGTGCCTGTGTAAAATGACCTGCCGAAAGGGCCGCGGCAATAGATAATTCTCCTGCGAGTGCAAGGGCTGCAGCTATTTCGGCATATTTTATGGCCTTCCCTTCGCCATAACAGTCCATCATTTCCAGGCACTCTCTTTGGGTCGGAAGTGCTGTTCCACCACCGATAGTGCCGACAATAAGATTGGGTAAAGTCACGGCTGCATAGAGTGATCCGTCTTTATTCTGCTCCATTCGCGTGATACCCGTTGCCGCTTCGGCGACACAGGCGACATCCTGACCTGTTGCCAAAAACAAAGCGGCCAATCCATTGGCATAATGCCCCTGTGCACCTATAGCTCCACTTTGGATAACACCCATGGTGGACGTACGCCAATAGCGATCCATCAGCTCGGCTGAAGTTTTAAGGATTTCGGACACGATGTTGGCCGGTAATGTTATTTCAGCTGTTACCTTTTTACCCCTGACATGATTGAAAGCCGCGGCGGTCGCTTTTTTGTCTCCCGAGCTGTTTCCCTCAATAAACCAGTGACTTGGCTTAATAGGACAAGAGTCAATCATAAACCGGCAGATGGCCTCTGTGCAGATGGTAACCATATTCTGGCCGGCCGCATCGGCAGTGAAATATTCAAAGGATATGGTTAAATGGTTGCCTTCAATCTGTATGCGGGTATCGGTTAACTTAGCAAATCTGCTTGTGCGTTTGACGATTTCCTGAAAGTTTTCTTTCTCTGCGAGGAACCAGGAAACAAAAAGACTTAAATCCTTGATGTTCTCAAATTTGAATACGGGGCTTCTCTGAACCCCTTCTTGCAGACAGATCGATGTAATCCCGCCAGCGAGCAAACAGGCTTTAGATCCGCGGTGATAGGATGCAACCAATGCACCCTCAGTTGTGGCAAGGGGAATATGGTAATTTCCGTTGGCTGAAGTGCCATGAACTTTAAGGGGGCCGATGACCCCTGTAGGGATTTGACTCATGCCGATGAAGTTTTCAATGTTGCCATGGAAGAGCGATGGCGATAGACGGGTGTCTGTCAAGATCGGGAATCGGCTTGCGAATTCCTCTTGTTTATTTAATACGGTTTTCATAGCTGGCTTTTAATAAAATAAATGTGTATTGTCTTCCAAAGTTATTGTGATAATCGCAGTTAAAATTGTGGGAAACAATAATATAAATTTTTATTTTTGTGATTATCGCAAAAAAATAGTTGGCTTATGTATCAGGAAAAGTTGATTCAGGAAATACAGCGAAAAATTGATCCCTCGAAATCTCTTATTGAGGTGATTGCAGACGCGCTTGATATTAGTTATGATGCGGCGCACCGCAGAATTTCAATGAAGAGCAAATTTTCAATAGGAGAGACGGTGCAGCTTGCAAATCGCTTTTCAATTTCTTTGGATAAGCTATTTCAGCAAAGTGATCACATCTTAGTAAAAAAAACAGCGGAAATCCAGTCCTTTAATGATCTTTCAAATTATCTGGAGCATTCGTTTAAATCGTTAACGGAGTTTGAACCCAATCTTCAGACTTACCTGTATTACTCGGCAAAGGATATTCCGATCTTTTATACCATCAATACAGGGCTTTTGTCTATATTCAAAAAATATGTATGGCTCAATTTATTGAGTCCAGACGGTTTGGAGTTGTCTTTCGAATCTTTTTTGTCGAAAACACCCATCGATAGTAGGGGGCAGAAGCTTTACGATTATTATTCGTCCATCCGGGTGAAAGAGATCTGGAATGATACCACAATTAACAGTACACTCCAGCAGATCATCTATTTTTCCCAGGCCGGCTTACTGACCGCCGAAAACGGAAAGATGCTCTGTGAGCAGCTTAAAGAACTGCTGTTTTCACTGGAGAAAAGTTGTGTGCCAAACAATGACCAGTACCAGCTGTACTACCATGAGCTATTGATTTTAAACAATAATGTCCTTGTTGGAAATAACGACAGAAAGTCATTATTCGTTCCGCATACGATGCTGGGCTATTTCATTACCAATGATAAAGACAGCTGTCGACACGCTTTCAATTTCTATCAGCATCAGCTCAAAAATTCCAGGTTGTTAAATACGGCCGGAACACGGGACAAGAAAATGTTTTTTAACAAAGTTTACCAAAAGATTGATCGCTATAAGGCACAGGTAAGTGCGGATAATGGAATGTAAGAAGAGAGCGCGATTGGTACATCGTTAAGGTTGAATTGGGTAATCGGAACGAGAGTGATGTTCGGATTGGGTGTTATTTCGAAGAATGGAGTGTCCCCTTTTGTTTTTCTTGGTCGTTAAGTCGTAAAATAGTTAAAACGAATGAAGACCATTTTACACATTACATCAAGTGCAAGAGCAGACAGCTCCTATAGCACAAATTTGGGCAAAGAAATTATCGATCGTATCAGAAAAAAATACGGCTCAATCTCCGTGATCACATGGGATCTGGTTGATACACCTCCGCCTTTGTATACCCATGAGATGGTTCAGGGATTTTATACTCCAGTAGATACGCCAGATTATTGTTCGATTAAGTCATTGGCCTATGCGAATGATTTAATTGAGCGAATTAATGCGGCAGACATGCTCGTCATCAGTACGCCAATGCATAATTTCGGCATTTCTGCGCACCTTAAAGCATGGATCGATCAACTGGTTCGTTTTGGTGTTACCTATACGTATGATGGCACGGGTAATCGTGTTGGACTTATCGCGGATAAAGATGTCTATTTGGCTATTGCTTCCGGTGGAACGCAAAGTTCATCGCCGGTACAAGACTACATCGCGGATTATTTAACTGCTGTCTTCCGAACATATGTTGGGATAACGAAAATCCAGACTTATCGGATAGAAGGTACGGCCTTCCCTAATTTTTCACCCGATTACAACGCGATATTGGCTGACTTTCCACACTAAGGTCAAAACAAGGGAATAAAGCTGATACCTTAACCGTTGTTTTTAGCCCAGATCCCAAGTCTTTTGCTTTGGGATCTGGTATCGATTATCACCGGATTGCAAGGATTTGTTTTTGGTAAACATCCTGTTCAGTTAATGAAGAAGCTAAATTCAGCGCTTTAGTGTAGTTATCAATTGCTTCGGCTTGGTCAAGATCCCGATAGAGGTAGCCCAGTAATCCAAAATAATGGGACATTTTAATGAGATTAAGCTTTTTTGTTTCCTCGATACCCGCCTCCGCCCCATAGACCTTGGCATAGGCAAATGCCCGGTTGAGGGCCGTCACAGGCGAGTATTCGATCAGAATCAACTGATTATAAAATTTTAAAATGTATTCCCATTTCGATTGGTTATCCACCACGGTGTGCCAATAAGCGATGGCTGCTTCGATATGGTATTTGGAGGTTTCCTGCGTATCGGTCGCCTGTACCATATAGAAATTACCTTGATCGATCATATCGCTATCCCATTGTTGCACATCCTGTTGTTCAAAAAGTACGATTGCCCCATCCTTATCCATTCGGGCATCAAGCCGCGAGCTTTGGTAACACATCAACGCTATTAAAGCGTTGGTCTGTGGCAGGTTGGTTGTTTCATGTGCTGTCAATAGGAGAGCTAATCGTATGGCCTCCATGCATAGTTCTTTTCGAATGATGTGATTTTCATGTTGAGCATAATATCCTTCGTTGAAAAGAAGATATATCGTTTTCAATACTGCGGCTAGGCGAGCGCTTATTTGGCTATCGGATAATTCTTTTAGTTCAAATTTGCTATCCCTTAAGGCTGTTTTTGCTCTAAATATGCGCTTCTTAATGGTTTCTTTATTTGTGAGCAGCGCCTGGGCGACCTCTAGGATACTAAATCCGCATAAGATCTGCAATGCTAAACTAATCTGTCCCGCTATGGGTATTATCGGGTCACAGATGGCAAATAGCATCGCCAATTGGCTGTCGCTAATGGTACGTTGGTCTATGTCGTCTGGCAGCGTCTTTTTATTCAGTTCCTTTAAGATATTGTCTTTGACTTTAAGTTCAAAGACAGCCTTATGTTTAAAGTAATCTTTTACCTTGTTTTTGGCGACAGTGTAGAGCCAGGCCTGTGGGTTTGCTGGGATGCCGGTAATCGGCCAGACTTCCGAAGCTTTTAAAAATGTATCGCTCGCAATATCTTCCGCAAGCTGGATGTCGGACAATCCAAAATGACGGCATAATACAGCCGTCATTTTGGAATATAGGTCGCGAAACAGACCTGGTATCAACTCAGCTGTTGATGTAGGCTTTTCCAACGGAATTAGGATTTTAGGAGCTCACGCACTTCAATACTTCCTCCAATTTTAAATATTGGATTCTGTTTGGCAATTTCTACAGCTTCATCAATGTTTTCGGTCCGCACCACAATAAAGCCACTGACGTATTCCTTTAATTCGGTAAAGGGGCCGTCGGTAACTACTTGATCAGCGGATATATGTCGTCCACTGTCGATCGTCGGTAAAAGTGTTTTTCCCTTATCCACCAATTTTTCCTGAGCAGCGATACTGGCCAGCCAGTTCATACGCTCCTGCATTTGTGCTGGAGAAGGCTTGAAATCAGCGCTGGCCTTTAGTCTGAAGATTAGCATAAATTCTTTCATCGTTTTTAAATTTTAGTATTTACCATCAAACGATCGAGCATTACAAAAGGGGACATCTGTGCTGATAATTGAAAAAAATAACATTGGAAACAGTCCATTTTAAAATGCTGCGGTGTATGGCAAGTTACGAAATATCAGGTGATTGTTTTTTTCTTTCTTTGGTATTAATCCACTCCCTGGGTATGCATGGGGATCCTATAGATGGCTGTTGAAGCGGTGATAAATAAAACCGTACGATCTTTACCCCCAAAACAGACATTGGATGTCCATGGTTCATTTACTTCAATATGACCGATCAGCAGGCCTGTCGGACTATAAATAAAGACGCCTTTGCCCGTTAGGTAAATATTTCCTTGATGGTCCAATGTCATCCCGTCAGATCCCTGATCGATAAGCGCCGTCTGTCCGCTGAGCTTGCCGTCAGATTCAATGGTGTACCTGTACGTTTTATTCCGTTCAATATCTGCGACATAGAGGTATCTTCCATCGGGCGAGCCGACAATGCCGTTCGGCTTGCTTACATCATCAGCTACTACGATGGGTTTTTTCGCTTTTCCTGGAGGAAGATAGTAGACTTTCTGCCCCGCTATTTCTGGCTTTTTCCGGGTCCAATAATCGCGCAGATAAAAGGGGTCTGTAAAGTAGATGCCCCCTTTCTTGTCTGCCCAAAGATCATTTGGACCATTCAGTTTCTTTCCATCGACAGCTGTCAGCAGGACGGTAACCTGACCATCTTTGCTGATTGACCAGATTTCGTTCTTTTCGTCGGCACAGGCAAGGAGCTGACCCTGATGGTTAAAGTACAATCCATTTGCGCGGCCTGCAGAATCTTTAAAGAGCGAAAGTTGCCCTTTGGTGCTATATTTCCAGATTTTGTTATTGGGCTGGTCGGTAAAATAGATGTCCCCGGTCTTGTCCACTGCCGGCCCTTCGGTAAAGACAAACTGTCGGGCTATTAATTTTAGGCTGTCCTGATGAAACAACTGTGCGCTGAGGTCTAAGCCATTTAAGCAGAAGAGTACGGACAGCAGGAGTGTAGGCCAGTGCCTGCGAGAATGAGCTGAATGGAACATATCAACTAATTTATCAATTTTCCGGTAATAAATAATTTTCTTGGGCTATATCACCTGGCCTTTGTAATATTTCTTTCTTAACCAAAAAGCTACATTGACCAAGGCAATCAATGCGGGCACTTCCACGAGTGGACCGATAACACCGGCAAATGCCTGGCCACTGTTGATGCCGAAGACGCCAATAGCAACAGCAATAGCCAACTCAAAATTATTACCGGAAGCTGTAAAAGAAATGGCTGCATTTTTGGAATAATCTGCGCCCATTCGTTTACCGATAAAAAAGCTCACCAGGAACATAATGGCAAAATAGATCACCAAAGGAATCGCAATTCTGACAACGTCCATAGGAATCTGAACGATCAGTTCACCTTTCAGGCTGAACATGACTACAATTGTAAATAATAATGCGATTAAGGTGATGGGAGAGATCAGCGGCACAAATTTGCTTTGGAACCATTCTTCTCCATTTAACTTAATCAGGCCATAACGGCTGATTATGCCCATTGCAAAGGGAATACCCAAATAAATTCCGACACTTTCCGCAATCTGACCGATCGAAATATTGACATCAAGACCTTTCATCCCAAATACTTGAGGCAGAACGGTGATAAAGATATAAGCATAGACACTGTACAATAAAACCTGAAAAATGCTATTGAGGGCGATGAGTCCTGCAGCATACTCGCGGTTTCCTTCCGCTAGCTCATTCCATACAACGACCATTGCAATGCAGCGGGCTAGCCCGATAAGAATAAGGCCGATCATATATTCGGGATAGCCCCGAAGAAATACAATCGCCAGGATAAACATTAAAATAGGCCCTATGATCCAGTTCAGGAGTAGGGAAGTCCCCAGTATCTTTGTGTCCTTAAATACGTTGCCCATATTTTCATATTTCACCTTGGCAAGTGGTGGATACATCATCAGGATCAGGCCAATGGCAAGTGGAATATTGGTGGTGCCGCTCGAGAAAGAATTGATAAAATCAGATGAAGACGGGAAAAGGAATCCAATAGATACTCCGATTGCCATCGCCAGGAAAATCCATAAGGTAAGGTATCGGTCGAGGAAACTCAGTTTTTTCCTTTCATGTGCTGGGGCGCAGTTGTTGGCTGACATATTTTTTTGTTAGTGGGTATGTTTATTTATCGAGATTTTCCGCTACAAATTCAGCACTGTATGTTTTGATAAGATCACGTACCCTTCTGAATTCATTCATAACTTCTTCCTCCGTCCCGGTAGCTTTTGCCGGGTCTGGGAAATTGTAATGTAGTTTTTTAGCCCTTGAAGGAAAATATGGACAACTCTCTTTGGCATTATCACAGACCGTAATTACATAGTCAAAGTCTATTGCCGCATACTCATTGACATGATTAGAGGTGTGGGATGAGATATCAATGCCGGCTTCAGCCATAACCTGAATGGCTTTAGGGTTAACGCCATGCGTTTCTATACCGGCGCTATAAACCTCGGCTCGGCTACCTGCGAAATGTCTTAAAAATCCTTCTGCAATTTGGCTGCGGCAACTGTTGCCGGTGCAGAGTACCAATATTTTTTCCATTTTTTAATGTTTTGATTAGCAGCAGCCGCCACCAGGTTTACAAACGGGGCCATCAGCAGCCAGATTAACCATTTCCAGCTTTACAGGTTCGGCTTTAGCAACGGGTGCGCAGCATTCTTCTCCAGCTGACGTGTTGCCACAGCTTCCTCCACGGTTAATGGCTTTGCACTGGGTATAATCTGGAGTAAGGTTAACGATTAAATCTTGTCCGGACACGGTAAAATTACCCGGATACATTTGGCGTGTATCGAACTGCGAGTTGCCAAATTCAATTTTTACAATAGCATTGGGATTAAGCGGCAATTTCTTTTCAACGATATCCACGATAGACATCGCTTTACTTGCTTGCATTGCACGGCCTTCTTCTGTTTCCCTTGGTTCCCATAGTTGGACAATGATTTCAGTCCAGGAGTTCATTACGCCACCACAATCGACGGATACGATAGGAGCCTGTTTGATTTCTGTAATATGGTAGGAGGGATCTACCCATTTACCTTCTGCATATTCAAATTGTAAAATTTGATTCGGGTTTTGCTGGAGCTGCGTTTTAAACGTTTCCCAGTTGATAAATGCGGAGTTGCTCATGTTATATTGCAATTTAACGATTAATTGATGTAAATTTTTTTAGCAACAGTTTGTGTTCTCTTTATAAGAGTCAAAGAAAGCTGCCAGGTTTGTTTTCAATAATTTCCACGCTTTCGGTTCAATGCAATAGCATACCCGTACACCCTCAATGGTGCCCTGGATAATACCCGCATTCTTCAATTCTTTAAGGTGCTGGGAAATTGTTGGCTGTGCCAATCCTAGTTCCTCAACCAGATCACCACATATACACGAATTTGCACGGATGATGGATTGAAGGATCGCAATACGGGCAGGATGGCCCAATGCTTTGAGCATTGTGGCGAGCTGATTCTGCTCTTCTGTGAATATTTCTGTCTTAGTAAGTCCCATAATGTTATTGCAATATTACGATTAATTTTTCTAAAATCCCAAATTGGAAACATAAAAATTATGTTACGATGATATTAATCGTAGTACTGCGCTCAAATCGAACTCGAAATGGCCTAATATTAAATTTGGGGCAAAGGGTTTATATTGGTATAAAAAAAAAGAGACAACCGATATTCGGCGTCTCTTTTTGTACCTAGGGCGGGAATCGAACCCGCACTCCCTTAACGGGAACAGGATTTTAAGTCCTGCGTGTCTACCAGTTCCACCACCTAGGCAGGTGAGCGAAAAACGAGATTCGAACTCGCGACCCCAACCTTGGCAAGGTTGTGCTCTACCAGCTGAGCTATTTTCGCATTGGAATTATTATTCTTTCAATCTATCAGAACCTTGCGTTCTTCCTTTTTGGTGGTGCCAGCTGGATTCGAACCAGCGACACAAGGATTTTCAGTCCTTTGCTCTACCAACTGAGCTATGGCACCTTTTCAATTTAGCTGTCTGCCTTATTGATGATGCAAATATAGACGGATTATTTGAATTACGAAAGCTAAAAGCGCTTTTTTTTGCGTTTAAACGCCAACCTGCTGATTTTTAAGGAAAAAAATAAGGGGCTATTCGTGTAGAATAGCCCCTTTATAGGATTACTGGTCGAGTTGATTAAGACAATTTACCAACTTCTAATACCAAGTCAACGATTTTGTTTGAATATCCCCATTCGTTGTCATACCAAGATACAACTTTAACGAAGTTATCATTCAATGAAATTCCTGCTTTTGCATCGAAGATTGATGTACGTGCATCACCTAAGAAATCTGAAGAAACAACTTCGTCTTCAGTATAACCTAAGATACCTTTCAATTCGCCTTCAGAAGCTTCTTTCATCGCAGTTTTGATTTCTTCGTATGAAGCACCTTTGTTCAAACGTACTGTTAAGTCAACAACTGAAACGTCTGCTGTAGGAACGCGCAAAGACATACCTGTCAATTTACCTTTCAATTCTGGAAGAACCAAACCTACTGCTTTAGCAGCACCTGTAGATGAAGGGATGATGTTTTGGTATGCACCACGACCACCTCTCCAGTCTTTTACTGAAGGACCGTCTACAGTTTTTTGTGTTGCTGTAACCGCGTGTACTGTTGTCATCAAACCTTCAACGATACCAAATTTATCGTTTAATACTTTAGCGATAGGCGCTAAACAGTTTGTTGTACATGAAGCGTTTGAAACGATGTGTTGATCAGCTTTCAATTCTTTGTGGTTTACACCCATTACGAAAGTAGGGGTGTCGTCTTTCGCTGGAGCAGACATCACTACTTTTTTAGCACCTGCATCGATGTGTTTTTGAGCCAACTCTTGAGTCAAGAAGAAACCTGTAGATTCGATGATTACTTCAGCACCTACTTCATTCCATTTCAAGTTTGCAGGATCTTTCTCAGCTGTAACACGGATAGTTTTTCCGTTAACAACCAAATTACCGTCTTTTACTTCTACAGAACCGTCAAATTTGCCATGTGTTGAATCATATTTCAACATATAAGCCATATAATCTGGTTCAACTAAGTCATTGATACCAACAATTTCAATTTCTGGACGATTGATAGCCGCTCTAAATGCTAAACGACCAATACGGCCAAATCCGTTAATTCCAATTTTCATATTCTTAATTTTTATTGATATAATATTTAATTAAATTATGTATCGGCTCTTTTACAACAGTACCAATACTGATATTAAATTCGTCTGTGGCAACTTCCCGAAGCAAGTGCTCATAATTAAACGCTACTGAACCCGTAAAGTTTACATCACTGTCCGGATATTCTTTCATCAATGGCTTGATGTAGGTTTTTATAAACGTACGAAGCCCATTTTTAACCAATTGACTCATGAATAGATGATCCTTATTTTCGAGGACAAAGTCGGTAAATGAATTCAGAAAATTTGTCGGTTGTGGGGAAATATACACCCTTTCCAAAATGGTTTTCTTATCGATGTTAAATTCTCTTTCCAGTTTGTCCCGCAGATCAACAGGTAAGGTATCTGTCATATAATGTTTGAGCAACTGCTGGCTGTTCCAGTTTGTCGCCCCTTCATCGGCCAGAATATAACCTAGACCATAGTTATTGTCAATGATTTTTTTCCCTGTATAAAAAGCTGCATTTGATCCACTGCCAATGATGCCAATAATTCCTCTTTCGTCGCCGAAAGTCGAAATTGCCGAAGCAATGACATCATGATCAACCCGTACGCGCGCATTGACGAAAAAACGTTCGAGGACGTTTTTTATTTTATCCTTACGTTCCTTCGACGAAGATCCCGCACCAAAAAAATAGATCCGTCTGATTTTTTCGGCGTTGTTGATCAGGTTGGTGTTTTTATGCAAATGCTGTAGTATGGAGCGCTCATCTTGAAGATAAGGATTGATCCCGTTCATGCGGAACCCCGTGGTGATCCGCCCCTTGTCAGCCAATCTCCAGTCGGAAAATCGAGACCCACTATATACTACTGCTATCATGTCTGTTCAAATTATGATTATAAAATCTCAGCCATCTCCAATAAATCAGGGCTAAGTTTAATTTCCTTATTGCTGATTGCTTCTTCAATTGGAGTTGTCTTGATTTCATTACCACGAAGCCCAACAGTAACTCGTGTGTTTCCGGCCAATAATTCATTGACAGCAGCAAAGCCCAATCTACTCGCAAGCACGCGGTCGAAACTCGTTGGAGAACCACCGCGTTGCAAATGCCCTAATATACTAACTTTCGTGTCGTAATGATCAAACTTTTCTTTTACTTTTTTTGCGACATAATAAGCACCGCCGTTTTGGTCGCCCTCTGCGACAATAACAATAGACGACGATTTCTTCTTAATGGCACCGTCTTCTAAATGACGGATTAAATCGTCAATGGCGGTTTCTTTCTCTGGAAGTAAGATTGCTTCGGCTCCGCCAGCAATGCCTGCATTCAAAGCAATACAACCTGAATCCCGGCCCATTACTTCAACAAAGAAAAGACGTTCATGTGACGCCGCAGTATCTCTGATTTTATCAATAGCTTCAATTACAGTATTGTTGGCCGTATCGTAACCAATGGTATAATCAGAACCATAAAGATCGTTATCTATCGTGCCGGGTATACCTATAATAGGTATCTCAAATTCTTTGGAGAAAAAATTAGCCCCTGTAAAGGTACCGTCACCACCAATGACCACCAATGCATCCACACCGGCAGCGATCAGATTGTCATATCCTTTTCGACGGCCTTCCGGCGTCTTAAACTCCATGCAACGCGCTGTTTTTAATATTGTACCACCACGTTGTATAATATTGCTGACCGAACGCGTATCCATTTCTATGAAATTTGCGTCGATCAGACCTTGGTATCCTTGATAAATACCCGTTACTTGCAATCCCTTATGTAATGCTGTTCGAACAACAGCACGAATACAGGCATTCATCCCAGGAGCATCACCTCCCGACGTCAATACACCTATTTTTTTAATTTCTTTTATCACACGCTATATTTTAGGTTTTACGAATATAAGATTTTTATAGTGTATATTCTACACTTTGAATAAATTTTTCAATATTTTTTTGCGCATCACGTTTAGGAAGCGTATAATTGTTACAGATAACCCGATGATTAGTAACCGCTAAATTTAGCTCAGTATATTGCACATAAATAAATTTAGAAGTTTTGTATAGTAATTTTACCGTTGACTGTGTCATATTAGGCTTTCACGAAGGAGAATTAAAAGTTCTTTTGGCCGAAAGAAATGAATATCCTTTTAAGGATTGGTGGGCATTGCCAGGTTTTTTCGTGGATAATGACGAAGAGATGGAAGATGCCGTAAAACGAATTTTGTATGAGAATACAGGTTTGAAAGATGTATTTATGGATCAACTGCATTCCTTTGCCGGATTAAAACGGCATCCAAAGGGGCGGATTCTGACGGTGGCCTATTACGCCCTCGTGCAGCTGGATAATACCAAATTGAAAACCAAACCTGTTACAAATTATATGAAACAGGCGAAGTGGTTTCCCGTTCGGAATGTACCTGAACTGGCATTTGACCATAAGCAGATTTTGGACCTCTGTCTGGAGCGATTGCAGCGGCGCCTTGCTTATAAGCCGATTGCTTTTGAGCTGCTGCCCGAAAAATTTACCCTCACCCAGTTACAGCTGGTGTATGAGGGAATCTTGAATAAACCACTCGATAAACGCAATTTTAGAAAGAAAATGCAAAATTATGGCTTTCTAAAAGAACTCGACGAAGTGCAGACTGGAGTTGCCTATCGTGCAGCACGGCTCTATAAACTGGATAAACGAAAATTTTTAAAACATTTTCAGAACACGGTCGCATTCTAACAGATCTGTTCGTATAATAAAAGGCAAACTCGAGAGTTTGCCTTTTTTGTTGTCAGGTTAATATCAAAATTATTACAATTTCAAAATTTATTTTGCCCAACATGTTACTTTTTATATTTTTGAACAATTTCTGATAAAAGTCAGAAAGTAGAAAGGAGTTTTTTGAAGAATGGAAGATAGAAAAGATCAAATCATTCATGCGGCGATAAGACGTTTTATGCATTACGGTTTTAGTAAGACTACGATGAATGAAATTGCGGAGGATATAAAAATTACCAAAGCGAATTTGTACTACTATTATTCGGAAAAGAATGCACTTATACGGGATGTGATTGTGCGTTTGACGGATGAATATAGGGAAGAGGAGGAGAAGATGGTGGCTGTGCATGTGGGCACTACCTACGAGCTGATCATGAAAATACTGGAACTGCGCGATGCATTTGTCCGGAAATACTATATGCTGCACATGAACGAAAATCTGGAATGGATCAAGGGACTTTCCATGCAGGATTTTTTTCAGTGTCTCCACAATCGTGATGTACAGGCGCTGTATGAAATTCTTCAAGTGGGCGCTCAAAAAGGAGAACTGAATGAAGAGCATCTTTATGAAACGGCCGAAATCTATGTGGAATTGATGAAGAGCTTATCCTTGATGTGCAATATCTCGGATATCATTTCGGGGATTCCAAATCAGGATCGTTTTGATGAAGTGTTGGAGAAACAAAAGCTGGCTACCAAGCTGTTCTTTAATGGTATAAATAAAAAGTAGATATAAAATTAGGACAAATAAATTAGGAATGAAAACAATCAGAATACTAGCCAGCCTTTTATTAGGTACGATGGTTTTCCAGAGTCATGCACAGCAACAATTGAGCTTAAGTGATGCCATTAAATTTGCTTTGCAGAACAAAGCTGATGCGAAAAAGGCAGGGCTCGATGTCATAAATGCCGAACATAAAATCGCGGAAGTTAAATCAGGCGCATTGCCACAAGTGAATTTTAATGGTGGAATTACCTACAATCCAATGATCCAAAAAGTTGCTTTACCAGGAGAGCTTGTTGGTCAGCCAGGGACAACCGTTATGGCAGCTTTTGGACAAAAATGGCAATCCACAAATTCAATAAGTTTAAACCAACAGCTGTTTAATCAAACGGTATTTACTGGATTGAAGGCTGCTAAAACTACACGTGAATTTTATGTAGTCAACAAGACTTTAACAGATGAGCAGCTTATTGAGAAAGTGGCAAATAGTTATTATGATGTTTATCAGTCCAAATTGCAATTGAAAACTGTAGATAACAACTTGGAGAGCACAACAAAAACAAGGGATGTTATCGAGGGGTTGTTTAAAAATGGGTTAGCGAAGAAGATTGATTTGGACCGTACAAACGTTGCCGTGACGAATTTAAAAGCCTCTAGACAACAGCTGATAAATGCCGTTGAGCTAAAGGAAAATGCGTTGAAATTTGTGATTGGCATGTCCATGTCGGAGCAGATTTCCATGCCGAGCTCCACCTTTGAGACCGTTGCCTTAGATGCTGTATATAATCCGCTAGACGTTTCTGACAGGACGGAGATTCAGGTGTTGGCAAAACAAAATGAATTGCTTGAATTAAATAAAAAAGCAGAGATCTCCAAATATTATCCGACGCTGTCGTTGACTGCCAACTATGGAAGACAGGGTTTGGGACCTGTTTTCCCAATATTTTCTAAAGCTGAAGGTGTAAATTGGTCCGGCTTTTCGGGTATCGGACTTAATCTGACCGTTCCTATTTTCAACGGATTCCTGACACGATCGAAAGTTCGTCAGGCGCAAATTGATATTGATAAGTTACAGGTGGATATTGCTGATACGAAACTGGCCTTAAGTATGGCAGCAGAGAATTCAAAGGTTCAGATCAAAAACTCCTTGTTGACGATCGAGTCGAATCGCAAAAATGTGGATTTGGCGAAATCGGTATTGGAAGATACAAACAACAACTATAAAAATGGTCTAGCGACATTGACTGATCTTTTGGATGCAGAAAACGCTTATGCAGATGCACAAAATAATTTAAACACTTCCTTGCTGGATTATAAAATTGCTGAAGTTCAGCTGATCAAAGCAAATGGAAAACTTAAATCACTCATTAACGAATAATTGACTAATACAATATGAAACGCGGAATTATTACCCTACTTATTATTGCTGCTGGTCTAGCAGGAATATTTTTTGTGTTAAATAAGAATAAAAAGAAAAACGAAGCCGAAACAGCAGAAGTAGCCAAGAAAAATGTGGCTATTGCTGTGCGTATCGATACAGCAAAAGTATCTTCCATGGATTTACGCTATACTGCTAACGGAACATTTTCTCCGAAACAGGAAGTAACTGTTTCGGCTGAAACTGCCGGCCGGGTAGTGAAAGTATTGGTTGATGAAGGTTCTCATGTGAGTGCGGGACAGACTTTGGCGATCATCGAGGGTGATAAACTGAATGTGAACGTGGCGAATGCGCAAGCCGCATATACCAACGCGCAGGCTGATCTGAATCGCTTTGAAAGTGCTTTTTCTACGGGAGGTGTAACCAAACAACAGTTAGACCAGGTGAAATTGCAATTTGAGAATGCGAAAAATAACTTAAGAGCTTCTAAATTGAATGCTGGCGATGTAACCATCAAAACGTCGGTATCAGGTATCGTCAATTCACGTAAAATCGAACCGGGAACTTACCTGAGTGTCGGTGCTGCGGCCTTCGATATTGTGAATGTTGCTACCTTGAAATTGCGTGTCAATGTAGACGAAAAGAATGTGGCGACCTTAAAGATCGGTCAATCTGTTGATGTGACAGCGAGTGTGTATGCAGACCAACGCTTTACTGGTAAAGTAACTTTTATTGCACCTAAATCGGATGGTAGCTTAAATTTCCCAGTAGAAATCGAAGTAAATAATGCATCGAACCAATTGCGTGCCGGTATGTATGGTACGGCCATCTTCGGCGAAGGCGTTGCCAGCAATACATTGATCGTACCACGAAATGCTTTTGTGGGTAGTGTGAGTGACAACAAGATCTTTGTGCTGAAAAACGGTAAAGCAATCGAAACAAATGTCAAATCGGGTAGAAACTTTGGTGATTACATCGAGATCTTAGGTGGTTTGCAAAATGGCGATCAGGTGATTGTTTCGGGTCAGATCAATCTATTTGACCAAAGCCCTGTAGAGATAATTAAATAGAGCATACTGTAATCAGTAGCAGATGGAACCCCGGTTGCATGGCTATTAAAAATAAATTATTCGAATGAAAATTACCGAAATATCGATAAAACGCCCCAGTATAATTATCGTATTATTTATAATACTGACATTAGGCGGGTTGTTTTCTTATACGCGATTGGGCTATGAATTGGTCCCTAAATTTGAAATTAACGTCATTACGGTACAGACGGTCTATCCGGGAGCTTCACCTGCAGAGGTTGAGAGCTCGGTGACCAAAAAAATAGAGGATGCCATTTCATCCCTGGAAAGTATCAAAAAGGTGGAGTCGACTTCGTTGGAAGGGGTATCGATTGTCATGATTACCCTCAACAACGGCGCGGATGTCAACTTCCTACTTACCGATGCTCAACGGAAAATCAATGCCGTAATCAACGATTTGCCGGATGATGTAAAGACACCTTCACTCTCCAAATTTTCCCTGGATGATGTGGCCATCATGAGTTTGGCCGTCACTTCCAACTTATCGGAGAAAGAACTCTATGATCTTTTGGATAATAAAATCCAGCCGGTCTTTGCGCGGATCAATGGTGTTGCAAAAGTAGACCTGATCGGTGGCGAGGAGCGTGAAATCCAGATCTCTGTAGATCCGAAGAAAATTGAAGGTTATGGACTGACAATTTCTCAGGTACAGCAAATAGTAGCTGCATCCAATCTCGATTTCCCGACAGGTAACGTAAGTACCCGCGATAACCGGACAACCATCCGTCTTTCGGGTAAAGTAACTTCGATCGAGGAGCTGCGTAACCTCCCGATCACAACGCCGGCAGGGGTGCAGATCTATCTGCGCGATATCGCCGATGTACGGGATGGTATCAAAGAGATTGAAAAAGTGGCCCGCCTGGACCGTCAGAATACGATCTTATTGCAGGTCTTTAAACAGTCTGATGCAAATGCGGTAGCGGTGTCCGAAGCGGTTAAGAAAACGATTGCTGTACACGATAAAAGTGGAAAAGTAATTAGTGGTGTAGAGAAGGATTATGCGGCACAGAATATTAAAATTCTGGTGGCCAATGACTCTTCAGAATTTACATTGAATGCGGCCGATAACGTGATCCACGACTTAATGATTGCCATTGCATTGGTGGGCTTTATCATGTTGTTCTTCTTGCAGAGTTTACGTAATGCGGCGATCACCATGGTGGCGATTCCTTTATCTTTGATTGCTACCTTTATTGGCTTGCTTTTGATGGGCTATACCCTGAATTTGATGTCTTTACTAGGTTTATCCCTGGTGGTAGGTATCCTCGTGGATGATGCGATCGTTGTTATCGAGAATATTCACCGCCACATGGAGATGGGTAAAAACAAGGTTCGTGCGGCATTTGATGGTGCTTCGGAAATTGGATTTACGGTAACGGCGATCACCTTAGTTATTGTGGTGGTGTTCCTACCGATTGCGATGTCTACGGGCTTGGTGGCCAATATCCTGGCACAATTCTGTGTGACTGTAATCATCTCGACTTTATTATCCTTATTGGTGTCATTTACGGTAGTGCCTTGGTTATACTCGCGTTTCGGTAAATTGGAGCACTTGAGCAAAACTTCTTTCTTTGGCCGTATTATTCATGGTTTTGAAAGCGGTTTGAACAGCTTTACACATTGGGTTGCAGGATTGTTAGTTTGGGCCCTAAGAACCTGGAAAACCAAGGTGGCAACTTTATTTTTAGCAATCGGTTTACTTTTTGCATCATTTATCCTGATCGCTAAAGGTTATATCGGTTCGGATTTCTTCCCGAGTATCGACCGTAAGGAGTTTTTCATCCAGTTGGAACTCGATAAAGATGCTTCCCTGGAGAAGACCAACTTATTGACGCAGAAAGCGGAGGCTTATATTAAATCGAAACCCGATGTCAAAGAAATTATTACGACAGTGGGGCAGTCTTCGGATGGTATGGCTTCGACAACGGGTTCGCGTTACAAATCGGAGATCCACGTGATCCTCGATAAAGAAAATTTTGAGGGCAACTCACAGGTGTATTCAGCGACCTTAAAGCGTGAACTGGAAAATAAACTGATCGGTGCAAAAATTAAAACCGTCAATGTGGGTATCATGGGAGCGGAGCAGGCGCCATTAAAGCTGACCATTATTGGTGCTTCTGTCGAAGATGCACAGGAATTTGCGGAGAAGGCGGCAGATCAATTACGCAAGATCCCTGGAGCAGCGGGTGTCAAATTGACCTCTGAAGCGGGTAACCCCGAGATCAATGTGAAGATCGACCGTGATAAAATGACCTCTTTGGGGCTAAATGTCTCTACTGTGGGTACGACGATGCAAACGGCATTTTCAGGAAATACGGATAACAAATACAGAGCCGGCGATAATGAGTACGATATCAATATCCGCTATGCGGAAAATGGTCGTGCCAATATCGACAATGTACGTGATCTGAAGTTTATCAATGATAAAGGTGCGTCTATTTCATTAGAGCAGTTTGCCAATGTAACTTATGGTTCGGGACCTACTTTGTTGGAACGTCGCGACAAGTCGCCGGCAGTATCCATTCAGGGACAGGCGATCGGTAGACCAATGGGTACCGTAGCGCAAGAGTGGCAGGCACAGTTTGAAAAATTGCCGCGTAAACCGGGAATCGTCTTTATCTGGGGTGGTAATATGGAAAACCAAACCGAAGGTTTTGGTACTTTGGGAATTGCCTTATTGGCATCTATTATCCTAGTATATTTGGTAATGGTTGCTTTATACGATAGTTTTATCACACCATTTGTGGTCTTGTTCTCGATTCCATTGTCGTTTATCGGAGCCCTGTTATTCTTGGCTTTGGGAAATCAGACCTTGAATATCTTTACGATTTTGGGTATCATCATGTTGATTGGTCTAGTGGCCAAGAATGCGATCATGCTGGTTGATTTTGCCAACCATCGTAAGGAAGCTGGCGATAACACGCACGATGCATTGGTGGCAGCCAATCATGCACGTCTTCGTCCGATTTTGATGACGACAATTGCCATGGTATTTGGTATGATTCCTATTGCAATCGCTACTGGAGACGGTGCCGATATGAATAGAGGTCTTGCGATTGTTATCATCGGAGGTTTGTTATCTTCTTTATTTTTAACCCTGGTTGTTGTACCAGTGGTGTACTCCATTTTTGATAGTCTTCAACGCCGTTTTGGCAAGAAGGAAAAAACAAATTATGAAGCCTTGATGAAGGAAGATTATGACCATGTAGATGTGGCAGAACACTAAAAAATAATACATTTTACAATAGAAAAAGGCGGCTAATGTTTCATTAGCCGCCTTTTTTGTGTTAATTTTAGGTTAATCAATCGATTGCGTAGATATTTTTTATTACATTGCGGCGCATTAACAAAATATACACTTAAAATTGAGAGATACATGTGTGGAATTGTAGGATACACAGGTTATCGTCAGGCGTATGGTATCGTCATTGACGGATTACAAAAGTTAGAATACCGTGGTTATGACAGTGCTGGAGTGGCATTGCATAAAGGTGATCAGATCGATGTTTACAAAAAAACAGGTAAAGTCGCAAACTTGGAGGAGTTTGTGTATGACAAAGATCTACAGTCGACCACAGGGATAGGCCACACCCGTTGGGCTACCCATGGCGAACCTTCTGATCGGAATGCACATCCGCATTATTCCAATAGCGGACGTATTGCGATGATTCATAATGGCATCATTGAAAACTATGCTTCCTTAAAATCAGAATTAATCAATAAAGGTTATACATTTAAAAGTGATACCGATACAGAGGTTCTGGTCAACTTTATCGAAGAGATCCAATTGCAGAATGAATGTTCTTTAGAAGAAGCGATTCGTATTGCTTTGAAACGGGTCGTAGGGGCCTATGTGATCCTTGTATTGGAGGCCGGTCATCCGGATCGTATTATTGCAGCGCGTAAAGGAAGTCCTTTGGTGATTGGTATCGGTAAAAATGAGCATTTTTTGGGTTCAGATGCTTCCCCGATGTTAGCATACACCAAAGAAGTCGTTTATATCAATGACTACGAACTGGCCATTATCACTCCGGAGGAGTTGATCCTTAAAAATCTGGGTAATGAGCGCATCACGCCTTATGTCCAAAAATTGGATCTGGAGTTGTCGGCTATTGAAAAAGGTGGCTTTGATCACTTTATGTTGAAAGAGATCTTCGAGCAACCGCAAACGATCTTTGACTCCATGCGTGGACGTCTGGATCTGCAATCCCATCAGATTACATTGAGTGGCATTGAAAAATTTGCGAATGAGATCAGCAATACCAATCGCATTGTGATTGTTGCCTGTGGTACGAGCTGGCATGCCGGACTTATTGCAGAATATGTTATTGAGGAATTATGCCGTATTAATGTAGAAGTTGAATATGCGTCGGAATTCCGCTACCGTAATCCGGTTATTCATCCGGGGGATGTTATCTTGGCGATTTCCCAAAGTGGTGAAACGGCTGATACATTGGTTGCATTGGAAAATGCGAAAAAACAAGGCGCTATCATATTGGGTGTTGTCAATGTTGTTGGATCTTCTATCGCACGACTTTCTGATGCAGGTGCCTATACACATGCTGGACCTGAAATCGGCGTAGCGAGTACAAAGGCATTTACGGCACAGTTGACTGTATTGAACCTGATTGCCTTAAAGATTGCTTCTTTGAGAGGCTCGATCAGCGAAGAACGTTATCAAAAACTTGCGCAGGAATTAAATGAAGTGCCTGAAAAGGTGGAGTGGATTTTGGATACGCAGGTCGATAAAATCAAGGCCATTGCCAAAAAGTACAAAGATGCCCGAGACTTCCTTTTCTTGGGTAGGGGGTATAATTTCCCGGTTGCCCTGGAAGGCGCGCTTAAACTCAAGGAAATTTCTTATATCCATGCCGAAGGTTATCCTGCAGCAGAAATGAAACATGGACCTATCGCATTGGTTGATGAGAACTTGCCGGTTGTTTTTATCGCTACAAAAGATACTTATCACGAGAAGATTGTTTCAAATATTCAGGAGATCAAAGCGCGTAAGGGAAAGATTATATCGGTGGTTACCAAAGGCGATACCGTTTCTGAAAATCTATCGGATGATTTTATGGAAATTCCGGAGGCAGATGAGATCATTGCTCCATTGATTTCGGTTGTACCATTGCAATTACTATCGTATTATATTGGTGTAGAGCTAGGCTTGGATGTGGACAAACCACGTAACCTGGCGAAGTCGGTAACTGTAGAGTAAGGAGGCCGATGAGTGTATTGAAGAAGAAACCTTTGGAACAGCTGGGTTATGGATTTATCCCAGATGAGTTTATTCCAGCAGGACAGGACGAATATACCCTGCGCTTTCAGCAAAACCCGCGTAATGACTACCGTGACCTGACGGAAACGGAGGTTCAACAGTTGATTAACAATGGAAACTGGTCCAGCGACTGGTCCAAAGTCAAAGTATCGGCAATCTTTGATCCGAATCAGGTTCAGCACTGTAAATTCTATGGTTTGGTCCGTATCGGCAATTTGAGTCCGAGTTACCTGGATTACCGCAATTTGCAGCTGCCCATTGGCCTGTATCATTCGACGATCATCAGTTCAGACTTTGGCGACGATGTTGCTGTCCACTATGTCGGCTACTTGTCCTACTTTATTGTTGGTAATGAGGTGCTGTTGAGTCAGATCAAGGAAATGGAGACTGGTAGTACAGCCAAATTCGGGAATGGTATTCTCCGTGATGGTGAAGAGTCAGATAAACGGATCGAGCTGGAGCTCTGCAACGAAAATGGTGCCCGTTCGGTTTACCCTTTTGATGGTATGCAGGCTGCAGATGTATACCTTTGGACCCGCAATCGACATGATCATGCTTTGCAGCAACGATTTGGAGAACTGACTGATCAGAAATTTGGAAGTCAACGGGGCTATTACAGCCAGATTGGCGACCGTTGCGTCATCAAAAATACGTTAACGATCAAGAATGTCAAGATCGGGACAGATGTCTATATCAAAGGGGTCAGCAAGCTGAAAAATGTAACCGTCAATTCCTCACAGGAATCGTATACGCAGATCGGTGAAGGCTGTGAGCTTGTTAATGGAATTATTGGCTATGGCTGTCGTATATTTTACGGCGTTAAAGCTGTACGTTTTATCCTGGCGTCCTATTCACAATTGAAATATGGCGCGCGTTTGATCAACTCTTATTTGGGTGACAACTCGACAATTTCCTGTTGTGAAGTGTTAAATTCCTTGATTTTTCCAGCGCATGAACAGCACCATAACAACTCGTTTTTATGTGCGGCATTGGTGATGGGCCAAAGTAATATGGCTGCCGGAGCAACCGTAGGATCCAATCACAACTCCAGAGCTGCGGATGGTGAAATTATTGCGGGACGTGGTTTTTGGCCTGGGCTCTGCGTCAGCCTAAAACACAACTCCAGATTTGCATCGTATTGCCTTATTGTGAAAGGGGATTTTCTGCATGAACTGGATATCAAGTTGCCTTTTACCTTAGTGAGCAATGACGTACAACATGATCAACTGGTCTTGATTCCGGGGTATTGGTTTATGTACAATATGTATGCTTTGGTACGGAATGCCAATAAGTATGCGGCGCGGGACAATCGACATTTCAAAAATCAATATTTTGAATACGATATGTTGGCACCGGATACGGTGAACGAGATGTTTGAAGGGATGGATATGTTGGCCTTGGCCGTGGCAGATAGTCTCCACACCGCCGTGGGGAAGGATAAGCACGAACGTATTGTTGCCGGTCGGGCACTGCTTGCCAACAACATGGACCTAAAAGATCAGACAATTGTGCTGCAAGGAGCCGAAAATTCACGCAGACCGACTGTTATTCAGAAGGTTGGTGAAGCTTATCATTTATATCGCTCGTTTATTAAATACTATGGTGTACTGCACTTGATGGATGCCCTTGAGGAGGGGCTGTCACTGCAGGATATTATTATCGGGTCCTTATCGGGTAGATCGCGTACAAGCTGGGAAAATATAGGTGGACAGCTGATCGAAAGCAATGCCCTGCAAACTTTCCTGGATGATGTCAAATCAAAAAAAATAGATTCATGGGATGATATTCATGAATTCTATCATGATAAAAGTAAAGCATACCCCTTAGATAAACGTGTACATGCACTCTTGTCTTTAATAGAAGTCTTAAATTTGGAAGGTATGGTTTTATCAACAGATAAAATTGTATCTTTGTTGGATCAGGCGCTTGGACACCGGATCTGGATTGGTGAACAGATTTATAAATCCCGGGCCAAAGACTACAAAAATCAGTTCAAAAACATGGTTTATGCCAATGATGAAGAACGCGATATTGTGGTAGGAAAACTGGAGGAAAATTCTTTTATCAATCAACAACAAAAAGAATTAGAGATATTTAAGATAAGGGTTGCTAATTTGAAAGGGCAATTTTAAAAGAAAGGCTTCCGCTCGGAAGCCTTTTCTTTTTTTTGTGAATCACGTATTAGCGGTCTTGACAGTTGGTAATGTCCCAAAAGTGGCGTTGTAAATTCTTTTTCTGCGATAGGCAGAAGCGGTCAAACTTTGATTTCTTCCTGCGCTGTGAAGCGCATCGCAGGTCCTTAGTCGTTGATCTTATCAAGTGGTTTGCGTTTATTGTCTTTGATTTGCTTAAAGTGGCTTGGCGTCAATCCGGTTACTTTTTTGAATTGATTGCTTAAATAAGCAACACTGGAGTAATTGAGTTTATAGGCAATTTCACTCAGGGTAAGTTCGTCGTAAACCAATAATTCTTTGACATATTCAATTTTCTGGCCGATGAAGTATTTTTCGATGGTTATGCCTTCAACATCCGAAAAAAGATTGGAGATGTAGTTGTAATCATGGTGCACTTTCGTGCTGATGATTTCGGAAAGATTAAGGGTGGTATCGTTATGTTGATTACGGATAAGATCCAATACGACATGTTTTACCTGTTCGATGATGACGGTTCTTTTATCGTCAATCAGTTCAAAACCAAGTGCCGAAAAATTGGAAGCAAGTTGCTTGCTCTCCGCTTTGGTCAGCTCTTCTTCAATCTCAACCTGGCCCAAAGAAATATGCTTAACATGGAGATTGAGCTTAGCCAATTCATTTTCAACAACCATAATGCATCTATTGCATACCATATTCTTTATTGCAAGTTTCATATATAAATTATTACTGATTTGTGTCTGCATCCTATGGTTTCATGAATGCTTCGCATGTTGTCTTTTAGAGGTCCTATGGAATATCCTGTTGATTTTATGCAGGTATATTTAAATCTTGGATGCCGTGCATGCTGTGATGTGGTCATCGGTATTTGTGTTTATCACATTGGATATTCCATCGGAATTATTTTAAATACAAGTTACTAATGTAAACTCAAAAATCGATAATTTATTAGACATGGCGTTGTAATATTTAGGGTTTATCTTGTAGTATTTTGAAAACAGGGTGTAGGGTAAAATAGGGGGGAACGGCTAAGCGGCCAGCGGATGAGCGTAATGAGCGTAATGGGCGTAATGGGCGGGCCATTCGGCGCTTTAGCCTTGAGGTCGTTAGGGGTATGTTTCAGTCAAGAGTTATTTTAGTTAAGTCTTTATTCCAGTTAAGTCTTTATTTCAGTTAGGGTTTTATTTCAATAGCTGTGCCTATCGGAACAGCATAAAAAAGTTCGTCAATCTCTGCGTTTGTAAGTGCCATACAACCGAAAGTCCAGTCCATGTGGCGCTGCAATTTAGCGATAAAGCCTAGTCCGTTTCGAAGTCCGTGGATCTTAATGTCGCCACCGGCATCTTTTCCTAAACTTTTGGCGTGGGCGATATCCTGTTCATTCGGGTAGGAGACCCCCAGGTTTTTGTGATAGCTGCTATATTGATTTTTGTCGTTGATCGTGTAAAGCCCTTCGGGTGTTTTTAAATCGCCTTCAAATTCTTTGGAGCCCACAGGTTGGCCGCCCAATGAAATACGGTAAGATTTTAGGAGCTTTCCCTTATTATAGGCCAATAGTGTTCTTTTTGATTTATAGACGATAAGCTTGTCTACTTTGGCATGCTGATCCAACGTTGGTTCTGGATAAAGATTATAGCCTATCAGACCCAGGCAAAGCAAGACGAGGAGGCTGATTACTGTTTTTAAAACTATTCGACGATTTCTTGGTCGCTTCATCTTGGAGATTGTTAGCTAATGGATAAAATGTTTAGACCGACTGCCTAACCTAGGGCCCTGCACTCGGTCTAAACATGTATTTTGATGCTGCCGCCTAGAATTCGCGGTCAACATCTTTGTCGCCACGTCCCGAGAGATTCACAATAGCGACTTTGTTTTTGTCTTTTAACAATTTCACCGCGAGAGCAACAGCATGTGATGATTCAATGGCCGGAATAATACCTTCCAGTCGAGAAAGTAACTTGTAGGCATCGATCGCTTCTGCATCTGTCACGGGGTGATAGTTTGCACGATTGCTATCTTTTAGTTGGGCATGTTGCGGCGATATCCCCGGGTAGTCAAGGCCCGCAGACACCGAGGTTGACGGGATCGGATTGCCCTCATCATCGACAAGGCAGTACGAAAAGGTTCCCTGGAATACGGTTGGTTTGCCAAAAGAAAGTGTCGCAGCTGTTTTTGGATAAGTTCCGGTGCCACCGCCTTCGCCACCATGAATTTCGACCTCATGATCATCGAGAAAACCCGAAAATAAGCCAATAGCATTTGAGCCACCACCTACACAGGCGAAGATGCTGTCTGGAAGGCGCCCTTCCTGATCAAGAATCTGCTGGCGTGCTTCCTTACCGATAACGCTTTGAAAATAGCCGACCATTTTTGGATAGGGGTGTGGGCCAACGTGCGATCCCAGTAGATAATAGGATGTTGGATTTTCAACGTAATACATCAAGGCCGCATCGACGGCATCCTTCAATGTACGGCTACCTAAGTTGGTCGTTACAACTTCGGCGCCCAACAATTCCATGCGCTTGACGTTTAGGGCCTGGCGCGCAGCGTCGATTTCACCCATAAATACTTTACAGGGGATGTTTAACAATGCTGCTGCTGTTGCTGTTGCAACACCATGTTGACCAGCGCCAGTTTCGGCAATGATCTCTGTTGCTCCCATTTGTTTGGCCAGAAGAATTTGACCGATACAGTTGTTTATCTTGTGGGAGCCCGTATGGTTGAGATCTTCCCGCTTTAAATAGATTTTGGAACCGATATACTCGCTTAAATTCTTCGCGTAATATAAAGGTGAGGGGCGACCGACATAATGTTTTAAGATCGCAATAAACTCTTTCTGAAATTCTTCTTTTTGGACATGGCTATCGAAAAAAGCAGCCAGTTTATCTAATTGTTCTTCCAGTACCGGGGGGATGTAGGATCCGCCGTACGCTCCATATTGACCATTGTATTGAAGCATCTTTTCGTTTGCTTCGACAGATGCTGCTTGTGCTAGACTCATTTTAGGCTTAAGTTTCTTGTTGTAAAAGGATATATTATTTATTGAAGCCTAATATAGTAATCTTTGCAGGTATTGGAAAAAAAACAAGGCATCTTTTCTAGAAAAGATGCCTGTTAAATTTTGTATTTGCAAACAAGGACATATTGCGCCCTGTTTTAAGCTTTGGTTTTCCGGAATATAAAGTAGAAACCCACCAGAATAAAAGGTATACTCAGCAATTGGCCCATGTTTAAAGCCATACTTTGCTCGAAGGCTTCCTGGTCAATTTTAAAATGTTCCAAGACCATACGTGCACCAAATAATAAGACCATGAATATGCCAAATAATTGACCTTTTTGGCGATTGGGATTCGATTTGAATAGGGAACCAATGATAATAAAGATCAAAATATAGGCGATTGCTTCATAAAGCTGTCCCGGATGGCGCGGTACATTGTCGACACGTTCAAACACGATAGCCCAAGGTAGATCTGTAGGCGTACCAATTATTTCAGAATTGAAGAAATTTCCGATACGGATAAGTGCACCTGCAATAGGGACTACAACAACCAATCGGTCCGCTAGCCATAGAAAGTCGGTTTTTGTTTTTCTGCAGAATAAATATAGCGCGAGGATAATTCCGATGGCGCCACCGTGAGAAGCCAAACCTGCAAAGCCGGTGATATGAAATCCTGTTTTATCCCATTTAAATGGAAGGAAGATTTCAAGTATATGATCTTTGTAATAGTCAAAATCGTAAAATAGGCAGTGTCCTAATCGAGCGCCGATCAAAGTGCCCAGGAAAATATAAATTGAAAGCTGATCCAGCTGTTCTTGTGTGCGGCCTTCCTTTTTGAATATACGCAACATAATCACGTATGAAACAAAAAACGCTAATAACCAGCATAAGGCATAATAGCGAAGGGCAAAGGCGCCAAAGTTGAACATTTCCGGGTCAATATTCCAATGTATTGCACTTAATATTGAATTCATAAATTTTATAGCTGTTTAAATTACTTTGGAGTAAAGATAAGCTTTAATCTCATTTTTTATTCCTACAATTTGTTTTTAAGCATAATATCATTGGACTGCGAACCTAATTCATTCATCGTGAATGAAATATTGTCTTTTGCTGATCCTTTTTACTAAAATAGGGGGCTATGACCTAAAATAAATTGCACAAACAATATTTCAAAAAACATTTTTACTTTTGCATTTCATTGAAATTTTCATATTTTGACGAAAGTAAATAGAAAAGGAAAAGATGGCAGAAAAAAACAAGAAAAAAGAGCCGAAGCACAACGCGGTTGTGACTAAAGATTCGCTTTCATTTTTTGAGAAATATATCAATAATGCTTCTCCTACAGGATTTGAGTGGGAAGGACAGCGACTGTGGTTAGATTATTTGAAGCCCTATGTCGATGATACATTCGTTGACAACTACGGTACAGCTGTGGGGGTAATCAATCCAAAAGCAGAGTACAAGGTCGTTATAGAGGCTCATGCGGATGAGATTTCTTGGTTTGTCAATTACATTACCAAAGATGGACTGATCTATGTGATTCGTAACGGTGGTTCGGATCACCAGATTGCACCGTCTAAGCGCGTGAATATCCATACGGAAAAGGGCATTGTCAAAGCTGTATTCGGCTGGCCGGCAATTCATACACGTTCGGGAGAGAAAGAAGAAAATCCTTCGCTGAAAAATATCTTTTTGGACTGCGGCTGTAGTACCAAAGAAGAGGTTGAAGCCCTGGGTATACATGTGGGTTGTGTTATTACATACGAAGATACATTCTCTATCCTCAACGACCGTTATTATGTTGGGCGGGCTATGGACAATCGTGCCGGTGGTTTTATGATCGCTGAGGTTGCTCGTTTGCTAAAAGAGAATAAAAAGAAATTGCCATTTGGATTATATATCGTAAATTCGGTGCAGGAAGAGATTGGTTTACGTGGTGCCGAAATGATCGCAGATCGTATCAAACCGAATGTCGCTATCGTAACCGATGTGACACATGATACGCAAACTCCGATGATCAATAAGATCACGCAAGGAGATCTGTTTTCAGGAAAAGGTCCGGTATTGTCCTATGCTCCAGCGGTTCAGATTAATCTGAATAAACTGCTGGTTAAGGTTGCTGAGAAGAATAATATTCCTTTCCAGCGTCAGGCTTCTTCTCGTTTTACAGGAACTGATACGGATGCATTTGCCTATAGCAATGGTGGTGTACCGTCAGCATTGATTTCTTTACCTCTTCGTTATATGCACACAACAGTGGAGATGGTTCATAAAGAAGATGTTGACAACGTAATCAGATTGATCTACGAGACGTTATTGAATATTGAGAACGGACAAGACTTTAGAACATTTACAAAGTAGAATTTAAGAATATATTAACTTATCATTAGAATTATTATGGAAAATAACCAAAATCAAAACGAATTGAGCATTGAGTTGACAGAAGAAGTAGCAGAAGGAATCTACTCAAATCTTGCGATTATCACTCACTCTAATACTGAATTTGTGGTTGACTTTATCCGTGTGATGCCAGGAGTGCCAAAAGCAAAAGTGAAATCAAGAATCGTTTTGACTCCGGAGCATGCAAAACGCTTGTTAGGTGCATTGGTTGATAACGTGAACCGTTTCGAAGCATTAAATGGCCCAATTAAAATGGACTTAGGTGTTGCTGAACAACCTCAACAAGGTGGCGATCCTACAGTTGCATTCCCTTTTGGAACGCCACAAGGTCAAGCATAGTTGATAGCAGCTATCATTGAGATATCGAAGCGCCAATTGAACATTGGCGCTTTTTTTTATGTCCTTAATTTTAGAAAAGTCTTTCCGATACCCCGATTCGGTTCATGTATGAAAAAGACGATTGCCTAACTGCCTGTTAAGGGATAAGATCATCAAGATCTATATTAAAATTGAAACATCTGCATACCAGGTAGTTTCTATTAACATTTTTTAATCAATGTTTAGACAGTAATAAGTCAGTGCATATTCAGTCTACACTGAGCAAGCACTGAACGAGCACTGAACAATCACTGAGTAAGCACTGTCTAAAATATAAAATAGGGTGCCATCTAGTATTCGCTTGTTGCCTATTGCTAGTTTTGGACTTGGCCTTTACTTTTACTAAATTTAAATAACTAATTTCAAAAAGGAGATTTATATGGATATTCAAGTGCGTAACTTGACAAAGAAGGATTATGTTGATTTGAAAAAATCGATGGAACAGGCTTATGATGGTGTCGGCGAAACCTGGTCAAAGGAAAATATTCAGGATTTGATAGAATTATTTCCCGAAGGGCAGTTATGTGTGGAGATTGATGGACATGTGGTCGCTTGTGCCTTGTCGATTATCCTAAATTCAAAGAAGAATAATATTTACGATAGTTATTATGATATTATCGATGACGGTAAGTTTACCAAACATAGTGATGATGGAGATACACTGTACGGGATAGAAGTGTTTGTTCATCCGGCACATCGGGCGTTACGTCTTGGACGCCGTCTTTATGATGCACGTAAGGAGCTGTGTGAACAGATGAACCTCAAATGTATTGTTGCCGGGGGGCGTATTCCCAATTACCATAACTATGCGGATAAAATGAGTCCGCGGGTTTACATCGAGAAAGTCAAACGTAAAGAGATCTATGATCCGACGCTGACCTTTCAGCTTTCGAATGATTTTCATGTCAAAAAAATACTTAAGCATTATCTGCCCGAAGATGCTGAATCCATGGAATTCGCTACTCTGTTGGAATGGAATAATATTTATTATGAGTCAGAGACGCGCTCGATTTCGACGACGAAGCAGACGATCCGCTTGGGTCTGGTGCAATGGCAGATGCGTTTGTTTGATAACCTAGAGGCATTTTATGATCAGATCGAGTTTTTTGTGGATACAGTGAGTGATTATGGAACAGATTTTATCATGTTTCCGGAATTTTTCAATACGCCACTCATGAGCCCCTATAACGATCTCCCGGAGCGCCTGGCAATGGAAAGGCTTGCGCAGCATACTTCAGAGATTATCGATCGCATTCAACAGTTTGCCGTTTCCTACAACGTCAATATCATTGCAGGGTCGATGCCTTTGATGGAAAACAAAAAGCTCTATAATGTTTCCTACCTCTGTCATCGCAACGGTAAGCTGGATGAGTTTAAAAAAATTCACATCACACCAAATGAATTTAAATATTATGGTATGGTGGGCGGAAGTGAGGTGAAGGTGTTTGATACCGATTGCGGTAAAGTGGGACTGTTGATCTGTTACGACGTAGAGTTTCCTGAACTGAGCCGTATTTTGGCCGATCAGGGGATGCAGATCCTATTTGTGCCCTTTATGACGGATACCCAAAACGGATACATCCGGGTGCGTACCTGTGCACAGGCTAGGGCGATAGAAAATGAATGTTATGTGGCTATTGCCGGCTCTGTGGGCAATTTACCCCGTGTGAATAATATGGATATACAATATTCGCAGTCCGCTGTTTTTACCCCTTCGGACTTTGCTTTTCCCAATAATGCCATTAAAGCTGAGGCGACACCGAATGCCGAAATGGTGCTTATTGCCGACGTTGATCTTTATGCCCTAAGAGACCTGCATGAGTATGGTACTGTTAAAGTCAAGAAGGATAGACGGAAGGATTTGTATGAAGTGAAACTTTTGAAGTAAATTTAAATACTCTTTTAATCTCTTAAAATATGATACAAAAAGTCAAATGGGGGACGCTATCCATGGTCTTAATGATGATGTCATGTCAGTCAAATAAGAAAAGCGATACTGCTCAGGAGGTCCGCACAAATTTTTTTGATGTCTCAGGCATGGACACTACAGTGAATCCAGGAGATAATTTCTTCCAATATGCGAATGGAAGCTGGATGAAAAACACCCAGATCCCGGCTTCTGAAACTGGCTGGGGTTCATTTTATATTCTTGCTGATGAAAACCTAGCAAACCTAAAATCTGTTTTGGAAGGTGCGGCGAAGTCTGACAACAAAAAAGGTTCCGATCAGCAAAAGGCCGGCGATTTCTATGCGAGTGGTATGGATACGGTGACGATTGATAAATTGGGCGCGAAACCGATCGAAGGGGCCATTCAAAAAATCAATGGGTTGAAAAGTATTGATGAATTGATCGCTTATGCTGCGGATGGATTTAAGGAGGGTGATGGTGATCTTTTTACATTTTATGTGGCCGCAGATGACCGGATCAGCACTAAAAATGCATTGCAATTTTTTCAGGGGGGACTCAACCTGCCTGAAGCGAGTTATTACTTGGATCAGGATGACAAAGCGAAGAAAATCCGGGAGGCTTATGTTGCGTATCTGGTAAAATTATTCGGGCTGATCGGCGAAGGGGCAAATGCGCAAAAGTCGGCAGAGGAAGTGCTGCGCTTGGAAACAGAAATTGCCAAATCGCATGCTACACCTGTGGAATTGCGGGATCCCATCAAAAACTACCATAAATTTGCGGTACAGGAATTTCAGAAGCAAACGCCAAACCTCAATTGGAAAGATATTTTGCAACGCTTGGATGTGAAGACCGATACCATTTTGGTACAGCAACCTAAATTTTATCTTGCTTTAAATAATTTGTTGAAATCACAGTCCTTAGATAGTTGGAAAACAAAACTAAAAGCAGATCTAGCGAACGCTTCTGCGACGGCACTGAGCAAAGGTTTCAGGGATGCAAAGTTTGAATTATTCGGAAAAACCCTGAATGGACAGAAACAGGAGAAAGAGCGTTGGAAGCTGATGGTGAGCTCGGCCGACGAGAACCTTGGCGAGATTGTCGGGAAGCTGTATGTGGATGAGTATTTCAAACCCGAGGCAAAAAAACGAATGCTCGAATTGGTCGACAATTTGCAAAAAGTCTATAAGAGCCGGATTGAGAAATTGGACTGGATGACGCCTGAGACCAAAAAGAAAGCAATTGAAAAATTGGAAGCGTTCACCAAAAAAATCGGCTACCCGGAGAAGTGGAAAGATTATAGTGACGTGGAAGTTGCCAAAGATACCTACTATGCCAATTTACAGTCTGCTGCAAAGCATGCCTATAAAGAAATGGCAGGTAAAATCAGCAAACCGGTTGACAAAGCGGAATGGCTGATGACAACTCCTACGGTGAACGCCTATTACAATCCACCGTATAATGAAATTGTATTCCCGGCCGGCATCTTGCAGTTTCCATTCTTTGATGCCAATGCGGACGATGCGATCAATTATGGCGCTATCGGTGCCGTTATCGGACACGAGATGACACATGGTTTTGATGATCAGGGGCGTCAATATGATAAAGACGGTAACTTGAACGATTGGTGGACCGCAGTGGATGCGAAACAGTTTACGCAACGCGCCAATCAGGTAGCAAAGTTATATGGTAGTTTTACCCTGTTGGACAATCAACATGTAAACGGTGAGCTTACTTTAGGTGAAAATCTGGCGGATATCGGCGGTTTAAATATTGCCTATGACGCTTTCAAATTAACCAAGCAAGGGCAGGGGCAGGATAAAATTGATGGCTTTACACCAGATCAACGTTTCTTTCTGAGTTTTGCGCAAGTGTGGCGCGTAAAGAGCAGCGATGAGCGCATGCGATTACGTTTAAAAGTTGATCCACATAGCCCCGAACAATTTAGGGTAAATGGTCCCGTATACAATATGGAGGCCTTCTATAAAGCATTTAATGTACAGCCTACGGCAAAAATGTATGTAGCACCTGAGAAGAGAATTTTGGTTTGGTAAGCGAAAACAGGGGTGAACAGCATTGTCCCGATACAGATTAAGACAATGCTGTTCAACTGATAACGTTTAAATGGAAACGAAAAAGTAAATTTGTCTTTGAATTATGATAAAAACTGATTACTTTTGCCCTTCATTTAATAACACATTTAATTAATTAACAATGTACGCAATAGTAAATATAGCAGGACAGCAATTTAAGGTTGCAAAAGACCAGTTCCTTTTTGTACACCGTTTACAAGGAGATGAAGGCGCTAGTATTGAATTTGACAATGTATTGTTAGCAGAAGACGGTGGTAAATTCACCATTGGTACACCTAGCGTTGCTGGTGCAAAAGTTTCGGCTAAAATTTTGTCTCATTTAAAAGGCGATAAAGTTATCGTTTTCAAGAAAAAACGTCGTAAAGGCTACAAAAAGAAAAACGGTCACCGTCAACAATTTTCTAAAATCCAGATCACTGGTATTACGTTATAATTGAATTTTTAATCAGACAAATAGTCTTAAATTAAGATAAAGAAATGGCACACAAAAAAGGTGCGGGTAGTTCTAAGAACGGCCGTGAGTCACATAGCAAGCGTTTAGGTATCAAAATCTTCGGTGGTCAACAAGCAATCGCTGGTAACATCATCGTACGCCAACGCGGTACACAACACAATCCTGACACAAACGTTGGTATTGGTAAAGACCACACATTGTTCGCTTTAGTAGACGGTAAAGTAGTTTTCCGTAAAAAAGCTAACAATAAATCTTATGTATCTGTAGTTCCTACAGAACAAGCATAAGGTTTTGCAACAATATTGGAGAGGCATCAAGAAATTGATGCCTTTTTTGTTGTTTATACTTTTAGCTACTGTTCCGATGTGCCTGCTACCGGGTGATTTTGGAGCGGTATAGCGGGCTGCTCTGCGGAATTGCTACCTAGTATGCTGAATTTATCGGGCTTGGTACTGAGCTTTTTAAGCTTTTTGGACTGTTTAAATTGTTATTTTCTGTTAAATGTAACCGCTTTGGTACAATTTTTATAAAGGATAGGTGTTTTTAAGACAATAGGCGAAGCATTCGTAAATATCACTGGATGCAAGCACGATTGAATAAATACTTACATATGAAATACAACAATTTTGGATATGGTTTGTGTGCCGGGTTATTTGCCTGTTCATTTTATTCCTGTAGTTCGATTTATATGCCCAATGTGCCTTCAGCGCCGATGTTTACAGAAGCTGGCGAGGTCTATGTTTCCGGCAATATCAATACAAAGGCCAATGTATCTGCAAATCTGGGGGTAGCTGTAACTGATCATGTGGCTGTCATTGCCAATGGTTCATATGTTGATAATAGATCCAATATCAAAGACTATGCGCAAAAGATGGGCGAAGCGGGGATAGGTTATTATACACGCTTTGGCAGAAAAAATAATCGTGTATTTGAGGTTTACGGGGGTTATGGGCTGGGTAATACCAGTGTGGTTGATAAGCGTTCGTCGACGATGGGACAGGCCGTTGTAGAAACGAAGGACATGGATTTTGACAAGGTGTTTGTGCAGGTAAACTTTTCATCGGAGAAAAAGGATGCCCTGAAATTGTTTGGCAACCGGCATGATATCGATTACGGTACCATCATCCGACTGAGCAATATGCGTATGAAGAATTTTGCTATTGATGGTCTTCCGGCAGAGAAAGAAGATAATATGCTTATTGAACCTGTATTTTATACAAGAATGGGGTTAGGGAAAGGATGGAAGCTGCAATATACGAACGGTATGGTATTCGGTTTTAAAAGTAATACCTATTTAAAAGCAGGGTACCCATTGTTTACACTGGGAGTTTTATATAAATTTGGAGGAAAATAGTGGCTATGAGCAAGAAAATTTTATTTGGATGTTTGGTTCTGCTGGGTTTGTTTATTTCCGGCTGTGGTGTGAATCGACAAAAGGCACAGATCGAAAATTTGGCGAAATGTAAATTCGATGTGGAATCGGTAGATAGTATTCGATTGGCCGGAACATCATTGCAACGACTGATCAGGAATAATCAAATTGACCTGGGAGCGGCGCCGAGCTTGGCATTGGCCTATTTGCGGAAAGATATTCCATTGGAAGCAGTTATTAGACTTAAAATTGATAATCCGACGCTTAAAAAAGCGTCTATCAATAAGTTCCAGTATATCATTCTTTACGGTGGACAGCAGCTTGTGGAAGGGATTGTGAATCAATCGTTACAAATAGAGCCCGGAGAATCTACAGTGGCCAATGTGCGTATAGCGACCAATATCTATGATTTGTTGAAGAATTCGGACCTGCAGGATTTTTTAATGTCAAGCGATGAGAATAAAAAGGGGATATTTACGTTAAAAGTTAAACCTTCTATCAATATCGCAGGGCAGTCGGTGTTCTATCCGGGGTATATTACCATAGATAAAGCGGTAAGTCGTAAGATTCTGCTTTAGACACACGCATGCTGTGATAAGATATCAAGGTTTTCCATGAAAATGGAAAACCTTTTTTATTGATCTTGATTTTCAGGCTAGTTAAGTTCCCCCGGGACCCTAATCAGTATCTTGCTAAATCGTTATTACGAATGGACTATTATGTTAAGAATTAAACTGTAATAAAAAAGTTATAGTGTCAAAGTGTAAAGTATACACCTTATTTTATATTTTAGTCTCTAATTACAAACCTAAATATGTTAAAAAGAATCTTTATTCCTGTTTTGTTATTTGCTGGCGTGCACGCTATGGCTCAGAAGACGTTCGAACCGTATGAGCAACCCATTGAAGGGACTAATCTGACGTTCAAAATGCTAGCAATCCCTGGTGGTAGTTTTAAAATGGGAACTACAAGCGGGGGGAAAGAGGATGAAAAACCTGCACATGAGGTGAAGTTGGACCCATTTTGGATGGGGCAGTATGAAGTAACCTGGGATCTGTTTGAGCCATTTCTGTATAAAGATTATGAGATTGCAAAGAGCAAGGACGGTAAAGTATCCAAAGAGATTGATGCTGTTACGCGACCTACCAAACCCTATTTGGATATGACTTTTGGTTTTGGAAAAGAGGGGCACCCGGCCTTGGCGATGACACATTACAATGCCATCCAATTCTGTAAGTGGTTGTATGTCCGTACCGGTGTGTTTTATCGTTTACCAACAGAGGCTGAGTGGGAATATGCAGCTCGAGCTGGTTCAAAGACAACTTATTTTTTCGGCGATCAAGCAACGCCATTAGCAGATTATGCCTGGTATAAAGATAATGGTGAACAGAAAACACATATTGTAGGACAGAAGAAACCGAACCCTTGGGGCCTTTATGATATTTATGGCAATGTTGCCGAGTGGACTTATGATCAATATAAGGCCGATAGTTACAATGAAGGCAAAGGAAAGGTATTGACCAACCCCGTAGTCGTTCCGACAACCCTGTATCCACATGTTGTACGCGGTGGTGCTTTTGACAGCGGGGCAGAGGACATGCGCTCTGCTGCGCGTGGTGCTTCAGATCCCGTGTGGAAACAGTTGGATCCACAAATTCCAAAAAGTAACTGGTGGTTTCCGGAAGCCCCATTCGTGGGTATGAGACTGGTAAGACCCCTTAATCCACCAAGTCACGAAGAAATTATGGCTTATTACGACAAACAGCCAATCAAAGACTTTTAATATAAAATAATCAATATAAAACTGTTATGGAAAATCTAGAAAGAAGAGATTTTATTAAAACTTCTGCTGTAGTTGCTGGGGGCGCTGTGTTGAGCTCAATGCCTTTATCAGGTGCATATGCCGCTGGCTCAGATGTTATCAAAGTTGCCTTAGTGGGCTGTGGGGGCCGCGGAACTGGAGCTACATTTGATGCGTTAAGTTCGGGAATGAACATTAAAGTGGTGGCACTTGCAGATGCTTTTAAAGATAATTTAGAGAGTACTTATAAAACGCTCAAAGAAAAATGGCAAGATAAGATCGATGTAAGTGACAACCATAAATTTGTAGGGTTCGATGCGTATAAAGATGCAATTCAATTGGCCGATGTTGTTATCTTGGCAACTCCTCCAGGATTTAGACCAATGCATTTTGAGGAAGCGATCCGTCAAGGTAAACATGTTTTCATGGAGAAGCCGGTAGCTGTTGATATCCCTGGTGTACAGCAGGTCATACGTGTAGCTGCAGAAGCTAAACGTAAAAAATTGAATGTTGTGGTTGGTTTGCAACGCCGTTATCAAACGAATTACCGTGAGGCTATCAAACGTATTCACGAAGGTGCAATCGGTGATGTTACCTCTGGACAAGTCTATTGGAACTCAGGAGGTGTATGGGTGCGTCCGCGTAAGCCAGAGCAAACTGAAATGGAGTACCAAATGCGCAACTGGTATTATTTTAACTGGTTGTGTGGCGATCATATCGTTGAGCAGCACGTGCACAATATTGATATCGCCAATTGGGTGAAAGGTGCTTATCCTGTATCAATCCAAGGTACGGGGAGCAGAGCACACCGTACCGGCAAAGAGTATGGTGAAATCTATGATAATTTCGCATTAGAATTAACGTATGCTGACAACAGTGTTGTTTATAGTCAATGTAGACACTTTGAGGGTATACATAACCGTGTAGACGAGCAATTCCAGGCAACAAAAGGACGTGCTTATCTTTCTGCAGGTGGACAGGCTGTATTGTACGACTGGAAAGGAAAAGAAATCTATCGCCATGATGCCAAGGGCAATCCAAATCCTTATCAACAAGAACATAAGGAACTTTTTACAGCAATTTCGAAAGGCGAATATAAATTTGATAATGCAGAATATGGTGCTTATAGTACGTTGACAGGTATTATCGGACGTATCGCTTGTTATACGGGTAAGGTGATCAAGTGGGATGAAGCCTTGAAATCGACCATCAAATTGGGACCAGATGTACTTGCTTGGGATGCTAAACCAAAGTTACTTCCCGATGCAGAAGGTTTTTACCCTGTAGCGATGCCTGGTCAAAACACAAACCTATATATTTAAGTTTTTGGGCCGATGGGATTAAGGTGGAATTTGTGTCTTCTATTTTTTGTCACGATTTGTTGCATTGATGTACAGGCGCAAATACCATCAACGAAACTCCATAAAATTCGGATGGAAGGACCCGCGCAGGGGACTCAATTCCATATCACTTACTTCGCTTCCGACAGTCTTGTTAGACGGTCGGAAGTTGACAGTATTTTAACGGCGATCGATTTGTCGATGTCAATTTACCGTAAGGACTCGAGAATATCCAAGTTCAATACAGATACGGTGATGTCTGTCGTGATGGATAGCCACATGGCCAAGGTGATAAAAGCTTCCTTTAAATATCATAAATTATCGAAAGGTCAATTCGATATTACTATTGCCCCGCTAGTCAACCTATGGGGCTTTGGTGCTAATAAGAGCCCGGTCGCTCCAGATTCGGCGACGGTGCTAAAAGCGAAGGAACTGGTGGGAATGCACTATCTGAAGGTTAGCGGCAATCGGCTGATCAAAAAGAAAAAGGGGATTAAAATTGATGTCAATGGTATTGCGCAGGGCTATACGGTGGATGTTTTGGCCGACTATCTTGGCCGTAAGGGAATTGCCAATTATATGGTAGAGGTGGGTGGTGAAATCAGGGCTTTGGGGACTCCGCCAGGTGGACAGGGTTTTTCCATTGGTATTGTTCAGCCCGATGATGCGGGTGGGGAGGAATTGATGACCGCTGTTGCGCAGCTCAAAGAAGGGGCGCTCACAACGGCCGGCAGTTTCGAAAAGTTTATTAAGTACAAAGGGAAAAAATTGGGTCATCATATCGACCCTGTTTCGGGTTTCCCATACATGACCGATATATTGAGTGTTAGCGTCTATGCGAAGACTGCTATGGAAGCGGATGCACTGGATAATTATTTTATGGGCATGGAACCCGAACAAATTAAGACAAAGGCCAAAAAATTGAAGGGTGTGGAGGTTTTTGTCATTTTTAAAAATAAAAATCAGTCCATTGAAGCGATTTATTCGGATGGATTTGGTAAATTATTTAAAAATTAATCAATTATAAATAAAATGAAGAGATCGGATTTTATTAAAGGTAGTCTTTTGGCCGCCGGGGCAGGACTAGCTGGACAGACTTTTGCGTCAACCACTCAAAATACAGCAAATACGATGGATAAAGGAAAGACATTCAACTTAAATTATGCCCCGCATCAGGGGATGTTCAAAAATCATGCAGGTGATAATTTCCTCGATGAAATTCGGTATATGTATGATTTGGGATTTCGCGGAATAGAAGATAATGGCTATTTGGGCAGAACATTGGACGAGCAGAAGAAGATTGGTGATTTATTAGCTAAGTTAGGCATGACCATGGGTGTATTTGTTGTGGATGGCGGACAAAACTGGATGCCTTCTTTAGCGACGGGTAAACAAGAGTATTTAGACAAGTTTGTCGAAACATGCAAGAAGTCCGTCGAAGCTGCCAAGCGTTGCAATGCAAAATGGCTGACTGTGGTACCTGGCTTTTATGAAAGAAAACTGCCTTGGGGTAATCAGTTCAGCAACATACTTACTGCCATGCGTAAGGGTGCGGAGATCTTTGAACCACATGGTTTAGTAATGGTGTTGGAAACCTTAAGTGATACACCAGATTTATTTTTGCAGCAAACACATGAGACCTATGCTTTATGTAAAGCGGTGAACAGTCCATCCTGTAAAATTTTATATGATATTTATCATATGCAGCGTACCGAAGGAGATTTAATTGCAAATATGAATCGTTGCTGGGATGAAATTGCTTATATTCAAATCGGCGATAATCCAGGTCGTAAAGAACCGACTACAGGCGAGATCAATTATAAAAACGTATTCAAACACATTCATAGTAAAGGATATAAGGGTATCATGGGAATGGAACATGGCATTTCCAAACCTGGTAAAGAGGGGGAGGATCGCTTGGTGGCCGCTTATCGCGAGGTCGATAGCTTTTTGTAATATTTTAATAGTGTACTATTGACAATTAGATTTAATTTCTTAAATTGAGCAGGTAAAACCAATTAGTAGCATTGTAAAACACCATTTTTTTTATGATTTCATCAACAATAAAATTTAAACTATCCTTCATGATGTTCCTCGAATTTTTTATTTGGGGGGGATGGTTTGTCACATTAGGTACTTTCTTGAGCAAAAATCTACATGCAACAGATTTTGAAATGGCCAATGTATTTTCAACACAATCATTGGGTGCGATTATCGCTCCTTTTATTGTCGGAATGATTGCAGATCGCTATTTTAATGCGGAACGTATTTTGGGTGTTTTACACTTGGTCGGTGCAGTATTAATGTATCAGATGTATGGTGCTGCAGACATGTCGACATTTTATCCGTATGTATTGGCTTATATGGTGCTTTATATGCCAACATTGGCTTTAGCCAGTTCGGTTTCCTTTAGACAATTGACCAATCCAGAAAAGCAATTTTCAGGTATACGTATTTGGGGAACAATTGGTTGGATTGTAGCAGGTTTAGCAATTAGTTATATCTTTAGATGGGATGCGGCAGCTTCAGAAGGTGCTTTGAAAAATACATTCTTAATGTCTGGTGTAGCTTCATTGGTACTAGGCGTATTTTCTTTTGCCTTACCTAAAACACCACCGGTTAAATTGGATGAAGGAGAAAAACCATCCTTTGCATCAATTATTGGTCTAGATGCTATTAAATTGTTAAAAGACAAGAACTTCTTTATCTTTTTCATTTCTTCGGTATTGATCTGTATTCCATTGGCATTTTATTATTCGAATGCGAACTTGTTCCTTACTGAAATAGGATTGGAAAATCCAACGGGTAAAATGACAATCGGTCAGGGGTCTGAGGTATTGTTCTTATTGGCCTTACCAATTTTCTTTACAAGATTTGGCTTTAAGAAAACAATTTTGGTCGGTATGTTGGCTTGGGTAATCCGCTACCTGCTATTTGCTTATGGCAATGCGGGCGAATTATCCTTTATGTTGTTGATCGGTATTGCATTGCACGGTATCTGTTATGACTTTTTCTTTGTTTCAGGACAGATTTATACAGATAGCAAAGCTGGTGTTAAATACAAATCAGCAGCACAGGGCTTGATCACTTTGGCAACCTATGGTGTTGGACAATTGATCGGTTTCTGGGTAGCAAGTTATGTTGGAGATAAGTACAAAGAATTGAAAGCAACTGATATGGCGGCATTCTGGAATCATACCTGGGTTGTACCTGCAATAATCGCAGCGGTTGTATTTTTTATCTTTTTAGCCCTATTTAAGGATGAAAAGATCGACAGTACAAATGCTGCACACTAAACAGAAAAAATAACTATTTAAAAACAAATAATTAGAAGAGAGATGGCAACAAATACTTATGACGCAATTGTAATCGGTTCGGGGATAAGTGGTGGATGGGCTGCGAAAGAATTGACAGAGAAAGGGCTGAAAACAATTATGCTGGAGCGTGGTCGTAACATTGAACACATCAAGGATTATACTGCGCCAAATAAAAATCCATGGGAATGGCCTCATGCTGGCGGTCGTACGCAACAAATGATCGAAGATTATCCGGTTTTGCGTAGAGATTATCCTTTGAATGAGAAGAACCTGGATTTTTGGGTAAATGAAAAAGAGAGTCCATATACCGAAGTAAAACGTTTTGACTGGTACCGTGGGTATCATGTTGGTGGACGTTCTTTAATGTGGGGAAGACAATCTTATCGTTTGGGCGATTTGGATTTTGAAGCTAACTTAAAAGATGGTCATGGTGTAGATTGGCCGATTCGTTATAATGAAATTGCTCCTTGGTATAGTTATGCTGAAAAATTTGCGGGTATCTCTGGAAATAGAGACGGTGTACCGTCTTTGCCAGATGGAGATTACATGCCGGCAATGGCGATGAACATCGTTGAAAAAGACCTGGCTGAGCGTTTGAAAAAACAATACGGTGGTCAACGTCATTTCATCATGGGTAGAACAGCAAACATTACTGTTCCGCATCATGACCGTGTAAATTGTCAATATCAAAATCAATGTTGGTTGGGTTGTAATTTTGGTGCTTATTTCAGTACGCAATCGGCGACTCTTCCTGCAGCAAAAAAGACAAATAACTTAACATTACGTCCTTTTTCTATCGTAACAAAGATTATCTACGATAAAAACACGAAAAAGGCAAAAGGCGTTGAGATTGTTGATGCTGAAACAAACCAAACCTATGAGTTTTTCGCTAAAGTAATTTTTGTTTGTGCGTCTGCATTAAACTCGACTTGGGTATTGATGAACTCAGCTACAGATGTTTGGGAAGGTGGTTTAGGAAGTAGCAGCGGTGAATTGGGCCACAATTTGATGGATCACCATTTCCGTTGTGGTGCTGGTGGTAAGTTGGAAGGCTATTTAGATAGCTATGTATTTGGACGTAGACCGACAGGTTTGTATGTACCACGTTTTGTAAACGTAGAAGGTGATACCAAAAAACGCGACTATGTACGTGGATTTGGCTACCAAGGTGCTGCAGGTCGTGGACGCTGGTCTGGTGCAGTAGCAGAGATGGAAGTAGGTGGCGCTTGGAAAGATGCAATCTGTGAGCCAGGCGACTGGACGGTTGGCTTTACAGCCTTTGGAGAAACCTTGCCATATCACGAAAATAAAATTACACTTGACAAGTCCAAAAAAGATAAATGGGGTTTACCTGTATTATCATTTGACGCTGAGATCAAGGATAATGAATTGAAGATGCGTGGTGACATGCAAAATGAAATGAAGGAAATGTTGGAAAGCATTGGCGTAAAAGATACGTATACGTACGATAACGTATATGGTCTGGGCCAAGGTATCCACGAAATGGGAACTGCCCGTATGGGACGTGATCCGAAAACTTCGGTATTAAATGGTAACAACCAAGTTTGGGATGCATTGAATGTTTTCGTAACGGACGGTGCATGTATGACTTCTGCAGGTTGTGTCAACCCTTCATTGACGTATATGGCGCTTACTGCTCGTGCGGTTGATTTCGCAGTGAGCGAATTGAAAAAAGGTAACATCTAATAGCTAAAGATTGATAACAATGGAAAATAACTCAAATAAGACGAGTAGAAGAGGTTTTATAAAGAGCGCAGCAACTGCTGCTGCGGCTTTTATGATCGTCCCTCGCCATGTATTGGGCGGAAATGGCTTTACAGCTCCAAGTGACAAATTACAAGTAGCAGGTATTGGTGTAGGGGGTAAAGGTTTTAGTGACATCAATGCATTTCATGATTCAGGAAAAGCAGATCTAGCTTTCTTGTGTGATGTGGACGACCGTCGTGCAGCTGGTGCGTTGAAACGCTACCCGAAAGCAAAATATTACAAAGACTACCGTGAGATGTTGGATAAGGAGCACAAACGTATAGAAGCCGTTTCTGTATCAACTCCAGATCATCAACATGCGATTCAAGCGCTTGCAGCTATGCAATTGGGTAAACACGTGTACGTTCAAAAACCGTTGACTCACGATGTATGGGAAGCGAGAGCATTGACGCATGCAGCTAAGAAATATAGGGTTGTTACCCAAATGGGAAATCAAGGTGCATCGAATGATGGACCGCGTTTTGTACGTGAATGGTATGAAGCAGGTCTGATCGGTGATGTACATACGGTATATTGTTGGACAGATCGTCCGGTATGGCCTTCAGGTATTGCATGGCCTACAGGTAAAGCTGAAATTCCAAAAGAATTGGATTGGGACCTTTGGTTAGGTACAGCGCCGCATAAAGAGTATGTTGATAAATTGGTGCCTTTCAACTGGCGCGGCTGGTGGGATTATGGTACTGGTGCACTGGGTGATATGGGTTGCCACTTGTTGGAAGTTCCTTTCAGTACCTTAGGATTGACTTATGTACAAGATGTACAGGCAACTGTAGGATCGGTGTATGTGGATGAGTTCAAACGCGGATATTTCCCTGAAAGTTGCCCTCCATCGAGCCATGCGACATTAACTTTCCCTAAAACGCCACGTACAAATGGTCCTGTTACGTTACATTGGATGGATGGTGGTATTCAGCCTGCTCGTCCGGATGAATTAGGTCCAAACGAAATTTTTGGTGATGGTGGTAATGGTATTTTACTTGTTGGTACAAAAGGTAAAATCCTTGCTGATACCTACGGCCAGAATGCACGCTTGTTGCCAACTTCAAGAAAAGAGCAGGTGGCACAGAAATATGCCCGTGTTCAAGGACAAGAAGGCGGACATTATGCGCAATGGGTTGAAGCTTGTCAAGCTGGATACGGCAAGAAAGAAGTGAGTTCACCTTTTGAAATAGCAGGTCCGTTGACAGAAGCTTTATTAATGGCTAACCTAGCGATCAGAGGTGCTGATTTACGTATTGATGGTAAATATCCTGGACGTAACTTAAAATTGTTGTGGGATAACGATAACATGCGTGTCACCAATTTTGATAACGTCAATCAATATGTAAAACGTAATTACAGACAAGGTTGGGAAATGAAATATAATTTCTAAAATTAAGATATTTAGTAGTATGAATAGAAGAGAAGCATTACAACGAGTTGCCTTAATTTTAGGAGGTACCGTTATCGGCGCTAATTTATTTTTGGAAGGTTGTACACGCTCAGCAACAAAAGATGTACAAGCCTTGTTTGAAGCGAAGACAACCGATTTATTAGGTGACTTGGCTGAAGCAATTTTACCAGCTACCGCAACTCCGGGTGCGAAAGAAGCAGGGGTAGGAAGTTTTATTCCGGTCATGGTTCGCGATTGTTATACGGAGAAGCAACAAAAAGCATTTTTAACTGGTTTTGGGAGCTTAGATGATAAAGCAAAAGAGGTGAAAGGAAAACCATTCCTGGAGCTTTCTGCTGAAGACAGAACAGCTGTTGCCGCTGCTTTGGATAAAGAAGCAAACGAGTTTAATAAAAAGCAAGCTGAAGATCAAAAAGATATTCTGGAGAAAAATAAAGAAAAACAAAATCAATTGTACAATTATGTTGAGAACGATCCACCACACTGGTTCACGATGTTCAAACAGTTGACGTTGACTGGTTTCTTTAACTCAGAGCTGGGTTGTACAAAAGCATTGCGTTTTGTGAAGATCCCAGGAAGATTTGATGGCAACCTTCCTTACAAAAAAGGAGATAAGGCATTTGCATAACATTATGCTATATGTAAAATAGAAGGGAGGCTCAAAGCCTCCCTTTTTATTTTGTTTCTATAGCCAAAGCAAAGTGGATTCGTTGCTGTTTAGTAACAGTCATAAAGTAACCTTGATCTGTCGCATAGCCGTTAATTTCAACGGTATCATTATAGCGTAATTCACGCAGGTAATTCATCTCTAAAGATCTGATCTGATTGGTCAATACAAGCTCAATGGGCAATCTGTCCATACACCAGTCCAGGTATTTTACATTGTTGGCGTGATTGACAATATCCAGGTCAGAGAGCTTAACGCTATATTCATCAATATTTTTGACGGTCTGGGAAATATCCAATTTTGAAAATGGCTGTTGTGTTGCCGGGCGATCAGGGTAGGTGGTAAAATCTTCGGTGGAAATTGCGAGTGTTTCAGAGCTCCTTTTCACGGTATTGATGACAGCCCAATAACTGGTTGCAGTAACATAGATCTGTCCATTGACTGTAATTTCAAAATTCCGCGTTGAGCGTGCGCCCTCCAATTCTTGAACCCAAGTTTTTACCTTGACATGGTCCATCCATTTGGGTAACCGTACAATCTCTATGCGTATGCGGCTAAGTACCCAGGTTTGGTTATGTTTGGCCATTTCTTTAAAACCGAATCCGACAGCATTGGCATGTTCTCCGGCGGTAAGCTGCAGGATATTGGATAAATCGGAGAAACGAATGCGGCCGTTAGAATAGCATTGCGTGAAATAAATTTCCCACTCTTTTTCAAAAACAGATTTTTCCATTTACATATTATTTTGAGTAAAAATAGGCAATATGAATGATTTGGACTATAAATTCAAAATGAAATGACACTATATTTAGATATCTCGTTATAAATGCCTGTTGGGCTTGCTGGTGCCCCCCAAAGCGGAGCAGTGTGTACAAAGTACAATCGTTTTTTTATTGTAAAATAAATGATAGTTTTCAAGGATTTAATTGATTTTTATCATGGGAATCGGTAGATTTAAATAAGCCAATGGCAGAAAGAGATAAAATAAGATTGGCTTTAAAGCGTTATAAAAGTAGTATAGCGCAAAACAATAATTTACACATTAAATGCTAGTATTATGGTTGGAGAACTAATAGCTAAAGAGGAAATTCCTCAATTTAAATTTATCCCGGCGAGTGAAGATAAGACAGCGACTTTTATGGATAAATTGAAAGGGGCACTTCGGTTGGGAAATGAGTTTAAATCCAAAACTGAAATCGCCTTTGAGACTGATTCCGGACCAAAGCGTATCGAGACCACTGTATGGTCGTTAACCGATAGATATATTCAGATTAAAAGTGGCGTTTTAATACCACTGAAATCTATTATAGCAATTGACTATTAAATAGACAAACGAAAGGCTCCTCATTTAGTTAAGGAGCCTTTCGCTTTTAATGATGGATGCTGTTAAGAAGCGCATCAGTATTGTGTTCCTTTCTAAGAGGACCTCTTGTAAAAAGAAATTTCTAATACGTTTCGCCTGTTAATTCTTTTAGGCGTATCTCGGATACCTTCGCATCATATTGTGCTGTATAGCTACGTGTCATTACATTGATGTAGTTTAACTGCGCTGTTCTTACTTCTAAGGTTGTGATGGTACCGATACGGAATTTATCCATGGTGATGTTTAAATTTTCTTTTGCCAGCTCCTCATTTTTCCGTTCTACATTAGCCAGCTCCATATTGGTGATGTAGGTTTGGAATAGGGTTCTGACCTGAGCCTGGATATCTTGTTTTTGTTGCTGTATCTGTAGTTCTGAGCCTTTAATCTGAAATTTGGCTATCCGTTCGTTTCTATTTTGAAGAAATCCATTGAATATATTAAGGGAAGCCGATACGCCGTAGGTAAGACCTCTATTTTTGTTTTCTGTCGAGAAACCGAGGGAGGAGTGTGATTCGTTCCAGTTGTACCCACTATTTAAGCCAATTTTGGGATAACGTTCGGCCTTAACTGCTTTTAGGTTGAGTTCGGCCACCCGATTGTTGATGATGGCAAGCTGAATTTGCGGATTTTGTTGATCGGCAATTTCGATCAGATTACCAAGTTTAAGATCCGTATCAAGTTTCATTTCGTCTTCAATTTGAAAATCTAAGCTCAAGTCGCGCGTCATCAGCTGATTGAGGTAAGTCTTGGTATTTTTGAAGCTTTCCTGCTGTCTGAGCAGGTTTGTCTGATCTGTATTCAAATCGACTTTTGCATTCAGGAGATCAAGCTTGGAGCCTTTTCCGATCTCCAGGCGATTTTCGGCAAGCGTGACACGGTATCTCGATAAGGTGATGGTTGTATCTAGGGCATTTATCAGGCGCTTTTGTTGCACCAGATTGTAGTAGGTTGCCATGACTTCGCTGAGTTGGGTAATCACTTGATATTTAATCTCCGCTTCCCCTTGACGTTGTATTTCTTTGAAGCGGTCGCGACGGGCAAACATGCCCAATCCATCGAATATCGTCCAGTTTAGGTTGACTCCATAAGACATGTTATCATTTTTTGCATTGGAAATCTGCTGTATTTGACCATCTGCTCTGACCTGTCTTGAATTCTGGATGGAGTTGCTTCTGCTGAACGTTCCAGTTACTGCTGGAAGCATACCAGCGCTTCCTAGACTGGTATTCTCCATATCAATGTTATTGTCATTTTTAGCCAAAAGAATATTGAAGTTATTGCTCAACGTTGTTTTTAGCGCATCTTCCAAGGTCAGTATCTCTTGTGCACGAGCTTGAAACATGATGGAGTAAAGTAATACTAGTAGGATGAAATTTCTCTTCATGTCTTTATTATTCGTAGCTTTTAATGTTATCAAATTCAGGTCTATGCTTTTTTTGTCTTGACCACATGTAATAGATCGCCGGGATAATGAACAAGGTTAGAATAAGGGAGAATATTGTACCACCAACGATAACAACCCCCATACCAATTCTGCTCGTTGAAGCAGCGCCAAGTGACATGGCAATTGGTAATGCACCCAGGGCAATGGCCAGACTTGTCATTAAGATCGGTCTGAGTCGTGATTCGGCGGAGTGCATAATTGCCTCAAATTTTTCCATTCCTTCTTCGCGCATTTGGTTGGCAAACTCAACAATCAAGATACCATTTTTGGTCACGAGACCGATGAGCATAATCGTTCCAATTTGGCTGAATATATTCCAGGTTTGATCAAATAACCATAGACTTATCAGTGCACCGGCAACGGCCATGGGCACGGTAAGGATAATGATAAATGGGTCGAGGAAGCTTTCAAATTGAGCTGCTAAGATCAGGTAGATAAGCAACAAAGCAAGACCAAAGGCAAATAGTGTATTGGAGCTACTTTCAACGAAGTCACGTGATTCGCCGGAGAGGTCGGTGGTGAAGCTTTGATCGAGTACCTTTTCTTTAATGCGATCCATTGCTGCAATGCCGTCGCTCATACTCATGCCCGGCGCCAAACCGGCTGAAACTGTAGCCGACATGTAACGGTTATTGTGGTAGAGTTGGGGTGGACTGCTTTCTTCCTTAACGCTTACAACGTTGTCTAACTGGATAAGCTGTCCGAGGTTATTACGCACGTAAATTGACGCAAGGTCTGTTGGCGTGGCTCTACGGTCGTTTTCAACCTGGCCTATGACCTGATATTGTTTGCCATCACGCATAAAATAGGCGAAACGTTGACCGCTTAGCAATAATTGGAGGGACTGCGAAACATCAAGTACGGAAACGCCCAGACTGAGTGCTTTCAGACGATCAATTTCGACATGCAGTTCGGGTTTGTTGAACTTCAGGTTGATGTCCGTTGTGGAGAATGCCGGATCGCTGTTGACCTCATTCATAAATTCGGGTATCTTTTCCTGAAGTTTTTCAAAATTTTGTGCCTGGATAATGTACTGAACAGGTAATCCACCTCTGCGATTCATGGATATCGTTGGCGTTTGCGAAACATTGACACGGACACCATCGTATTTTTTTGTCCATTTGGTCAGTTCTTTTGCAATATCATCCTGAGACTTTTTACGTTCTTCAGGATCTACCAGTGTCATCCGTATACGTCCGGAGTTGACCGAACTCGCTCCGAAACCAGGAGAGGTAATGTTTAAACTGATTTTGTTTTCGGGAATGGAGTCATAGACTAATTTATCCAGATCTTGCATGTATCGGTCCATGTATTCATAAGTAGCACCCTCAGGGCCCGTCACGTTGACAGAGATGCTGCTTCTGTCATCATAAGGCGCCGTTTCTTTTTTAATGGAGGAGAAAAGGATGCCAATAATCACAAAACATAGGATCAGAATTGGAAAGCTTATCCATTTGAATTTCATGAATTTTTCCAGCGCATTGGCATAACCTTTATTCATTTTGACGAACATGGGTTCTGTCCAATCGTAAAATTTTGTCTTCTTGTGTCCACCGCCTTTGATCAGATAGGCGTTGAGCATCGGCGTGAGTGTGAGGGAAACAAATGCGGAAACCAATACGGCCGAGGCGATGACGACACCAAACTCCCGGAAAAGCCGTCCCACAAAGCCCTGAAGAAATATAACGGGTAAGAATACGGCTGCAAGTGTGATTGAAATGGAAATAACAGCGAAGAATATTTCCTTCGACCCTTTCAGGGCCGCCTCAATAGGCGACATTCCCTCTTCAACTTTCTTGAAGATATTTTCGGTAACAACGATACCGTCGTCGACGACAAGCCCCGTCGCGAGTACAATAGCGAGCAGCGTCAGTACATTGATGGAAAATCCGAAAATATACATAATAAAGAATGTCGCGATCAAGGATACGGGAATGTCTAATAGAGGACGTAGTGCGATACCCCAGTCGCGGAAGAAAAAATAGATAATCAGGGTGACCAGAATGATCGAAATAAGGAGTGTCTCGGCGACTTCCTCAACAGACTTTTTAATAAATGTTGTATTGTCAGAAGCGATGTTGAGTATAATATCTTGCGGCAGATCTTCTTTGATCTGATCGAGCATTTTATAGAAATTGTTGGCAATATCGAGGTAATTTGTTCCCGGCTGCGGAATAATGGCAATACCGACCAGCTGTTTACCGTTACTGACCATTTTTGTTTCGAGATTTTCAGCATCTATTTCTGCTCGGCCAATATCGATAAACTTGACGATACGGCTGCTATCGGCCTTTAAAATGATGTTATTGAATTGCTCGGGGGTAGACAGGTTGCCGACGGTTTTTACGGTGAGTTCGGTTGTGTTTCCGACAATTTTCCCCGAAGGTAACTCAACATTCTGGCTATTCAATGCCGTACGAATATCCGAAGCCGTGATACCATAGGCAGCCATACGGTCGGGGTTGAGCCATAGACGCATGGCGTAACGTTTTTGACCATAGATCTGTGTGCTGCTGACACCGGGGATGGTTTGCAACCTTTCGGAAATCACATTTTCGGCGTAGTCGCTTAGCGAAAGTTTATCGCGCGTCTCACTTTGCAATGTCAATGTAATAATAGGATCGGAGTCCGCATCGGCTTTGGATACCACCGGTGGGGCATCAATATCCTGTGGCAGGCTTCGCACGGCTTGGGATACTTTATCCCGGACATCATTTGCGGCTTCCTCAAGGTTCTTTTTTAAATCAAACTCAATGGTGATATTACTGGATCCCTGATTGCTCGAAGAAGAGATGTTGCGGATACCATCGATCGAGTTTATGGCCTTTTCTAGCGGCTCGGTAATCTGAGATTCAATGATATCTGGATTGGCACCGGCATAGTTTGTTCTGACGGAAACAATCGCTGGGTCAATAGAGGGGTATTCGCGTACGCCAAGAAAACTAAAACCAATATAGCCAAACAATATGATGGTAATATTGACGACAATAGTTAAAACAGGGCGTTTAATAAAAACTGCAGATAAATTCATGTACAACTAGTTAGCTAATGATACCTTAACTTTTGCTCCATCTTTTAACGACAGAACGCCCGTGGTTAAAACGGTGTCACCGGCACTGATGCCAGATAGAATGACGATGTCTTTGTCGGTACGCGCACCTGTTTCAACCTTCACTTCCTTGGCAAGGCCATGCTGTAATACAAAGACCTTTTTTCCGTCCTGTACGGGAACAATGGCTTCTGTTGGAATGGATATCGCATCGTTTTCCACTTCGATCGGCACAATCACATTGACAAAGGATCCGACTTTCAATTTGCCCTGATCGTTCGTTGCTCTGGCGCGGACGGTGAGTGTTCTGGTGTTAAGTGATACTTGTGGTTCAACGGCGTAAATGTTTGCTTTTATGACGGTTGGGTCGTTGGCTACGCTGAACTCAATGGGCATGTTTATTTTAATAATATTGCTGTATTTTTCGGGAACTGCAAAAGTAATTTTGACAAGATTGTCCTTCACTAAGTTCGTAATCAGGGTACTGGATGAGACAATGGCACCTACGGAAATATTCCGAAGTCCAATCATGCCACTAAAAGGGGCGCGGATGGTTGTTTTGGATATTTGTGCCTGAATCAACTGGATCTGTGCTAAGGAGGTTTTTAAGGCTGCACTGGCTATATCAAACTCTTCCTGACTGATTGCTCCTTTTTGCAGCAATAGTTTGGCCCGACGTTCATTTTCGGCATTCAGCTGGTTTGTTGTTTGTGCTTGTCTTAATTGTGCCTGAAGTTCAATATCATCAATCTTGATCAAGGGTTCGCCCTGTTTGATGCGCTGCCCTTCGGAGAAATAGATTTTGGTGATTCGACCACTTACTTCACTTCTGATTTCAACCTGCTCTTCTGCGTCAATGCTTCCCGAGAGATTAATGGATCTATCGGCGACGGAAGATTTGGCAATGATAGCCTGTGCGGGGACTGGCATATCTTTTTTCCCATTGGGCTTATCAGCTTCTTTTTTGTCTTTTTTAGCAGTTATCAGAAAGTATCCACCTCCAAACACAGCACAAGCCAAAAGGAGGTAAATGATCGATTTTTTATTCATACGGATATAGTCTCTTATGTACTTTTTACATTTAACGGGTAAATATAGGTTTATTATTATGCCAATATCAGTTGTCAAAAGGATTTTACAATACGACCAAAACCTTGCAAATGAACATCGAAATGGACGTAGTGGGAACGATTTGAAATAAAAAAAGCCAGAAATAAGTTTCTAGCTTTATTGATTACTATTTTTTTGATTTTGCTTTTTGTTCCACTTCTTTTGAAGCCCCATTTTTTAATTTTGGCTTGATGGTAGCTTTCGATACATGTGGTCTTCTTTTTCCAAAAGAACCATTTGATATTTTTCCTCTTCTGGTCTTGATATCACCTTTTCCCATAGTGTAAAATATTTTGGTTTTAACAAATTATATTGATTACCTAAATATAACACTTTCTTTTCGGATGTTCAACCTGTTCATTTTTAAATAATTGGAAAAATACGTTTTTGAATAGCTACGTTGAAGTTTTGGTTAATCGTGTCGAAAAATAAATTATTGACAGGCCTGTTTTCAGCGACTAAATAGGGGATTTCCAATATTTTGTTCTTTAACTTGATACGGTAGTAGCCGTATAATAACCCTTTGGTCGTTTGAATTGATTCGATTTTCTGAACGGCTTCTATGTCCTTAAAAATGTTAAAAGCATAATTTTCTCCTTTTAGCTGTTCAATAAAAACCTCATTGGTTTTGGCATTATACCATATTTGTTGGCTTTTGAGCTTACTAAAGTGGTTGTTGAACAGAAAGAGATAGCCCAACAAGAAAAAGGCAATCGGAAGCAGGAACAGGACAATTTTTATCTTCATGAACAGCAACACGGTGATCAAAATGAGGATAATCCCCATAACGGCATTGGAAACACTCTTCTTTAGATTTGCCTGGATGACTGGAGATGAAGCTTCAATCAACTGAAAACCTGATTTTAAATTTCTGGACATATCCTCGGTAAACCCAAATAGATTGAATTTTTTGCGTATCATCAGATAAGCAATAAGAACAATAAGCCCAATGATCAAAAACCGCATATTTTTCTTCTAGTATTGTTCGTCTTCGTTCGGATATTGTACCGCTTTTACTTCGGTCACATAATTTGCTACTGCTGTTGTGATTTGTTCGTGCAAATTAGCGAAATGACGCATAAATTTTGGTTTGAAGTCGGCATTCATTCCAAGCATGTCGTTAATCACAAGGACTTGTCCATCGCAATCCGGCCCAGCCCCAATACCAACTGTTGGAATCGCTAGTTTTTCGGTTACTGTTTTAGCTAATTTTGCCGGTATCTTTTCCAGAACAATTGCAAAACAGCCCGCCTCCTGCAAAGCGAGTGCATCTTCTATTAATTTAGCGGCTTCTTGCTCTTCTTTTGCCCGCACACCAAAATTTCCAAATTTATTGATGGATTGGGGAGTCAAGCCCAGGTGTCCACATACAGGGATTCCTCCGGCAATGATTTTTTTGATGTTTTCGATGATTTCAAGTCCTCCCTCGAGTTTTAATGCGTGCGCACCTGATTCTTTCATCATGCGTACAGCTGCATTGTAAGCTTCATTGGCAGAGCCCTGATAAGATCCAAATGGCAAATCTGCTAATACCATGGCACGCTCGGTACCCCGAGCAACGGCAGCGGCATGGTAGATCATATTATCTAGGGTGATAGGCAAGGTAGTTTCGTAGCCAGCAAATACGTTGGCAGCGGAATCTCCAATCAAAATAACGTCAACACCAGCTTGATCTACCATTTTGGCCATGGAGTAATCATAGCTTGTAAGCATAGAAATCTTTTCCTGACGTTCTTTCATGGCTTGCAGCATTGCTGTGCTTACTCGTTTCATTTCTTTGTTTACAGACATCTTAACTTATATTGTGTGTTCAAAAGTAAGCTTTTTATCATACATTGACCAATATTCTGCCTTGTGTTTTGTATTTTTGCAAAATGATACAAAATGAGAATCGTCTATTTAAATTTCCCAAATTTTCAGAATTAATCATCCATGAGGATGAAAATTTGATTGTTATCAATAAACCGCCGTTTATCGCTTCTTTAGATGAACGTGAGGGTGGGGAGGTCAATATTCTTCGTTTGGCGAAGAAATATCATCCTGATGCACAGGTGTGCCACCGCCTGGATAAAGAGACCTCGGGTATTTTATTAATTGCAAAAAATCCAGAAACATACCGTACAATCTCCATTGCATTTGAAAAAAGAAAGGTGAATAAGATTTATCATGCAATCATAGGAGGTACACATACTTTTCAGGATTTGCTTGTCGATTTGCCCATCTTGAACCAAGGTAATAAAAATGTATCTATTGATCGTGCAAACGGCAAACCAGCAGAGACCATCTTCAATTCGATCAAATACTACAAGAACTATACCTTAGTGGAATGTAAACCCATTACAGGACGTATGCACCAAATCCGTATTCACCTAGCGACACAACATGCCGCTATTGTGGGGGATGACATGTATCGCGGTAAACCTGTGTATTTGTCCCAAATTAAGAAAAGAGGATATACATTGTCCAAAGATGAAGAGGAACAGCCTATTATGAAGCGTTTTGCACTACATTCAAAACATGTTGAGTTTGAATTGAACGGAGTTAAGATGGCTTTTGAGGCACCTTATCCAAAGGATTTCGCGACGTTGTTGAAACTATTGGATAAGTTTGATTCTTAATAGCGGGATTACCTATGAGTCCGAAGACAAAAAAGATAATCGGAAACGTTGTATTTGTACTGCTCATCGGTTTGTTGATTTGGCCAACAAGTAGAAGTTATTTCCAGCAATTTTTAATGAAAATAGGCTTTTTCAAGCCGAAGTTGGAGGTTCCGTCGACTTCTAAAGAGTTCGTTGTGACGACTCCGCCCGATGTATTCGCGCATGTGTCGTTTGTTAACCAGCTTGGGGACACCGTAAAAGTAGCGGATTTGAAGGGCAAAGTGGTTTTTATTAATTTTTGGGCAACGTGGTGTGCACCTTGTCGCGCAGAAATGCCTTCGATCAATGTGTTATATGATCGTTATAAAGATAATCCCAATATGGTGTTTTTGATTGTGGAGATTGAGGGCGACAAAGCAAAGGCCGAGACCTTCGTGAAAGGACAGCAGCTGACTTTGCCAATCAGTTTTCCAAACAGCGATATTCCAAAAGAATGGCTCTCGGGATCTATTCCTTCAACGGTGATATTGGACAAAGCAGGAAAGGTGGCCACACGGCATGAAGGTATGGCGGATTATTCGAGCCCTGATGTAGGTAAATTTATTCAAGATTTAATCAATAAATAATTTTTAAGATCTCTAAATATAGCATGACAAGAGCAGAACTTATTCATCAAATAAAAGCGAAACGCTCATTTTTATGTGTCGGATTAGACACAGACCTCACCAAAATCCCGGAGCATCTTTTAGATGATGAGGATCCCATCTATAGCTTCAATAAGGCTATCATAGATGCAACAGCTGATTTATGCGTTGCCTATAAGCCCAATATTGCGTTTTATGAATGTTATGGAATCAAAGGCTGGCAATCGCTTCAAAAAACCTGGGCTGCATTACCAAAGGATTGTTTCAGTATTGCTGACGCAAAAAGGGGGGATATTGGCAATACGTCGGGACGTTACGCAATGGCATTTTTTGATGAAAAGACGTCTGGTCTTGGATTTGACAGTATTACAATCGCACCTTACATGGGGAAGGACTCGGTGACACCATTTTTGGATTTTAACGATAAATGGGCAATCGTACTTGCTTTGACATCGAATGAGGGTAGCTTGGACTTTCAAAATTTTGAAAACAAAGAAGGGCTGCAATTGTTCGAACAGGTGATCGATAAAGTCAATACCTGGGGTACACCTGACAATTTGATGTATGTTGTCGGAGCAACACGCGGAGAGCGGTTTATCAAAATTAGGGAACATGCACCAGATCATTTTTTATTGGTGCCGGGAGTGGGGGCGCAAGGAGGTTCGCTTGAAGATGTTTGTAAATTTGGTATGAACAAAGATTGTGGACTTTTAGTAAACAGCACAAGGGGAATTATCTATGCTTCAAAAGGACGTGATTTCGCTGAAAGAGCGCGGGAGAAAGCCCTAATTCTACAGAAAGAAATGGAAGTAGAACTGTTAAAAGCAGGCATTATTTCCTGATTTGACATTTAATAATTCATTCGTAATACTTACCTTTGCAGCATGCCAGAAAAAATTATAATTCTAGACTTCGGGTCTCAATACACACAGTTGATCGCTAGACGTGTCAGAGAACTAAATGTGTATTGTGAGATACACCCGTTCAATAAATTGCCGGATTTTGATGACTCCGTAAAAGGTGTTATCCTTTCAGGAAGTCCTTATTCTGTTAGACAAGAAGATGCACCGCAAATTGATTTTGTCGCTATTCAGGATCGTTTCCCACTCTTAGGAGTTTGTTACGGAGCACAATACATTGCTCAGAAATCAGGTGGTGAAGTATTACCTTCTGAAATCCGTGAATATGGTCGTGCAAATCTGCAGTTTGTCAATAGTGAGAATGAATTATTGGCAGGAGTACCAACTCAATCGCAGGTATGGATGTCACATGGAGACACCATCAAAGAAGTTCCTGCAAATTTTGACATTATAGCAAGTACGGATAAAGTTCGTGTTGCTGCTTATCAAGTAAAAGGTACCCGCACCTATGGTATACAATTCCACCCGGAAGTAACACATAGTACTGATGGGGCTATCTTATTGAAAAACTTCGTTGTAAACATTTGTGGTTGTGCACAGGATTGGACACCAGACGCATTTGTTGAAACAACAGTATCCTCTTTGAAAGCGCAATTGGGTGACGATCACGTTATCATGGCTTTGTCAGGAGGAGTAGATTCAACAGTAGCAGCAGTATTGTTGCACCAGGCAATCGGAAAAAAATTACATTGTATTTTCGTAGACCATGGTCTGCTTCGTAAAGATGAATACGAGCAGGTGTTGGATTCTTACAAAAATATGGGGTTAAATATTAAAGGAATAAATGCCAAGGATTTATTTTATGGTAGATTAGCTGGGGTTTCTGAACCAGAAGAGAAACGCAAAATCATTGGTAATTCATTTATTGATGTTTTTGATGAAGCTGCAAAAGAAATCCAAAAGGAATTACCTGAAGGAATTGAAGCGAAATGGTTGGGACAAGGAACAATTTACCCAGATATTATCGAGTCGGTTTCAGTGAAAGGACCTTCAGCAACAATCAAATCACACCATAACGTTGGTGGTTTACCTGATTTCATGAAATTGAAAGTCGTAGAACCACTTAAAACGTTGTTTAAAGATGAAGTAAGAAGAGTAGGAAAAGCTTTAGAAGTGGATCAGGCAATTTTAGGCAGACATCCCTTCCCTGGACCAGGTTTGGCAATTCGTATTTTAGGTGATATTACACCTGAGCGTGTACGTATTGTACAAGAGGCTGATGCGATCTTTATCAATAATCTGAAGGAAGCTGGCTGGTACGATAAAGTATGGCAAGCTGGTACAATTTTCTTGCCAGTGCGTTCTGTAGGCGTAATGGGTGACGAGCGTACTTACGAGCATGTTGTTAGCTTACGTGCAGTTGGTTCTCTTGATGGAATGACTGCGGATTGGATACATTTACCATATGACCTGTTGGCAAAAATTTCAAATGAAATTATCAACCATGTGAAAGGAATAAACAGAGTTGTATATGATATCAGTTCAAAACCGCCCGCTACAATTGAGTGGGAATAAAATATGGGTTGCGGCACTTGTAGCATTATGTCTTGCAAGCTGCACAACCAAAAAAAGCACAGTATTGCGTTCGCCTTCCTCTGGTCAAGGCGAACAGCAAACTGCTGTGACTAAACCAGCAGTTGACAAAGATAAGACCATTGCCAAAGTGGGGGATATCCAGGATGTCAACGGCCATGCTGTGAAAAATAATCGCATCGCCTTGCTATTACCATTCGAGTTAAGTGGTATTGCCGGGACGATTACAAAAGAAGATGTGGAGCGATCTTCCTTGGCACTTGATTTTTATCAGGGATTTCAGTTGGGCCTTGACAAAATTGCCAAAGAGGGGGCTTTATTTGATCTACAAGTAATTGATTCTCGAGACAATGTTGCTTATAATGCGACCTTAGGGACTTCGGCGAATGTCAAAGATGCCGTACTTGTGGTTGGTCCGGTATATCCTCGTGAGATAAAAAGCTTTGGGCAAACATTTGCAAACAAGAATGTGTTACAAGTTTCTCCGTTGGCGGCGACTATGGCTTCTGAATTTAGCCTACCCAATTTGGTTTCCATCACACCTTCTATTCGTACACACGCAGAAACATTAGCAAAATATGTTGCTGACCAGTACTATACAGGTGATCAGATCGTCGTATATGATGCCGGTGACGATGAAAGTAAGCAGTTTCTAGTCAGTTTTGTTAGCGAAGTTTCAAAGGCTAATGCACAGGCAAAAGTAAAAACGGTTTATAATCTTGCCGAACTGGATAACAGTCTTGTATTGACCGGTTCAAATCATATTGTAAGTGGTACCGCCAATAAGAATCTTGTGAAAGCCCTATTGGATAATATGGACGAACGCTTTTTGAATCCTGGTAATCAATTTAAGTTATACGGACATCCAAATATGGCTAAGCTTTCGTTTGAGAATTTCGAAAATATGGATTTTTATGGACTTACTATTACCTCTTCCAACTTAGTGAATGAGAGTGATAGTGATACCCGAAAATTTATTGGAAATTATAAATCGGCTTATAAAGTGGATCCATCCGAGTTTTCTTATAAAGGTTATGATGCGGCATTGTATTTCGGTCGATTGATCCACAAATACGGCGTGGATTATGTTAGCCGAATGACGCAAGATAAGTTTTCGGGATTGAATAGCGATTACAAATTTGAGTTTTATCCAAAATGGGGCTATGCTAATAGAGCTTTGGGTATAATGGTTTATCACAACAAAAAATTTGAAAGAAAATAATCTTTGAATGGCTGAATTCAGTGAAAGACGTGTTCATCAACAAATACGTAATTTTGAGCGGGCAATGGATGGTTTTGAAGCTGACCAACCATTTTCGCGTTATTTAACTACTTTTTTTAAGTTGAATAAGCAAATGGGATCTTCGGACCGGAAATCTACCTCCCGTTTATGTTATAATTATTTTCGTCTGGGAATGGCGGCTTCGCAGTTGTCACAACAGCGTAGATTGGTGCTTGCGGAATTTCTATGTGAACAGGAAAGTCCTTTGGTGGCCCTTTTTGAGCCTTCCTATAGCGATAAACTCCATCTGCCGCTGAAAGACAAAATCGCATTTCTAACGTCTGAAGGTGTTTTTAAACTGAATGATCTCTTTCCATTTGCGGATTATATTTCTGAAGAGGTTGACTTGGTGCAATTTTTAGAGAGCCAGTTGATCCAGCCCAACTTATATATTCGGGCGAAACGCGGGAAGACAAAGATCGTGTGCGCTATTTTGGATAACAATCAGATTCCTTATTCCGTGATTGGCGATCAGACTATCGCCTTGAATAATGGAACATCCTTGCAGCGATTTGATGTCTTGGATGGGATTATAGAAGTGCAGGATCTGTCTTCGCAGCGCACTTTGGATTATATGGAGCCCGCTGAAAGAGAATCATGGTGGGATGCATGTGCTGCTTCGGGTGGCAAATCGCTCTTATTGATGGATGCTTGTCCAACTGTTAATCTTTTAGTATCCGATGTTCGCATGAGTATTCTCCGAAATCTCGATGAACGTTTTGACCGTGCCGGAATAAAGCATTACCGAAAAAAAATACTCGATCTTACCAAGGATAGCTTCGCAATTCTTGGGAGCGAACGATTTGACGGGGTGTTATTGGATGCGCCTTGTACTGGATCAGGAACATGGGGGCGTACACCAGAAATGGTTAGACAGTTTCGGGCCGCTAAGATTGCCGAATTCAATGCACTACAAAAGAATATTGCAAGTAATGTGGTGGGGCATGTTAAAGCGGGCAAGCCTTTGATTTATATAACCTGCTCTATTTTTAAAGCAGAAAACGAAGATGTTGTCAATTACATTGTAGATAATTTTGGTTTTGAAATAGAACGTATGGACTATTTGAAAGGTTATGAAGAGAAAGCGGATAGTATGTTTGTGGCGCGATTGATTAAAAAGTAATTTATATATATAATACAAGCAAAAAGGCTATTTTTTCCAATGAAAAAATAGCCTTTTTTTATACATATGGACCGTTTAATATCAGTCACATTTACTTGGAACAACGAGTACAGGGCAGGTAGATTTACGAATGACTGATTCGGATACAGAGCCGGAAATAAAGTGGTCAAAGCCCGTCCGTCCATTGGTCCCCATAATAATAAGATCTGCAGACCACTCATGGGACGCAGCCAGAATTTCTTCTTTAATGGATCCGATTCGATTAAAAAGATATACTTCGCCTGCACCTGTAAATTCGCGGCTTATTTTCTCAAGATATTTTTGTGCATTATCCTGTTCCATTTCCGATACTTCTGGAACGATGATGGGTTGCTGACCTAATAGCGGGTCCGCACCAAAGCTGGCCGGAGAAGTAGGGGGAACAACAGTGACAAGCGCTATGGAGGCTCCAAATACCGCGGCCATTTCTTTGGCATATAGTATAGCCTTTTCTGAGCATGGTTCGTCGTCAACAGCGACGAGTATCCTTTTGAATTTTGAATTTGTATTCTCCATTTCTACTATAATTAATTTATCTTCGTCATATAATATATAATCACATTTTTGACGATTTTGTTTTGTTTAGCACATGAAATATGGTATTTGTACACTAGCTCTCGTTCCGTTACGTTTAGAACAGGCACACCGTAGTGAGATGGTTTCTCAGGTATTGTTTGGTGAACATTTTGAGATCCTTGATGAACAGGCCGATTGGACATCAATACGTCTGTTGGAAACGGACTATTTAGGCTGGATTCAAAACGGGCAGTTTCAGGAACTAAACGACTTGGATATGCAACATTATCTGACCGGAACACCAATTATCGTTGGAAGGGAAGGGGGAATTCTGTTTACTGATACCGCACAATTTCAGCTCTGTCATGGAACCAAGCTTTACCTAGATGCAGAGAATACTGTCAATTTATCTCCATTGAGATTAACTTATCAAGGTAGTATCAATCCGTTTACTAGAAATCAATTTGAGACTGAGGTGTCGCGATTGGCTTTGAGTTATAAGGACACCCCTTATTTATGGGGCGGGCGTTCGCAATGGGGGATTGATTGTTCCGGTTTCTCCCAATTGATTTATAGTTGTTTTGATCTTTCCTTGCCTCGTGATGCTTATCAGCAAGCTGAAAAAGGGGAGACTGTAGATTTTATTTCAGAAATAAAAGTAGGCGATTTGGCCTTTTTTGACAATGCCGAAGGAAGGATTACCCATGTAGGGATTATGCTGGATCGCGATACGATTATCCATGCCTCAGCGAAAGTCGGTGTTGATCGGATGGATTCAGAGGGTATTTTTAATGCAGAACTCGGTCGTTATACACACAAACTCCGGATTGTTAAGCGTTATGTATGATGTATGGTTATTAGGGATATAAAAAAGGCTATAAGTAAATTATAGCCTTTTCTATTGATAAACTCCTTATCGACTAGAAGTGAAATTGTACACCTAAAGTTGGCGCTAGTGAGTTTACATTCAAACCAAATGTATTTACTGCAACGTCATGAGTTTTATCTTTATTATAGTTGTAGTATAAACCTCTAACTTTTAATTCGATGCCGATTTTGCTTGTTGGGAAGTAAGCTAAACCTGGAGCCAATTCAACACCATATGATTCGAATTTATTCTTTGACTCTACGTTACTTACTTCAGTGGTTGTTGTACCCCATGCCATCGGAACTGACAATTGAGCAAAGAATCTTACTGGGCCGTTTGCAGTGTATTTTCTGGCAAAAGGAGAAACTTGAAAAGCATCGTTTTTAACGCTATTATTTTTGTCTGATTCAGTTTTGCCCCAATTGTAACCGATTCCAGTACCAATTGCCAAGTTGTCACTTACAAAGTAACCAACTGTTGGGTTGATAGAGAATGAATTGTTTTTATAGTCTGTATCTTTCACTTTAGAAGTTTCGAATCCTATTTGACCACCAACCATAATTTTTCCTTGTTCAGTTTGAGCTTTTGCTGCTATTGTTAAACCTGCAATGGCAGTTAATGTTAGTAAAACTTTTTTCATGTCTTTTTATTTAATAGTTTGTTTTAATGTGCCAGTAATTACTTCCTGACTTTTTAAATTTGTTAGTCAAATATCGAAATCTTATTTTGATTTTTTGTCACTAGATTGTCTAGATGTTTTGTCATTATTGTAAATAATAGTGGTTCAATTAATTAAAATTTAATGTATTTTTATTTTTATAGATTCTATTTAGTAATAATGATATTGGGCTGACTTTTTGTTTTTAATTGTCAATTTCAAGTAAGAAGATAAAAAAAGCCATTTGTCAACAGCGGACAAATGGCTTTTTTTTGTATTTGAAAGACCGATTTTAATCGAAATATTCTTTGATTCGCTCGAAGAATGATTTTTCACTTTTACCTGGTTGAGGTTTAAAGTTTGGCGATTCTTTCAGTTTGTTCAATAATTCTTTTTCTTCGTTAGATACGGCTTTTGGTGTCCATATATTAACGTATACAAGTTGGTCCCCTTTGTGATAAGAGTTGACTTCAGGAATACCTTTTCCTTTTAACCGTAAAATTTTACCACCTTGTGTGCCGGGCTCAATTTTGATCTTCGCTTTTCCATCTATTGTAGGGACTTCAACGCTTGTGCCTAAGGTCGCATCTACGAAATTAATGTATAGGTCATAGATCACATTTAGTCCGTCACGTTTTAAACTTTCGTGTGGTACTTCTTCGATCAGGATAATTAAATCTCCTGGTACACCACCACGCGGAGCAGCATTTCCTTTTCCACTCATGGAAAGTTGCATGCCTTCACTTACTCCTGCAGGAATATTGATTGCGATTGTTTCCTCACCGCGTTCGAGTCCTTCACCTCTACAAGTTGTACATTTTGCTGTAATTTCAACGCCTTCACCATTACAAGTAGGGCAAGTGCTTGTTGTTTGCATTTGTCCTAAGATGGTATTTGTTACTCTTCTAACCGATCCGGATCCCCCACAGGTTTTACAGGTATGGAAAGAAGATTTATCTTTAGCACCAGATCCGTCACAAGAATGACAGACCACTTGTTTGTTAACCTTTACCTTTTTCTCGACGCCTTTGGCAATTTCTTCGAGTGTTAATTTAACTTTTATACGTAAGTTGCTTCCACGAGCTACCCGACGGCCGCCACGCTGGCCACCACCGCCGCCAAAGAAACTTTCAAATGGATGTCCTCCACCAAAGATATCACCAAATTGGCTGAATATGTCTTCCATATTCATGCCACCGCCACCGCCAAAGCCACCACTTGCCGAATTACCGGCATGGCCAAATTGGTCATAACGTTGACGTTTTTGTGGATTGCTCAAGATATCGTATGCCTCAGCAGCTTCCTTAAACTGTTCCTCAGCTTCATGATCACCAGGATTTTTATCCGGGTGGTATTTTATCGCCAATTTGCGATATGCTGATTTAATCTCCTTCTCGTCCGCTGATCGCGAGACACCAAGTATATCGTAATAATCTCTTTTTGACATCGTCTTAATATTATTGACCTATAACTACCTTTGCGTGACGGATCACTTTGTCACCTAAGTAGTACCCCTTTTCGATCACGTCCACTACTTTATTCTTTAATTCTGCTGTGGGTGCAGGAATTGCCGTGATAGCTTCTTGTAATTCAGGATCGAAGGCTTGGCCTGTAGCTTCCATTTCCTTTAACCCCAATTGCGACAACGTTTGTCTGAATTTGTTGTTAACAATATCCATTCCTGTTTTTACAGATTCAACATCTGTCGCTGTTTCCATGGCTGTTAATGCTCTGTCAAAATCATCTAGTGTAGGTAATAGCTTACTGATGACATCTTTTCCCGCTGATTGAATCAATTCAACACGTTCTTTGCTTGTACGTTTTCTATAATTGTCAAATTCAGCAGAAAGACGAATGTATTTATCCTTTGCCTCTGCCAATTCTGCAGCCAATTTCTCTTCAGTAGACAGTTCTTCTGCTATATTATCCGCAGGCTGTTCTTGTTGTTCAGAAGAATTTGTTTCTACTGGATCTTGACCTTCATCGTAATAATTATCTTGCTCATTCATATCTTCAATGCTAAAATTAGATTCAAAAATTTACTCTATGCTTCGTTTGTCAAAGTTTTTGCCAAACAATAAAATTCCGACAGCTTGTCAGATTTTATTAAAAAAGCCTAACAATTTGTCGGAATCTCATTTTTTATATGTCAGTTTTCCGTCTAGATACTGACATTGTCCTGTAATACCCCATCGGCGGTTTTGATGATGCGGGATGGCATATTACGGATAATAGTATAATCGTGGGTTGCCATTAAAATAGCTGTTCCCGAATTGGCAATGTCACGTAATAATAAGACGATTTCTTCTGATGTAGCAGGATCTAAGTTACCGGTAGGCTCATCTGCCAGAATAATTTCGGGGTTATTTAGCAATGCGCGGGCAATTACAATACGCTGTTGTTCACCGCCAGAAAGTTCATGCGGCATTTTCTTAAGTTTGGAACGAAGTCCAACTTTTTCCAGTACATCCAATATACGGCTATCGATCATTTTCTTATCTTTCCAGCCTGTTGCTTTCAGTGCAAATTCGAGGTTTTTCTCGATGCTTCTATCGGATAAAAGATGAAAATCCTGGAATACAATACCCAATTTTCTACGCAGGTAGGGAACATCATTTTCGTGCAGCTTTTTAAGATCAAAGCCCGCAATCATTCCCTCACCATTGCCGATGTATAAATCGCCGTAAATGATTTTTAGTAAACTACTTTTTCCACTACCGGACTGACCGATAAGATAAATAAACTCTCCTTTACCAATGTTTAAATTGACATTGGACAATACCAAATGTTTTTGTTGGAAGATATCAACGTTTTTTAATGTAATTACTTTATTTTCAATCATGGAAGCTAAAATTCTAATTTTTTAATTTGCCCAAAAGGCATTTCTTTAACCAGTTGCATGATATATTCTGCCTTTTCTCCTAATCCAACCTTATCGAGTGATTTATCTGGGCGGTCGACTCTAAAATATGCCAACAAGGTGAAGGCATCATCTCTTAATTGAACATAATCAGGGATTTTGGCGACACCTTTTACTTTAATGATATACATGATTTCAAAGTTAGTATTTTTAATGCAATTTATTTACTATGAATTTAAAGGAAGCTTATTGGTTTGCGAATAAAAAATCCAGTGTATTCACGCCATCAGCAAAATCATCTAAAGCAGGGCATTGGCTTTCTCCAAAATGAAATACCGGCGACGGCACATTTAATGCTATTTCTGATACAATACATTGGATATTTTCTTGCGCTAGTTTGAGTTTATTTTCAACTTCAGCCAGTGTTTCGTATGTTTCGTAATAAACCACAGCAAGGGGAGAAGCCGTGCGCTCATCTTCTTTGAGCAATAAAAATCCATTATCAAAATGCTTGTCGCCATTGATCAGATAGATGGATTTGTTATAGTCGTAATTGTTATTGTATTTAAAATGCTCTGTCATGCTGTTAAAAGCAGCGATACCTTCAAAGAAATGTGCTATTGGGTAATCTTTTGGAATAAATAGCTTTGATACAGAGCGACAGCCCAACCCAAAATAATTAAAGATGTCGTGTCCCAGTGATTCCAACTGGTTGGGAGATTCTTGGCCACCGATAACGGCAATACTATTTCTATTGCGACGAATAATATGTGGTTTGGTGCCAAAATAGTAATCAAAGTATCGGGAGCTATTGTTAGACCCTGTTGCAATAACCAGATCGAAATCTTTTAGTATGTCGACAATTTCAAAGGCATCATTAAAGTATGGGTCAATTTGTTTAAGAAGGTTGAGCACATAGCTTGTCAATCCTGCATCGTCCGATGAGACTTTGATTTTGGCTGTAAAGCCGCTGATCAGTACCGATAGGATATCATGGAAGCCAACCAATGGAATATTGCCGGCCAGAATTAAACCTACAATTTTCGTTGAATGAAGATCTGGATAAGGCGTCAACCAGTGATTCAGCTTTTCTATTGTCAAATTGGTAGCAATGGCTTGAATGGCGCGTTCAACATTTTGAGGGGTATACCAGGGGTTTTTATGTTGGGCGAATTGAATGATTTGAATCAAATCTTCAGGGCGCTTTTGCAGCTGTTCGCCTAATTTTACAAATGCATTTATTCGTTGTTGCTTTGTCAAAATATTAAAATTTTAAAAGATGAATACACAAATTTGTATTATATTTGTGCTGTTAACATTAATCAACGTGAATCAACTAGCCTTATTGTTCAATCAGACTTTGTTTCATATTGATAATGCAAAAATAGTTTATTTATCATAATTGTGAGGTTATAAATGGCGATTAAAATTACAGACGAATGCATTAACTGTGGTGCTTGCGAACCGGAATGCCCAAATAATGCAATATACGATGCTGGTGTAACTTGGAAATTCTCAGATGGGACGGCTTTGGATGGGGTTATTGATTTTGGCGATGGTGTTACACTAGATGCCAACGAGTCTCAAGAAGCAATCTCTAATGAAGTCTATTATATTGTTTCAGATAAGTGTACAGAATGTGTAGGTTTTCACGATGAGCCTCAATGTGCAGCGGTTTGCCCTGTGGATTGTTGTGTGGATGACGAAGATGTACGTGAATCGAACGATGAGCTATTAGCGAAAAAAGCTTGGTTACACGCGGAATAATTTAGTACTCCGTTAAAATATAAGGCAGGATAAGAAATTTTCCTGCCTTTTTTGTGCCTTTCTATTTTGGCGAAATCGATATTTTGTTGCGAAACTTGGCTATTTGGAATAATAATATTTGCAAAAGCATAGTATTTTTTTATTTTTGTTCTTTTGACCATTAAAATCTTTTAAATGTTAAAAACCAAAATAGGGTTGATTACCCTGATCACAGTTACATTAGCTTGTATCATTGCTGTATTATACGAATTTGATGTTGTAGGCTTTTCGCATGAATTTCTAATGGCTGTCCGTTGGATAGTTGCTACCGTTTTGGTTGTAAATGCGCTCTTTAAGAAAAATTTGACCACCTGGATTTTGACCTGTATGATTATGGGGATATTTGTCGGGTTGGATTTTCCAAATCTAGCGATTTCCCTGCAACCTTTGAGTAAAGGTTTTATCAAGTTAGTCAAGACGATTGTGGGACCGATTCTCTTTTCTACGCTTGTTTATGGAATTGCAGGCCATTCTGATTTGAAACAGGTGGGACGTATGGCATGGAAATCTATGCTTTATTTCTTTTGCGCAACGACATGTGCTATTTTTATTGGTTTAGGTGCTATAAATCTGACTCGGGCAGGAGTGGGCGTTGATGTTGCACATATGCCACATGAAGAACTCCCTGTAGCGAAGGAAAGTATGGATGAGCATATCCTCAAAACACTTCCGGACCATGTGCATCCTATATACAAGTTCACTTCTTTTATACGCGACTTGTTTCCTGAAAATATCGTCAAATCTGTAGCCGATAATCAAGTTTTACAGATTGTTGTATTTTCAATTTTGTTTGGGATTGGATTGGCAATGGTAGATGAGAAAAAGCGTAAACCCTTGGTTGATTTTACCGAGAGTATGTCTGAAACGATGTTTAAGTTTACGAACATGATTATGTACTTTGCACCTATTGGGGTTGGGGCCGCTATGGCCTACACTGTGGGGCATCTCGGTGTGGATATCCTAAAGAATCTTTTCATGCTTTTGGCGACGCTGTATTTTGCTTTAGTGTGCTTTTTATGTCTGGTTCTTCTTCCGGTAGCACTTTATCTAAAAATACCTGTGAAACGTTTTATTAATGCGATTAAGGAACCTGTTTCGATTGCATTTGCCACTACAAGCTCAGATGCGGCATTACCGAAAGCAATGAGCGCGATGGAGAAATTTGGTGTACCACGTAAGATTGTTTCGTTTGTAATTCCGACAGGATATAGTTTTAACTTGGATGGTACTTCACTTTACTTATCATTGGCTGCGATCTTTGTCGCTCAGGCGGCTGGTATCCATTTGTCGTTTGGACATCAATTAATGATTGCATTTACATTGATGATCACCTCTAAAGGTGTTGCTGCTGTTCCAAGGGCTTCATTAATTATTTTGATTGCGACAGCGGATCAGTTTGGTTTACCAACATTTGTCATTGCTGCAATTTTAGGTATTGATGAACTCATGGATATGGCGCGTACCTCTGTCAATGTAATCGGAAATTGTTTGGCAACCGTTGTTGTTGCTAAATGGGAGGGCGAGTTTGATGAAGAAGCTCCTTACCGCGAAGATACTGAAGAGGCAATCTAATAGAAATAACTGACGAATATTCGTTGAAGAAAAGCAGTCTTGACATCCCGTTGAGACTGCTTTTTTTATTGTCTTTAGCTCATGTTGATGATTTTGCTATGCCTATTTATTATATTTAGTGCAATAACTACCGTTCTTTAAACCAAATAGAATTTTAAACCAAATCCATGCAAGAAAATGAGACGATCTATATTTTATTTTTTTTGTGTAATGATTACGATCAATATGGCATTCGCGCAAACAAAGACGACTGCTGTCGATCGGGATTCATCTGCTTATATTGAAACCCAGGATGGGGTCAAGCTTTTTGCGAAGTCTGCTGGAAATGGTCCGGTCTGTATCTTCGTACATGGAGGGCCTGGAGCCTGGAGTAAGTCGTTTGAGGAGATGGGAGGTCGTGGTTTTGAAAAGCGGCTAAAGATGGTGTATTTGGACCAGCGAGGTTGTGGAAGGTCTGAGGTGTCGACTAGTGGAAATTATTCGTTAGATCGCATGGTAGAAGACATTGAAGCTATTCGTCATGCTCTAGGGGTAGAAAGAATCTATCTATTGGCGCATTCCTTTGGTGGGGTAATCGCTGTAAATTATGCGAAAAAATATCCAGATCATTTGTTTGGTTTAATATTGGCAAATTCGACTTTAGACCTCAATAGTTCATTGGAAGATCAGATAGAGCGTGTTAACCAATTGATCCATAGCAACTTCAAGCTTACAGCCAGAGATTCCATCTTAACAACTTTTTCATTGGCGAGGCGTGCACTTTCAGCGAAGATTTTAGGCCAGAAACAAAAGAGATTAAAGTGCCAGTTTTGGTCATTGCAGGTAAAAAGGATTATGCTATTGGGGTGAATCACTACCGAAAGTTTCAATTTCCGCACCAAAGAACCGTGGTCATCGAAGGTGGGCATGTCTTGTATTACGAGCAAAAATAAAGCCTTTGTTGATGCTATATTTTTTTTATAAAATAAAAAGCTGCTTGCAAGCTGTTGTTGACGGCCTGGGATCCTTTACAATAGCTTGCAAGCGAAATATTTTATATCAACGTCCATCAACGTAGTACCATAAATCACCTTGTTTTTTGAAAGTAGACTTTTCATGATGAATTTGAACTTCCAGCTGTGGATCCAGGTAATGTGCTTCAAACTCGACAGTGTGGAATGTAGATTTAAGGATAGAGAGTTGCATCCATTTATTCTCCCGCGCCCATTGTCCGATTGCCTGTTTATTTTGGAACCGTCGTGTTGAGGGATGGAACGTATCGTATAGGAAATCGATCTGTTGTGTCACAAAGGCGCTATAACGTGCGCGCATCAATGCCTCTGCTGTGGTTGCTTTGGCATGGAAACGATGAATTTGCTGGCAGCATTCCCCATAGGTATTGCCAGAGCCACAAGGGCATAATTGACCTGATTCTATCACTTGTCTGTTTAAAATTTTACCAGCCTTTAATAGCGCCATTTTTGAAGACTTTTTTTGCGGTCGCTTCGACTTCCGGTGACTGATACGCCTGAATAAACTGCTGCACCTTCTCATCGTTTTTATTATCTGAGCGGGCAACAATCAGATTAACATAAGGCGATTCCTTATCTTCTGTGAATAAGCCTTGTTTTTCGGGATCTAACCCAGCCTGAGAGGCGAAACTATTGTTGATGATGGCAATTGTAACCTGAGGATCATCAAGAACACGAGGTAGCTGAGGAGCCTCCATCTCTATGATCTTAACCTGTTTAGGATTGCTTACTATATCTGTTACTTTAGGTTGGATACCTACATTTTCTTTTAGACCGATAATTCCCTCGCGTTGGAGAAGTAAAAGAGAGCGTCCACCATTGGTAGGGTCATTAGGGATGGCAATAACGGCTCCCGGTTGTAACTCTGTAATTGTTTTTATTTTCTTTGAATAGGCAACAATGGGAAATACAAACGTATTTCCGACAATGGTTAATTTCGTGAAACCGCGTTGTTTGGATTGCTCTTGTAGATAGGGCTGATGCTGAAATACGTTTACATCGATATCACCCTGATTTAAGGCTTCATTAGGTACGACATAGTCGTTGAAAGCCACTAACTCAACATCAAGATTGAACTTTTCTTTTGCAACTTTCTTAGCCGTCTCCGCAAGCTCCTTTTCTGGGCCGGAAACAACACCGACTTTGAGGATATTCTCTTTCTTTTCTCTGTTATTGCATGCCACAATCGATACGAGACTGAAGGCTAAGATTGCAAATGCATAGTTCAATTTTTTCATATGATATAATTTATGTTAACGATGGTTTACTTTTTTTGAGATGTAATCTCCTGTATATTGTAGCAGGAATACTATTAAAATTAATAAAATTAGAACAGAATTCATGATAAAAGTATCATATCCGACATATCCATACTGATAGCCAATCTGTCCAAGTCCACCGGCACCTACAGCACCGCCCATCGCGGAGTAACCAACAAGTGTTATTAAGGTAATTGTCGCATTGTTTACTAGTGAGGGAAGAGCCTCCGGAAGCAAAACTTTGAAAATTACCTGTTGTGCATTTGCACCCATTGCTCTTGCGGCTTCAATCAGGCCATTTGGAATTTCCAGAAGACTATTTTCCACAAGTCTTGCTATAAATGGGGCCGCGCCTATACTCAGGGGAACCAATGCTGCGGCCATACCGATTGATGTTCCGACAACGTTGCGTGTAAACGGAATCATCCATACGATAAGTATGATAAAGGGGATAGACCTAAACACATTCACCAGCAATGAAACAAGTTGGTGCATGGCTTTGTTTTCGAGCAGTTGATGTTTTCGGGTCAAGAACAGGTATATCCCGAGTGGGAGACCTAGGACAAAACCAAAGAAACCTGATAGGAAAGTCATGGTTAGGGTTTCTAAAGTACCCGATAGCAGAAGATTAAATACCTGATCAGACATAGCCTAATATTTTAGTTTGTGAATGCTTTTCTTTTAAGAAAGATAGACTACGCGTTACATTTTCTTTTTCACCCGATAGTTCGGCCAATATAACACCAAATTTCATTTCGCCGATATAATCTATTTGAGCGGTAATGATATTTGTCTTGACTTGATATTGTTGTTCCAAATGCTGTATAAATGGGATGGATTCTTCATTTGAAGTTAGATAGATCTCTACGAGTGGGTTTCCAGCGCTTTTTAAGCGTTCCTGAAAACTTAGTGGAATTTCAACTTCAAGTGAAGACTGAATAAAGTTTTTAGTTGTTGTTTCCTGAGGATTGGCGAATATTGATTCTACCGGGCCGGTTTCAATCAATTCTCCGTGGTCTAATACGGCAACCTGATCGCAAATACTTTTTATAACATCCATCTCATGAGTAATCAACAATATCGTGAGATCAAGCTGCTTATTGATTTTTTTTAGCAGTTTGAGGATGGATTTTGTAGTTGCGGGGTCTAAGGCACTTGTGGCCTCATCGCAAAGTAGAATGTAAGGATCATTGGCTAATGCACGCGCGATAGCAACACGTTGTTTTTGGCCTCCGGAGAGATTTGCAGGGTACACGTCGGCTTTGTCTTCCAACCCGACCAAACGCAATAGTTCCAACACTTTTTGGCTGATAAATTCTGTCGATTTACCTTCAAGTTCGAGCGGGAAGGATATATTTCCATACACTGTTCGTGATGATAGTAAGTTGAAGTGCTGGAAAATCATACCAATTTTTCTTCTTTTCAACATAAGACCAGTGGAAGATAGTGACATCAAGTCGTCATTTTCTATAATTACTTGACCACTGTCTGGTCTTTCCAAAAGGTTGACGCAACGGATCAAAGTACTTTTCCCGGCTCCGGAAGCGCCTATTACACCAAAAATTTCACCTTTTTCAATAGACAGTGAGACGTCTTTTAAGGCATCAATACGTATCGCTTTTACCTCAAAAGATTTGGATATGTTGTTTAGTTGAATCATTGACCCTGTAGGGATTTAGCAATTTTAGTTGGACAAATGGATGATGTTGATATAAATGTACACAAATGCCAGGGATAAAATAAAATCAAGTGAAAGAAAATGGGTTCTTTCAGACGGAAAAAGAATGAAAGAACCCAGATATATGTTTTTTACAACGCTTGATAAGCTGAAATCACTTGTTTTGCAGATCCTAGTCCATCGATGCCATATTCGATGATATCGCCATCTTTCAGGAATCTTTGTGGGGATTTGCCCATGCCGGATCCTGCAGGTGACCCTGTGGAAATGATGTCGCCTGGAAGTAAGCTCATAAAATGGCTTAAATAAGAAATCAATTTGGGCACACGATAGATAAAATCACTTGTATTGCCATCTTGCATAAGCTCACCATTGAGTTTAAGCCATATTTTTAAATTATCGATATCTGTGATTTCATCTTTGGTAGCTATAAATGGACCAATAGGAGCGAAAGTGTCGCATCCTTTACCTTTATCCCAGGTTCCGCCACGCTCGATCTGAAATTCACGCTCTGTGACGTCATTGTGTAGCACATAGCCAAACACATGGTCCAAAGCTTCTTCTTCAGTAACATAAGAAGCTTTTTTTCCAATTACAATGGCAAATTCGGTTTCCCAATCAGATTTTACGGAGAACTTCGGAAGGGTGATTCCATCAAAAGGGCCATTGAATGCAGATACAGATTTCATAAATACAATAGGCTCTGAAGCTTGTTGCAATTTGGTTTCTTTGACGTGATCATCGAAATTAAGCCCTACACAAAGGATTTTGGACGGAGCTTCCAATGGTGTACCGATACGCTCGTCGTCGGCTATCTCTTTAAGCGTATCGCCTTTTTCATTTATATATGTTTGAAGTCTTTCTAAATTTGCAATATCCGCAAAGAAATCGCGGTTGTATTGAAAATTTCCCTCTGAAACATCATATTTCTTTTCGTTTAAAATGACTCCCGCTTTTTCGGAGCCCTTTGCGCCATATCTAAAAATCTTCATAAGCCGCAAATATACGGATTTTGTCCCAAAAAGGGCAGAAATTAACGCGAATTAACAATTAATCAATATGTAAATTATCTATACAATTATTGTCCAAAAGGGGATATTTAAAGGGGAATTTTTCATGTACTATCTTTTTGTTGCTTACCCAAGTGCCATTGAGCACCATTTCCTGCCCTTTTTTTCCAAGCATAAATTTAATCAAAAATGACGGGACGGGTAGGGGAATATAGAATGGACCGTATTTACGTTTGGCTATTCTTTTTGCAAACTCCGCGAGGGGAAGCGGTTCAGATGAACAGGCATTATAAATTCCGGCTATGGTATCATTTTGTATGCCAAAGAGCAGCATCCGACAGAGATCATCCATATGGATCCAACTGAGTATCTGTTTTCCAGAGCCTAATACCGGAATTGAACGAAAGGGTAGGAAACGGTTAATTTCTTTGAGTAAACCTTGATCCTTGCTGATAACTACCCCAAAACGGAAGACAATGAGTCTTTTTTCCAATGTTTCGATAGGTTTCACGCTTCCTTCCCAGAGGTTACATACCCAGGACAGAAAATTTCCGCCTTGTGGATCTCCTTCTTCAAAAGGTTTCTTTTGGTATTGATCGTCTGTTCCATACCAACCTATAGCGGAGGCCGATATGACTGCTTTTACTTGATTTGGTATTTGTTTTAGACTTTGATAGAGCAGTTGCCCACTTTCTACCCTGCTGGCAATAATTTCTTGTTGATATGATTTTGTCCAGCGTTTCGAATTGAGGTTTGCACCCGCCAGGTTAATGATATAGTCGGCTTCCTGAATTGATTTGACATCAATCTCCTGTTTACTGGGATCCCAATGTACATATCGGACATTGTTTTGTACGGGATGGGACTTCGGATTTCTGGTAAAAATAATAACTTCATAGAAATTGGCAACCAATAGCTTTGTTAAATGAAGACCTATAGCTCCAGCACCACCTGTAATAATTACTTTTTCCATGAATTGAACCTTGTTTTATAATATACGCGTGTTGTTATTTAAGCGAACCAATTTCTGCTGATACTAAATATACTATTTTGGTTTATAAAAATCCACCATTGCGGCATCAATTGCAAAAAAAGGTTTATCTCGTCGGGAGATAAACCTTTTAAGAGTCGATTAAGCGACGTTATTCGTTAAAGCGTTTGAATTGAGCTGCCACATGTCAGCATCTGTGTGCCGTAGTAAGGATTTTTGATTTCTTTATGACGGCTTAACCAAGTCGCACCTTTACCTTTGTTGAACATCGGACACTTTTGGTAATAAACAGAAGAAGATGGTTTTGAGTTTTTGGACAAACTATAGATATCTTCCGACAATAGCGCGAAGGCTTCTCGTTGTTTACTGATATCCTTTGCCTGTTGTAGGCTCTTCACTGTCGCTTTGAGTGATGTTGTTTTGGTTTTCCAGACGTCCTGTTCCGCTTTCGTTAGATCAGCAGTTTGTATTTTAGCGATTGCATCGGCAAGATCGTTTGCTAGGCCTGCAGCTTGTTTACTATCCGCAGCTACAAGTGCATCTTTAAGCAGAAAGTATTGGTCATAGATCTTTTGAAAATTGCTTACGTTGCTGATGTTATCTACTGAAGCTACCGGCTCAATGCTTGCGTCTTGTGGGCTATCTGAAGCTGGAGGAGCTAAATTTCTTTCGTATTGGCAGCAAGCATGTAGTTTAGCATAAGTATCTTCCGCGGCAAGGTACTTTTCATTGTCATAGCCTGCTCCTGCGATACTTTTCAATACAGCATCTAAGGAAGTTTTCTTTGCGTCATAGGCTATTGTCGCTGTTTGGTTGTCTTCGTTCCATTCAACTTTAGCCTGAGCGGAGGCTCCTGCATTTTCTATTGTTTTTTTACACATACCGCAGTTTCCAGCAATTTTAACATTGGTGTTCACGGTGTTGTTTTGTGCATAGTTTGTTAAAGAGGATAGTACAAAAGCCCCTGTTATGATATAATGTTTGATTTTCATATGATTGGATGAAAGAATAAATAAAAATAAGTAATCAAAAATGATTGATAAATGATCAATGTATGGATTAACTTATTTTTGGCGGGACCCAAGGACAAAAATATCCCTCAGAAATAAATGTTGGCGCTATGGGTTTATAATTTTTTTTGATTGCTATACCGCAAAGTTCATGACCTTGTTCAAGGGGGGTGGAAATTGCCAAAAATGTACCACTATACGTGCATTGACAATTGCAATTTTTACATGGTTTGTGATGTTTACAGAAAGCCTTTTTTTTGGAAGATTTAAATTTTGAACAACAATGGTCCTTTTTGTCAGTGGTAGCATTACCTTGTGTGTGACTACTGTGTGCATTCATTTTATGGCAGGCAAAAGCGTCGGGTGCACTTAAAAGGAAACCGAAGGTTAAAAATAGTAGTATAAGTCGCTTAAGTGCCATATCAGCTCAAATATAGTTGTTTTGGGTAGAATCTGCTTCTACTTTTAACTTTTTTTGGCATTATGGACTTTTTTTATCGGCTCCATGTTATTTGAGTTTGGGAGGACCAGATAACATGGAGCGACGTTTGGAATTCTTTTTTCGGAAAGCAAAGAAATACTTAAAACTTAAAACCAGAAAAAAAGCCGGGCTTTTTCCAGGTACGTTTATATTCATCAGCTAAAGGAGAATGATCCGAATAGGCGAGCACTTCATCAAGCAAATTGTGTGCTTTTTTCAGATTCCCTGTTTTATAGTTTGCATATGCCTCTGCTAATTTAACCGATTCGACATCATCGTCGTAGCCCCAATCGCATTGCTGATAAATACCGTTGAAAACATTGACGTATTTATTTACTTCGTTTATATCTCCGTTTTCGGCGAAAAGTTCAATTCCAAATTTTAACCAAAGGACATAATCATTGGGCTCCATGACTGACTGTACCCAGCTGTCATACGTTTGGAATGTTTCTATACCCGCGCTAAATTCCGTAAGATAGTAATGGCTTTTAACGATGAGATAGAGCGTCTTTGCTTTATCGAAATTATCGATGATAAATTCCGGTTTATTTTTAAGGTATTTCTGTGCAGCGAGGTTCATGGACTTGTAATTGCTCTTTTCATTATATAGTTGCATTAAGACATATTGAGGCTGCGCTTCGTGTGGGTATTGTTTAGCCATCTGTTCGTAATAGGAGATACGTTGTGCCAAATTATCCTGTTCGATCATCTGATAGATAATATGTTCGATCCCATTCTTTGATGCCTCAAAATCACGATACTGGTAGTCGTCTAAATTGGGATGATCAATATAGAATTTGTAAATAAACTCGAGCAGCTGTTGGGCCCGGGATTGAATATTTGTTGAACGTCCTAGCTGGTATTCAACATCGATTTGATGCATAAGCATGCGGTAACAGGGAGGAAATATAACAGACTCCGTATCTTCGGCTTCTTCATCTTCTTCGGAGGTAAATTCTTGCTGCTCCAGGGTGGCTTCCAGCGAGATCTGATAGGTGTCAAAGTACTGTTGAAGTACCTCCTCTAGACGTACATAATCTTCCAATGCTGACAAGGTATCGGCTCGGGTGAAATGAAGTTCTTCAAAGTCGGAATAGCTTAATCCTTCGGTGGCGATAGCATAACAGATTTCCAGTTCTCCCGCTGCCTTATATTCTAAGGCTAGATTATTACAATTCATGGCTCTGTTGTGGGAGCCCCCAAAGTAGTCACTTTCATATTTATTCTGTTCAAAATACTCCTTGAAAGCGTCGTAGGCTTGACGATAAAGTTCGAGGACGAGCAATTGTAGTGCAGATTGATCAACTGTGGTTAAGTTGTCTTGAGAGTGAATAAAATCAGATAGCGCGACAGCTTCATTATAACATTCACGGGGAAGGTCATGGAAAGTAGGAACCTGATCGTAAACTGTTCCATTGGCTTTAAAGGTGCATTCAACTAGGCGTCGCCAGGATGTTGCATTCCATTTTCGCTCACCTACCATTGTTAGATGCGGAATAGCCGCGGCATACTGCCCCTCGTCATAGAGATAGGCTGCCGCAAAATGGTAACCAACGTAAGAATCAGGATAGGCATCGACCAATTTGAGTGCATGGAGATAATAATAGTCAAGCGGGATTCCGATTTCTTCTGAGTAATTGCGCTCAATGATAAGCTGATAGTAGAAGACCTCAGGGTGCTCATACCCCTCGGCAATCAATTCTTCAAAACGAGTATGCCATTTGACCAACTCCTGATGGATATGCACGGCTGAGTTTTCCCCTTTGATAAGCTTAAGTAAAATCTGCAGTGCTAGGTCGATTGCTTTATTTTCGTAAGCAATTTCAGCGAGATCCACATAATTCATTTCATTGCTGCTGATGAAATGCTTAAAATCAGCTTCCATTAAAGCTAAAATATTAGACTCATTGATCTGTTTGGTACGGTCAAGCAGGTATATTTTCTTTATCCAAAAGATGGAAAAATTATGATCCAAGGTTTCCCGCTCATCCTTGAATGTTTCTTTAACGAAATCAATGCTCGCCTCCAAAACTGGAAGCATCGCTGTATCGTCCTGGAGCCCTTCGTAGATATTGGTTAAATAGTTGTGCCCATATCCGGACATATTGGGGGAAGTGATTAGTTTTTTTGCGTATTCGATGAATAGACCTTTATTGCCTTCAGTAATATGGAATTTTGGACGACCAATTTGTGCTAATGTCGCTTGATTGTCCAAAACATAATTCAGTATATGATATAGGGTCGTTTCATTATCAGGTTCGATGGCCAATGCTTTTTGAAAATAGGGGATCATTTTTTCCTGAATAACATCAAAAATAGCTTCGTGGCCTTCATAGAATGCCTGATCATGATAGGCGATGGCTAGGTGTGTCCAAAGCGTAACATCTTGATCGTTTTGTCGCAGTTGGTTTTCTCCTTCAATAATAAATAAGTCTAGTTGTCCGCTGTAGAACAAATCATATATATTCTTTTCTTCCATTTATTAATTTTTATATGTATCCAGTATGTTAAAATCTGTGGAAAATACTATTTAGCTGTAGAAATCTTTTCAAAGCCATTACCATTCCATAGAAATTCTTCACTTTTTTTTGTGATCTTGAAATTGGGATTTTCTGCATTGTCGTCAATAGCTTCTCCCTCTTCAATGTATTTAAAGATAATCTGATTATTTTTTCGGTGTTCGGAAGGGAAAAGAATCTTTTCATCGTAATAGAAAACACCAGCATCACTAACAGAATACCTGCTGGGAAGATCCACAAGTCGTTGTCCTGTCCAGGCCACATAGTTGTACTCAGAAGGTATACCACAGGCTTCCCCCAGAAATTCGATGCGGATGATTTGTCTGACATTTTGAAGGCCCATTGCCGGCAGTAATTTACTCTGGGAGAACGATTGTTCTGAATAGGCGAAAGGGAAGGTGTGTTCAGCTAGAAAATTTCCGTTTGTGTCGAGAAGTTTTACCACTGTGGAGAAATGATCCTGTTCCTGTTCGTTGATACTTTTGATAAAACGTTCAAAACCGTAAATATATTGCGAGCCGTCCGAAGCGGTTTGTTTTCCGAGCGCTAATAGTCCGAGCCAAATAAAACCATTTTTTTTACTGCTACCGTCGGAATAACTTATCTCATACCAAGGAGCATAAAAATTTTTCAGCGTATTTCCTTTGAAAGGCGCGCTGGTGATCGTAACGACATTTCCTACCGATAAAGAATCTACGATTGCTGCCTTAAGACTATGTTGAGCACGCACATAAGCTTTTGTGGCAAAAACAGTTGCCGACTGACCCTTTTGTATGTTCCATAGGTTGAAATTATCGTCAAATTTTAAATTTTCCTGCGCCTTTGAACAAAATGGTCCGATGACCAAGATGATTAAATAGCATCCCATTAGTTTTCTCATTTTTCACTCTCCTTTCCTGCAAAAATAGACGAATTGGTCCATAACCCTTATCACTGGTTTCAGGTATTTTTTGTAGAATGTCCCCAAAAGAAGAAATAGCTCGGGAGGAAGTTGTAAAATAAAAAGGCTGGACTTTCGTTCGAGAGAAAGTATGTTGGGATCTTTAGATAAGTGATAGGGCTAATCGGGTCGATCATTTTAGAACATGAATTTTAATTATATTTATCATTTCGGAAATATGAAAGTACATTTAAAATAGGGGGAAAGCTGTGGAAAATGAAAACAATAAGCTGCTCGTATTAGAAGCTGGCAAGTATATTGGGAATGAAGTTAGCCAAAGTTCTTTTGCTGGTATCATTACTTCTGATATTTATTACGAGGCTGGTATTATCTCTGATTGGCATTGTCATCAGAATCCACATTTTTCACATATTTTGAATGGTGGAAGTGTTGAAATCAGGCAGAATGAGAAAAATCGGCAGCAACAGGGTACTTCTCTATATTATTATCCCGGTATTATCCACCAGAATATTGGTTATATAAAAGGGACAAGAATCTTCAATCTTGAATTTACCGAAGATTTTCTAACTAAATATGATTTAAATGTACCAGATGAATCTTGCATGTTCTCGCATGGTATTCAATGGGGCACAAGCGGTTTAGTAAGGATTATGGGGGAACATTATTTAGACGACCAACAAAGCATATTGGCAATGGAGCAACTTTCCATCCTGCTTTTGACATGTACCACTACCATCAAGTGTATGGGGCCAGCGTGGATTTTCCGGATCAAAGATTTTTTGTATGATCATTGGAATATTCCATTATCGTTAAGTTATATTTCTGAAGAGATGAATTTGCATCCCGTTACCATCTCTCGATATTTTCCTCAATATTTTGGTTGTACAATTGGAGATTATCTTCGGCGGATTAAAATTGAAAAGGCATTACCTATGATCAGATCGAAGAAGCAATCACTCACAGAAATCGCATTCAATTGTGGCTTTGCTGATCAAGCTCATTTTATTAAAACCTACAAAAGGTTTATGGGGATCACGCCGAGTCAGTATCAACGGATGTAGAAAAAAGGTTGAGGCTAATTGGGTACAATTTTGTCTAGCGTGTTGATTTTAACTTTGATCATAAGGAAAATGGTCCAGATGGATTATTTATGATTAAAGCTTTAATTCCAATGAAAAATAAAATTTTAACAACTGTATTGTTGCTCTCCTCTATCTTGTACTCGAGCAAATCTATGGGACAGCATTTAAGTGCTTTACATAGGCTATTTGAAAAATACTATGAAAAAGAATGCTATTTCAATCCGCTCCAAGCAACAGCGGATGGTATTCATGTCTACGATGACTTGCTTCAGAATGAGGGTTCTTTTGATTTTTTAGCCGCTAAGAAAAATTTCTATCAGTCATGTTTAAACGAATTACAGCAATTCGATAGGAAAAACTTGACAGAGGCAGATCGTATTTCCTATGATGTATTGGATTATACGTTAAAAACGGGATTAGAGGGGCTCTCTATGCATTTTGAATATATTCCTTTTAATCAGTTTATAGCTTCGGTTCCAACAGACCTTGCGCTATTTGGTTCGACCAATGGTCCCCAGCCATTTCATACCATTGAAGATTATACAAATTGGTCTAAAAGGATGATCTCTTTTAAGGCCTGGGCAGATACTGCTATCGCAAATTTCGAGAAAGGGAAGAAAGCGGGAGTCGTTCTACCAAGGTCTCTGGTTGGCCGCATGATTCCACAATTGATCGCGCTCGGTGAAAGAGATACTTTAAAAAGTGCTTTTTACAGGCCATTGCAACAATTTCCGGAAAACTTTTCCCATGAGGAAAGGAAAAAATTGACAATGCTATATAACGAAGTTATACCGAACTATGTCTTGAATTCCTATGCGAAGTTAGCAAGTTATTTACAATACGATTATATGCCTTTTGCATCTTTACAATCGGGCTTAAATAGTCTTCCTGACGGGGATAAAATGTACCAATACTACATCAAGTTATATACGACCAGCTCTACACTTAGTCCCGACCAGATTTATCAGATCGGGCTTAAAGAGGTGGACCGTATAACCCATGAAATGGAACAAAATATGGTTCTCAATGGCTTTAAGGGGTCTTTAAAAGATTATTTTAGATTTTTGCGCACAGATCAAAGGTTTAGACCATTTAAAACCCCAGAACAGGTGCTAGACGCCTATCAAAAAATATATAATAAGATTCAGCCTCATTTAAAAGATATGTTTTTAGTGGAGCCCAAAACGAAATTTGTTATAAAACGCGTAGATCCTTACCAAGAGGCGTCACAAGGAGGTCCTTATTATATTAAGGGAAACTTAAAAGAGAAGAGAGCTGGCACTTTTTTCGTTCCGATACCTGACCCGACTAAGATAAATACAGTTTTTTATGGCCTAGAATGCACATTTATACATGAGGCAATACCTGGGCATCACTATCAGATTGCATTACAGCAGGAGTATAGCGAACTTCCTACTTTCCAACAACAAAATGCCCTATATGCTTACATGGAAGGTTGGGCGCTGTATTGCGAATCCTTGGGTGAACAATTGGGATGCTATACAGATCCATATCAAAAGATGGGTGCGCTAAATAATGAGATCCACCGTGCAATACGTTTAGTAATTGATGTTGGTATTCATACCGGAAGGCTGACTGAACAACAGGCAATTGTATATATGATGGATCATGAATCAATAAGCGAAAATATCGCAAAGGCAGAAGTTGAAAGATATATGGCTTGGCCAGGACAAGCACTTTCTTATAAAATCGGGGAGCTAAAAATCAAAGAATTGATAAAAAAATGCCAAAACTTACAGGGCGAGAAATTTAGTTTTCAGGCTTTTCATGCCGCAGTGTTAAAATATGGTTGTTTGCCATTGGATGTTCTTGAAAATTTCCTGGATGACTGGAATACAAAAATTTCCAATTAAAATTTGGAATATTATCTGGTTTGATCTTCTCATTGGTCCACAAACAACATTTTATGACCTTAGGCATGTCGCTGTTATTAGGGATAAAAAGAGCTATTTGTTCAACAAGTATATCAGTGGGAAGAGTGCTGCATTACTAATCTATTTTTTGTGAATAGGGGCCTGTTTTAATGCAATCATTTCTTCTTGGTAGTAGGTGAAATGAAAAATCGTTTATAAAATTCATCTATATGCTTTATCAAATCATTCATTTTGCTGCTTACGTTTTGAGAATCGATAAATTCAATGTTATTTTAATTCGATATTATTTTCTGTTGAGGGAGAATTGATAAATTTTCTCACACATATGGGACAGATTCCCTAGAATCGTATGGATGGCGTCATTTGTTGCAAATAACGTCATTTGTTGCAAATAATTGGATATGATGAAAAACAAAAATTATGAAATAGAGCATTTTGAATATTTTCAGGAATTGAGGGGGACAAAAGAAGAGATTCTATATTTCAAGACTGAGCGGCAGATGTATAGAAAAGAGCCTATCGGACTTGATTTTTTTCGTTTTTGTTGTTTGAAAGAGGGGGTGGCACGCATACTATCGATGGGGTTGCTTATGAAATAAACTGTAAGCAGTTACACATAGTCTTTCCTGGCCAGCTTCATAATTGGGATATTTGGGCAGGAACGAAATCACATACCGTATTTGTTTCCGGGCGACTTTTTAAGGCATTTGAGAATTTCTTTATTTATCCGATTGAATATTGTAAAAAGAATCCTGTGATGAACCTTTCGACTCGGATTTTTCAAGAGATGTTGAGAGAGTTTAGGGGATTGATCGAGAGCTTGCGTTCAAGCAGGGGATGAAGGAGATTATTTTTTCAAAATTCAGGATTATAGCATTAATGTTCAACCGAGAAGTTTTGGGAAAACTGAAACCCAAGAAAAAAGGTAAACTTGAACCTCTTCTCAAACGTTTTTCGTTGTTACTTTTAGCATTCTGTCGAGAGCATCGTTCGGTAAAATATTATGCGGATAAATTGGGGGTTTCTGCAAATTACCTGAATGTTTTCTGCAGGAAGCACCTCGATATGAATGCCAATGCTTTTATCGCGAAAGAAGTTGTTAATGTCATTATGTCTGAATTGCTGAGTACAGACAAATCGATCAAGCAAGTTGCTGTAGATCTTAATTTCAATGATCTGGCGGGTTTTTCCAATTATTTTAAAAGGCATAATGGATTATCGCCACGTCAGTTTTTGGAGCATTCTGGAATGCAAGAGGTTGAAGAATAGCGGTTGAAGTAAAAAATATAGTATACATCTGCCAAAACGAGCTGAGGCTGAGCCTTGCAGCTAATGGACTTTTAATTGCAAACGTGCATACTGCGCTATGTGAAGTAGCGCAATCTGCTGCGTGTTTTTTTGGAAAAGACATTTTAGTCAATGATGTTTTTAGGAATCCACTCCAATTCTTTACACTTGTTTTTTCGACCTATGAAGCCTATCCCTGGCCAAGGCATATGAGATGCGACCACAAGTGTTTGTTCTCGATAACAGCGATCAAGTATTTTTATCCGTGTATCCACAGCACAATTGAAATCAATATCCCATTGGGTTCCCCAATGAGGCTGGGAAACTAGGATAGGTGAATGTATTAGATCAACGAGATTTGTAATTGCGCTATTGTCGGATTTTATTGTATAGATGATATGTCCTGGGGTATGCCCAGCTGCTGATTCTGTATGAATGCAGGAAAATAGTTGGTCGCCCGGTTCAAATAGCTGCAATTTGACCTCAATACCTAGAAGTGTTTTTCGTATTAAATCGATGTTAGATTGACCAATTTCAGGATTTTCGCTCTTCGAAAAATCAGGATGATCTGACATCCAAAATTCAAATTCGCGTTTAGCCATGTAGTATGTTGCGTTTGGATAATTGGGTGAACCATCGACATTTAATATACCACCGATATGGTCCCGATGTGCGTGCGTAATGAGAATATCTGTGATCTTATTGCGGTCAATATCTGCTAAAAGCAGACTTTCTTTTAAATTTCCGGCATTGTCAGTGTCATAATGTCCCTCACCAGTATCAATGAGTATATATCGATCCTGTTGTTTGATCAACATAACGATAATAGGCGCTTGATAGTCCTTTGTTGAAAGTGAAAGCCTTTGCAGTTCCATTTCGACTAGTTGTGAGGGTATTTTTGGGGCAAGGGTAGGCTGTAATGTTTCTAGTGTAAAATAACCATCTGTCAGGAGTACAAGTTCGAGCGTGCCGAAGGGAATTTGGACATGGCCTGTTCTTTTAAGCTGTTTCATATTGCCAAAGTTGGAAAAACGGCTTGTAACAAGCTAATAGAGTGATGAAAATCAAACACAATGTAATAAATCAATAAAATATTTGTGTCAAGAAGCTGTTGGCTCAGGATTAGCGTTAAGCTGAATACTACTACTTTCATGAAAACTTAGTGTTAAATACGTTTTTGATTTTGGCCGGGCGTGATGTGGCCATTGTTGTGGAAAGTTAGGGAAGAAGTTGATCTGTCTACAAATAACTATTCCATGTTTTAGATTAGAGATGTTGTGAATGTTATAAAAAAAGAAAGTGATGGAATAATTATGTTAATAAAAGACAATTAACAAAGCTTTATTTTTGATTTGAGGGATAGGTTTTTTTCATACGGTTACCCAAATCCTAGTTTATCGAATATGCCCAATTTGGTTGTTGGGTAAATTTCGGAAAGTTTAAATGGCTATTGAACTTTACCTGTAGATAATTTGATGAAACAGGAAATTGGGTAGAAAAAATGTGATTAGTTTGGTTCGGCAATTTGTCGAACCATTTTTTTGTACCTAAATGATTGGATTGCTGCTATCAGTTGAGAGAAAAATAATATAGATTCATATTACTCCGCCCTTTTCTTTCACTACCGTAATTTTTTGTAAGTTAGTAGAAGTGAAAGAGAGCTATTTTATATATCGACAGTGCAAGTACGACAAGTAAATGTTTGAACAATTCAGAAATAAATTCCAACTTGATGACGATAAATGGAACGAATATATAGATTGCTTCCATCGCATTGAAGTTCCTGCCAAAACCATACTTTTGAACGAAGGCGAAGTTTCCAAAAAAATGTTTCTGATTGAAAAGGGGGGGATTCGTGCTTGGTTCAATAATGATAGTAAAGATATTACTTCCCAATTTTTTTTTGAAAATGAAACTGTTGGCTCCATTGAAAGCTTCCGGAAAAATATTCCAAGCCAGACCAATATAGAAACCATCGAACCAAGCGTTTTGTGGTGGGTACACAAAACCGACCTAAACAGGATAATCGAAGAAATTAAAGAAATTCCACAGTTACGGGATATGCTTATAGATAAAATTTTTGAACGGACATTCGATTATATGAATTATTTTTTCTCAATGGTCAAAAATACGCCGCAGGAACGCTATATTAATTTGCTAAAAGAAAGACCCGAAATTATAAAACGTGTTCCGCAACATTATATCGCTTCTTATCTCGGGATTTCTTCGGTCCATTTAAGTCGGATAAAAAGTATATTGGCAAAAAAGCGGATTTAATAACAAATGTTATCGCCTGCTGAAGTATCGGTTTTTAATTTTGCTGCATAAAATTTAGACAAAATGAAAGCAGCAGTAGTATTGAAAAAAGGCGAAATGCCAAAATATGTAGCAAACTTTGCCGAGCCAATAGTGCAAAATGAAAACGAATTATTGATTTCGGTGAAAGCATCTGCCGTGAAAAACCTTGACCGGATGCAGGCAAGTGGAAAACATTATTCCACACAAGACGAAGTGTTTGCAGCAAAAGTGGTCGGTGGAGATGGAGTTGGGGTACTAGTAGACGGTACACGTGTTTACGGAATTGGCGTTAGTGGAATGATCGCCGAAAAAGCCGTTGTTGAAAAAAAACGTACGGTAAGACTACCCGAAAATATTGACGATGCAACAGCAGCAGCTTTACCAAATGCAGTAATGGGCTCAGCTTTGGCATTACGTTTCAGAGCGGGGTTGCAAAAAGGTGAAACCGTACTTATTAACGGTGCGACAGGTGTTACCGGCAAAATTGCTGTGCAAATTGCCAAACATTACGGTGCAAAAAAGGTGATAGCGACAGGAAGAAACGAACAGTCTTTAAACGAATTATTATCATTAGGTGCAGATGAGATCATTTCGTTGAAACAAGACGATGAAGCGTTTATTACACGACTAAAAACCTTGCAGCAGCAAAATCCAATTGACGTGGTTATTGATTACTTGTGGGGAAAAAGTGCAGAGCTGATCTTATCGGCATTAAAAGGCAATGGCGGATTTTCGCACCATACGCGTTACGTTACTGTTGGCGGAATGATGAGCGATTCAATTACGTTGTCATCTTCCATTTTACGCAGTACAGATATTCAGCTTTCAGGCTCGGGTTTAGGTACCTGGAGACCGGAAGAAATAAAGTTATTGATTACCGAAATACTTCCCGAAATGTTTCAGCTTGCTGCTGACGGAAAATTAGAAATCGAAACGGTAAATATTCCACTTAAAAACATTGAAAACGCTTGGGAAATGAATATCGATGGAGGCAAACGCTTAGTTGTTTTAATCTGAAAAATGCAGTCGTTAACTATTGATTTTGGCCTTTGGGTGTTTAATTTTTTATGTTGTCTTTACCATCAAAGTTGACTGATAAGCTCCTTTGATGGTAAAGACAACAGTTGATTGAAATATATGGTAATATATCTCGGTTTTCTATAATTGTTTACTGCGCCGCTCCAATAACCACAGGCCATAAGGGGTTCTGAACGAGTAAACGGCCCTTGCTTTTATTGATTTCATCTTGGGGAACAGGATACCAATAATACTCTTTTACCCACCGCCGGTTTTCTACGGATGTCCGTTTGTAGAAAGAATCGGGGTCACCTAAAGGTTTTACTGTTGTGGTATTCTGACCGTAAGTTTGTTGTACATTGTCAAAACCGTTCATATTCATTCCGGTCATACGTGTCATATCACCATCAACTCCGCCTTTGTCTGGTTGATTTACGCTTACAGGATCACAGATCATCCATCGGCGCATGTCAAACCAGCGCTGTCCTTCGCCTAATAATTCAACATGTCTTTCTTGAACAATCGCTTTAAACTGTCCGGCTTTATTACCGATAACACCGGTTTTAATACCGCTTGCTTCCATTTCTGCATAACCCGGTATCCCGGCGCGTTGCCTTACTTTGTCTATATATTCGATAATTTTTGGATCGTTGGGATTAATTTCGTTGAGGACTTCGGCGTAATACAAGTAGAAATCGGCTAAACGGAACAAAATAGAAGGTCGTGCCCAGGAAGTGTAAACGGTGAATGGAGTACCTGGTGCACCGGCGACGTTAATGGAACTAATTCCTTGTGCGATACGTCTGTTTTTAAATTTATATAGTAAATACCCTGCTCTTGGCCAATTCTCGCCACCGGCGATTCCCGAAGGTTTACCGCGACCGTACCATTGATAGTATATACCATTTGGATTATTATGCTCATTTGCATGAATATGCCAACTTTTTCCATTGTAGCCCACTGTAGCATAAAACCGGGGCTCCCGGTTGGCATACATATTGAAAATGTTTTGATCCGCATGATTATTGACATGGGTAGGGTTATTGACTGTCGTGAATCCATTTTCTTTGTAATTCGATCCGGCATCATAAATCGTTTTGCCATTGCTCATAAAAAATGCGTCTACAGACTCCTGTGAGATGCCTACGTTAGCAAAATTAGTGGGGCTTGCGTAGAGATCTACGGGATTAGAGCGGCGCTCCTGATTATTGGGATTACTATAATCGTTGTATCCCGTTGCCCAAATAATTTCATCATTGTACTTTTGAAATAGTTGATAAATAGATTCATTGGGATTGATCTCCTGCACGCCGGGGTTAGCAGGATCGGCCGGATAATACTCGATATGTAATTTGTGACCGAGACCATGCGCATAGTCCAAAAATTCTTCTAGACGTTGTTTTGCGGTTTGTATCTTTTGTGGATTATAGTCTGGTAATAAACGGCTCCCATCGGGATTGACAATGGCTAAGCTTTCGGTAAATCCACCGTTAAAAAGCTTGGAAGAAGCATATACCCAGAGCTTAGCGCGCAATGCACGTGCTGCGACAAGTGTCGGACGTACCATACTGCCCGTATCATATTGATTTGTACTGACATTACTTTTGATAGTGGCAGGTAGATTTCCTGTATTGATCAACTCTGCCAGTAGGCCGTCGATGTAGTTGATCACATCATCCATCGGGGCACGGGCATAGTCGAGATTCTGATCTTCCGGATCCGCCAGATCGGTTATTAATGGTACAGGACCATACAGTTCCAGCAGGGTAAAATAGGAATAAGCAACAAAAAAGCGGGCTTCATCCTTCATGCGATCTACTTCAGCCTGAGGCAAAGCATTATTGCCTGAACCCGAGATTGCATGTGCACGTTGGATAAAGATTAATGCCTGACGGATTTGCATATATTGAGTCGCCCAACGGTGATAACCAGCATTACCAGCGGTGTAACCCGATACCATCAGATTGCGCGCAAAGTTAGCGACAATCTCTCCGGAAATGGCAGACCAGGGATTGCTCATTCTGTCGGCAGAGGATGAGTTTTTGGAATATTCAATGATACAGTTAAAGATATTTCCGTGCCAACGTCTAGTGTATGCGGCATTTTCAAATACTCCTTCAATCGTCAGGTTGTCGGCAAGTTCAGAGGAGACATCCAGGTATTTCTTGCAGGACGTAGATAATGTAGTCGTCGCTATTGCGAGACAGATAAGAGCCTTATTAAATATTTTCATCGTATTAAACAGATTAGAAAGTAACGTTTAAACCAAAGGTCCATGTTGAGCTGATCGGATAACGCGAACCCGAACGTTCAGTGACCTCAGGATCCCAAAATTTAACTTTATCCCAGGTGTGCAAATTTTCACCCTGTATATATAAGCGGACAGTATTTAAATGCATCTTTTTGACAAATTCTGATTTTAGTGTATAGCCCAATTCGATATTTTTGAGACGGAGGTACGACGCGTCGCGGTACCACCAGGTGCTGTTGCGTGTATTATTACCATTGTTGGCAGTACTCAATCTGGGAAACAGCACGTTTTGGTTATAAGGGTCGGCATATGTCCAGCGGTCCATCGCCTCTTCGCGCAACGCAGCGTCGTTGACCGAACGTGCGAACGGAAAAAAGTTTTCTGTTTTTCCCAACAGATTTGTCGAAAAGCGACCAGCTCCCTGGAAAAATACACCGATATTCAACCCATGCCATTCTGCATTAAGTCCAAAACCATACACTATTCCAGGGGTAATGTTGGAAGAGAATAGACTGTTGTACGTTTGATCGTAGTTGTTAATCAAACCGTCTCCGTTCAGGTCCTTATATCGGATGTCTCCGGGAGCAACCGCAAAACCAGGGTTTGCGAGGCCCGATTTAAGCTGGTACGTTTGCGCTCCATTCGCTTGGTTGACTGTAATGTCGAAATCATCCGGAGTATATAGGCCATCGGCAATATATATAAAGGGTTTGCCGATGCTTTGGCCTGTGTAGGCTTGATAGGTATAAGACGGTGGGATTTCATCAAACTCAACGACTTTATTTTTGGTATAAGTATAGTTTAGACGCGCACTTAAGGTGACTTCATTGACCTTTTGTGTCCCCGTTATATTCATATCGAGTCCGCGATTGTTTGTGCGTCCAAAATTCTGCATCGGAGCAACCTGCAAACCTGCAGATGTTGGCAATGTACGACGGCGCATTAAAATATCAAAGCGTTCATTGTAGAAGAAATCTATGGTCGCATCGATCCGGTTTTTGAATAGGCCAATATCAATTCCTGTATTAAATTTGTTTTCCTCCTCCCATTTAAGTGTCGGGGTGGCATAATCGCTCTCTACGATACCAGCACCGGGACTTCCTGAACCCTGCCCGTCGCCTACACCAGCACCGCCGGTCCAGGAAAAGTTATAACCCGCGGCTCCTTCATTCAGTTTTTCTCGATAAGGGAAGCGCGAAAGATCATTTGCTAGTACATCATTTCCCGTTTTACCATATGATACCCGAAATTTTAATTTACTGACGATTTGCTCCAAAGGTTCCCAAAATTTTTCGTGGCTTACCCACCAAGCCGCACCTATGGAAGGAAATAGACCCCAGCGATTGCCCATGGCGAAGTTCTCACTTCCAGTCATTCCCATGCTTGCTTCAAGTAGGTAACGTCCATCATAGCCATAGGTACCACGGGCAACAATAGACTGTTTACGGTACGGAAGCATTTCAAGACCATTGCCTCGATTCTGGTATTGTTTTTCCTTTTGGTTATAGAGGACTAATCCCGATACATCATGTTTTCCCAGTGTACGTTTGTAATCCAGGGCTGTTTCCAGATAGATATTGCGTTCTCCTGAACTTCCTGCTGCCGCCGGATTGGAAAGTGCTGCACCACCACGAATCTGGCTAAAGACGAGATTCCCGTTTGCATCCCTTGAATTGGCATAATAGGATCTTGCCTCTTTAGTGCGGTTGGTACGACCCTGTGAGAGGTTGTCGAAACCAACTGCTCCACGCCAGGACAATCCTTGGGTAATCACATCCAGCGCTTGTGTCAAGTTGATTTTGGATTGTAAGGTCACTTCTTGATTTCGGCTATACCCCATGTTGTTCAGTAAGTTGTAGGGGTTGGCTCGCTCCCCGGTTCCAACTGATCCTGCAGAGTAGACCGGATGTTCGGCAAAAGTACCATCTGAATAGACCATTGGAAACAAATAACGTGGCGCCAAGGTGATAATGCTCCATAGGTTATCCGCTGTTTGTATCGGTGCATTTTGTTTAACAAAGAAACCTGCTAGATCGACTGACATTTTTGTTGTCGAAGTCAAGTCCATGTCTATATTGGAGCGTAGGTTGAAACGTTCGTATTTTAGATTCGCATTGTAATTTTCGACCGTATGTGAATTGTAAAGACCGTCTTCCGTATAGTAGGCTCCTGAGCTGAAAAAGCGGACACGATCGCCACCGCCACGGAAATTTATTGTATATCTTGAAACATTCGTATTTGGTTTTAAAAGATCCAGCCAATTGGTATTTGGATATAAATCCGGGTCGGCTCCTGTTAAGTATTTTTCTAGCGTTTTATCGTCGTAAGTTGGTAACCAGCCTGAGGTTGGATTTCCTTTTTCGTTCCAGGTTGCTTCATTATACAAACTTAGGGTTCGATACGAATCCAGTGAACTGGGCAAACGTAGTGGCTTACGGATAGCATGCTGTAAATCGGTGGAAATAACTGTCTTCTGTGGCATACCCCGTTTTGTGGTAATCAGTACTACACCATTGGCACCTTCGGCTCCATATACTGCCGTGGCTGAAGCATCTTTAAGCACGGAGAAAGTCTCGATATCTTCTACGGGTATGTTGCTCATATCGGATTTACTGCGCGGTACACCATCAATAATAATCAGCGGGCTAGTACCACCAGCAAAAGAGCTTACCCCACGGATCCAAAAATTCGAGTCATCGTATCCAGGTTCTCCCGAAGGCTGTATCGCAACAATGCCCGGGACCTGCCCGGCAATGGAGTTAGATAGCGAACGTCCTGTAACCGCGAGATCTTTAGCGGTGATGGTGCTGATCGAGGCCACCAGACTTTCTTTTTTTTGTTTACCAAAGCCGACGACGACAACCTCGTCCAAATTGGATGCACTCTCTGTCAAACGGATGTTGACCGTGTTTTCTTCGGGTTTTAAGATATGTTCTTCCGTAATATACCCTACATAAGTAAATATAAGGGTATTTCCAGGTGCAGCCTGTATGCTATATTGTCCTGAGGCATTGGTATTTGTTTTTGCTGTTTGGTTTTTGACAGAAACAGTGACACCAGAGACCGGATTTCCTTTGCTATCCGTAATAAGACCTGATACTTTTGCCTGTTGTGCAAATAAGCCAAAAGGGGCACAAAGTAGGGAGAGGGATAGCAGATTTCGGTGCATAAAGCGGGTGCTAGTTGCAAATATTGTTTTTTCGCTCATCTTCATAATTTTGTGATCTTCATTATTCTAGGGTAATGGTTACTGCGGCAGGAGACACCTTGGTATCTAAAGTGAATACATAGGTGCGGTTTACGCCCAATGAGCGGTTGCTACCTGTCGAAATGATTGGCGCTCCTTTGCTCAGATTACCACTGGAAGTTTTTAACTCAAAACGTGCCGATCCTCCTGCAGAAGTTGGTTGTCCAGGATTACCATATAAGGTTTGTACTAAATTGAGCGCAAAGTAATTGTCAAAGGACCGGCTGTTTTGATAGAATGCTATACCAGCAGTACTTCCCGAAACATTGCTCAGAAATAGATTTTGACCAGCGATTAGTTTAATTTGATAGATACCATTTCCAAGCGGTGCCATGGCAACATTCTTTTCGGGATTCCATAATGCCCCATTAGCCGTCGCCGAAGGAATACCAAACCGTTCAGCAGGTGAAGATCCTGCCTGATCTCCAATGCCACCGTTTATCCATACAGCCCCGGTTTTACTTATAGGATCAAAATCGGCCAGCATATTCCCCTGCATAGGTTCAATCTTAAAATATTTTAATGCCTGATGGGCCGTTATACGATACTTTCCATCAGTTGCCCTAAATCTGTAGGAGCCATCTCCATTGTTGGATAAAAAGCTTGGGTCAATCCACCAATTCGCAATATCAAGTATGCCATCTAAGCTAATGGATTGATTTTGTTTGAATTCGGCCTCTATGACCGCTATACTGTTTACGAAATTTGGAAAATCAATCCCCCCGAACGCTGGTTTTAGAAAAGGGGAGCCTTCAAAACTGCGCGTATCAAATGAGACGGTAAAGACGGTGCCCGGCGCCCGAACAATTTGAAATGGAATAGAATCTTTATCGGTGGCATAAGCACTGATCTCAGTTCCGCCAAATAAAAGGGTGTTTCCATTTTTCCCGTAAGCAGGGGCTTCAATCAAAGCATTCAGTTTTGTATTTGGGAAAGCTGCACTGACTGCGTATTTATAGGATTCTCCGGGTACAGGCTCCATTCGGTAATTTCCATATGCAGTTTTGAGTGTCAAATATGGGAATTTAGGTCGGGTGACTTGAATTGGAACCATAACTGTGCTGTAGTTAAAATTCTTATTTTTCACCATAAGTTGTATTTCTGCTGGACCATCCGCTATTCCTTTGGTAAAAGGTATTTTTAATCTGTTGCGGTAGCTTCCGGCTTCTTTCGCTGGAATGATGCTTTCTGCGATCTGTTCGCCATTCCGGAAAAAAGTCGCTTTGATGGTATTGATCGGATACTCCCCCTTAATTGTAATATCCAATGGAATGCTGTCACCCAAATAAGCTACTTCGGCCGTTTGGTACGAAGTAATACCCGGGGTGTCAATTTGGATGTCTTCTTTGCAGGTATAGAGAGCCGAGGATACCCCCAGTATCAGAAAAAGTTTGGTTTTTCTTCTCATGACATGTGTTAATTGATTGGTTATTTTATTCAGTTTATCTTAGGTTATATACAAGCTGTAGTAACAGCCTTCTCCAGGATGTTATGGTTCCTTAATTCTCATATGGATGTTATAGGTTTGCGTTTAAAAATTGGCTATTTGTATTTCGGGTGACAGTGCTGTGAACCTGAAAATATTTTGCAACGGTTATGATACAAAACTAATGGTCTCGAAAATGAAATGGAGATGAACTAAAACAAAAGTGAGATTTTCTTGTTGTTGTTTTTTGTTTAATGTTTTGTTTTTTAGGTTGTTGTGTTTTGTTTGATTTGAAAAAGAAGTAGTGATTAGTGAGGTTTGACCTTTAAATAAAATAGTTTGGACTAAATTCCAATACGTGGTTTTTTTGTTGGTCGTAGCTAAAAATAAATACTGTGATCTACTTTTTTTTGACTTGATTTAATATTTAAACTATTTGTAGTGAGTTGGTTATGTTTAATTTTTAAGACTGGTTTTCTCATTTTTTCTTAGGTCTATATGTTGAAGGTTCCTGAAATGATAAATTTGCCTGCAACGGATTGACTTAAACTTCTGTGTCAATCAATAATATCAATTTTAAACCTCGATAAAACTAAAAAATGAAACAACGCAATTGCCGTTTAATGTCATTACTGATTTCGTGCCTATTTTATTCTTTTGTACAGGCCTCACCCGGACGTGCCAAGGATCAAGTTGACTTGTATGTGACCACGCAGGATAAAAAACAAGATTTGAAGAGCATACGGATCGATGCAAGGGTACAAAAAGATGTAGTTACTACGATTGTGCTAGATCCAAAGATCCGTTTTCAGCAAATGGATGGTTTTGGAGCCGCAATAACGGGATCTACCTGTTATAATTTGATGCAGATGCAGAAAAAAGATCGTCAGCGTTTTTTAAACGAAACTTTTAACCCCCAAAAAGGTTTTGGTCATAGTTATATACGGATTTCCATTGGCTGTTCAGACTTTTCGCTCAGTGAATATACCTGTTGTGATGAGGAAGGCTTGGAGCATTTTGCTTTACAGAATGAAGAATTGCATTATGTTTTACCGATGTTAAAAGAAATTTTAAAGATCAATCCCGATATCAAAATTCTTGGATCTCCATGGACGAGCCCACGTTGGATGAAGGTTAACAACCTCGTTGATCTGCTTCCATTTAACTCCTGGACTAGTGGTCAGTTAAATCCCCGTTATTATACAGATTATGCTAAGTATTTTGTTAAGTGGATTCGTGCATTTGAGGAAAACGGGGTGAAGATACATGCAATAACGCCGCAAAATGAACCGCTTAATCGAAAAAATTCAGCATCTCTGTTTATGGGGTGGATGGAACAGCGGGATTTTGTGAAAAGCTTGGGAGCGGAGATAGCATCCGCTGGTCTCCATACAAAAATATATGCGTTTGATCATAACTATAATTACGATAACATGAAAGATCAACAGGGATATCCTCTACATATTTATGCAGATAGCCTTGCTTCGAAATATCTTGCCGGTGCGGCATATCATAATTACGGGGGTAAACGAGATGAGCTGTTGCATATACACGATGCCCGTCCTGATAAAGGACTCCTATTTACCGAAACCTCCATCGGCACTTGGAATAAGGGGCAGGATTTTGCTTTGCGTCTGATCGAAGATATGGAAGAGGTAGGTTTGGGAACGGTAAATAATTGGTGTAGCGGAGTTATGGTTTGGAACCTGATGCTGGATTCGGATAGGGGACCATGGAGAGAAGGAGGGTGTAAAACCTGTTATGGCGCGGTAGATATTGACCGTAAAAACTATAAATCAATTTCTAGAAACTCTCATTACTATGTCATTAGTCACCTCTCCGCTGTTGTGAAACCTGGAGCGACACGTATTGGGACGAAGGCTGTAGCGGCCGACGGACTTATACACGCGGGATTTCAGAACAGTGATGGTACGATGGCTCTGGTGCTGTTAAATAAAACAACAATGGAAAAAATCGTTACCATCTCGGATCAAAGAACACAATTCACCTATACGGTACCACCTAAATCGGTCGTTTCCTATCGTTGGGACTAACACGCTCATAAAACTAGTAGATATGATAATACGAATATACACGACAGCACTTTTTCTTTTCCTCACGAACTTTGGGCTGTCTGCACAATGGCTGTGGAATAAAAAACGAATGAACTTCGTAAAAGATCGTCTGGAGACCGCGGCTTATAACCCGGCTTATAAAAAATTGCTAAAGCAAGCGGAGGAGGCCATGTTGAGGCCAGTGTATTCCGTTGTACACAAAGAAGCGATTGCGCCGAGTGGAGATAAACACGATTATGTAAGCCTAAGCAGGTACTGGTGGCCTAATCCAGCTACAGCAAATGGATTGCCCTATGTGAATAAAGATGGTCAATCCAATCCGGAGTTAGGTAAATATGACCGCGAGGTGCTGGGCAATATGTGTGCAGACCTGAATACGCTTTGTCTGGCTTTTTTTTATAGCGCTGATGAAAAATATGCCAAAAAAGCGGTGCTGCTACTACGGACTTGGTTTTTGGATAGCGATACGCGTATGAACCCTAATTTGAACTACGCCCAATTTATTCCGGGTAGAGATGACTCTAAAGGCCGACCGGAGGGATTGATTGACAGTTATTCGTTTGTGGAAATGCTAAGTAGTATACAGCTGCTGAAAACATACTCAAGCTATAGCACACAGGATGATAAGAGCCTAAAACAATGGTTTGGCGAATTTGCACATTGGATGCAGGAAAGTAAACAGGGCGTAGCAGAAAGAAACGCGAAAAACAACCATGCTACAGCTTATGACGCTCAGCTAATGACCTATCTGTTGTTCTCGGGAGATGAGCAAGCAGGGAGAGAAATAATTGCAGATTTCCCTAAAAAGAGAATCTTTGCCCAGATCGAACCCGATGGAAAACAGCCGAATGAGCTGTGGCGCACCTTGTCTTACCATTATTCGCAATACAATCTGACTCATATGCTGGATGTATGTGAAACCGCACGGACATTGGGTATTGATTTGCTTGGCAGAAGCTCCAGTGATGGACGTTCAATTCTGAAAGGGGTGGAATACCTAACCACATTTTTGGGGAAAAGTGTAGCAAGCTGGCCTTACAAGCAGATTAGCGGCTGGGAGGCCAAGCAACAGGATATATGCCGTGATCTGATTCGGGTTTTAGCGCTCGATCCCAGCCAAAAACAAAACCGGGTTTTATACCGACGTTATGCCAAGGAAGATATGACTGATCGCTTGCGACTTCTGTATGGAGCAGACGATTTGATAAATTAAAATACGCAGCTTCTGATCTTGCGGACACCTGTATTTTAAAATCTAAAAATACAGGCGTATATAGAGAGAGTTAGCGGGAATGAGCCGATTATTTTCGGTTCTTAATAGAAGAAGATAACAAACACAATCGATAGAATTTGGTAAAATTGCTATATTTAATCATTCAATCCAACCTATAAACACCTTAAATATGTTTTTCATCGAAATGCTAAACATACGGCATGGCCATGGCTGGATGATTTTAGTAACCAATTTATATGAAAATAAACCTGTTGACTATCGTATTGTGTATTGTAACCAGTTCTGTTGTCCATGCGCAAAGTGGGATAGATTCGCTATTGCAAGTGCTGGACCGTAAAATTCAGGATAAAGATCTGTTTTTTAAGCAAAAAGAAGACCGGATACTTGGTTTGAAAGCACAGCGTAATGCATTGATGAAAAGCTCAGACAAAGGTTATCACTTTAACTTTGCCCTGTTTAATGAATATAGAAACTATGTGTCGGATTCGGCTATTCACTATCTGAATATGAACAGAACTATCGCTGTAGAACTGAAAGACCAATATAAGTGGAATGAATCTACAATAGCCCTGGCAAATCTTTTTGTGGGGTTGGGGATGCATATGGAGGCCGCTGATCTATTGGGGAGTATCCAATCAGCTACGCTGGAAAATGATCTAAGATTGCCTTATGCAATTGCCTATCGGGAACTTTATCTTGGTATGGGAAAATATACGCAGCATACACAGGCCAGAAGCAGCTATTGGACCCAAGCAAACCATTTTAACGATATGGTACGCAATTTGGCACCGGCAATGTCGGAAGAGCATTTACGGACCGTAGAAAAGAAATTTCGCCTGCAAAAGCAATATGTGGATGCCCTAAAAGTGAACGATGAACGCCTTCGGCTCACGTCGCCCAACCAACTTGGCTATGCATTGGTTACATTCCATCGTTCATTGATTTACAGAGAGCAGGGAGATGTCGAAAATGAAAAAAAATATCTAGCGCTTTCGGCGCTTTCGGATATACAGCTTGCGATCAGAGATAATGCCTCAATCTCGGTATTGGCCAATATTTTAATGCAGGAGGATGATATCAATAGGGCATACCATTACATCTGTTTTTCATTGGACAATATTAAAGCTTACAATACCCGGATTCGCAGCTCGGAGATTCTCAATATTCAAGCCATTATTGATCGGGAATATCAGCGAAAAAACGAACAGAAAAGTCAGCAGCTAAAAGGACTGCTGCTGCTTGTCTCCATTTTGTCTGTTATGCTGGTGATTTCTGTTCTGTATGTGTACAAACAGCTGAAGAAAGGACGCGCCTATGCGAATAAGCTGGCTGATGCAAATCAGGAACTGGCGAGTTTTAATAGTAAACTGCATGATATGAATCAGGAACTGGCCAGCCGTAACCTCGAGGTAGCGGAAGCAAACCACCTCAAAGAAGAATATATTGCCTATTTTTTGGGCGAGTGTTCAATCTATATAACCAAGTTAGATAACTATCGGAAGATGGTAAACAAGAAAATGCAAGAAAGACAATACGAAGAGCTCGCCCGGATGACACGTGACAATTCGTTGAAAGATGAAGAATTGAAGGAATTGTTTGCAAATTTTGATAGGATGTTCATTAATCTATTCCCTGATTTTGTTGATCAGGTAAATACGTTGTTGTCCAAAGAAGAACAAATTGTTTTGAAGAAAGGTGAAGTGCTGAATACGGAGTTGCGCATTTTTGCTTTGATTCGTTTGGGTATTGTAGATAGCCTGGAGATTGCCAACTTTTTTGGATATTCTATTAATACGATCTATAATTATCGGACAAAGATGAAGAATAGATCGCGTGTATCAAGGGAAGATTTTGAAGGACGCGTGAAGGAGATCGGAGCATTTACATAAAAATTAGAACGATTTTTTAAATAAATAACAAGGCGAAAAATGAGCATTAATTATAAAGATGGAATATGAATATTAACTATATTTTTTACGTATTCCTGTTTTTGTGTTTAACAAATACAGGATATGCGCAGTTTAGGGTTACAGAGGCAACGAATTGGGATCGCTATCCAGCGGAGGTTCAAAAACCGGGTTTTGGTCTCCATAAAAGCCAACGTGTGCAGATGGACGATTCAAGTGAACTTGAAGAAGTGTTACTTTTCGCCTCAGACAATGGCCACTATCCTTATTTTGATCTTTTCAAATGTTATTATGTGATCATTGGCTATTATTCAAAGGAGGTAAAATACATCTCCGAAGTTACCCTTTCTGATCAGCGTGAACTGCTCCTGGAAGACCGGAACAACGACGGAAAATTTGAATTGTACAGGCGCTATATGAAAGATGGTAAATTTTCCGTGGATAAAAATGGAAATAATTTAAAAACAGAATGGCGATTCGATCGCATAGAATATAAAAATAATGAAAAATAATATGAAAGTGTTGCTACTGATTCTGACCCTTCTTTCAGGCTGGACAACACTGCTGGGGCAGCAAAAACATAAAGCACTTATTGTCACGGGGCAAGATGGGTCGCACTGGTGGAAGGGTAGTACCGATGCCATAGAAAAAATACTTGAAAACAGTGGCCTTTTTGATGTGGATGTCGCCATAAGTCCACCATACGGTCAGGATATTTCTACTCTTCGCCCGCACTTTCCTGATTATAGCTTGATTATTTCCAATTACGGCGGGACGACCTGGAGTCAAGAAACCCGACAGGATCTGGAACAGTATATGGCCAATGGGGGAGCTCTCGTCGTCATTCACTCAGCCATTGTACCCATGGCCGACTGGCCCGAATACAATAAGATGACGGCACTGGGCGCATGGGATGGTAGAGATGAGACGGTAGGCCCCTATGTTTATTTTAAAAACAATCGAATCGTCTACGATTACAGCCCCGGTCCCGCAGGACATCATGGATTACAGCATCCTTTTGATGTGGCCCATAAGGCAACAGATCATCCTATTCTAAAGGGGCTGCCTACTGTCTGGAGTCATTTCAAAGACGAACTTTATACATACCTGCGCGGTCCTGCTGAACATATGGAAGTATTGGCAACGACCATAGACGACACACGTCCACAAGGGCTAGGTCGTGAAGAACCACTGATGTGGACTGTAAACTATGGAAAAGGAAGAGTATTTGTGACGATAATGGGACATGTGGGCAATGACCCTGAACTGCGCTATGCCATGGAATGCACGGGCTTTCAGGTTACTTTGCTGCGAGGATGTGAATGGGCCGTAACGGGCAAGGTGACGCAGGCTATTCCAAAAGATTTTCCCTCCAAAGGCGTACAGACGTTTAGAAAAGAATTCAAAGCCCCTTTCAATGCAAAATAAAGGTATGAATAAGCTACTATTACTCTTCTTTGGGATAGTCTCTTGCGCTATGGTAACCCGAGTTGTGGCTCAGACACCCAAACTCACTTCAGACCTGAAGTTGAATGAAGCGATTTGGCAGAGCGGAATTCTGCACCGTCCACTACCATTGGATACAACATTGTCTTTAGAAAATCTGGGCATGAAAAAGAAAGTCCTGCGAGTATATCAACCCAAAGGAATCTCCGAGTTTGCCCGTTGGCGTCAACAGGGGGTTGGCAAAATTTTCTTCGCGAAGAAAGAGGGGCAGTTTGGTGTGGGGACTATTAAATTGCAGGTTCCGACGGTCCGCAAAGAATGGGCTCCAGGAGCGGCTGCGGATGGAGACTATGCGAACTATGGTGGTGCATCTGCCGTATTTGACCTGGCAGGAGAAAATTGGGAAAAATACAATCGTATTGTTTTTCGTATCTATCCGGATTGTGAAGGCGGCCGCAATATTCATATCAACCTACATTATTACAATGATGGCAAACAGAAAATTCCGGACGAATATTTTCGGGAGGGAACCCACGAAATAAATCTGGTCAACAGGACATGGAATACCTGCTTTTTGGAGATCGGTGACTTACCGAGAGATCGTATAACAGGTATCGCTTTTGGGGTACCCGGCTTTGGAAAAGATCGGGTCAGTGGGGATTCGTTGAATTTTTATATCGATGGAATTGAATTACAGGAAGTCGAAAAACCTGAACGGATGCTGGGCTGGGAACCCGTCGAGGGACGCATTATCTATTCATCCACTGGGTATGATCTCCGGGGGCAAAAGACCGCGATTTTGAAGCATAACAAAGCAGGGGATGATTTGTTTAATTTGCTTCGTGCCGAAGATAGGGCTGTAGTTTATACGGGTAAGAAGAAAAGTGTAACTACCAGTATTGGTGAATTTGATGTGTTGGATTTCAGTGATTTTACAAAGTTCGGGCAATATATCATTGCGACAGCAGGACAGGAAACCCAACCTTTTGCGATAGGTGAAAATATATGGCAAAACTCCATATGGCGTGTGCTCAACTTTATTTTTTGTGAACGCTGTGGCCACCCTGTTTCAGAGAAGCATGGTTCCTGTCATGCCGATATCGGTGCGACCTTTGATGGACTTCGTTTGGCCTATAACGGAGGCTGGCATGATGCCGGCGACCTTTCCCAGCAGAGCTTACAGACCGGAGACGTGGTATTCTCGCTGCTGGAAATGGCCAATAAGGTTAAAAAAAGCAATACCGCGCTATATCAACGACTTATGGAGGAAGCAGCGTGGGGAGTAGATTTTATCTTAAAAACCCGCCTTGGCAAAGGGTACAGGGCCAGTAGTGCTGGAATTGTGATCTGGACGGATGGCCTGATCGGTAATAAAGATGATATGAAAGCACGTGTCCATGATAGCCCTTTTGATAATTTTTTATTTGCAGCCTATGAAGCATATGCGGCCATGAGCATGGTTCAAGATCCTGCGCTAAGTGAAAAATTGAAAAAGACAGCGATGGAGGATTTTGATTTTGCGCTGGCCAAATGGAAGGAAACGGGTTATGATCATTTTCCCGTTTTTTGGGAACATAGCTATGGCACTTCCGAAAGTCAATTTATGGCGACGGCTTCTTGGGCTGCCAGTCAGCTTTATAAGCTCACAGGGAATATAACATACGCACAGCATGCTGTTAATTTTATGGATGAGGTATTATTGGCGCAGCGTAAGGAACCATTAGGCGATATGGACGGATTAAAAGGTTTTTTCTATCGAGATAGAACGAAGAAGGTCGTTGTGCATGCCAACCATCAATCGCGTGAGCAAATCTATGCTCAGGCCCTTGTTGCTCTCGCCGAAGGACAAGCACAGCATGTCAAACACAGGTTATGGCAACAGGCATTGCTTGATTATGGTAGTTACCTCACAAAAATTATGAAGTATACAGCACCTTACGGCATGGCTCCTGCAGGCGTCTATCATATCGACGAAGTCCAAGACTCAGTAAGTTTTCAACGGCAGCATCTTTTTGCAGGAGCAAAAGCCAAGGATGATTATGTAGCCCAACTCAAACAAGGTGCGCAATTGGATAAATCGTATTATTTAAAGCGTTTTCCTGTCTGGTTTTCTTTCCGGGGAAATGCGGCGATTCATTTGAGCCAGGGCAAGGCGGCAGCGATATTGGGTAAATACCTGAAAAGTGAAGCACTTATACAGATCGCACGTGAACAACTTTATTGGACCGTTGGTAAGAATCCTTTTGGACAGTCACTTATTTATGGCGAGGGCGTAAATTTTGCACAGCAATATTGTCCGCTTCCGGGTGAAATGGTCGGTGAAACGCCTGTAGGTATACAGACCCGGTACAATGAAGATGTTCCTTATTGGCCGCAGGCTAACAATGCGACGTATAAGGAGGTATGGATGACAACAGCAGGGAAGTGGTTATCACTAACTTCGGAATTTTAAACTTTTTAATATACTTAAACCGCATACTTATGACACAAGTGTCGAATCCGAGAAACTTGACAATCTCATGCTTAAATATCGCGTTCCTTTTCTTTATGATGATCGGGACAATAAGCACGCTATCTGCTCAAGGCCGTAATACCTTTGCTGTACTCGTACTGACTGAAAGGGGCGGACAACATGCTTCATTTACAGATACTGGATTGGAATGGTTAAAGAATACAGGGGAGAAAGACGGCTTTCACATAACAGAAATTCATGATACAGAAAAAATAACAGCGGAATACCTGACGCAGTTTAAGGTAATCATACAGTTGGATTATCCACCCTATAGATGGACAGAAGAGGCTGAAAGGGCGTTTATAGATTACATAGAAAATGGAAGAGGAGGCTGGGTCGGTTTTCACCATGCGGCATTACTGGGGGAATTTGATGGCTACAAGATGTGGAACTGGTTTTCCACCTTTATGGGTGGAATACGATTTAAAAATTACATCGCTAAAACAGCATCTGCGACGGCTTATGTCGAAGATCGAAAGCATCCCGTTATGAAAGGAGTAAATCCTCATTTTTTGATTCCCAATGATGAGTTTTATGTTTTTGATAAAAATCCAAGACCCCATGTCAAGGTCTTGGCACATGTCGATGAAGATAGCTACCAGCCCGTTTCAACAATTAAAATGGGCGACCATCCCATTATTTGGAGCAACCCTAATGTGAAAGCCAGAAACGTATATTTTCTGATCGGCCATAGTGGATCCTTATTTGCGTCTAAAGATTTTACAACGATGTTCAGGAATGCAATTCTATGGGCCGGAAGTAAATAAAGAAGGTCAAATAACAACGGTAAGCGAGATGACTAGGGCACTTCACTTGCCTTTTGTTCGTATGTTGTTCGTACCTGCTTCGGAGCTGAACAATTTGTTTAGCAATGTTGACTAAGTATGGAACCGGCTTTTCCTGGTCGGAGACTGGTCAATATCTGTACAGCATTTGTACAATATCTGTTGATGATCCGAAGCAGGTACGAATAAAAGGTTTCTTGTGTAGTAATCTCCTGGCAAAGGTAATCTGTCTCGTCCCTGACGAACCGCAGGTTCTTGAACTGCCTTGTCCTCATGAGCCGCTTTCTGTAAGAATTTATACGTGACGTTGTTTTTAGTGCTGCCCCTGCTCCAAAAATAAAAAAAACGCTTTCTGATTTCTCAGAAAGCGTTTTTGTCTTGGCGGAAGAGGCGGGATTCGAACCCGCGGTACCGTTTCCAGTACGACAGTTTAGCAAACTGTTCCTTTCGGCCACTCAGGCACCCTTCCTCGTTTTGACATTGCAAACATAAGGCAATTATTTGATTCTGCAAAGTCTAAATACTAAAAAAAATGCAAAAAAAATGTAACGTTGCAATAAGCGTTTGAAATTCAATTTGTTGTTTGACAATTAAAATTACATTGTTTTTTTGCTTAAATCATAATCTACCCGAACATGGTAGATACTTTTGAGCATTGCCTTAAAAATAACTGCGGATTCGGTGATATCTTTTAGCGTAATGTTACTATTATTGAACTGCCCCCGCATCAATTTATGTTCGATAATTTTATCGACAAGGTTATTGATAGACTCTTCAGATGGTTCTTTTAATGCACGGGATGCGGCTTCGACCGAATCCGCCATCATAAGTACAGCTGTTTCCTTGGAAAAAGGAATAGGTCCGGGGTAGGTAAATAAAGACTCGTCAACCAGTTTATCGGGGTTGTTCTTGACAAAAACGTTATAAAAATAGTCAACACGCGTCGTCCCGTGGTGTGTGCGGATAAAATCAAGGATCACGTCAGGCAATTGATGTTTTTTGGCAATATCGACTCCTTTGATGACATGTGATATAATAATCTGCGCACTTTGTTCCGGTGAAAGCTCATCATGCGGATTTTTTTCTGTCTTCTGATTCTCGATGAAAAACTGGGGGTTTGTCAATTTCCCGATATCGTGGTACAGGGCTCCGGCGCGGACCAACAGCGGATTCCCGCCAATTTTGTAGATAGCGGCTTCGGCTAGATTAGCCACCTGTAAGGAGTGCTGAAAGGTTCCCGGAGCTTTAAAAGAGAGCTCCCGCAATAACTTGGAGTTACTATTGGTAAGCTCCATGAGTGTTAGATCTGATACAATACCAAATAACTTTTCGAATGCATAGATCATTGGATAAGCTAATAAGGTAATCATCACGCTTACGAAAAAGGGCAGAAGGTCAGACCAGTAAATGGTGTCTATAGATCCATTTCTCGTGACGACCAAGCCAATGTAAGCAATCCAATAGGTACCGAGAATAATAGCAGAGGAAATGAACAGCTGCTCTCGTTTGACCAATGTTTTAATACTATAGATCGCAACTATCCCCGCCATAAATTGTAAAAAGACAAACTCAAAACTATTCGGTACAAAAAGACCTGCTAGCAGAACCATCAACAGATGGATATTGAGTGCTACACGCGTATCAAAAAGAATACGAATAATAATGGGGACGGCGCAAAACGGGATGTAATAGAGATTGGGGATTTTGATTTTGATGGCCCAAGATAGGACAGCGAGCATACCAATGATCACAATCATGATAATGACCAGCAACCTATTGTTAAAATAGATGTCCTTACGGAAAAGAAAAAGGAATACCATCAAAATAGAAAGGGCGAGCGAGATAATCAGAAATTGCCCCAGGGTCACATAGTTTTGATTTCCGCTGATCTTGCCTTCATCTTCATATACCTTACGAAGCGACTCGAGTTTCTGGTACGTCTCATTGGATATGATTTTCTCCTTTTCAGCGATCAGTTCTCCTTTTTGGACCACACCGCGCGTAGCCGATATGTTTGCAATGGCATTTTGTTCTAAAGCTTCTGTTTGTTGATCGTTGTAGATGTAGTTAATGGTAATGTAATTTTTTAAAGTTTCCTCCAGCCAGCTCTTTTGTTTTATCTTGGTCAATTTGGGCATGATCTCATCCATATAACCATAAGAGCTTTCGATGGTGTAACAGTCGGCCGTGTTTTTTTGGCTGGCAACTTTGTCCTGGATCAATGTGAAGTTGTAATGCTTGGAAGCCGGAGATTTGTCATTGCTGCGGTTCTGAAACCGATTGTTCAATGACAAAATGCCTTTGCCATACAGATGGCTTAAGATGGCATTGCCGGCATTTCTATAATCTACTATATTTTCATGCGTTGTATCCAACTTGCTGCTTTGCCACTTTTCGGCCAGATCCGTGTTGAACTGATCAATTTGCTCCTTGCTGGTCGTTGTATTAGCATTATATATAGGTTGAATCGTGTTTAAGATACTTTTCTTATCCGCATTCAGTTCCTCTTGTGTTTTTAATATCGCAAAATTATAAGGTGATATCAGATTCTCATGATTCCATACTTTTCCCTTTTGGAATTCATAGCGAAAACGAGGCTGTTTGGGAAGGAATATACAGATCAGAATAATGGTGATAAGTATTAATCCAATTTTTCGGACGAGGTTCTCCGTTGTATTTAATTCTCTTCTGTATTTTATTTTTAGTCTTCCCACGGTGAGCTGTATTTTATTATCATGTTAATATACAAATGTAATTATAATTATTTTCTGCAGCTTCTGCCAATTGTCGTTTATAGGTATTAAATAGGAGGAATGCTGTGATGAACAAAAAATACTTGTTATCTTTGCAGAAAAAATACAACATGTCAACAAAATCACATCTAATTGCACCATCCGTTCTTGCTGCAGACTTTGCAAAATTATACGATGATATCATCATGGTAAACAACAGTGAGGCAGATTGGTTTCATATTGATATTATGGACGGTGTTTTCGTGCCAAATATCTCTTTTGGATTTCCAGTTATGCAGGCTATTGCAAAACATGCCGATAAACCTTTGGATGTACATTTGATGATTGTTGATCCAGACCGTTATCTGCAGGTATGTAAAGACTCAGGTGCAGCAATCATTACCGTTCATTATGAGGCCTGTACACATTTGCATCGGACTCTGGCTGCTATTAAAGAATTGGGCTGTAAAGCAGGCGTTGCATTGAATCCACATACGCCAGTAGCACTTTTAAAAGATGTTCTTGCGGATCTGGACTTGGTTTGTATCATGTCGGTTAACCCAGGTTTCGGTGGTCAGAAATTTATTCCAAATACCTATGCCAAAGTACAGGAACTAAGGGCCATGGCACAGGGAGTGAATGATGGTCTGCTGATTGAAATCGATGGGGGAGTAACGAGTGCGAATGCAGCGCAGTTATTGAAAGCCGGAGCAGATGTGCTGGTGGCAGGTTCATTTGTCTTCAACGCGACAGATCCTCTGGAAACTGTGAAAGCATTAAAAGACATTGATATAACTGTAGAAAGTATATAAAACGAAAAGGTGATTTAATAATATAAATCACCTTTTTTTTTGAAAGAAATAAATGCGATATAGCGGATTTCAAAAAAAGATGGCAGGATTGCATAAGTGCTGTTTAGAACAATTCCAAATTGATTTAAATAAATGGAATGCATGCGTTTAAAGTTGGATTTTCACTATTTTTGTAATTAGTCATATAAGTTGATTTACGACAAATAGATCAGCTTCAAAACATGAAGTGGAAGGGCTAATTTGTGATTTGTCAGGGGGGGACCCGATAGATGGCGTATTAGCTTAATTATATTACAGACATGGTGGTGTAGAAAGACATAGGTGTTTTTATGCTGCCCATAAAATAGAAAGATAGATATCTATGAGTATTTACAACGATTACGTACAAGAGGTTGTAGAACGGGAAGGCCAAGGATTACATCCTAAGCCTATTGACGGAGCAGAATTACTAAGTGAGGTAATTGCTCAGATTAAAGATTTAAACAATGAAAATAGAGCTGAATCTTTAAGATTGTTTATTTACAACACGTTGCCGGGTACTACACCTGCAGCAGGTGTTAAAGCACAATTCCTGAAGGAAATTGTTTTGGGTGAATCAGTTGTTGCTGAAATTACACCTGATTTCGCTTTTGAGTTGTTGTCACATATGAAAGGTGGTCCTTCAATCACGGTTTTATTGGACCTGGCCTTGGGTGCAGACCTAGCTATTGCAAAACAGGCGGCTGAGGTTCTTAAAACACAAGTTTTCTTATATGATGCGGATACCGCTCGTTTGAAAGAAGCTTTTGAACAAGGCAATGAGGTCGCAAAAGATATTTTAGAAAGCTACGCAAAAGCAGAGTTTTTTACAAAACTGCCTGAGGTTGCTGAGGAAATTCAGGTGATTACTTTTATCGCTGGTGAAGGTGATATCTCGACAGATTTATTGTCGCCAGGTAACCAGGCGCACTCGCGTTCAGATCGTGAATTACATGGAAAATGTATGATCACACCTGAAGCACAGCAACAGATCGTTGAGTTACAGGCGCAACACCCTGGTAAAAGTGTCATGTTAATTGCTGAGAAAGGAACAATGGGTGTGGGGTCATCTCGTATGTCGGGTGTCAACAACGTTGCATTATGGACAGGTAAACAAGCGAGTCCTTATGTTCCTTTTGTGAACATCGCACCAATTGTAGGTGGTACAAATGGTATCTCACCTATTTTCTTGACCACAGTGGATGTGACCGGAGGTATCGGTATAGACCTTAAAAACTGGGTGAAGAAAGTGGATGAAAATGGCAACGTAATCCGTAACGAGAAAAATGAGCCAATTCTTGAAGAAGCTTATTCTGTCGCTACAGGTACTGTCTTAACGATCAATACTAAGACTAAAAAATTATATAATGGCGAGCAGGAGCTGATCGATATTTCCAAAGCTTTGACTCCACAAAAAATGGAATTTATCAAAGCGGGTGGTTCTTATGCGATCGTTTTCGGTAAAAAGATCCAAACTTTTGCTGCTGCTGCTCTGGGAATTCAGGCGCCTACAGTGTTTGCTCCTTCAAAAGAAATCACGATTGAAGGACAAGGTTTGACTGCTGTAGAGAAAATCTTTAATAAAAATGCGGTTGGTGTAGCTCCGGGTAAAGTATTACATGCCGGTTCTGACGTTCGCGTTAAAGTAAATATTGTTGGTTCTCAGGATACAACAGGTTTGATGACTGCGCAGGAGCTCGAAGCAATGGCCGCGACTGTAATTGCACCTACCGTAGACGGCGCTTATCAATCAGGCTGTCATACGGCATCGGTTTGGGATAAAAAAGCACAAGCGAATATTCCAAAACTGATGAAATTTATGAATGACTTTGGATTAATCACAGCACGTGACCCTCAAGGTGTATATCATTCGATGACAGACGTTATTCATAAGGTATTAAATGATATTACAATTGATGAGTGGGCGATCATTATCGGAGGTGATTCACATACCCGTATGTCTAAAGGTGTTGCTTTTGGTGCTGACTCTGGTACGGTGGCGCTAGCTTTAGCGACAGGTGAGGCTTCTATGCCAATCCCAGAATCTGTAAAAGTTACGTTTAAAGGCAGTATGAAAGAACACATGGATTTCCGTGATGTGGTTCATGCTACACAAGCGCAGATGCTGCAGCAATTTGCTGGCGAGAACGTTTTCCAAGGCAGAATTATTGAAGTTCATATCGGAACGCTTTTAGCCGATCAGGCATTTACTTTTACTGACTGGACTGCAGAAATGAAGGCGAAAGCTTCTATTTGTATTTCACAGGATAATACCTTGATCGAATCATTGGAGATCGCTAAAAACCGTATCCAGATTATGATCGATAAAGGCATGGAAAACAAAAATAATGTTTTGCAGGGCTTAATTGACAAGGCGAATAAACGTATTGAGGAAATTAAATCTGGTGCTAAGCCTGCTTTAACTCCAGATACCAATGCGAAATATTATGCTGAGGTTGTTATTGATCTGGATATCATCGAAGAACCGATGATTGCGGACCCGGATGTGAATAATGCGGATGTTTCCAAACGTTATACACACGATACAATTCGCGACCTTTCTTACTACGGTGGAAATAAAAAGGTAGACTTAGGTTTCGTTGGTTCTTGTATGGTTCACAAAGACGATTTGAAAATCGTATCGAAGATGTTGAAAAATATTGAACAGCAAAAAGGTGTCGTTACATTTGAAGCTCCTTTGGTCGTTGCAGCTCCAACGTACAATATCATTGATGAGCTGAAAGCGGAAGGCGATTGGGAATTCTTACAAAAGTACTCTGGATTTGAATTTAGCGATGCTTTACCAAAAAGTTCTGCGCGTACTGAATACGAGAATATTATGTACTTGGAGCGCCCTGGTTGTAACCTTTGCATGGGTAATCAGGAAAAAGCAGCTAAAGGTGACACGGTAATGGCTACTTCAACGCGCTTATTCCAAGGACGTGTTGTTGAAGACAGAGATGGTAAAAAAGGGGAGTCTTTATTAGCATCAACTCCAGTTGTTGTTCTTTCAGCGATCTTGGGCCGTATTCCGAATATCGAAGAATATAAAGCTGCTGTGGAAGGCATTAACTTAACAAAGTTTGCGCCTATTCCAACAAAATAATGAGTGATTAGGGTTTAGTAACTTAATTAAACAACATAAATTAGAGAGATATGGCTTTTGATATAGATATGATTAAAAAGGTCTATAGCCAATATGACGAGCGCATTGCTGCGGCTCGTCAAGTGGTTAACAAACCTTTGACTTTATCTGAGAAAATTTTGTATGCCCACCTTTGGGATGGCAATGCTACTGAAGATTACAAACGCGGCGTTTCTTACGTTGACTTTGCTCCAGACCGCGTTGCTATGCAGGATGCAACTGCACAGATGGCATTATTGCAATTTATGCAAGCTGGGCGTCCAAAGGCAGCAGTTCCTTCTACCGTACACTGTGATCACCTGATTCAGGCGAAAGAAGGAGCAGACAAAGATTTAGCGCGAGCTAAAAACGAAAGCTCTGAAGTATTTAACTTTTTGAGTTCTGTGTCCAATAAATATGGTATCGGTTTCTGGAAACCCGGAGCAGGTATTATTCACCAGGTTGTTTTGGAAAACTATGCTTTTCCAGGCGGTATGATGATTGGTACGGACTCGCATACGGTGAACGCCGGCGGTTTAGGTATGGTTGCAATCGGTGTGGGTGGTGCTGATGCTTGTGATGTCATGGCAGGTTTGCCTTGGGAGCTTAAATTCCCTAAGCTGATCGGTGTAAAATTGACAGGTAAGCTCAGCGGATGGGCTGCAGCAAAAGACGTGATCTTGAAAGTTGCAGGTATCTTGACTGTAAAAGGTGGAACAGGTGCTATCGTTGAATATTTTGGCGAAGGTGCGGAGTCTTTATCTTGTACAGGAAAAGGAACAATCTGTAACATGGGCGCTGAAATTGGCGCGACAACCTCAACTTTTGGGTACGATGAATCCATGGAGCGTTATTTACGTGCTACTGGTCGTGCCGAAGTGGCGGATGCGGCAAATGTAATTAAAGACCACCTGACAGCAGATGCAGAAGTTTATGCTAATCCTGAGCAGTATTTTGATCAGTTAATAGAAATCAATCTATCTGAATTGGAACCTTCTCTAAATGGTCCTTTTACGCCAGATTTATATACCCCAGTTTCACGCATGCGCGAAGAGGCTGAAAAGAATGGCTGGCCATTGCAAGTGGAATGGGGATTGATCGGTTCGTGTACAAATTCTTCTTATGAAGATTTATCCCGTGCTGCCTCCATTGCAAAACAAGCAGTTGATAAAGGGCTTATCACAAAAGCTGAATTCGGTATTAATCCCGGGTCAGAGCAAGTGCGTTTTACGGCTGATCGCGATGGTTTGCTGAAAACTTTTGAAGACCTCAATGCGACAATTTTTACCAATGCATGTGGTCCATGTATCGGTATGTGGGATCGTGTAGGAGCCGATAAACAAGAGAAAAATACAATCGTTCATTCTTTCAATCGTAACTTTGCAAAACGTGCAGATGGCAATCCAAATACTTATGCATTTGTTGCATCACCAGAATTAGTAGCTGCGATTGCGATCTCTGGTGATTTGGGTTTCAATCCGGTAACTGATACCTTGACAAACAATAAAGGTGAACAAGTGAAGCTGGATCCTCCTGTAGGGGATGAGTTGCCAACGAAAGGCTTTGCGGTAGATGATCCCGGTTATCAGGCACCTGCAGCTGATGGTAGTTCGGTGGTGGTTGATGTAGCTCCTACTTCTGATCGTCTTCAACTGTTGGAGCCTTTTGCTCCATGGGAAGGTACCGATTTGAAAGGGTTGAAATTATTGATTAAGGCGAAAGGTAAATGTACTACTGACCATATTTCTATGGCTGGTCCTTGGTTGAAATACCGTGGCCATTTGGACAATATCTCAAATAACATGTTGATTGGTGCTTTGAATTTCTTCAATGAGAAGACTGATAGCGTTAAAAATCAACTCACAGGCGAATATGGTCCTGTTCCTGCTACACAGCGGGACTATAAAGCACACGGTATTGGTTCAATTGTAGTCGGTGATGAAAACTACGGTGAAGGTTCTTCCCGCGAGCATGCAGCGATGGAACCTCGTCATTTGGGTGTTCGTGCTGTTTTAGTTAAGTCTTTCGCGCGTATTCACGAAACGAACTTGAAAAAACAAGGTATGTTGGGATTAACTTTTGCAAACAAAGACGATTATAACAAGATTCAGGAAAATGATACCATTGATATTATCGGCTTGACAACATTTGCACCAGGTAAACCTTTAACACTTGTATTACATCACGCAGACGGAACGCAAGAAGAGATTTTGGCGAACCATACCTACAATGCGCAACAAATTGAGTGGTTTAAAGCTGGTGGAGCTTTGAATATCATTCGTAAAAATCAAGGGTAACAATTCCTTGGAAATAAAATAACTGAAAAGCTGCTTTCCTGGAAGGCAGCTTTTTTTGTTTCCAGCGTGGAATGACATTTCTGTGATCTTCGTCATATTTTTCCAATTTCCATTGATTTTATTTGCTTATAAAATAGAATGCGGGTACTTTTGCCCAACGTTTTTAGCACCGATATGAGAAAAATATTTTTAACGATTGGAGCACTTGCATTAAGTGTTTCTGCCTTATTTGCCCAAGAAAATCCTGAGATAGGAAAAAGCATTTTCAAACCGAAAAATTTGAGAACAGAAAGTAACAAGGGCAAATTCTTCTTCTTTTGGGGGTACAACTTCTCTTCTTACGCGAAATCAGATATTCATTTTACGGGTCCTAATTATGACTTTATACTCCATGATGTAAAAGCGGGTGATAGGCCAACTAAATTTGGTTCGACGTATTTTGATCCAAGCCGATTAACTATTCCACAATTTAATCTGCACTTTGGTTATTATATCAAGGATAATTACTCAATTTCATTGGGATGGGACCATATGAAATATGTGGTCGATATTCCGCAGCAGGTGAAAATTTCCGGTTTTATCGGTGAAGAGATTTCTAATCCTGGTATCCCGACGGGAAACCGCGCCGGTCAATATAACGGTGAATTGATTACTGTAGACTCTGCCATGCTGACATTTGAGCATACAGATGGTTATAACTTTGCCTCAGTAGGCCTAGAGCGTTATGATGACATCATCAATAATCGCAAAGGTCAACAGGTGCTGACAATGGAATCTGGTGTGGATGTAGGTCTATTGATTCCTCGTTCCGACGTCCATCTTTTTGGCGAAGGGGCCAACCACTTTTGGAACATTGCGGGTTATGGTGCTTCGGCAAAAGTTGGTTTGCACTACCGTTTTTATAAAGGACTCTATCTTCAGGGGAACTTCAAAACGGGCTGGACTGATTTAACAAACATTCGTACAACTGGAAGAAGAGGGGTAGATAAAGCATCCCAACAAATATGGTTTTTTGAAAATTACTGGGCTTTGGGCTTTAGATTCTAAACATATTCATGAAACAAAAAAGGCTACTTTCAAAGTAGCCCTTTTTTTTTTGTTTATCCTTTTTTATATCCTATTTGATCTCCTTTGATTAGACCTGCTAAATCTCGCCCAATTTGAAAATGTCCTTTACCCGGATACCTTTTTCAGTACGTTGAAGTGTACAGCATTCATGTATGGGATCGTGTTCGAAAAATAAGATGTATTCATTATCGACGATCTCATTCCAATAGCTGCTACGTTCCTCCATGGTCACGAGGGGTCTGACATCATAACCCATAACATAAGGAATGGGAATATGTCCCACCGAAGGTAATAGATCCGCCATATAGAGGATTGTTTTGCCTTTATACTGTATCTGTGGCAACATCATAGCTTCTGTATGGCCGTGTGCATAACGGATAGCGATATTGTTTCCAAAAGGATTCTGATGATCTTCAACAAATTTTAATTGTCCGCTCTTCTGTATCGGTAGAATGTTCTCTTTTAAGAAAGAAGCTTTTTCGCGCGGGTTAGGATCGGTAGCCCAAGACCAATGGTCGCTATTGCTCCAAAAATGAGCATTTTTAAAAGCCGGAACCAGCTGTTCACCTTCACGGGCTATAGCCCCGCCACAATGGTCGAAGTGCAGGTGTGTAAGGATGACATCGGTGATATCGCTTCTGTCAAATCCAATATTTTTTAATGATTTATCCAGCGTTGCATCTCCGTGAAGATAATAATAGCTGAAGAATTTTTCATTTTGTTTGTCTCCCAGTCCTGTATCGACCAGCATTAATCGATTACTGTCCTCGATGAGGAGCAAGCGGTTTCCCCAGGTACACATATTGTTTGAGTCGGACGGGTTTGTTTTGTTCCAGATACTCTTTGGGACAACGCCAAACATTGCACCGCCATCGAGTTTAAAAAATCCCGTTTCTATAGCATGTAATTTCATTCGCAGATTATGTGTCTTTTAATGGTTATATAGCATATCCAGTTTATTTTAAGCACAAGCAATTATTTGTCAGATGGCATGAAAGTCACCCCGTGCTCTTCCGTGTTCGTGCTACAATTGTAGCTATTTCATCTCTTTATCTTTACATATGTTAGTCCGTCCGCCTGGACATTGCTGCCGCTTTCAACGATCAATAGCTGGTGGACGTTACACTGTCTGTTTTTTTACCTTATTAATATTTGTAAAGGTTGGAACAATTTACGAAAAATATGTGATATTTTTTGATAGTGATAAATTGATGTGCTAAAAAAATATGCTAAAAAGTTTATTTTTTTTTATCTGTATAAGTTATTGTTAATGAGTGGTTTGTTTTTGTGTTTTTTGTACAATAAGCTTGATTTTTAGATAATTAAGTTTTGTTTTTAGCGAAAAATGCCTTTAAATTTGGGCACATTTTAAAACAAACAAAAAATATGAAAAAGGGTAACATTGGAAACGCGCCTGATTTGAAATATTTAAAAATTGATAGTACAAAAAATGTATTTTATCAATTGCCTGTTTCTGAATTGGTCGAACATGCCTTAGCAAATCACGAAGGTCGACTTTCTGATACGGGAGCACTCGCTGCTGATACGGGAAAATTTACTGGAAGATCGCCAAAAGATCGGTTTCTGGTCGAAGATTCTTTAACAAAAGATAGCGTTTGGTGGGGAGAAATCAATCAACGGATGTCTCCGGCTAATTTTGAAACACTATTTTCTAAAGTAGCTGATCACTTAAGTGATAAAATCATCTATGTAAGAGATTGTGCCGCAGGGGCTGATCCAGCTTATCAAATAGATTTGCGTGTTGTTACGGAGACAGCTTATCAAAGTATATTTGCCAATAACCTGTTTCTGCGGCCGGAACCAAATTTGGATGCTCAGCCTGCTTGGTCGATTTTAGCTGCCCCGACGCTGCTTATCGAAGGGCCGCATCAATATGGCATTATCAACGAAAATTTTGTCGCGATTGATTTTACAAAAAAGATAGTACTGATTGCGGGGACCGGTTATACAGGGGAGATTAAAAAGAGCATTTTCTCAATATTGAACTTTATTTTGCCATTCCAGCATAATGTGCTTTCTATGCACTGTTCGGCGAATACTTCAAAAGAAGGGGAGACAGCTTTGTTTTTTGGACTTTCGGGTACAGGGAAGACGACCTTATCAGCTGATAGAAACAGAAAGTTGATCGGTGATGATGAGCATGGATGGAGCGAAAGGGGAATATTCAATTTTGAAGGCGGCTGCTATGCTAAATGTGTAGGTTTGTCGGAAGACAAAGAGCCTGAGATCTTCCACGCAATTCGTTTTGGGTCTCTGCTTGAAAATGTTGTTTTGGATGAATTTGATCGACCTGATTACAACGATATTAGCAAGACGGAAAATACCCGCGTATCCTATCCAATAGATTTCATGGAAAATGCCGAAATGAGCGGTATTGGTCGTGAACCTGAAAATATTTTTTTCCTGACGGCAGATGCTTTTGGTGTACTTCCTCCCATTTCATTGTTGACCATAGATCAGGCGGTATATCATTTCGTTAGTGGTTATACAGCAAAGGTTGCGGGTACAGAGGTAGGGGTAAAGGAGCCTACAGCAGCATTTTCAACCTGTTTTGGACAGGCATTTTTGCCGCTTCATCCTTCAAAATATGCGGCTTTGCTGCGTTCAAAACTAGAACAAAATCGCAACATCAAAGTTTGGTTAGTGAATACGGGCTGGATTGCCGGTCCTTATGGAATAGGCAGACGTATTAAGCTAAATTATACGCGATCGTTAATCCGAGCAGCAATGGATGGCTCACTGCTGGAGTCTCACTTCAACAAGCATAATATTTTTGGACTGGAGTATCCGACGAGCTGTGGGGAGCATGTTCCTGCGCAAATTTTAGATGCGCGAGGCTTATGGAACAATGACGAGGCTTATGACATGCAGGCAAAACGCTTGGCGAAGCTGTTTATTTCGAATTTTGAAAAATTCAATAATGAGATGCCACCCTCGGTGCATGCAGCAGGACCCAAAATAGAAACTTCGGTTCTTGTGTCCTAATTCGTTCTGACATTATAAAAAACAGGAGGAAATACTTTTCCTCCTGTTTTTTATAATTGTACCTTTTCTAATCAACAGACCTTTAATCGTGTTTTGTGACGAAAGAATCTATTTTTTCCTGTTCACTTCCAACAAGAGCATTGATAATCAGTTTGAAGGACGCCAGGCGAGCCTTTTTCTTGTTATCTTTCGTGATTTCTAGCCAAGGCGATTTTTTGGTGCTTGTCTTTTTAAATAAATCCTCAATATAGCCCGTATATACATCCCATTTCTCCTGCGCCTGCTGGTCTAACACACCAATTTTCCATTGTTTTAGGATATCCTCTTTTCGCTCTTTTAACCTTTCGGCTTGCTCTTCTTTGCTGACGTTCAGGAATAATTTGATGAGGATGATGCCATCGTCGATTAACTGCTTCTCAAATTCAGGGACCTGGTTCATAAACAGTTCATGTTGCTCCTTGGAGCAAAACCCAAATACAGGTTCAACAACAGCTCTGTTATACCAGCTACGGTCAAAAATCACAATTTCGCCAGTATTAGGGAGCTGTTTGATATATCGTTGAAAATACCATTGCCCGGCTTCCTCTTCGGTTGGTTTGGGCAATGCAACAACGCGTACCTTTTTGGGATTTAGATATTGGGTTACACGGCCTATTGTACCACCTTTACCCGCAGCGTCTCTACCTTCGAAAATAATAAGGACCCGTTTTCCTTTTTCAATGATTTCATATTGAAGCTTTAAGAGCTTGACTTGAAGCTCGTAAAGTTCTTTCTCATAATCGTAAACATCATTGAATTTTTTTATTTCCAGAATGCCATGTTGTTCCAGATAGTTTAAAACATCTTTGTTTTCGTGGATCTTCTGAAGTTCATTTAAATCGTATTCTGCCATATGATATTTATTTATATGTTCGTTTTCCTAAAGTTACTTATTGAATTGTTAAAAAATGTCAAATTTCACATAAATCCGCAAGAGCTGTGTAATAATAAGCTGATAGCTTACGTTTAATATTCAAAACAGCGAAAGAGGCTGTTTGTATAAATTAGACTTTTCATAAATTTAGGTTAATAATTGGTTAGGTTAGCTCGGAGTTCCCCACTTCGAGCTTTTTTTGTGAACAGGATCGGAGGATCCCTGACAAGAACACGAAAAATTACGGTTTTGGCCACGCTCAAATAGAGCTTAATATTAATCTCTTTTAAATGTTAAAAAATGTTAAATGACTGTTATTGTTATAATGAATTCAAAATTGTGGCGTTTTCATTACAAATACTTTTCATAAAATAGGTTAATATATGGCTAACGAAAGCTCAGAGTTCCCCACTCTGGGCTTTTTATTTTTCAGCTTCCTTTTTTGACTTGCAGACTCTTTTTTTGACTTGAGTCAATGTTTAGCTTTTTGATCCGCGGCATATTTGCACTCTAAATATAGTTAAACAAAAAATTTATGAGTGCAATTTTAGAAAAAGGACAAACAATTGGCTTCTACAAAGCCATAATTCCCATTATTGTATCGGTATTTGGAGTCTATTTGACTATTGGAATTGCTTTGGGGCTATTATTGTCAATAATGAGCTGGCTTGCCACGGTAAAACTACCAGCGGTAGCCATTGATTAAGATCATATCCGTAAACCATTTTATAAGGTAATATGGGCGATTTTTGGACAAGGGTTGAGCCTGGCGTTTTCTTCCATGGCATTTGGCTGTATTGCGTCCATCATTGTCTTGTTCTTCAAGGGAATGAATTGGAGGGAGTCTTCACTGGCGTTTATGGTCTCTGCGACTGGAAGGACCACTGGCGGGAATGATCGCGGGCTCGTTTGGTTATCAGTCGGTCTATTTATTTGAGGGAATCGGCTGTCTGCTGTCCATCCTTATATTGATCTGCAACAGGAAATAAGCTTAGGGCAATTCACAGCATGTTGCAGCAAAGAATCTTATTAAAGGCGAGAGGAATTAAATTGATCTGTATAAATAAGACGGACCGGGTGTATATCCCCTGAGTCCGTCTTGTTTATTATATATTTTTGCTGCACACTAGGCAACTTCTCTTAGATCTACTGCAACTACACGGGATACACCTTGTTCAACCATGGTTACTCCATAGATGATGTCTGTACTTGCTATCGTTTTTTTATTGTGTGAGACCACGATAAATTGTGAATTCTTGGAAAAATCCCGGATAATATTATTGAATTTATCAATATTAGTATCATCCAACGGAGCGTCCACCTCATCGAATATACAAAAAGGTGCCGGTTTAGAAAGATAAAGTGAGAATAACAAGGCTGTTGAAGTCAAGGTCTTTTCACCGCCAGAAAGCTGATTGATAGACAGCGGTCTTTTCCCTTTTGGCCTTGCAATAATGTCGATGTCTGAATCCAGCGGATTGCTCGGATCTGTGAGCACCAGGTCGCAGCTGTCTTCTTCGTTAAATAGCGAACGGAATACCTTGACGAAGTTATTCCTTACGGCATCGAATGTAAACATGAATTGAACTTGAGCGGTATCGTCAATTTCTTTTATTGTTGCCATCAACGAGCCTTTTGCTTCGATTAAATCAGCTTTCTCTTTGTTAATGAAATCATAGCGTTCGTTCATCTCGTCGAAAGCCTCTTTTGCCATCAGATTGATCGTTCCAAATTCATCAAGCTGTTTCTTGAGTTTGCTGCATTTCGTAGCCAATGTAACTTGATCTTCTGTGATCTCAGGCACATCTTCACGGTCAATCAGGTCTTTCAGTTCAATGTTGAATTCAACAGAAAGACGTTCTTTCAAGGAATTGAGGTCGATCTGAAGGCCCGTTTTTTTATCTTTGATCTCTGAAACAAGAAAGTCACTCTGTTCTTTTGAACGACGTTGCTGTGTCAGGGAATCTTCGAGATTATTGATCTTCTGCTTATCTGCATAGTAGCCGTCTTCCAATTCTTTGAGACCATCTTCCAGGGCAATCTTCTGCTCATACATGGCAATAAGATCCTGATCTTCTTCATCTTCAAATGAAATGGTTGTTCTTAAAGCTTCTAGCACTTCAACTAATTCTGCACTGTTTCGCTCCACACGGATTTCGTGGTCATCTTTCTGCGTCTCTCTAAATTCGAGATCTTTTGTGATATTGGAAACTTTGTTTAACTGTTGATGGTAAGTGATATTCTCTTGATTGTATGCAGTCGATTTTTCGTTAAGTACTTCAGATATTTCATGGAACTGATCTTGTAAAGTCGATAGTTCGGCGATACTCTGTTCTTTTTCCAGGCGCAACTCCTGAAGCTGTGGCTCCGCAATTTTTAAATCCGATTCTATACCTTCAATTTTCTCCTGAATATCTTTTTTACGGGCCTGGGAGTTATTGATGAAGGCTTGATATTGCTCTTGCTTTGTTTTGACGGTAATTAATTCATTATTCAGTCTATTGAGCTGAAAGCGCAGCTCATCGATTAACTCTTTCTGTGAATTGCCACGCAGTGCATCCAGGCGAGCTGTTTCGGCCGTTATTTTATCTTCAAGTTTTGCTATTTCCTGATTTAAGGTTTTGATCTCTTGGGATAGCACTTCGAGGTTTTTCGCTCTTCCGATACGTTTTCCCTCAAATAATCCCACAGAACCACCAGAAAGGCCCAAATGATGTTTCGAATAACGTCCATTTTTTTGTAGAATCACCTGTCCCAGAGCAGGGAGCTTTTCATCCAGCTCCTTTTCATTTTCATGTTTAAGGATGAAGACCTGCTGGAGCAGCATCGTACATAAAGCCCTGTACTTTTCGTCTACGGTAATCACATCCAATGCAGACATCAAATTGTCATTTGGTGCAGGGGCAACGCTTGGGGAATCCGCTATGGCATCTAAAACAAAGAAATTAGCTCTTCCTTTTGCGGCATCGCTCAATAGCTGAATCGCCTGAACAGCATCTTGTTGTGTTTCGACAACATAATGGTTCATAATAGGCTCTAGGTAGTTCTCAATAGCCACACGGTAATCTTCCTGACAGAAAAGGACATCTGATAGGAGCGGAGGCTGCTTTTTCCATCCTGCATTTTTCTTGAGGAATCGAATGGAATCAGGGAAACCTTCTAAATTATCAACAAGGGATTTTGTGAGGTTGTATTCGTTTTGTTTGGCATCTACAAGACGGAGATCTTTGGCCAGCTGGGCCTTAAATTCCTCTAGGTTTGCCTGGCACTGATTAATCTGTCCTTGGAGCTCTTCTTCCTGCTGGTTTGCTGAATCGTACTGTAGCTGCTGTGCTTCCACACGGCCCTCCAATTCCATAACAGAGGAATTGAACTGCCGCAATTCGGCTTCTTTTGCTTCTGTATCTACACTATTGCGAACAGATTCTTGCAGAAGAGCTTCTTTCTGAATTGTGAATACTGCAAGATCTTTTTCTAATTTGTAGATTTTGGCCTGTAATTCAGCATTACTCTTATTAAAAATATCAAGTTTTCCCTTTGCAGACTGTTGCTGTCCTCTCAGTTCGTCGACTTCGGATTTATCCGATTCAAGATTCGTTTTTAACGAATCGAGTTTATTTTGCTCATCAAACAATTCTTCATTCAGTCGTTTGATGGTGTAGAGTACGTGATTAAGCTGTTGTTTATCGCTGTTGATATCGAGGTTCAGCCGGTTTTCCTTATCTTGAAGATTTTTAACTTTTTCGTTTTTGATCTTCTTTTCCGATTCATAACCTCGGATTTTATTGACAAATTCCTGTGTTGTTTTTTGCTGTACCGAAAGGTTTTTTTCCTGTTCCAAATTTGTCTGGCGGAGTGTTTGGAGTTCAGTTTCCGCGTTCAGGATATTTTGCTGTGCATTGACGGCATCTTTTTGAACCTTGGATTCTTGTGTCTGAAGTCTTTCTAATTCGGTCGAAAAATCAGCAATTCTATAATAAGCCAAATCTATACTGCTTTGGCGGTATTCTGCTTTAAGTGAGGTATATTTTTCAGCTTTTTTAGCTTGATTTTCTAATGATTTGAGATTCTTTGTGATTTCATAAAGCAAATCATCCACACGGCTAAGATCGACCTCAGTATCTCTCAGCTTTGCTAAAGTTTGTTTTTTACGAACTTTATACTTAGAGATTCCGGATGCTTCTTCGAAGAGGTTGCGACGTGAATTATCTTTGTTGTTGATAATTTCATCAATCATTTTCAATTCGATAATCGAATAACTGTCGGCACCAACCCCGGTATCCAGGAATAGATCCGTGATATCTTTTAAACGACATTTGACATCATTCAATCGATATTCACTATCGCCGTTGCGAAACAGCTTACGAGTGACGGTCACTGTCGAGAATTCCGTTGGCAGAATATTATTGTTGTTGTTGAAGGTCAGCGAAACTTCTGCAAGGTTTGCCGGCTTTCTATTTTTCGTTCCATTGAAGATAATATTTTCCATTTTATCGGAGCGAAGCATCTTTGTGCTTTGTTCTCCCAGTACCCAGCGTATGGCGTCGACCACATTGGACTTCCCGCATCCATTGGGACCGACAATCGCTGTGACACCATCATTGAAGTTGATCGTGATCTTGTCTCCGAAACTCTTAAATCCTTTAATTTCTAGTTTGGTTAACTGCATTTATACCAAATTTGTTTGTCGTTATAAGCTTGCGAAAATAGTAAAATTAAACAATAATTTTTTCTTTCTTTATTCACATTTTCCTGTTTCAGGATCACATGAAGGGCCTTCTTCGCCTCTGCGTTCAAGAGGTGCAGGCTGACTGGCCAGGCATTCATTTATTGTATTGTGAAAGACTTCCATGGGCTGTGCTCCGGGGATAGCGTATTTTCTGTCAAATACAAAGAAAGGAACACCTCGGAGTCCTAAGCTGACACCTTCTTGGATATCCTGTGCAACATCATAAGCAAACTCATCTGATTCCAATAAGTTTTTTACCTCCTGAGCGGAAAGATGCTCTTCTGTTGCGATAGCGATGAGAACCTCGTTGTTATTTACATCGAGACCATCGGTGAAATGAGCCTTAAATAAGGCTTTTTTGAGCTGAGTGCCTTTTTGCTGTGCCTGGGCGAAATGGATCAGACGATGAGCTTTTTTTGTATTTACAACGATTGCTTTTTCAAAATTCAGGTCAATACCCAGCTCTTTTCCCTGCGCACTGAGTTGTGAAGTCATCGCAACCACATCGTCCATGCTCATGCCCTTCGTTTGAACGAGGTAGTCGTAGGTTGGCATTGCCGGAGCATCTTCGGGATAGTCGGGGTTAAGCTGATACGATTTCCAGATGATTTCAGCGGCTGGCTTACTTGCGGTTTGCTGAAGCGCCAATTCAAGCTTTGTCAAGCCAATATAACAAAATGGACAAATGATGTCCGACCAAATTTCTATTTTCATATTTCTTTTTTTACTGCGTATATTGTAATCAAAAATACATATAATAACGATGATTATCTGTTTACATTGTTGCTTGGATGTAAACAAGTGTTTCATGTACTTGTATACTTATGTTGGAGAAAGCTTTTTTGAATCGTAAAGTTACCCTTGTCCTGGGTGGAGGTGGTGCAAGAGGTCTTGTGCATATTGGTATTATTCGACGGCTTGAAGAGCTGGGCTTCGAAATCGATGAGGTGGTAGGTTGTTCAATAGGAGCACTTGTTGGTGGTATTTATGCGCAAGGGAAGATGGATGTTCTCGAAGATTGGATGCAGCGCCTGACGAAGAAATCGGTCTTTAATATGATGGATTTTAGCTGGAAGGGGCTAGGAATGATGAAGGGAATCAAGGTGTTTAACGCCTTGAAATCTGTGATCCCTGATGCTAATATAGAGACTTTTCCAATTTTGTTTAAAGCCATTGCGACAGACCTAAACTACGAAAAGGAGGTTGTGCTGGATTTTGGGAGTATGTATGATGCCATTCGTGCTTCGATTGCTATTCCAGCTGTATTTACAGCGGTGGAAGAGGAGAACCATGTGTACGTTGACGGTGGTGTGCTGAATCCATTGCCCATAAATCATGTAACCAAGAAAGAGAATTTAATCATTGCTGTTAATTTGGAATCTAAACCGGATAAACAATATTCTGTTATCAAAAAACTGGATCCGAAGACTTCGAATTCCTTGGATATTCTACAAGCCTCATACTATGTGATGCGCAGGAAAATGAGCCGTATGATTGTTGATTTATACCATCCCGATGTGGTGGTGGATATTCCCTATAATATATGTAACCTTTGGGATTACCACCGCTCTGAATTTTTGGTTCAAAAGGGACGTGAATATATTGACAAAGCATTAAAAAACAAAACCAAAACAAAGTAGTTTAGGGCGATTAACGAACTGCTTTGCTTTGGCTTGGTTTCTCCTGACATTAAGATGCACTGGAATTTATTTTTTTATTCTTAACGAAACAAGAAAGGTGTTTGTTAAAACAAATTGGGGTAATCGCTAATAATTCCGTCAACCTTTACAGCCTTCAGCTGTTCTATCTCGTCTTTTGTGTTGACTGTCCATGGAATAACCTTGATATCCGCTTTATGGCACTGTGTAATAAAATCGCGTGTAGCTATTTTATAGTGCGGACTTATAATAAAAGGTGTAAAGCCCAAAGCTGCAATTGTTTGCTCAACACTCTTGGTGTAATTTGCATCAATAAGATAAGAAACTTTGATTTGAGGATATGCTTTGTGCAGATATTTAATAGCCCTGCTGTCAAATGATTGGATGACGGTTCGTGAAGCAATTTTCTTATCGGTGATCACCTGCACCATAAGGTCCACAAACTCTTCTACCTTTGGATGGAAAATACCATCTTTATCTTCCTTACTCTTCACTTCGATATTGTAAAACATCGGTGCTTTCCTTTTTAGACTTGCGTAGGCTTCAGTACTATCAATAAGGTCTGATAGCTTTGCTATACGTGTAACCTGTTTTTTCTGTTCTGGAAACTCTTTATAAAATTTCGATCCGATATCGTATTTAATCAGATCTTTATAAAGCATATCATAAATTCTCAGCGATTTGTCCTTGTCAGAAATTTCGGAGCCATTGGGTTTCAAGACAAATTTTGGGTTAAGATAATCGTCGTGAAAGACAACAACCTTACGGTCTTTGGTAATGTGGCAATCCATTTCCAGTGTGGTCACCTTTGCAAGATCTATTGCATTTTTCATAGCAGCGATAGACTCTTCAGGATATAGGCCGCGGCCGCCGCGATGTGCTTCCAGACTAAGTTTAGGGAAATTGCCTGAATTTGTTTTTGCTGAATCTTTCATAACTGAACAAGATACAAATGGTAATAACGTGCCCCAAAAGGCAATTCTGAGAAGACTTCTTTTCATTATTGAAATATTTAAACAAAATAGGGGAGTTGCTATATATTGCCCTTTTGAATAAGCGAATATACATATATATTTTACTTATACGTATTTTAACTGTTTCGAATATTTGATTTAGTAACTTTATGAAGGTTGATTCGAAACCGAATAAAGTTAAATGAATTTGTTTTTGTCTGAAATAGATGGAAACAAGGTAGTTGGATCGGTGAATCTCCTTGATCTGACAGCGTTTCTGTGTCGACCTCAACTCCGTTACGCGGTCCTTTGTCCTTGGATAAATTTCTTAATTGTCGACATGAAATCTATTTTTTTTGTCTTTTTTGCAAGAAATTATTGTCATTCCTTTCAGAATTCCCTTTATTTGCACAAATCTCAAATTAGATGGCGAAAAATTTATTGATAGTTGAGTCTCCAGCGAAAGCGAAAACGATAGAAGGGTATTTAGGAAAGGATTTTTTGGTCAAGTCAAGTTATGGACATATTCGCGACTTGGTGAAAACCGATGATGCAATTGATACCGAAAAGAATTTTGAACAAAAGTATGAAGTTCCCTCCGACAAAAAGGCGGTTGTAAGTGAACTGAGGAAATTGGCTAAAGCTGCAGAAACCGTTTGGTTAGCGTCCGATGAGGACCGCGAAGGAGAGGCTATTTCATGGCACTTATTTGAGACTTTGGGATTAAAAGATGAAAATACAAAAAGGATTGTGTTTCATGAGATTACGAAGCCAGCTATCCTTAAGGCTATTGACAATCCGCGTAAAATAGATTATAACCTAGTAAATGCACAACAAGCGCGAAGGGTTCTAGATCGATTAGTCGGTTTTGAATTATCTCCGGTTCTATGGAAAAAGGTGAAGCCTTCTTTATCTGCTGGGCGGGTGCAGTCTGTTGCGGTTCGTCTGATTGTAGATCGTGAGCGTGAAATCAATAAATTTGAACCCGAAGCGGCTTTTAAGATCGTTGCTTTTTTTCATACGGGAAAAGTTAAAGATAGTTTTAAAGCCGAGCTTCCGCAGCGTTTTGCAACAGAAGCAGAGGCGACCAAATTTTTGGAAGATTGTAAAGCAGCGCTGTTTTCTGTAAAAAATCTAGAAACAAAACCTGCAAAGCGTTCACCATCGGCGCCATTTACAACATCAACATTACAGCAGGAAGCAAGTAGAAAACTTGGATTTTCGGTTGCCCGCACCATGCAGGTGGCTCAAAGGCTGTATGAATCAGGACGAATTACCTATATGCGTACCGATTCTGTTAATTTGAGTGATACGGCGATTGAGGCTGCTGAAAAGGAAATCAAATCGGCTTATGGTAACCAGTACCATAAACTCAGAAAATATAAAACAAAAACATCGGGTGCACAAGAGGCACACGAAGCTATTCGTCCTACCTATTTCTCAGAGCACACCATTGATGGTGATGCATCCGAAAAAAGATTATATGAGCTTATTTGGAAAAGAGCAATTGCTTCCCAAATGAGTGAGGCGGAGTTTGAACGTACATTGGCAAAGATCGACATCTCAACCCGTACTGAAGATTTGAATGCTTCAGGAGAGGTTATGAAATTTGATGGATTCTTGAAAGTTTACATGGAATCCTTGGACGACGAGCAAGACAGCGCGATGGACGAAGATAGTGACAATGCTATTCTTCCACCATTAGCCGTTGGTATGCCATTGACTTTGAAAAACATGTCGGCAACAGAGCGTTTTACACGACCTCCAGCACGTTATACGGAAGCTGCTTTGGTGAAAAAATTGGAGGAATTGGGAATCGGCCGTCCTTCAACCTACGCACCTACGATTTCAACGATTCAAAACCGCGGTTATGTTATAAAGGAAGAACGTGAAGGTAAATCGCGTGATTACCGTGTACTGACATTAAAGGATGCTGAATTAACAGCGATAACAAAAACTGAAATAACCGGTGCCGAAAAAGGAAAAATGTTTCCAACGGATATCGGTGTTGTGGTGAATGATTTTTTGGTTGAACACTTCAACGGTATTGTGGATTTTCATTTTACGGCCAACGTAGAAAAAGAATTTGACGATATTGCGCATGGACTGACCGAATGGACAAAAATGTTGCATGATTTCTATGGACCTTTTCATTCTGAGGTAGAAGATACTTTAGTAAATGCAGATCGTGCGAATAATGAGCGTGAGCTCGGTATCGATCCAGTTTCCGGTAAACCCGTTTCGGTTCGCATTGGTAAGTTCGGCCCACTGGTACAGATTGGTTCTCCTGACGATGAAGAAAAACCTCGTTTTGCTTCCTTGCGGAAGGGACAGATGATCGAAACCATTACTTTTGAGGATGCCATGGAATTATTCAAATTACCGAAAAAAGTCGGTTTATTTGAAGACAAGGAAATGACTGTCGCGGTGGGACGATTTGGACCTTATATACGTCACAATTCAGCGTTTTACTCGTTGCCTAAAGGCGTTGATCCTTTGGACGTAACAGAAGAAGAGGCGATACAGATTATCAAAGACAAACGTCAGAAAGATATCGAGAAAGTTATTCGGGTTTTTGAGGAAAATCCGGATGCTCAAATTGAGCAGGGACGCTGGGGACCATTTATTCGTTTTGGCAAGCAAAATCTGAAAATACCTAAAGGAACCGAGATTGAAAAAATCACGTATGCGGATGTGCTGAAATGGGCTGAGGCAGATGCTCCAAAAGGAAAAGCGACTAAAGCAAAAACAACAGAAAAGAAAACTGTAGCAAAAAAGGCTCCAGCAAAGAAGGCTCCAGCTAAAAAAACTACAAAGTCTAAATAAGGATGAAAGCAGATTTTCCTGAAAATATTGTCAAAGACATTATGATCGCCGTTGTTTTGGAAGGTGAGACGGTGGAGACAAAAAATTGGACTGTCTATGTTATCAACGACAAGAATATTGCCATTCAGAATGTGCTGATCAGCTCAAAAGGTTATGGCGAAAAGGATGGCCGACAAGTAACAACAACGACTTTGCGTCATTTTATTGGAAATATAGAAGCGAAATCTTTCGATCGTGTTGAAGCGATCGATGAACAGGTATTCGGGCTGACAAATGAATATTGGTTGAGTTTTTATATTGATAATATTATTTACGATAAAAAATATATCTTTTTACCCGAAAGCATTGTGGATGGTAACCTCACTAAGGTTCCTTTGGTCAATCGTCCAGGTGTAATCATAGGAGGAAACGAATAATGAGTGGACGTCACAATTTTATTATCGCCATAGATGGTTTTTCCTCCTGCGGTAAGAGTACCCTGGCAAAGGCTTTGGCAAAAAAACTGAAGTTCGCCTTTATTGACAGTGGAGCCATGTATAGGGCTGTCACACTCTATTTTATCCGGCATGAAATAGCGCTGGATGATCAAAAAGCGATAGAAAATGCACTGAACGATATCCATATTGATTTTATCCCGAACGCAATAAAGACGGAGATCCATCTAAACGATGAGGATATCTCTGAAGAGATCCGTCAGATGTATATTTCTGATAAAGTCAGCGATGTGAGTGCGATCAAAGCTGTTCGGGTTGCTATGGTTGCCCAGCAGCAAAAATTGGGTAGCAGGCGAAATATTATTATGGATGGCCGTGATATTGGTACTACCGTTTTTCCAGATGCTGATCTGAAGATTTTTATGACCGCAGATCCTAAAGTACGTGCTGCGAGGCGTTATCTAGAGTTAACGGAAAAAGGAGAGGACGTGACTTTAGAAGAAGTTGTGGAGAATCTTTCTACACGTGACCGTATCGACAGTACGCGTGCGGAAAGTCCATTACGACAAGCCGAAGATGCGATTGTTTTGGACAATTCAAATCTGACACCAGAACAACAGCTTCATTTTGTTGAAGAAGAATATTTAAAAGCTAAGGCTGCAAAAGCCCAGTCATAAAACAAAAAATAGGCCGATTATTTAATCGGCCTATTTTTTTTAGCTATTTTACGCTATTGATCTGTTGTTGTTCCAATAGTTTTCCAACATTGTTTTTCTCCCCAAATTCTGCTGTCTGCTCTTGAAAAGATTCCAGAAGAGCTTTGATAGCATCTGAATTATCTGCTGTGCGCTGATAGATATCGGGAATTGTTTTTTCAATATTCTTATCGCCGAGTTCAATGTTATCAACTTCGATTTTGCCTATTTTTTCCAAAACAGCTTGTTGGCTATTTCTGACATCTTCTAATTCTCTTGCTATTTTTTCCATTAATTGGAATTTCTTCAATTTATCCATATGAAATCGCTTTGGTTACTATAATAAGAACAAGATGCTTCAAAAGTTTGTTTTGTTTTTTTTAAAATAGCAAATAGAAGAAGGGTTTATGAGGAGGAGCTATGAAAAAAGAAAAAGACGGAACATACATGTCCCGCCTTTCATAAGTGCTGTTATTTTGTTATTAATTTGTACGTCCCGGATACACTTGAAGAGCTTTCTCTAGGCAAACCAATGCTTTATTGAGATCATCTTGATTAAGCACATAGGCAAGGCGTACTTCATTTATACCGGCACCCTCCGTACTGTAAAAGCCGGTAGCGGGAGCCATCATTACCGTTTCGTTATTGTAAGAGAAATCTTCCAACATCCATTGACAGAATTTATCAGCATTGTCAATCGGTAGTTTGGCAACGACGTAAAATGCACCACCTGGGTTAGGAGAGTAAACTCCTTCAATGGCGTTAAGTCCTTTCACGAGGGTATCTCTTCTTGCTGTGTATTCTTTGGATACTGCTTCAAAGTAACTGTCTGGTGTATCAACAGCAGCCTCACCCGCAATTTGACCTTCCAACGAAGGGCTTAAGCGAGCTTGCGCAAATTTCAGTGCAGTCTGATATAGCACTTTATTTTTGGTAATGATACATCCAATACGCGCACCACAAGCAGAGTAACGTTTTGATACTGTATCAAAAATAACCACATTATTTTCGAGACCTTCTAAATGCATTGGTGAGATAAACTCTCTACCATCGTAACAAAATTCACGATAGGCCTCATCTGAGAAAAGGTAAAGATCATATTTTAGACAAAGTTCACGAAGAGCTTCGAGTTCTTCTCTGGAATAAAGGTACCCCGTCGGGTTATTTGGATTACAGATGCAGATCGCTCTGGTTTTCGGGGTAATTACTTTTTCAAATTCAGCGATAGAAGGTAATGCAAATCCGCTTTCAATATAGGATATGATTGGTTTGATTACAACATCAGAGGAACAGGCAAAACCATTGTAATTTGCATAAAATGGCTCCGGAATGATAATCTCTTCTCCTTCATTTAAACAGGCTTGCATAGCGATCATAATCGCTTCCGAGCCGCCATTAGTTACTAATATATCAGTTGGCTCAATATTATAATTTAGCTTATTATAATATTCTGCTAACTTGTTCCGATAAGAGGCTGTACCTTCAGAAGCTGTGTAAGCCCACACTTTGAACTGTATATTTTTCAAAGCATTAAGCATCACTTCAGGTGTTTGGATATCAGGTTGTCCGATATTGAGGTGGTATATCTTTTTACCTTCTTTTTTTGCTTGATCAGCGTATGGCGTCAACTTTCTAATAGGCGACGCAGGCATATTTAGCCCTTTTTCTGATATTACTGGCATTATAGTTTTTTTAAAATTAGTAGTGCAAAGCTAACCAAAATAAAACGAAAAAAGCCACATGATTGAGTGGCTTTTTCCGTTTTATTTACAAGAATTGTTATTCTACAATACCCTTAATATATAGCGTTTTTACAGGAGTCTTGGTGTTCGACTGTACCGTGAAACTCTTTGTGAATGGAGCTTTTGCCGCTGCATTGTAAGTCACTTTGATCGTTCCGCTTTCGCCTGGTTTAATTGGCGTTTTCGTAAATTCTGCTACAGAACATCCGCAGGTAGGCACAACATTTGAAATGATAATTGGCTCACTGCCTGTGTTTGAAAACTTGAAATTATACGAAACGGGCGTACCGGCCGGAATTTTGCCAAAATCATGGGTTTCTTTTTCGAATTTAAATTCCCCTTGTCCTGTCTGCATCGAAGAAAAACCAATAAAGGAAATGATCACTGCTAAGATTGTTATATACTTTTTCATGCTTCTAAAATATTACTTTACGATTAAAATAGTACAACTGATATGCCAAATTTAATATTTATTGCCAATTTATTGTACATCTAACAACTTTATTACAGTTATATTATACCTTCTTTCAGTAAGTCCTGTATGTGGATAACACCAGCATAATTCCCTTTGTCGGAAACCAATAATTGTGTGATGTTATTTTCTCGCATAATATGGAGAGCGTTGGCTGCCAATTCATTTTTGTCAATGATTTTTGGTGATTTCCCCATGATATCGGCGGCAGTAATTGTCGCTAAATCGGTGTGTTTCTCCAGCATACGACGGATATCACCGTCTGTGATGATGCCGAGTATGTGGTCAGCATCCAACACGGCTACAGCTCCCAGTCTAAACTGTGTTATGGTGATGATGATATCACTTACAGTGGCTTGCGGTTGGACACTGGGTTTGCCGTTCTGATCGGATAGATCGCCGACTCTTAAGTACAGTTTTTTGCCTAATGCTCCTCCTGGATGGTATTTTGCAAAATCTTTGTCCGTGAAATCGCGGCACTCTTGTAAAACGACAGCAAGCGCATCACCCATTGCTAACTGAGCAGTTGTACTTGAAGTTGGTGCAAGGTTGTTAGGACAAGCTTCTTTCTCAACGGTAGTATTTAAGATATAGTCTGCATTTTTAGCGAGGTAGGATTCGGTATTTCCAACCAAAGCAACCAATACATTCTTTGTCTGTTTTAAAAAGGGAACAAGCACTTTAATCTCAGGTGTATTACCACTTTTAGAGATCGCAATAATTAAATCATTTTGTTGGATAATACCAAGATCTCCGTGGATAGCATCAGCTGCATGCATAAAGATCGATGGTGTGCCTGTCGAATTTAGCGTTGCAACTATCTTTTGGGCGATAATAGCACTTTTGCCGATTCCAGTTACAATAACTCGGCCTTGCAAATTTAGAATACGATCGACAACGGTAACAAAATCATCATCAATATATTGAGCCAAAGCAGCTACTGCCTTGGCTTCTTCTTGAATAGCTTGAATAGCTATATTTTTTATTTCGTAGTTGTTTTTCACAAAAAATACTCTTACTTTTATGTATTAGAATAGATTGCAAAAATAGATTATTTTTCAAGATTATTTCTTCATTTATCTATCTTATTTTTGCCCAAGGCGCAATGGAAATAGAAAAATCACTTTTCGACAATTTACAAGATTTTTTTGGTTTTGATACTTTTAAAGGGGATCAAGAGGCAATTATAACTAGTATTCTTCAACGAAGAGATACTTTTGTAATTATGCCAACCGGAGGAGGGAAATCAATTTGCTATCAACTTCCTGCTCTCATGAGTGAGGGAACTGCAATTGTTATTTCTCCGCTGATTGCTTTAATGAAAAACCAGGTAGATCAGCTTCGTGCATTCGGTGGCGAAGATAGTATCGCTCATTTTTTAAATTCATCATTGAATAAGAGCGAAATTACAAAGGTTAAGGATGATGTACTCGCCGGGAAGACCAAATTGCTGTATGTAGCTCCAGAATCACTTGCCAAGCAAGATAATCTGGAATTCTTACATCAGATTACCGTGTCTTTCGTAGCGGTTGACGAAGCGCATTGTATTTCGGAATGGGGACACGATTTCAGACCAGAATATCGTAAAATACGCCAGGTAATTAACGAAATAGGTGCCAATATTCCTATTATAGCTCTTACTGCGACTGCGACTCCCAAAGTTCAGTCTGATATTCGTAAAAATTTGCAGATGACTGATGCTGTTTTATTTAAGTCATCATTTAATCGGAGCAATTTATATTACGAGGTAAGACCTAAAAAAGATGTTGTTAAAGAGATTGTTCGCTTTATCAAAACCAAACCGGGAAAGACTGGTATAGTTTATTGCTTAAGCCGTAAGAAAGTAGAAGAAATCAGTGAGGTTCTGAACCTAAATGGTATCAAAGCTTTACCTTATCATGCAGGTCTAGATGCGAAAACGAGAGCTGATACGCAGGATAAATTTCTGATGGAAGACGTCGAAGTTATTGTTGCTACCATCGCTTTTGGTATGGGAATAGACAAACCGGATGTTCGTTATGTCATTCACCATGATATTCCTAAATCCATGGAAGGTTACTATCAGGAAACAGGACGTGCTGGCCGTGATGGCGGAGATGGTTATTGTTTGGCTTTTTACTCGGAAAAAGATGTTGAAAAGCTGACCAAGTTTATGAAAGATAAACCTGTGGCCGAACGCGAGATTGGGACACAGATTTTAAAAGAAGTTATTGATTATTCCGAGTCTGCAGTATGTCGTCGCAAACAGATCCTCCACTATTTTGGGGAAAATTTTGACGAGCAGGGCTGCAGTAACATGTGCGATAACTGCCGCTCGGAGAAAGAATATTTTGAGGCAGAAGATTCCTTGAAAAATGTACTGGGCTTCATTCAGGAGCAGGGTGAGAAATTTGATGATCATCACGTGATCAACGTCATGATGGGTCAAAATAATCAACCAGTATCTTCCTATAAACATGATGAACACCGTCTTTTCGGAACGGGTAGAGAGAAAGGTGTTATCTATTGGAAATCTTTGCTTAGACAGGCTGTGCTTGATAACTTTATCCAAAAAGATATTGATCATTATGGCCTTTTAAAATTGACAGATATTGGCCGTCATTATTTGGATAATCCTTATCAACTAAAATTTGTTTTGAATCGTCCAATTGAAGGAGGAGATAGCACAAATTCGGAAGATGCAGGGCACGGTACAGGAGCCTTAGATACCGTCTTACTGGGTATGCTTAAAGATCTACGCAAGAAAATTGCAAAAGGGAAGGCACTGCCGCCGTTTGTTATCTTTCAAGATCCTTCGCTGGAAGAAATGTGTACACATTATCCAATTGCCATCGATGAGTTGAAACAGATTCAGGGAGTAGGGAATGGTAAAGCGATTAAATTTGGAGCACCATTTATTGCCTTGATCAAAGACTACGTTGAGGAAAATGAAATCGATAGACCTGTGGATCTTGTCATTAAAAGTACAGCTAATAAATCGGCATTAAAGGTATCTATTATCCAAAATATCGATCGTAAAATCGCATTGGATGATATTGCCTCAGCTAAGGGGATAACTTATGAGGAAATATTGAAGGAAATAGAGACGATTGTAAATGCGGGTACAAAAATCAATATCAATTATTTTATTGACGAGATTATTGATGAGGATCGCCAGGATGAGGTATACGACTATTTTAAGACAGCGGAGACTGATTCAATTAATGATGCGCTTAAAGAACTTGGAGGGGATGATTACAGTTATGAAGATCTCCAATTGATGCGAATCAAATTTTTATCGGAGCTTGGCAATTAATTTTTTTATAATTATATGATTAATAAATACATTCCCGAAATAAAGAATGGGACATCGCAGAATTTCTTTTTAATGGCGGGGCCCTGTGCAATTGAGGGAGAAGAAATCGCTTTGCGTATTACTGAAAAGATTGTTACAATTACAGATAAACTTAATATTCCTTACATTTTCAAGGGATCCTACCGCAAGGCCAATAGATCCCGTCTAGATTCATTTATGGGAATAGGTGATGAAAAGGCGCTGAAGATTTTGGAAAAAGTTGGAAAAACTTTTGGTGTACCCACGGTGACAGATATCCATGAGAGCCACGAGGCAGAAATGGCAGCCGCATACGTTGACGTTCTTCAAATTCCGGCATTTTTGTGCAGACAGACTGATTTATTGGTTGCAGCGGCAAAAACGAATAAGGTGGTCAATGTAAAAAAAGGTCAGTTTTTGAGCGCTGGATCTATGAAATTTGCAGTAGATAAGATCGTGGAATCTGGAAATGAAAAGGTTTTTTTAACTGATCGTGGCAATACATTCGGCTATCAGGATCTCATTGTAGATTATCGAGGGATTCCCGAAATGCGTGCTTTTAACGTACCCACAGTGATGGACTGTACACATTCCTTGCAACAACCGAATCAGACTTCTGGCGTAACAGGAGGAAAACCAGCTTTAATTGAAACAATAGCAAAAGCTGCAATCGCCGTGGGAGCTGACGGTCTGTTTATAGAAACACATCCTGATCCGGCAAATGCGAAATCTGATGGCGCCAATATGTTACATTTGGATTTACTTGAAGGCTTGATGAAAAAACTTGTACGAGTTAGACAAGCTATTTTATAGTATAATAAATAAATCACAATAGAAAGGAGCCAATAGGCTCCTTTTTTATAATCAATTATATCAAACTTAAAGCCAAATTATTGTATGTTATCAAAAGTTGCGTTGACAGCGTTTTTTCTGTTGTCTTTTTCTGCCATCAAAGCGCAGGAGAATTATAGTTGGTTTTCTCCACTAGAAGATAAGCATGTGGAAGGTCGGTTGGAGAATCAGAAGCTTTCAGCCTTCAACAGGCTTCCGGATGAATTGGAAAGTCAGGTACGTAAATCTGTATGGGAGCTGGGGAAGAATAGCGCCGGATTCTATATTGACTTTCAAACTTCTTCACCTGAGATTACAGTTCAATACCAAGTTGCGGGAGGCTTAAATATGCCCCATATGCCCACGACAGGTGTTAGTGGGCTGGATCTTTATGCTTATGATACAGCAAAGAAGGAATGGAAATGGGCTTATGGTAGTTATGATTTTTCGGATACCATTTCTTATACGTGGAAGAATATTGGGCGCAATGAAAAATTTAATTACCGCTTATATCTTCCGCTCTACAATACAGTTAAGTGGTTAAAGATTGGTGTGCCAAATACGGCTAAATTAACGTATACTCATACCACAGCGGCAAAGCCTATTGTTGTCTATGGAACCTCGATTGGACAGGGGGCCTGTACAAGCCGTCCTGGTTTGGCTTGGACCAGTCAGGTAGGAAGGGCATTTAATCACGAAGTGATCAATTTATGTTTCTCTGGAAATGGTCGACTCGAACAACCTATTTTAAATATGATGAACCAAGAAGATGCCGCCTGCTATATTCTCGATTGTATTCCCAATCTGGCTATTTCGAAATCGTTAACAGAAACACAATTGGATTCTTTGTTGGTCCATGCAGTGACATTTTTAAGAAAAGAACATCCTACAACGCCTATTATTTTGACGCAGCATAGTTCGGGGAATATAGCAGAAGTCTTTAATGAAGATAAAAATGCAGAATATCAGCAAAGCAGCCGGGTACTGAAAGCGACGTTTGAAAAATTACAATCAAAAGGAATTCGTCAGCTTTTCTTATTGTCGAGCCAAGAGCTTAATCTGGATCTGAATTCAACTGTAGACTATGCCCATCCAAATGATCAAGGTATGGGCAGAATCGCAAATGCGTATATTAAATTGTTGAAGAAAATTCTAAAGTAGGCTACCGCTAACGGCGCCTTCACGGTATCAGCGTCTGGAATTTACAGTATCGATAGGGCATCGTATATGAAACAGATTTATTGGATTAGCATACATCCGTCAGCACAAGAAATAAAAATAGAAAAGGGAAGTTTTAAGCTTCCCTTTTCTATTTTTATTTCTTTTTCATTTTCATCGTCATTTTTGCCTTTTCACCACCCCCATAATTAAAGGTCTTGGCATTGCTTTCTTTCTTTTGGTGAAAAGCACCGCCGCGGGAAAGATCTTCTTTATTATCTTCCTCCTTGCTCGACTTTTTCTTTTTGTCGGCGATGGGATTATAGATTGCAAGATCCTCAGGCAATTCCAAAACATCCATTCTTTTACCGACGGCCTGTTCTATTTTTTTGACCATTGGTAATTCCAGATCTGTTGTGAAAGTCAACACGACCGATTCTTCATTATCGTCATTTTTAACAAGATGATTTAAGAATTCCTCCTTTTCATTCGGTAACTCAAATTGAAAAATGAATGGAATAGCGGAAAGGTTCACATCGTTTGTATTTTCCCGAGCAATAATCAAGACACGAGATTGACTATTTTCTTTGAAATCTTCCATGTTCTCATAGCCAAAATCATCGTAGAACAATGGATTGAGGATAGCAATTTCTTCTTTATTGCTACTGAACAAACTGCTGGCCAACTTTTGTGCAGTAAGCTTAGAGTTCACAAAGACGACTACTTTTTGAAATACTTCTTTATCCTGCAACAGAAGATTTAATAAATTGATCTTTGTTGTGAAATTAGAAACATGATATAATAGTAGATCTAGGGTATCGACAATGTCATTCTCAAGTTCATCTATTTCGACTGAGGCACAATTCTCATTCATGAAATTGTCGATCATGTCATAAAGTTTTTGGTGTTCAACAGTACTGAAAACCAAATGTTGTACTTTTCCGCAGCTTTCGGCTAATTCCCTTACTGTATTTTGCATTCCTTGCTTGATAATCTCCTCAGCATCATCAATAATTAATGTCTGAATACGGTTGAGATTCAAGGCCAATTTAAGATAGATAGCTCTTGCACGATTTGGAGTAGCTACAACGATGTCTTTTCCATCAACCAGTTCTTCGATTTCTTCTTCCATGCTGCCTGAAGACCGCAATCCAATGATGCGAAGATCTTTATTTTTGCTTAATTGGTAGAATCTCTCAACAATTTCGTCGATACGTTCTTCATTAGGCGCCAAGATCAAAAACTTCGGAGCTTCATCTGTTGTGAATTTCAACTTCATCAAGGTAGATAAGACATAAGTTGTGGTTTTGCCAGCACCTTCCGGAGCGATGGCAATCACATCCTGTCCACCAAGAATTCTGGAAATGCATCTACTTTGAATTTCCTTTGGAGCCAGATAACCGAGTTCAGTCATCGCAGCAGTCAATCTTTTGCTAAGTTTTAGTTTCTCTAACGACACGTATCCTTTTATTTATGTAAGTTACAAAAGTACAAATTTAGATCTTAGATCAGCTAATGTGTGCCCATTTTTGAAAATAGATTGATAATAATGACTCCAACGACAATCAAGACCATGCCAATAATGGCTGCTGTATCGGGGATCTGTTTGAATAAGAACATACCAATCAGTGTAATGGCTACAATACCAACGCCAGACCAAATTGCATAAGATATTCCGACAGGCAGGTATTTAAGTGTGATACTTAAAAAATAGAAGGCAATGATATAACCTACAATACAGATAAGGGTAGGTTTTATAAGGGTAAAACCTGCAGATTTCTTTAAGAAAGTGGTTGCAAATATCTCAGCGGCTATGGCAAGAAAAAGATAGATGTACTTCATTGTTACAAAGGTACAATTTTTTGTTTGGTAAGGTTCGATTAATTAGGTCAATAACAGCGAGAAGTTAAGTTATTTTAGAGATAATGAATTGCGTATAAGGGTAAATTTATCTAAGTTTGGCCAATTCACATAGCTAGAGCAATTATTTTTTTATGGGGCATATTCAAAATTTTTGGAGATCGGTACTGATATTTTTTACCTTTTTATGTTTCTGTTGTACTGTTTTTGCCCAAGAACAACTGCAGGAGTTAAAAAAATCATATTACAGTCTTCCCTTAGGAAGCAAGGAACGTTTTGTATTAACAGGAAAATATGCACAGGCTTTATATTTTAATAATGAGAAAGCGCTGGCTAGTCAATTGCTTAATGATAATATTCAGTTGGCCAGAAATTATCCTGACAAACAATATTATGCCTACTTGAATTGTATTGCTGCCATGAATAGCTTCAACGATCATGCGTTTGAAAAATCACGCTATTATTTAGAACATGCTAAATCTGTGCTCCCCATAGTTAGCGATAATGGAATTAAGGGTTATGTCCATTATTGTGATGGATGGGTTATGACACGGCAGAATAAGGAAGATGAGGCTGTTTCCCAGTTCCATAAAGCAATTTCATTTTTGGAGAAGGCGCCACAGACTGAGGCAAATATCGCCCGAAAATTGGCGGTTTATAAGGAGCTTACAGCTATCTATTCCAATCAGCGTAACTATGATTTCCAGGAGAAGTATACATCGCTTTTGTTGGAAACGGCTAAGGAAGGGAAAAATATCAATAGTTTATTTGATGCCTATATGCAAGCTGGTTACTTATTTGAAGAGGAGTATAGATCAAATAATGCAGATCGCAATTTATTGCGAAAAGCTGAGCATCATTATCTTGAGGCATATAATTTGGTAAAAAATAATGAGAAGAATCTGATTAATCCGACTGATCTAGCGTATGTTTCTGTTAATTTGGCGAATCTGTACCATGAGTTTTATCCTGATAATGGCGGTAAAAAAGCAATATCATATGCGAAACAGGCCTTAAATATCGCCGCCGAAACAGGCCAGTATGCGATTACAATACCTGCATATGGCGTCTTGGCAGATGAATCTTTTAAATTGGGACGTCGGGAGGAAGGTAAAAAATATTTACAGCAAGCACTGTATAATCTTCAACAAGAGCCTCATTATGACTACCAGGTAGGGTTAAGCCTGTTTAGCAGATTGGCCGAAGTAAGTGTGGAAGAGGGAAAATATGAAGAAGCTTTCAACTATCAAAAAAGCTACATTGACGTTTTTGAAAAGGCATTTAATTCGGACAAACTGGATAAGACGAAGCAGCTGGAGCTGAAGTATGAGCGCGAACTGCAAAACCAAAAATTAATGCGGCTTCGACTGGAAGGGGAGAAAAAGGAACAGCAGATCAAGTTGATGAAAGCATTGAATGATAGGCAGCATCAACTGGTGGAGAATCTGAAGTTAAATGAATTGAATCGAACCCAGCAACTTAAAGTATTACAGCTCGAACGCGATAAAAAGGAGCAGGATCTGCAATTAAGCCGACTGGAAAATGAACAGCGCTTACAAGAGCTTGATGTCTCCAAAAAACAGATTGCTTTCAAATCACGGATGAATTCGATCTATATCTGGTTATTTATCAGTTGTTTGATCGTGATCGTATTGTTATTTTACGCCTACTGGCAGCGATCAAAGGCATTGAAGCATAAGGAACATTTGCATGAACTTGAAATAGAAAAGAATAATCAGCAACATGCCATTAAAAATCTAACTGCGATGCTTGCAGGAGAGGAGAAGGAGCGGACCCGCCTTGCCCGAGATTTGCATGATGGCTTGGGTGGTTTACTTTCGAGCACCAAATTGGGATTATCAGCCATCAATAAAAATACTTTAGAACAGGAATCCATGAAAGAAGGGATCGACCGAAGTATTGATTTGCTGGACGGGGCTGTCGATGAACTTCGTCGGCTTGCACATAATCTTATGCCAGATTTAATTGTAAAATATGGTTTGAAAGAAACTTTAAGAGACTATGCGGGCCGAATGAGTCAATCTACATGTCAAGTTGAATGTGAATTTTTACAATTTGAATCAACCTTAAGTACGGAACAGGAGATTTTTTTGTACAGAATTATTCAAGAATTGGTGAATAACGCATTGAAGCATGCTAATGCGGCCAACATTTTAATACAGCTTTCTTCACATAATAAACGTTTACATATTACAATTGAAGATGATGGCAAGGGTTTTGATATGGAAAGTGTCGATTTGCAGCATTCTGCAGGAATGCACAATGTGAGATCAAGACTTTCATTTCTACAAGGAGAGATGAAGATTATGTCGGAGAATGGAGCGGGTACAACCATAGAATTGGAATTACCCATGATTTAACTTTTTGGAAAAATGATAAAAATAGCGATTACAGACGATCACCCTTTGCTACTTGAGGGATTGAAAAACATTATAAATGCGCATGAGGATTTTGAAGTAGTGGGCATGTATTCGAGTGCGACTGAACTGTTCCATCATATTGCTACTGATATGCCATTGGTATTGCTACTTGATATCAATCTACCAGATGCTAATGGTATCGATTTGGTTAAAGGCCTGAAGGAAAGCAATAAGGATTTAAAAATTATTGCGTTTAGTGTCCACAATGAATTTGCAGTGATCAACAGCATTTTAAATGAGGGTGCCAATGCCTATTTACAGAAAAATGCAAATGGTGATGAAATACTTGCTGCCATTTCCGCTGTTCTTGTTGGAAGAAGATATTTGTGTGAAAAAACTCAGACCATCTTGAACAAGAAGGTGGAAATGGGGCTTAAGCAGGTACCAAAATTGACACGTCGTGAGAAAGAAGTGCTTACTTTCGTAGCACAAGGAATGACAACAAATCAAATTGCAGATTCATTGTTTATCAGTTCACATACAGTAGAAAGCCATCGCAAAAATCTAATGGAGAAATTTCAAACCAAAAGTGTTACTGCTGCAGTAAAATCGGCTATAGAATACGGATTAATTCGGGAAACCTAATTAAATTCCCCAATTCCCTGATTTCAGGGATGAAAAGATCTCCAGGCATTTGATACTTTTGCTATTATTGATTTAAAATAGAAGGTATCAAGTGCATTGCTGAAACCCAGTATTTTACGCTATTTCAAGAGATAGCATCGTTTCAGTCTTCGATTCATTGATCTATTTTAAATAGAATATGTTTCAGAACAAAATTTCAAATCTAGGTTTTTCTTAGGGCGCCCAATATTGCGAAATCTAATTTTTTTAGCTTGGGGATCTATCAGACGAGCCTTTACGAGATAAACAACCAAAAATTACTGATTCAATTGATATGATTAAAAAAATAATACTTTGGACGATAGCTGTCCTCGTACTTTTGGTGATTGTCGCCTGGGGCGGATATATACTGCGACAGCAAGAATCCTACAAATCATTGGTTCATAAAAAAAGTAAGGCTTTGTTGACCGTATCATTGGATGATATCCTTTTGAATCAGTTTTTTAATAAATGGCAGTCAGCGCCGAAAGAGGGGCAAGATTTTGGTAAAAAACTACGTAAACTCAAAGACAATGGTATTGATATCAAAGCGAATGTATTTCTTTTTGCTTTGGAGCCCCACCCCAAAAACTTTTATGCTTTTTTTCAGCTAAAGGATAAACAGCAATTTTTGAACTTTCTAAAAGATGTGATACAGGTTGGTGCGGTGGAAAGCAATCTAGCCCCTGATGTGAGCTATGCCTATCATCAACCGAGCAAAATCGCATTTATCTGGAAAGGGGATGATCTGTTGCTAAGTCTAGGCTTTGATCTTGATACAAAGAAGGAAGAAATGCTGCAGCTAATTCAATCAAAAGAAGACCGGGTTACCATTGAGCAATTTATTAGCCGTCCAAGTACATTGACAGGTAAATCACTGCGTTATAGCGATATTTCAACAGATAATTTTATTGAACTTGATTTGAAAGGAGACCATGTCGATGTATCTGGCGAATTTTTCTCAACAGATTGGAACTTTCCGAAAGAATATCTTGTTAGAGAACTCGTTTCCGCAAAATACATTGGTAAAGCTTGGATCAATATCCCCAATAGTCAACTTAAAAATCAGCTAAAACAACTATTTAGCGAACTTCCTATAGCCGCTGATTCTATTATGGCACATTTGGATGGAAATTACGTCGATATTGAAATTTTGAAAAATAAGGTCATTCAAACAGATACCATTGTTAATTATGCGGTTGACGAAAATTTCGAAACGATCGAAGAGAAAACACCCTACGAAACGAAAGTTCCCGAAGTAAGATTAGCCATGCGTGGAGATAGCGACATGCGCAGGTTCCTACCCAGTAAATTATTTTATCAATGGTTTCAAAAACAAGATAATGGATTTAGTCTGTTGTCCACGTCAAAGGATATTGATAAACTTAATGTGGCTTACAATAAGACAGCTGAGCTATCCCATGTGGCAGTTCATTTGGCGGATTGGCCAAATGAAGCTAAAATATCACCGATTCTATTATTGAAAACTATCGCTTCAGATATTACGGTGAGTCTGAAAGTTGTAGACCACAATCGCTTGGTTCTCCAGGGAACTATAGTGGACTACTCGCATTAAAACACACTAATCACAAACTTTCTTCGCTTCTCAATGGTTTGTTCTTGAGTACAAAGTACAAGAACATGGATAAACGAACTAAAAGTAAAAGTATGGTGAAAACCTATTGGCGAATTTTAAAGAGTACGGTCTCGGGATTTTTGAATGAGGATTCGATGAAGTATAGTGCTTCATTATCCTATTATACTGTTTTCTCTATTGGCCCAATATTGGTTTTAATGATTGCCTTAGCCGGAATTTTTTATGGTGAGGATGCGATTGAAGGGAAAGTATTCTTGGAACTCCGTGGATTGGTGGGAAGCAATGCTGCAAAACAGATTCAGGAAGTTATTCAGAATTTGCAACTTTCGGGAAAGTCAAACCTGGCATTGCTTGTCAGTGGTATTACATTGATTTTAGGAGCAACGACTGTTTTTGGGGATATACAGAATTCGATCAATAAGATTTGGCATGTAAGGGCGAAGCCGAAAAAAGGCTGGTTAAAATTGATTCAGGATAGATTATTGTCTTCATCTTTGGTGATTGGATTGGGGTTCTTGTTAGTTGTTACATTGATTGTAAATGGTGTAATATTAGCATTGACAGATCAGCTACAGCATTATTTCCCGGACATAACGGTGATGTTAATGGATGGGATTAACTTTGCATTGTCCTTCGGAATTATATTCTTGTTATTTAGTGTCATATTTAAAGCGCTTCCGGATGTCAATATACATTGGCGGACAGTAAGGGCGGGGGCCTTATTTACTTCAATTTTATTTGTATTGGGACGTTATTTAATTGGAGTCTATCTGGAGCATTCTGCAACCCAAGATACCTATGGAGCGGCAGGTTCATTTGTGCTGATCTTACTTTGGGTCTACTACACAGCAGCCATTTTATATTTTGGTGCAATCTACACGAGGGAGTATGCTACTGTAATGGGAATCCCTATTGAACCCTCACAATATGCCGTGCATGTTGAAACGCAGGAAATTGAGCGTAATGTAACCGAAATACCTCCCGCCCCGTTAACACAAGAGGAACAGACAATTACCGAGCAGGACGCTAAGATTCCCAATAAACCATAAACCTTAGATTTACTGAATTCTTACCACCAAATTCTGTAAATTTGATGGTAAGATCGATCTATTGTTTATGAACAAATTACAATCATTACGTGAGAAACTCAATTTAACCCAAGAGGAACTAGCGCATAAATCAAGTATTTCAGTTAGAACAATTCAGCGGATTGAAGCGGGGCAGTCGCCAAAGGGCTACACCCTTCGTGCACTTGCTCAAGCGTTGAATGTGGACGAATCGGAGTTTTCTGCATATGATATGCCTCTTGAATCCGAAAATCTCACATGGATCAAGATTATCAACCTTTCTTCCTTACCCTTTTCTATATTGCCTCCATTAAATGTTTTGGTGCCCATTGCAATCATGCTGTTCAAAAAACAGCATTCGTATAAGGTCCGTCAGTTAATCTCCATTCAGATCGTATCTACCTTAATCGCGGTGTTACTGATGCTTGTTATTTTTATACTCAACGATTGGCTAGGTGTTAAAAGCAATGTGAAATTGCTTATTCCGCTATGTTGGATCCTTATGAATATAATCGTTATACTGCGAAATGCGATCGGATTAAATAAAGGTGATAATTCACGGATTTTGCCCGATATTAGTATTTTATAGCGACTATTATACAATTGTCGGGTAGCTGTCGGGACATTGTCGGGTAGCAAAAGGATGTTCATCTTTTAGTATTTTTTTTCTTTGATCTTGAAAAAAAAGCAAAATTATGAAAACAGACTATCAAAAAAAGCAAAGCCATCTTGCCTTGGCTATCTTTGTTATTATTCTTTCTCTTTTTACGATGACAAACGTCTTTCCACAAGATAAGATACCTTTGATCAAAGCTTCATCTGAGAGAGCTGGTATTAAAGACGGCGCCTATTGCCATGTCGACTGGAAATTAGACCCTAAAGCAGACCCTGATGTCTATTTCGTGAATATTCCAACAAAAGAAAGTACAGTCGTTTTCAAAACAGATCAGGAGGAATTAACTGTTATGACTAAACCCGGAGCGATGTATGATTTCATAGTACTATTGAACGGCACGGATTCTTGTCACATTCGTATAAAGACTCAACTACCGCTTGACCTACCCGTATTGGATCGAAACGAGGCGTTTCCTATGCGAATACCTTTTCGTCTTATTGGTTCACGGATTTTCCTGAATGGAACAATTAACAAGAAAAATGTTGCGATACAGTTTGATTTAGGAGCAGGGACAGGTGTTGTCAATAGAAATAACTCAAAGCAGCTAGATTTATCATTTTCATCGTTTACGACAGTTGTGAATACCGATGGGATCAATAGTGAGCGGACAAGCCTAGGCAATCAATTGCGTATTGGGCCGATGGTTTGGAAAAATGTGTCAATGACAGAAGTCGGAAATATGAAGTCCTTTGAAGATCTTATTATTGGTAACAGTTTCTTTCGAAATCACATTATTGAAATCGATTATGACAAAATGGAATTGGTAATTCATCGCGATCTCCCCGGCAAAGCAAAGAAATATACAAAGCTTCCGGTATTCTATGAGCAAAATCGACCCAAGTTTAAAGCTGCTTTTAGACATAACCAACGACACTATGATTTTTGGTTCCTTTTTGATACGGGCCGTGATGGTACGATGCTGTTAGGGGAAGATTTTACCGGTATAGGTCATAATTGGACCGATCTAGAGCCGCTTACCATGATCAGTAACCGTAAGATTATCCGTTTGGATGCTTCAATAGCTGGTGTTGAATTTAAAGACATTGTGACGAATGCCGCTGATCCAGCCAAGCTTAATGGCAGACCAAGCTTGTTCGGAAATCAGATTCTGAACCATTTTAATGTTATTTTGGATAATCAGGAAGGATTTCTTTATCTGAAACCAAATGGTAGGATCAAGGAACCTTATTCAAACTATGAGGGATATTTGAAACAGATGTCTCAGTCAATGCAGAAAAATTAAAGTGAGCAGCCAATGTCGTTTGTTCAGGGAGCAAATGACATTGGCTACTTGTGGTAACTATATATCTAACGAATGAAATTGGTCCATTTTTGTGCTGATTTTCCCGAGGCAATAACAGTTTCTAGGAACTTCATGCCACGCAGACCGTCAGCTACAGTAGGAAAATCAGTATCTTCTTCTCGCGGATCTATACCTTGCATAGATGCCGATAGTGTGGCTGCAAAATTTCTATAAATATTGGCAAATGCTTCTATATATCCTTCGGGGTGACCGGCCGGTAGACGGATGTTGTGTTTGGCGATTGGTGAAAGGTACTGTTGACCTGCACGAAATAGCTGGGTCGGCGCATCGAGCTGTTTAAAGATGAGTGTATTTGCATCCTGTTGGTTCCATTCCAATCCTCCAAGTTCACCATATACTCTAATTTTTAACGCATTTTCTTCTCCTGCAGCAACTTGGGATGCCGATAGCACACCCGTGGCTCCATTTTCAAATCCAAGTAATATGTTGCCGTCATCTTCAAGTTTTCTTCCGGTCACAAATGTTTGAAGGTCGGCACACATTTTAGTGATTTTTAAACCTGAAATATATTCTGCGAGGTGGGCAGCATGTGTTCCAATATCGCCCATACAACCACTTTTTCCACTCTTTTCGGGATCTGTACGCCAAAAGGCCAGAGAAAGACAATTTTCGATCATCTTACTGAGCCAACCCTGCGGATACTCGACCATAATCTTTCTAATCGAACCTAATTGGCCCTCTTTGACAAGATGACGAGCTTGTTTTACCATCGGATAGGCAGAGTAGGTGTATGTAACACAGAGTATTAATCCTGTTTCAGCTACTTTTTGTTGGAGCAATTCGGCCTGTTCTGTTGTCAGAGTCATCGGCTTTTCAAGCACGACATGGAAGCCATGTTCCAGAGCCATCATTGCTGGTTCAAAATGAGCAAAATTTGGCGTGACTATGCTGACAAAGTTCATGCGGTCATCCGCCGAACGTTTACTTTCCTCGACAATCATTTCCTGGTAACTTCCATAGCTCCTTTCCTTCGGAAGCCCTAAAAGCGCGGCGGATTCTCTTGCGACAAGGGGATCAGCGCTCAGTGCTCCGCAACATAATTCAATCTGACCGTCAATTCCAGCAGCCATACGATGTACCGCCCCTATGAATGCATTTTTTCCACCGCCGACCATGCCCATTTTTAGTTTTGTATTGCGCATAAAGTTGATTTTTTAATGACGATATCTTTTGTAATTACAAACCCAATAGTTTACGGTTAAGGCTATCATTGGTTTCGACGGCAGCAAAATTATCGAATGCCTTATCAGTAACACGGATAATATAGTCTTTAATATGCAGCGCGCCTTCCCGTGCACCATCTTCAGCATTTTTGAATGCACATTCCCATTCCAGTACTGCCCAGCCTTGATAATCATATTGTGTGAGTTTGGTAAATATGGCTTTGAAATCCACTTGTCCATCACCAATTGATCTGAAACGACCGGCTCTTGACTGCCAGCTTTGGAAGCCACCATAGACGCCCTGACGACCAGAAGGATTGAACTCAGCATCTTTAACATGAAACATTTTAATTCGCTCATGGTAAATGTCGATGAATTGAAGGTAGTCAAGACATTGAAGGACAAAATGGGAGGGATCATAGAGAATGTTTGCCCGCTTGTGGTAATTTACATTTTCGAGAAATAAGTCAAAAGTAGCACCGTCATGGAGATCTTCTCCGGGGTGTAATTCATAACATAGGTCGACATCGTACAAGTCACATTCATCGAGAATTGGTAACCATAATTTTGCAAGTTCAGCAAAACCTGTTTCGATCAGATTAGCTGGTCTTTGTGGCCAAGGGTATATAAATGGCCATAGAAAAGCTCCACTAAAGGTTGCTAGCGCTTTAAGTCCGAGGTTGTGGGAAGCTTGTACGGCATATTTTAATTGCTGGATCGCCCACTGTTGTCGTGCTTGAGGATTACCATGTAAATGCTGTGGCGCAAAGGCATCAAATAGATCATCGAAACTTGGATTTACAGCCACTAATTGCCCTTGGAGATGGGTTGAAAGTTCGGTGATCTCCAATCCAAAAGATTGTACTTTAGCTTTTAGATCAAGTGCATAGCTTTTATCGAGCGCTGCTTTTTCTAGATCGATAAAACGGGCATCTAAGGTTGGTAGTTGTATTCCCTTATAGCCAAGCTCTGCAGCCCACTGGCAGATTGAGTCCAAGGAGTTAAATGGAGCTTCATCGCCGATAAACTGTGCGAGAAAGATAGCAGGACCTTTAATTGTTGTCATATGTATTGTGTTTTGAAAAAGACTATGTTATGTACAAAACAGATCAATATTCCAATTCGTTTGAAGAAATGGCTCAGTCTGTCGTTTATACTATTATAATTTGGTTATTCAAGCTACCTGCTTGTTTAATACAATATTACAAAAATTTGCAACCGGTTGCAATAAAATCAAAAAAAAACCTTAAACTTGTTTAGACGATCTATTCTTACGCTTTCGAAAATATAAGAATGGATCGTCTAAACAAGGTAAAACTGTCAGGCATCTTTGTGGCGCTTGATTTGAGAGGGAAATTTCCCTTCGAGTAATAACCAAATAAACCAATTATAAATAAATGGCAAATAATGTTTATGATGCAATTGTCATCGGGTCTGGGATCACAGGTGGCTGGGCAGCCAAGGAACTAACGGAGCGTGGACTTAAAACCATCATGTTAGAAAGAGGACGCAATATTGAGCATATCAAAGATTACCCATCACCAAACAAAGATCCTTGGGATTTTTCGCATCGGGGTCGGGTGCCCTTAGATCGTGCCCAGCACTACTTACCTTTTGGAATTAAAAATCAATGGATGAACGAAGGGAACATCGACTTTTGGACTAATGAGACAGAAAGTCCATATAAGGAAATAAAACCCTTTAATTGGTTCCGGGGCTATCACGTTGGTGGGCGCTCGCTTATGTGGGGGCGGCAAAGCTATCGGTGGTCGGATGTTGATTTTGAAGCAAATAGCAGAGACGGGCATGGGGTTGACTGGCCCGTACGTTATAAAGATATAGCACCTTGGTATAGTCACGTTGAAAAATTTGCGGGTATTTCGGGTAATAGAGACGGTATAGCGGTGCTGCCCGATGGCGAATTTATGCCACCAATGGACATGAATATTGTGGAGAAAGATCTTGCTGCGCGCTTGAAATCGCATTATCAGGGAAAACGACACTTTATAATTGGCCGGGTAGCCAACATAACAGTGCCCCACCATGGCCGTGTTAATTGCCAATACCAGAACAAATGTTGGCTGGGTTGCAATTTCGGCGCTTATTTTAGCACACAGTCTGCAACATTGCCCGCAGCAGTGAAGACAGGGAAACTTACCCTACGACCATTTTCCATTGTAAAAAGCATTATTTACGATCGGGATACACAGAAAGCTAAAGGAGTAGAAATTGTTGATGCGGAGACGAATCAAACCTACGAGTATTTTGCTAAAATTGTCTTTGTATGTGCTTCGACTTTAAATTCCACCTGGGTGTTAATGAATTCAGCTACCGATGTATGGGAAGGTGGTCTTGGGAGCAGCAGTGGTGAATTGGGACATAATCTGATGGATCACATGTTAAATAGTGGGGCTGGGGGAAGAGTTGAAGGATTTGAGGATAAATATATTTTTGGACGACGCGCCAATGGATTATATGTACCCCGATTTGCTAATATTGCCGGCGATACCAAGAAGAGAGATTACATACGTGGTTTTGGCTATCAAGGCGGAGCTTCAAGGGGACAATGGTCAGGTAAGGTCGATAATAAGAGCGTAGGCGGGGCTTGGAAAGATGCTATCGCCGAGCCCGGAAGCTGGGGAGTAGGTTTTACTTCATTTGGCGAAATACTTCCATATCACGAAAATAAAGTCCTATTGGATTCATCTGTAAAAGATAAGTGGGGGCTTCCTGTATTGGCTATAGATGCAGAGATTAGGGATAATGAGCGGAAAATACGGCTTGATGCAAGCAATGAAATGAAGGAAATGTTGGAATCTATCGGTGTCAAAGACGTAACAACCTATGACAACGGGTTTAGTATGGGACAGGGAATTCATGAAATGGGAACAGCACGGATGGGCAATGATCCGAAAACCTCGGTATTAAACAAATTTAACCAAGTATGGGATGCTAAAAATGTCTTTGTGACAGACGGGGCCTTTATGACTTCTTCTTCCTGTGTGAATCCATCGCTTACCTATATGGCATTTACAGCAAGAGCAGTAGATTTTGCTGTAAATGAGTTAAAAAAAGGGAATCTTTAATATTTTATGATGCAATAGTTATGAATAGACGAGAAGCAATACAACGTGTAGCCATACTCATGGGAGGAACAGTTATTGGTGCTTCGTTATTTTTGGAAGGATGCCAAAGGTCTGCTTCGAAAGATATAGAAATGCTCTTTGATCCAAAATCAATCGATTTTTTGGGAGATCTCGCGGAGGCGATTCTTCCTAAAACTACTACCCCAGGGGCGAAAGAGGCTGGTGTAGGTTCTGAAATTCCCGTTATAGTGCGAGACTGCTATAAACTTGAAGAACAGCAGGTTTTTCTGACTGGAACAGCTGGAATTGACGAACGTGCCAAGAAAGAATTCGGACGTAATTTTCAGCAACTCGACAAAAAAGACCAAACTGCTTTTGTTGATATTTTGGACAAGGAAGCACAAGATTACGATGAAAAGAAAGCAGCTAATGAACTGCCCCATTTTTTCACACTCTTTAAACAGCTTACACTCCTTACATTCTTTAGCTCAAAATTAGGCGCCACTGAAGTGTTCCGTTATGTGAAAATCCCAGGGAAATATAACGGCGATTTCCCTTATCAAAAGGGTGATCATGCTTGGGCAACCTAGCTAATAAATTTTATATTGACCCCTTGTCTTTAATTGGCAGCGGGGTCAATTAAAGAGGTTGTCAAGCCTATGAACTTTAAAAGATTTTTGCTATCGAAAAGTAAAGTGGTAAAATGTGTTCCTGTTTTCATCGTCAGTCTGGTACCACCCGGAAAAGAGCTTCCAGCATCAAGTTTTTCCTTTTTAACATTGTGTCGGCTGAATTTTGAGAGCGCCTCTTTGACTGTTGTTTTATTGATCGCTAGATCAAAAGGCAACCCTTCGACAACCAGAAACTTGTCATCAGGGATATCAAAAAATAGTTCATTGACGGATTTATCAGCCCCATAATTGCTATAGAGTTCCAAGCCGGATTTTGTGATCCATTTTGCATACTTTTCTTCGTTGGCATCTTCATAGAAGACTGTTTTTACGTTTAATGTAGTCGCTATTTTATCTATTGTCTGCGGAAATACAAATTCACTGTTTTTATTTAACAGTGATTTTAACTCCGCTTTGTTCTGTGCGAAAGTCGTTGCAGCAAAAAGGAAAAGACCTATATTTAATGTAAATGCTTTTATCTTCATCATATCCTCGTTCTATGTTTGGCAGTTGTTTATGTCCGTTAGATCAAAATTAATCAAACGAGTAAAAATATACAATAGTGCTTTATACTTGTTTTGATAGCGGGATCAACCGAAGTTTTCAGCATGCGTATCGTCTATAATCGATCTAATTTAATCCTAAAAGCGCATATAAGAGATCTTTTTTATTGCTCGCAATGGGGATAGTTTTTCCATTTGAAAGCTGGACTATATTTCCATTTAGCGATTGTATGCTATCTGTATTGACAATGAATGCTCTATGAATTCGAAAGAAACTGGTGTTATGTAAAATTTCTTCCATCGCCTTAAGGGTAGATAGGGTTTGATGTGCACTGGTATGCGTGACAATATTCAAATAGTTTCCCTGAGCTTCAATATATAGAATATCACTAAGCATAATCTTTATAAATTTATTTTCACTTTTTATAAAAATTCGTTCTGTTTTTATTGGTTTGGTATTTAGCTTGTTAAGGGGGATATTTGTTCTTTTACTCTATTTGCAGCTTTCAAAAAACGTTCAAATCGAATGGGTTTAATGAGGTAATCTACGGCACCTTTTTCAAATCCGTCAATGGCGAAATGTCGATGGGCAGTTATAAAAATAAAGTAAGGTTTTTGGGCCAGCGTTTCCAACAGATCTAAACCAGTTAAGCGGGGCATCTCAATATCGCTAAATACAATATCGATCGGATTTTCCTGCAGAAAAGCCATTGCCTCCAGTGGCTTACTGAAGGTCTTTTTTAATTCCAAAAAAGGTACTTGTTCGACGAAATCCGTAATAAGTTCAATGCCTAAAGGTTCATCATCGATGATGATGCAACTATATTTTTCAATCATGTTGTAATACGATATTCAATGCAACGCTAAATTCATTGGAGCTATCTATGATGTGAAGGTCGCTTTGGTTTGGGTAAATTAATTGTAAACGCTTTTGTAAATTTTTAATACCGATACCCGTAAAGCTAGGCGTTTTCACGGTATTGAATACATCTTTGTCATTTTTTATTTTAAAGGTGACCTGATCTTTGCTGATGTGAATAGTAAGTATGACATAGGATGCTTCCTCGTTTTTCAGCCCATATTTAAATGCATTTTCGATAAGGGTGAAGGTCAATAACGGAGCAATCGTTAAAGCGTGAGCATGCGCTCGCCCCTCTATATTTAGTTCAATCTGATATGATTTTGGGTAACGCATTTTTTCCAATGAAAAGTAATTCTCTATAAAATCCAGCTCTTTAGCTAAGGAGACGTATTCTGCATCCGAATCGTATAGTGTATACCCCATAATTTCGGATAAATTTAATACGACCTCAGGCGCTGTGTCGTTTTTTTTTAGCGTCAAACGATAGAGGTTGTTAAGCGTGTTGAATAAAAAATGTGGATTGAGCTGTGCTTTTAAGAATGCCTTCTCTACGCTAATATTTTCCAATAATAATTTTGACTTCTGCTCTAGGATTCGCATTCGGTCTTTATTTATTCTTCTGATGTCGATTAATATTTTGGTAAAGAAAAAAGGTGACAATGAATAGATAACTGACAATGCATTTAATAGCACTGCTTTAAAGCTGAATACGGACCACAGGTTGGGAATGAAGTCCTTTTCCTTGCCCATTAATGGATACAAATTGGAAATATCAAAACCATATTTGTAAGCTAGCACATAAAACAAATTATTGATAAATAACCAAATAAAAATACACACTGGCGCAGTTAAGAGAGGTAATATCCATAAATTTAAGTTCCTCGCGTAAGGGATAACCAAGTAGAAAAATAGATAAAAGACAACAAGAGAAGACAATAAAACACGCGTTGACAAAAATAGTGACTGGTTTGAGGATATTCCAGTTACATAATAGTAATTGCTGAACAGGAGCAGGGTAAATGTAAACCACATTCCAAAATGAAGTAGGATACGTACATTCGTTGTATAAAAAGTATCGAAATCCTGCTTCCTGAAAAATGTATCTGCTTTAGTGATGTAATGATTAAGTCGAGATTGTTTCATAAATCCTTTGATAGTTCAGTTTTGCGGCTCATTGAGCCGCAAAGATAAAAAATAGTGGTACATTTATAATCTTCCTTTCTCCTCCACACTGCTTGATTCCATTCGTTTTGCTTTAAAGGTAGTGCCGGTTCTGAAGTTATATAGTAAAGAAATGGAGCATACACGCGATTGCTCCCTGTGCATTATCCAGATTTTAGTATTGTTAAAATAACTTGTCGCGCGATAATTATTGGTAAAAAAGATGTCGCTAATATTTGCCTTGGCAACCAATTGATCTTTGATTAGTTTTTTCTGGATCCCTAGATCAACGGAGCAGATGGCTTTAGTTACAATATTTCCAAGTAACATTTGGGGGGTGTAAAAAGCATTCAGATTTATACTATATCCTTTGCCAAAGGAAATTTCTTGTTCTGTCTGTAATAAAAAAGAAGCTTTCTTTAAATCAAAATAGGGGGAAGTTGAACGCGTATGAGTGAATAAAATCGTGTTCGTACTTGACCAGCAGGGTAGTAACGAAACGGGAGCGCTCAAGGTGGCTGTCCATACTCCTTGAGTTCCAACGTTGTCTTTAATAACTGTTAATAGTTCTTCTTCTGCCTGATTGCGTATAATTTGTGAGATCGCATTTCTGGTATGGGAATAGTTCAAAGCAGTATAATATTTTTCCTTCCACAATCCACTAATTTCGAGCGAATTTGTAAACTGCGGCTTCAGAAAGGGATTTCCCGTCTGTACGGAATAATTATCTATATAATATTTATAAGGATTTAAATCAAAATATGAGGGCCGTTTAATTCTTCTATTGTAGGTAAGTGATACATAATTGCTTCCCTGCGAGTTTAAATTCTTCTTTAAAAAAATACTTGGGAACAAATTGAAATAGTCCTGTGCGAGTTTGTCCCTTTGCTCGCTTAAAAGTTGTCCTTGAATATTGGATTTCTCGTCTCTTAATCCCAATTGATAATCTATTTGGGCCCATTTTCCCGTATAATTTGCATAGGTAGCATAAATTCGTTCTTCATAATCGAACTGGAAATCAAGGGCAGGCATTGGCATCCAGGCCTGATGAAAGACCTGGTATTGATTGGTATTCATGATATCCGTTGCGGTCGCTTTTACACCAATTGATAAATTGTTTCCAGATTTAGTTATCCAATTATACTTTGCATCGCCAGTAAAAATTTTTGCTTCGCTGGGATAATCCAATCTGAACAAAGTATCACTGCGTATGTTACCATTAGCATCGAAATCGGCACTATTGCTGATACTATTTCCGTTTCGTTGATTGTGTGTGTAATCGATAACAATGCTGAATTTCGAATGTAAACTGTCTGTTTCCACGACATAATTTAAACCCAGATTCTGGTAGTTGGATTTTGATTCGGACGGAAAGCTACCTTGCGAATGGATGTTTTTTGCCGCATCGGGGTAGAAAATTGTCGAATGAGCCGTGGATGGTCCAAGGAAACTGCTGTATTGACCGGTGTAGGATAGTCCGAGAAATTGTTTTCCAGTGAAATCATAGGTCGCACCAAGCCGTATACGGTCGTTTTTGTTGGTCTGAGTATTTTCCGTTTCTTGCTGATATAATCCCTGATTTGGAAAATCTCGTCGTTGTTTTAGTTCCTCGTATGACTTTGCACGGCTATGGGAATAACTTGCCATTAAACCAACTTTACCCATTCGATAATTCAAACCTGCATAAGGAGTGTACGTTACATATTTTCCAAGCCCAATTGCATAGTCATTGCCAATATAACCATTGAGGCCCTGTTTATCTTGCTTTTTTAGCACTATATTGATGATACCACCACTGCCTTCTGCGTCGAACTCTGCAGAGGGATGTGCGATAATTTCAATGGATTGGATATCGTTGGAACGCAAGGTTTGAAGGTAGTTCCTGAGATCATTTCCCGCGAGGTTAATACTTTTGCCATCGACAAGAATACGTGTTCCTACAACCCCATTAATGGAGATTTGACCATTGTTAACGAATACGCCGGGAGCCATTTTAAATAATTCCAAAGCCGATTTTCCAGAAGCATTGGCGGTTTGTGCTACATTCATAATGAGGCGGTCAATTTTTCGCTGTATTGTTGGTTTGCGCTTATTTACTGTTACTTCATCTAATTTGAGGTTGGATAGTAGTGATTTTGGGATAATGAATGTTAGCGGGACTTTAAGGTCGTTAATTTCAATTTTTTGCTGCGTTCTGAGTACATTTTCCACACGAATTGAAACGAGGTAAGTCTCTTTTTCGGTAAGCGTTAACTGAAAAGTTCCATGTTCATCTGTTATTTTTTCAATGAGAGAATCTTTCTTTACATGTAATGCGCGAAAGGATAATGAAGCATAGGGGATTGACGCGCCATATTGATCCGAGACTTTACCAACAATGGCGGTTTGGGCGAACAGGAAGTTGTTAAGGAGAAAGGTGATAAGACTGAAAGTAATTAATTTGATCATAAATTTTGAATAATTATTCAAAACTAGTTTCGCTGGTGGCTTATTTCAATTTTTTTGGATATAAGGGAACCTTTTAGGGATGGAACCAGTAAATTTAGGGATAAGCCATATAAAGCGACGAGGTTTATTGTTATAAAAATGAGCGGGATAAAATATCATCGTGCCGAAAACAATTTAGCGTATTGGACAGTTACAATTTAAATTGTACTTTCATAACGTTTTTAATAAAGGAAGATATTTAATTTTTATGATCACAACCAAGTATTTTAATCATCGACAAATATTTAATTTAGCGGGTGCACATTTAATATGGCTGACGCTTTGGTGCTCTCTGGTGGCGGTCATCTATTATTTTTTTAATTGGCAGTGGATGATAATTCCCTGGGTACCATTGGCTTTGATCGGAACCGCTGAGGCTTTTTATGTCGGGTTTAAGAATAATCAGGCCTATGATAGACTTTGGGAAGCCCGGAAAATCTGGGGTGGGATTGTCAATTCAAGTCGTTCTTTCACGGCAATGTTATATGCCTTTGATACCCAGGATGGTGATCATACCGATTTGGAGGAGCGGAGGAAAAGGATTGCCTATCGCCATATCGCTTGGCTATACACTTTTCGTGAGCAGTTGTTGATCCCGACAGAATGGGAGCACATCAGTTTGAAAAAACACTTTGGTTCAATGAATGTTAAACGGAACAGGCTGATAAAGGCTGGCTTTCCTGATTACAGTAGAACATCGATTTTTTTACGCAAATACCTTTCTACAGATGAGTTTAAGCTGCAGAGCACATATAAAAATTTTGCAACTTATTTGATTTCTAAACAAGCAAAGGAAGTTAATGCATTGAAAAATGATCAAATCATTTCGGATTTTAACCAAACGCAACTGCAGAATTGCCTGAATCAATTTTACGACTATCAAGGTCAGGCAGAAAGAATCAAAAAATTTCCTTCACCGAGACAGTTTGCCAGTACAGCATTTGTCTTTAATGTCATTCTCATCATTCTGCTCCCATTGGGCCTAGTAAATGAATTTGCGAAATTGGGCGACTGGGGGATATGGACGAGTATTCCTTTTTGTGTGGTAATTGGATGGATTTATATTGTGATGGAATTGGTCGGCGATTATACCGAAAATCCTTTTGGAGGACTCATGTTTGATGTGCCTATGCTTTCGATTTGTCGGACCATAGAAATTGATGTGTTGCAAATGGTGGGAGATGAGGATCTTCCGGAGGCAATTGCATCGAAAAATGGTGTTTTGGTTTAAATTTTCTTACAGATCTATTGCTATTGTATTTTTCACCTCAGCGATCATAAATGAGCTATGGGTGCTTGCGATATGCTGTAGGCTCGTTAACTTCGTTAACATAAAACTGCGATAGTCTGCCATATCCTGGACACAAATCTTTAGGATATAGTCGTAGTCGCCACTCACGTGGAAACACTCGGTTACCTCCTGAAGGTTCATGACCTCTTTTTCAAATTGTAAGATATACTCCTTTTTGTGCTGTGTTAATTTTACGTGGCATAATACGAGGAAATCTTTTGCTATTTTCTTTTTATCAAGTATGGCGACATAGCCTGCGATAATTCCAGTATTTTCGAGTTTACGGACTCTTTCATAGACCGCTGTTACGGACAAGCTCAGTTTGTAGGAGAGTTCTTTGGTCGTTTGTTTGGCATCTTCCTGTAGAAAACGCAATAGCTTACGGTCAATCTCGTCGAAGTGCATAGATTTTTTTTTGGTTTTTACTAGCTCGTTTTAAATCAGTTAGATATTTTAACTAATTATTGTTTGTATAATAGATTTATATTCTAAGATAAGTAAAATTACTTGTAATATAATTTGAAATATCTCAATTTTAAAGATAAAAACATGGAAAATTTTAACGCAGCAAATGAAATTCAAGATTTGCAATACTTTGGTGAGTTTGGAGGAGTGAACCCGTCTATTTCAGATAGCTCCACCTATACTTTTCTTTCCGCTAAAAAGATGTTCGACACATTTGAAGGGAATGCGGAAGGCTGTTATCTCTATTCAAGGCATTCGTCGCCGATGAATTTGTATTTGGCACAAGCCTTAGCTAAAATGGAGGATACCGCTGCGGCCAATGTAACATCTTCTGGGATGGGAGCGATTACAACAGTTCTTTTACAACTATGTAAAAGTGGTGACCATATCATTTCCAGTAGGACAATCTACGGTGGAACTTATGCCTTTCTTAAGAATTTTCTCCCGCCTTTCCAGATTGAGACGACATTTTTGGATATTAATGATGCCGAAGAACTCGAAAGATCGATAAGACCTAATACAAAAGTGCTGTATTGTGAAAGTGTGAGCAACCCTTTATTGCATGTGGCAGATTTAAGAAAACTTTCGGCCATCTGTAAAAAATACAAGCTAAAACTGATTGTCGACAATACGTTTTCTCCATTGTCCATCTCGCCAACACTTTTGGGAGCAGACATTGTCATTCATAGTTTAACGAAATTTATCAATGGCAGCAGTGACACTGTCGGTGGGGTTTATTGTGGAAGTCAGGAGTTTATTAATGAAACAAAAAATGTGAACACAGGGGCCTGTATGTTATTGGGGCCAACGATGGACAGTTTACGTTCGGCGAGTATATTGAAAAATTTAAGAACACTTCATATACGGATGAAACAGCATAGCTATAATGCGATGTATCTTGCCGAGCGGTTTGAGAAAGATGGACTAAAGGTATCTTATCCGGGCTTGCAGTCGCATCGAGATCATGAATTAATGAAAAACATGATGCATGAGAGCTATGGTTTTGGGGGCTTAATGACAGTTGATGTGGAAACAACCGAAAAAGCCAATGAATTAATGGAACTGATGCAGGCTGAAAATTTAGGGTATTTAGCCGTCAGCCTAGGATTCTATAAGACGCTATTCTCCTGTTCAGGTAGTTCTACGTCGTCAGAAATTCCTGAAGAAGATCGTTTAAAGATGGGCATTTCCGATGGATTGATCAGATTTTCCATTGGTCTAGATCAAGACATTGAGCGGACTTATCAAAAAATGAGAGCATGCATGCAAAAGACTGGAATTTTGGAGTAATAAGCAGCATTTCGGTTGGATCATTTATGGGATAATCAGACATCTTGACATGTTTTGGAGGAAACTATGCGAGGTTTTCTGATTGATTGGAGTGCAAAAAGTTTCAATTGTCACATGTACATCACTATTTACGATGATAGGGGCTTTAACAGTTGAAAAATCTCTTTTGGCATATCATTAGCAATTTAAAATCAATATTTTAGTTAATATGGCAAAGAGACTTTTACTGATATTATTCTTATTTGTTTTGGGTGATATCTATTTTTTTCAGGCGTTCAGCACGGTTATTCATGGTTCAATTTGGCACAACATGTATTGGGGCATTGATATCCTATTGTTTTTTGGTGTTTTTAGTTTAATTTTTTTACGGAGAGCGGGGTATGATGTCCAGGAGACAGCAACAAGTTTGATCACGGCATTTTTAATTGTTTTCATACCAAAATTGCTTGCTGTTCCCTTTTTATTTGTTGAAGATCTGATGCGTATTTTTCGTTATTTTCCTCCACGTAGTATATTTTTGAGTGAGATTGTATTGTTTTTGGCGGGGGCCATATTATTGGTTATTTTTTTCGGTTTAACGAAAGGTCGTTATTTCTATAAAGTGCGGGAGGAAGTATTGAGTTTTCCTGATCTACCTATGGCGTTTGACGGTTTTAAAATTACGCAGCTATCGGATATTCACTCTGGTAGTTTATCTGATATCAAAAGGGTACGTAAAGGTATCGAATTAGCCAATGCACAAAACAGTGATCTGGTATTGTTTACGGGTGATCTAGTCAATAATAAGGCTTCCGAAATGGAACCCTGGGTTTCGGACTTCAATCGATTAGAAGCTCCTTCGGGCAAGTTTTCAGTCCTTGGAAATCACGATTATGGAGATTATGTGCAATGGGAAAGTGTTGAATCAAAAGCCTTAAATTTGAATAGGCTTAAGGAAATTCATCATGAAATGGGATTTAAATTGCTGCTAAATGAATCGATAGCGATAGAAAAGCAAGGTGAGCATATTTCGTTAATTGGTGTTGAAAATTGGGGAAAAGGAGGGTTCCATCAATATGGTGATCTCGCTAAAGCAACCCTTGGATTGGACGCGGATACCTTCAAAATTTTGATGTCTCATGATCCTTCACATTGGGATCATGTTACTTTGGACTATAACCAACATGTCCATCTGACGCTGGCGGGACATACGCATGGTATGCAGTTTGGGATAGAATTATTTGGGTTAAAATGGAGTCCAATTCAATATTTTTATAAACAGTGGGCTGGACTCTATCAAAAACAAGGAAAATATCTTTATGTCAACCGTGGTTTTGGTTTTCACGGCCTAAAAGGTCGGATAGGTGTTTGGCCTGAAATTACGGTTATTACATTACGGAAAAGCGTTGTCTGATATTTTGGTATGAGAAACAACGCTCATCTGTTCTATCAATCGATAAGGTTCATTTCCTTTAATCGGTGAAAGATAATCTGATCTACGGCAGAAGTCCTATGTTTGTCCTTATAGGTTAACCATTCAAATGTCTCGATTTCATTCGCTGGATGCAATACTCCTTCGAAATCAGAAAAGTAGCAGATCATTCTTACGAGCGTACCTTGATTTCGTCCATCGGCGATTGCTTCAAAGGTGCCCAAAAGGCGCATTGATTCTTCGACGATGTGCACAGAAAGCTCCTCCAGTATTTCTCTTTTTAAACAGGTAATATCGGATTCATTATTCTCTCGTTTACCACCAGGAAAGTAAAATTTTGTTTTAGTCTTGGAACGTGCGCTCAGGATTTTCCTATCTTTAATGCTAATTAAAGCAACTTTGTCTATTATATTATGCTGCATATTGCAAAACTAGCCATTGAGAATGAAAAATCAGATAGCATAGTGAAATACTGCTTGAAATTTTATTCAAATTTGAGTATTTAATGGAAGATGAACCTTTATATTTCTGATGTTAGTATCTTAACAATTTCATTGAAGTCTCTTTGTTTTGCGTGTTGCAAAGGGCTTGTGCCATTGAAGTCCGGAATATCCAATTTTGCCCCAGCATCTTTTAGAATCTGAATAATTTCCTGATATTTTTTGCTTCCGTCACCGAGTAGAATTGCTTCCATCAAAGCAGTCCATCCTAAACGATTGACATGGTCCAAAGGGAAATTTTTGGTATTGGCCAATAATCTTACCGTTTCTACATATCCACGTTCACAAGCCGGGATTAAAGCTGTGCCATTATATCGATTAAATAAATCAAAGCGAGCGCCGTGATCTAAGAAAAGTTTGACGAGTTCAACTTGCCCACTTGCTCCTGCGTATAAAAATGGGCTATCCATATTGTCGGCCTGAAGGTTGACATCGGCACCATACTCTACCAATAATTTAGCCATTTCAATATTTCCGTTGTTTGTCGCGATAAGTAGAATAGAACGTTTATTCGTATCTTCACTATTCACGTTGGCATTATTTTCTAGCGCTTTTTTCACTCCCTGTAAGTCATTTTTGGTGACCAATTTAATAATCTCTTCCTTGGACGGATTTTCAGTATATGAGTTTTCGGTTAATGCCGATCGGCACGAATTTGTTATGCTCATCATTATCAAGAGTATTAAAGTTGTTTTCATCATTTTATTGTGCTGTAATTTTTTCAATAAAGCCGAAGAAGCTTGGATGTCTAATACAAAAATAGTAGCTAAGGCTGTTTTTACAATGTGGTTTTCATTCCATCTGTTGGACAATTTATTACTACAGTGTATTTTAAGTGTCTTTCTCATTGGTCTCATGCTGGCTGAAAGCACATTCGTTGTAGTTTCACCTTATGCATACTGTTGAGCAAAAGTCGGCGCTGTGATAAATTGTTCAAGTATCGAGATGTATTCTGCAAAAGATCTGGGAGAATCATTGCGACCTTTGTTCTGGTGATACTGAATAACAAAAGTGGAAAAATAATACCGTTTCTATTGTCCAGTAAATTTTAGAGAATAAGAAAAAGAATATTATCAAAATAAATATGAAAGCTAAAACATATATTTTAGAAAACGTACGGCTTGAGACAGGATTCGAGTTTGATGGAAAGGAAGTTATAAGCACAAATACGGCTTTATTCTGTGTAGAAGTTGAAGAGAGTAAGATCAAAGGAATCAAACCAAATACTGCAAATGCTAATGCGATCGATGCAAAAGGACATTTGATGTTGCCGGCTTTTAAGGATATGCATGCCCATTTGGATAAAATGTTGTTTGGTCTGCCATGGGAAGCTGTATCGCCAACACGGCATACCGTAAAAGATATGATCGCGTATGAGCAGAAGATGATCCCAGAATGGTTAAGCACCTCCGTCGAAAGAACGGGCAAAATGCTGAATTTTCTGCAGGCATATGGAACTGATTTTATTCGTTCACACTTCAATGTTGATCCAACATCTGGACTAAAATCGTTAACAAATTTGGAAAAGGCACTTGCATCGAAAAAAGACACGGTAGAAGCGGAGCTGGTTGCTTTTCCACAGCATGGCCTCTATTATACGGATACTTTACCCATTTTGAAGGATGTTGCAAAACTGGATGCTGTTAGTTTCATAGGTGGAGTAGATCCGTACTCTTTGGACGGAAGTATCGAAAAAAGTATGGAGCAGATTACACAGTTGGCGCTTGATAACAATAAGGGAATTGACATACACCTCCATGAAATGGGAGAAAGTGGTATGAAGACAATCGAGTTTTTGATCGACCGTACATTGGAAAACCCCCAATTAAAAGGGAAAGCTTTTGTTAGCCATGCTTTTGCACTTAGTCGCCTCACAAATGTAGAAGCCGAAAAAATTGCGGCACGTCTCGCAGAGGCGGGTGTAGGAATCGTGTCCTCTGTGCCCTTTGGCAATATGATTATGCCTATTCCGACACTTCGGAAATATGGGGTGGAGGTTTTGATTGGAAATGACAATATTCAGGATCACTGGAATACGTTTGGCTCGGGAAACATGCTGCAGAAAGCGAATCTTATTGCTGAGCTTTATGGTTATGGAACAGAATTCGGCTTATCTAGAACACTCGCTTTCGCGACACGTTACAAATTGCCTTTGGACAATAATGGAAATCAACAATGGCCGAAAGTGGGTGATGAAGCAAGCATGGTTTTTGTTGATGCAAGTTGTTCCGCTGAAGCAGTTTCTCGTATTTCACCGGTGACTTCCTTGATACACAAAGGTAATATTGCATTCTAAGGAGACCAACTATCGGATAATTTAGCTGCTCTCTGGAGGCCAACTGTTTTCAGGATTCCAGCGAGAAATATTGAAAATAAGAGAACAATTTTGTTGAAGAGCCGGTTATTCTTAATAACTGGCTTTTTACATACAGAGCCTTGCTTAAGTCCTGATGTTACTAAGTGTGTTCACTTATAACTACAGCGAGGATAATATTCGGTTGAATAGATAATAATTTATACGATGGAATTTTCACCATTTAACGGGGTTGTCAAACTTTGCCTAAAAGGCATACAATTGGAAGAAAACGGTAGACACGATGAAGCGCTGTCCTTTTTTGTAGAGGGTTATCGGGAGGCAAGCGATGACCATGAGAAGTTTATTGCAGCCTATTTTGTATCCCGGCAGCAGAAAACGGTGTCGGATCGTTTGAAATGGCTGCACATAGCCTTAGATCACGCATTGTTAATCGGTGATGATCGGGCTACCAGTGCGTTGCCCGGAATGTATTTGAAGATTTGCGCCTGTTACACAAGTTTAGGAGAAGAAGCAATGGCAAGTGAATATGCTAGGTTGGCCTCTTCTTATAAGAACATTCCCTTCGATAAGGGACCTTTTTATCACGGTACAAAAGCAGATGCACAAATCGGCGACTTATTGGTTCCAGGCTTCAATTCTAACTATCAAGCCGACTTCAAAATGAATCATATTTATTTTACTGGTATGATGAATGGGGCCGGACTTGCAGCGGCCCTGGCAAAAGGTGAGCGCAGCGAGCGGGTATTTATTGTTGAACCTACGGGTGATTATGAGCATGACCCTAACCTGACGGACCAAAAGTTTCCCGGAAATCCGACACGTTCCTATAGATCTGAATTTCCATTAAAAATTATAGGTGAGGTTGCTGAATGGGCAAAACCAGGTGTTCAGGAACTTGAAAAATTTCGTGATAAACTAGATCAGAATGATGGCGAGATTATCAATTAAGAAACTAAGAGCGGTTGCTCCGGCAATCGGAATTATGTCTTACTGATAACAATCTTACTGATGACTTCAAAATCTGAAATTCGATAATCGTCGTCAAAAAATAACCCGTTGATATAACGTTGTATAGGATAGAACAGATCGGCCGGTGTATCACCGAAAAACGTTTTGAAATCGTTCGGAATAGAATACAGATAATTGTATTGCCCTTTACCCAAACTGATACCGCCGATCTTTTTGAGATAACCCGTTATCTTATGTTTATTTTTGTTGGAGAATGCTTCTTTTGTCTCTATAAAATAATCTTCAATGTAAAAATTACGGATATCCTGAAGATTAAGTATGCTGTTTGGAGCAGGTTTGATACGTCTTGAATAGGATACATCAACCAAAATACAACTGGCTTTATGCGCTTTCGAGAGATCAATAAAGTAGCCTTCATCGACCATAAGGTGTTTACTGTCTTTATATACACCGAGTAGCATTTCATTGATCTCCCGATCCGAATAATCGGATATATTAGAAGATCTTCCCAACTTTTCAAATGCGAGGTCACTTTCACTCCAATTTTTTCTAATTCTATTAAGCTCGTGCTGTTGAAAAGTTTTTATTTTCTCCATATATAATTTGTCTAACCTTACTTTAGCGAGTTTAAAGATAATTTTAAAACTTTACTTTCATCAATCTTATCGCTTGCTAAGTGCAATTTGAATCAAATCTAATTTAACAGAGTCTTTGTTTAATGTTGTAGCACATCGCTAATGCGCTATTTCTGAGGAAGAATAAGTGCCGCACTGTTGGATTTTCCGTGCCGGTATGAGGTGACATCACAGCCTTAAGTAGTCTGTGTGTAAAAGCAGCTCGAGTAAATTATGTCGATTCTCGGTGCGATTATTCAATGAAGGAAGAGCCGCCTGTATTAACAGAGGGCTCCTACGAAGTTTTTACTTTACAGCCTTAAGCACGATATCTAAGGTGAATTCATCATCGATGGCGCGATTGCCTAGGTCGGAGAAAAAGCTTGCTGAACGATACTGTATATCAAAGTCCAGCCGATTTACCTTAACTCCTATAGCTTCAGCAGAAAGCCCATCTGCAGTTGTGGTGACTTTTGCTGGAAAGGAGATCGATTTTGTTTTATTCTTAATCGTCAGATTACCGGTTATGATTGGAGTGCCTTTGCTATTATCAACTTTACTGATGACAAATTTGCTGCTAGGGTAGATAGGCACATTGAAGAAATCTTCATTTTTTAGGTGCCCGGTCAATTTAGGTGCGTCAGTACAAGCCATGGAATTCATATCTATGGTAAAACCTCCGCCGGTAATTTTCCCTTTTTCTGTCTGTACCGTGCCTTCTTGTATATTGATTGTTCCCACATGTCCCCCGACAACTTTTTTAGCATTCCATTTGATCGTCGAATTTTGCGTGTTCACTTTGTAGCTTATCTTTTGGGCGAAGGCCATTGATGTTAAGCAAATAATTGCTAGCGTTAGACTGGTTCTTTTCATTGAAGTGATTTATGTGAACTCAAATATACATGGTCTTGTGCGGATACTTCTATGTTTAAACTTGTTTTTTTGTTTGCGCAGTGTCAATATTGTGCTTGCCTTTCTTTATTCGTCATCGATACCCGCTAACTTAGTACAACGTAAATAGGGGATCGAAGATATCTTCGTATCCAAATTGTGGTCTATAAAAAAAGATAATATGATTAAGTCGAAAGGTTATGCGGCGAAAGACAGTAGTTCTCCACTTGAATATTGGGAGTTTGAAAGGAGGGAGCTTGGTGCAAACGATGTTTTAATAGATATCTTGTACAGCGGGATCTGTCACTCCGATATTCATCAAGTATATGATGAGTGGGGTGGAACACAATACCCAATTGTTCCCGGGCACGAAATTGTTGGTCGGATAAGTGCAGTTGGTCCTGGAGTGACTAAGTTCAAAAAAGGTGACCTGGCAGGTGTCGGTTGTATGGTTGCTTCCTGTGGCGAATGCGATAACTGTAAGTCAGACCAACAACAGTTCTGTTCAGAAAAAAAGACCGTCTGGACGTACAACAGCAAAGATGTGATGCATGATCACAGCTTTACTTTTGGTGGTTATAGCAATAATATTGTTGCGGATGCAGATTTTGTGCTGCATGTGCCGGAATCTTTGGATATTAAAAAGGTGGCACCGTTACTCTGTGCTGGAATCACCACCTATTCGCCATTAAAAAGATGGAATATTAGCAAAGGGCATAAAGTTGGTGTGTTAGGCTTAGGCGGATTGGGACATATGGCTGTTAAAATTGCAGTGGCAATGGGGGCAGAAGTCACAATGATAAGCCATTCACCACGCAAAAAGGACGATGCCGCTCTACTTGGAGCACACAAGTTCTTAAATACGCATGAGGCCGATGAAATAAAAGAATTCTCATCGTATTTTGATTTTATTATTGATACCGTATCGGCACCACATGACTATAACCTCTATCTTGCATTATTGAAAACAAAAGGAGTTTATATTTGCGTGGGGATTCCGGCTGCGCCCATGGAAATTAATGGACGCTCAATCATGGGGGGAAATAAGATCCTAACGGCTTCCAGCATTGGGGGAATACAGGAAACTCAGGATATGCTTGATTTTTGTGCTGAACATAACATTCTACCTGAAACAGAAATGATTGATATCGACTATGTAAATGAAGCGTATCAAAGAGTATTGGATAGTGATGTGAAATATCGTTTTGTAATCGATATGTCGTCTATTGAAAAGTAATGAAAAAAACAGGTCGGTTAAAGAGCCGGCCTGTTTTTTTAAATCTTATCCTTGTCTGAGTACTTCATATGATATGAATGCTCGTCTTCTCCGATAATTTCGAAACCCAGACTGAAGTAGAGCTTTTGCGCTTTATTGGTTTTTAACACATGTAATGAAATCGACTTCCTCTCGTAAATTGCCTCATTTATAAGATCTTTTAATATCTTTTTTCCCAGCCCTTTCCCTTGATATCTGGGATCGATCTGTATTTGAATCAACTCGATATGATCCCGTCCTTTCTCGATTTTCAAAAGCCCGATAGGGATATGGTCATATTCAATGATAGCAGCATGTTCGAATTTGTATTTAATTCTTTGTAGATGTAAATCCATAGCAGTGGGTAAAGCGGCGGCTATTAAATGTGGGGTCATGGTTTTTAATCGTAGATCTAAAAGAAAAGTCAAATCACTTTCCATTGCTGGTCTATATACTATTGGGATCATGGAAGATTGGGTTTTGTCAATTTAATCTGTTCAATCTATTGAAGGCTTTATCGGACATGTTCAGGACCCGTCATATTGATGTCGGCCATGAGCACTAAGATGACATTTTAGGCTATGAGCACAATCATCCGGCCAAAAGCCTGTTGCAATTTAGTATAATAAATAGTAACTGCGTACTAAATTGCAGTAAAGTACTTTACTCTTTTTGACAATTAGATGTGAAGAATGCTGGCGTGGCTCAAGATGAATACCGTAACTTTAGCTTTATAGCTGTACTTGCATAGCGATTTTTTATTTAAAGGAACAATAAACAGATAATTTCAATGAAAAAGGTAGAAATACAACACACAGATTTGCAGATAGCTCCAATTAATTTTGGCGGGAATGTTTTTGGCTGGACATTAGATGAGCAAAAATCGTTTGAAATGCTAGATAAATTTGTAGGAGCAGGATTTAATTTTATCGATACGGCAGATACCTATTCGTGGTGGGTGAATGGAACCGGCGGGCAGTCCGAAGAAATTATTGGGAAATGGTTAAAAAGCCGTGGTAACCGTCAAAATATAGTAATCGCAACAAAAGTTGGATCCGAGACTAAGGAGCACGGATATGATATCTCAAGGAAACATATTTTGAAATCTGCTGATGAATCATTGCGACGATTGGGAGTAGATCATATTGATTTATACTATACTCACTTTGACGATAACGTAACACCTGTGGAGGAGACATTGTCGGCTTATGCTGACTTAATAGAAGCGGGCAAGGTACGTTATATTGCCGCTTCTAATCTATCGCCGGCGCGGTTAACGGAAAGCTTTGATGTTGCGGAGAAAAATGGTCTTCCTAAATATGTTGCTTTGCAACCGCATTATAATTTGGTAGAGCGTACAGGTTTTGAAACAGATTATGCGGGATTGGTCGAGAAGTACGGCTTGAGTGTATTTCCATATTGGTCGCTTGCAGCAGGTTTCTTGACCGGTAAATACCGTACTGAAGCTGACTTTGATAAAACGGCTAGAGGCGGTGGGATCAAAAAATATTTTGATGCTAAAGGTAAAGCTGTCCTGGAAGCGCTCGATGTTATCTCCGAGAAACATGGAACAAAACAGGCGACTGTAGCATTAGCATGGTTGTTGGCTAAACCGCTAATTACCGCTCCCATTGTGAGTGCTACAAGTGAGCGTCAATTGGATACGTTATGTGCGGCTCCGGCTCTTAAATTAGATACGGAAGATATTGAATTATTAAACGAGGTCAGCAAATAAGATAGCGATAAAGAGTAAAAACAAAATCCCTACATTTCTTAGGGATTTTGTTTTTATCGGGAAGCCGTTCTTAATAGAAGGGCGAGATTGCTTACGCATTTTAACAAGTTTATCGTAAATTGGAGCCTAAATTGATCTTATGAAACAGTTCCTGATATTATTTTCTTTCATGCTTTTTGGCAGAAGTTATGCCCAAATACTTACACCTTATGAACGGGGTAATGGCAATCAATCGGCAACTTTTGAAGAAATGCGGGCATATTATCAGGAATTGGCGCAGAAATATACAACAATTCACTATGAAACACGGGGAGAAGACGATAACAATAAACCAATAGATGTTGTTGTATTTAATCCGTTTGGAAAGACTCTGGAAGTGGCTAGGGAAGAGAGGTGCGTTTTATTGGTCAACAATGGTATTCATCCTGGAGAGCCAGACGGTATTGATGCGACTATGATGCTCATGCGCGATTTGGCGACAGGAAAGATAAAGGCACCTCAAAATGTTATTGTTGTTGCGCTGGCGAGTTACAATGTGAGTGGGATGTTAAATCGTGGGAGCTTTTCCAGAGCTAATCAAAATGGCCCTGAAGAGTATGGCTTTCGTGGAAATGCAAGACACTATGACTTAAATAGGGATTTTATCAAGACGGATACTAAAAACTCGCGGAGTTTTCAGCGGATTTTCCAATGGGTCAAACCAGATGTTTTTATAGATAATCATGTCAGCAATGGGGCCGATTATCAGTACACCTTCTCCTATATCTCAACAAACAAAGAACGTCTTGGAAACCTTTTGGGAAATTATTTTAACAGCCACATGCAAAAAAACTTACTCAAGGATCTCCAAAAGAAAGGATTTATGTCTGTTCCCTATGTTAACATCCACAACGATGTGCCCGATGGTGGTTTTCCAACCTTTATGGATTCGCCAAGATACGCAACAGGCTACACCAGTCTATTTAATGTAATCGGAACTGTTGTGGAAACACATATGTTGAAACCTTATCAAGAACGTGTCAAAGCGACTTATGACTATATGCGTTGTAACCTGGATTTTATCGAACAGAATTATAAGGTGATTAAACAAAAAAGAGCTGAAAACCTAAAGCAATATCAAATAGGGGATAAATATGCCATAGCATGGAAGCTTGATTCCTCAAAATATGAATCGCTGGAATTTAAGGGCTTCGAGGCAAAATATAAACCAAGTGACGTTTCTTCGAAAGATAGGTTGTGGTATGATAGAAACGCTAAGTTTTCAAAACAAGTTAAGTTATATAATACATATGTTCCGACAAAAGAAGTGACGATTCCATCGTATTATGTCATTCCGCAGTCTGAATGGAAAGTTATTGAATTGTTGACACTCAATCAAATCAAGATGATTCCGCTTAAACAAGATTCTGTTATTGCGGTGGAACAGTATAGGATTAAGGATTTCAAGACAACTTCAAGTCCATATGAGGGGCATTATTTACATTTTGACACCAGTCTCCTTCGGGAGTCCAACAAGGTAAACTTCAATGCCGGTGATTTTTTGGTCCCTTTGAACCAGGACGGTGTGAAGTTTCTGCTGGAAACCTTGGAACCTGAAGCAATAGACTCTTATTTTAATTGGAATTTCTTTGATGCGATCTTAGGACAAAAAGAATACTATTCAGCTTATGTTTTTGAAGATACAGCAGCCAAGCTTCTAAAGGAGAATAAAGATTTAAGATCTGCCTTTGAACGCGAAAAGATGAACAACCCTAAACTAGCCGCAAGCAGTAGCGCGCAGCTGGATTGGATATACAAACATTCACCTTATTATGAAGAGTCACATCTTCTTTATCCCATTTATCGCATCAATTGATGATGGTGGCTTCTTAGATACATGTCTGCATCAGTCACAAAATTGCTATTTTATAAGTATATCCAATGTAATACCAATGAAAAGTATGACGACCAAATAGGAGAAAAAGCCTATTATTGAAGCGGCAAATGCTTTGAAATAGTTGATCTTTTTAGCTTTATCAAAAAACTGTCCCATGGCCCAGGAGTAATATATAAAAGTTACTAAAGTTGCATATAGGATTAAACTTTGGTGCGTGATACCGTCAATTATTGCAAAAAGTGCATAAATTAACATTGTCATCCCCATAATAAAACATAATAAGATGATGATTTCAAAAAGATTATAACCGTATTTTTTAAAGAATAATTTAGTCCAAAGGGCGATAAAGAACCCCATAATAATGTTAGCATAACCATAATGATCTCGTAGCCATCGAAAGATGTTGCTTGTGATTACGAGTTTACTTTCAATACCATGGCTGTCGATTGATTGCATATAGCGCTCTTCAGTATGGAAAAAGTGGGCAATAATAGAATACACTAAAGATGTGACAATAACGAAAATAATAGGTTTGACCAGCCGGCTGCGATTTTCAGAAATGTAGTTTTGCACATTCTTCCCCGGAGCTGTCACCAATTCTCGAATGGTATAGAGGATGCCGCGTTCAAAGTGAAGCACATGTTGTATTTCGTGGGTGATATAATGAGCGTCTATTCTTTTTAGCATTGCAGGTTGGCCACAATCGGGACAGAATTTTGACGTAATGCCTGTGCCACAGTTTTTACAAGTTATCATTTTGAAGTGTTTATTTAAGTAATTAAGGTTTGTTAATCTGTTTCATTCGAAAGTCGACCAAAAGAGTCTTTTCTTACCGATGGTTTTATTGAAGGTATTCGGCAACTTCTACGAGTTTGTATTTGGGGCTCCGTTGCAAAAGTTCACCAAGGAAAGCTGCGTGAGTCGCGCCCGTGATTAGCAAAATTCGATCCTGCCCAGTGACCGGGATCTGATTTAAATTGGAGAATATCCGTAGATTTCTTCGATAGAATTTACTGGCTTCGTCTGCTCCTTCAAAATTACCTTTTGTACTGCTGTAGGTTAAGATATCAGCGTTTACATTGATAAACTTTTGCAAGGTCTCTTTCTGATTAAATACCTTTAATTTTTCTAAAATGGAGAGTTTATCAATATGGGCGAATTCCTGCATAATTTTTCCCATGTAGCTTTTATAGGTTACACTGTCTACCTGATTCTCCAACTCATTTGCAATGTTGTAATTATAAGCAGCAGTTTGCTGTTCATCAATTCCATAAATTTTTTTTACCCCTGCAAGTTTGCCTACTTCATATGCAATTATGGCTATTTCACCACCGAACTTAGCTTTATGTCCTTTATCTTTAATAAAAGAGCTGTAGTCGCCGTTCAATTCTTCGTTTTTTTCAGGAATGATTTCCACGCAGATGATAGTTGGTTTAAAGTCTGCCAACAGTTTGGCTACTTGATATGTTTCTTTTCTGTTTTTTTGATCTTTTTCGTCAAATTCTACTTTATGTGCATCAGGCGTATAGCTCATGTGAAATGTCCCAAAATTTAGAACCTCAATTTTCTGCTGTGCATTGCTGTTTCCAAAAAATAAGATCCCCAAGGCGATTCCAATATTTCGAATCTGAATAGTGTTAATAAGCATTTGTGTAAGAAATAGTTTTATGTTTTTTCCGGCTTTTCGTTCAGTTAGCTATATTTTTTTAGCTGTTTTGTCCAAAAGTATTACAGTTTGTCCAAATAAAAGCTACACTTGAGTGTAGTTTTATTTAACTTCGACATTTAGAATTTCGTTATGGATTTTAACGCGCTATTTTCACAAAAAAATACTGTTGATCGTCTTTCAGAAAGGGACATCCTGCAGACCCATGGCTATATTGAGCTCGTCAAAGCTTTCTCACGGATTACCTATCAGAGTATTTATCTAATCGATTACCAGGCTAAAAGTTTTGAGTTTGTTTCAGACAACCCGCTGTTTCTCGCTGGTTTAACAGCCAAAGAGGTACTGGAAATGGGCTATGGCTTTTATCAAAAACATGTTCCATCCGATGATTTCCAGATGCTCATTACGATTAATGAAGCGGGGTTCAGCTTTTATGAAAAAATACCCATCGAGGAACGGAAGCTTTATGTTATATCGTATGATTTTCAGATACAAAATGCACACAACAAGTTTATTTTAATTAATCATAAACTGACACCTGTTTTTTTGACAGAAGAGGGGAAAATATGGAAAGCAATTTGTATCGTGTCTTTATCCACTAACGTATCTTCAGGTAACGTGACTATCGAAAAGCTGCACTCCAATCTAGTATGGGAATTGGATCTGTTGACTGGGAAATGGAACTCCCAAAAAAAGATTAATCTTACCGAACGTGAAATAGAGATTTTACGTTTTTATCATCGCGGTCTGACCATTCATGAAACTTCGGAGAAAATTTTCGTTTCCATTGATACGGTGAAATTTCATCGACGAAAATTATTTGAAAAGCTAGGGGTAAGCAACATGAATGAAGCATTGGTTTTTGCATTGAATAATAGGTTATTATAAGGGTAGCCTGAAAGATTCTGAAATGTTCAGAGCAAGCGCCTCGTTGGAGGCGCTGCAGACTATTTTTTCACCAATAACGGCAGGTACTTTTCGTAGCCCTGTGCTTTCATCTTGTCTTTTGGAATAAATCGAAGTGAAGCACTGTTTATACAATAGCGTAGACCACCTTTATCTGCCGGTCCATCGTTAAAAACGTGGCCGAGGTGTGCATCACCAGTTTTGCTGCGCACTTCCGTTCTGCGCATCCCGTACGAATTGTCGGAGTGTTCTTGAATCAGGCTATCGCTAATTGGTTTGGAAAAACTTGGCCATCCGCATCCCGATTCAAATTTATCTGTGGAAACAAATAAGGGTTCTCCGGTTGTGATATCGACATAAATACCTTCCCTAAATTCATCATTATAAGTATTGTCAAATGCGCGCTCCGTTGCACTGTTTTGTGTAACATCGTATTGCAATGGGGTCAACTCCTTTTTCAAGGTCTCCTTGTCTGCTTTTTTATACGTGTTTTTAACATCCGCTTTCTCTTTTTCGGGGTTTGCATTTCGCGCAAGCTTAAATAAATCAGGGCTTATATGGCAATAACCACCGGGGTTTTTGTCCAAGTATTTTTGATGATAAGCTTCAGCATTATAGTAATTTTGTAAAGGTTCTATTTCTACCACTATTTTGCTGTTGTATTGACTTGCTAAAGAAGCTATTTGTTCTTTGATAACGGCGGCATCATCTGCATTGGTATAATAGATGCCTGTACGATATTGCGTGCCGATATCGTTGCCTTGTTTATTCAACGAAGTTGGATCAATTGTTTTGAAGAAAAGATCTATGAGCAGCTTTAGATCGACAAGCTCTGGGTCGAAGTTTACCTTTACGGTTTCGGCAAAACCTGACGTTCCTGTCGAAACTTGTGCGTATGAAGGGTGCTGAAGGTTTCCATTGGCATAGCCAACTTCGGTTGCGGTGACCCCGCGGACTTGTTTAAAGAAGTGCTCAGTTCCCCAGAAGCATCCTCCGGCAAAATAGACAACATGATCTTTTTGATTTATAGTATTCATAGTATTTTGTATTGACGGTTTTGAATCTTTCCCTTTTTGTGAAAAGCAAACCTTGCTGATCAGAAATAAGCCAGTCGCTATAGCAAGGAGGACGAATAAGTGTTTCATGGTATGAATTGCTACATGAAAGAAACAACATTGTTTCTTTCATGTAAGCCACAAACACCGTACCTTTCTGGATGTTTGTCTTAGAAGATATAAGCAGTTTTGGCTCTTATAGATTCTTTTTACAATTGAAAGACGAAGTAAGTCTATGAAAGGCATGTCCTGACAAAAAGACCTTTTAGGAAAGCTTCGCAAGCTGAATGTCTGACAGGGTTGGTCCTATGCTGTTTACATCCTATGATCAGACCAAATGATAGTTTAATCTATATTGTTTAAGCACTACTATTGTGACTAAGTTAACTGTTTGGGGAAGACTCGTTCGGCTTAAGGCTACACCCTGAGCCTGCCGATTCGAGCGGACCCGTGTATAGCTGTCTCACCGTGGCGATAATAGCCTGCTTGTCGTAGTGATAAAGTTGGTGAAGCTGTTGCTGTGTACCCTGTACTGCAAAAGTATCGGGCAAGCCAAGTCGCTTCAAGGTCGCTGAGTAGCCATGTTCGGCCATAAATTCCAGCACTGCAGTTCCTACTCCACCAGCTATACATCCATCTTCAACAGTGATGATATAGGAATATGATTGGAATACTTCATGTAATAACGCTTCGTCGAGCGGTTTAAAGAACCGTAGATCATAGTGCCCAACCTGCATGCCTTCCCGGAGCAGTTCGTTGCAGGCGTCCTGTGCATATTGACCAACGGGCCCAAGAGAGAGTATGGCAATGTCTTGCCCTGAACAAAGCCTTCTTCCTTTTCCAATTTCAAGTCTTGTAAATTTGTCTGATTGCTTCTCTCGACTACCTGGGCCTTTTGGGTATCGGATTGCAAGCGGTCCGTCAAGAGTGATATCCTGAGCCGTGAACAACAAATTTTTAAAGTCTGTGAGCGTCATGGGCGAAGCGCATGCGATGTTGGGTATACAGCGAAGAAAAGCAATGTCGAATGCCCCCTGATGGGTGGGGCCATCGGGACCGACAACGCCGGCCCTGTCGATACAGAACACGACCTGTAATTTCTGTAAAGCGACGTCGTGGATTAGTTGATCATAGGCGCGTTGTAAGAATGTCGAATAAATCACACAGAAAGGAAGTAGCCCATCAGCAGCAAGGCCTGCGGAAAAAGTAATGGCATGCTGCTCGCAGATACCAACATCAAAAACGCGGTTAGGCATCAGCTGTTTCATTGCCGTCAGCCTGCTGCCGGAAAGCATAGCTGGGCTTATAGCGATAATACGGCTATTATGTTGGGCGAGCTGTATCAGCGTTTCGCCGAGCACTTGCTGAAAAGTCTCCTTGTAGAGTTGCGGTAGCTGGTTTTCTAACCGTATACCTGTCAGTTTGTCGAATTTCCCTGTGGCATGCCATTCCGCCTTGTTTAACATGGCTGGTGTAAAACCTTTTCCTTTTTGTGTTACACAATGCACTATTTTGGGCCCGGGGACATGCTTCAACTGCTCAAATATTTTGATAAGCTTGTCGAGGTTATGACCATCCACTGGTCCAAAATAACGTATTCCCAATGCCTCGAAAATATTGCTCGATGCAAATAGCCCTGTTTTTATCAATTTCTCTATTTTTCTAATCGCAGCAATTGACCATTGTGTCCGATCTTTATGGGGTGACAGCAGCTTTTTGATCTGTGATTTGAACTGATTATAGGCTTGCCCCGAGGTCAGGTCGGTCAGATAGTTTTGTAGGGCTCCCGTACCGGCATCAATAGACATATCGTTGTCATTTAATATAATCAATAGGTTAGGCTGTTCGAAACCTATATTATTTAAAGCTTCGAATGCCAGGCCGGCAGTCATGGCGCCGTCACCGATAACAGCGATGTGTTGACGGCTGTTATCACCCTTATACCTGGCTGCGCAGGCCATACCCAGAATTGCTGATAGGGATGTGGAAGAATGACCTGTACCAAAGGCGTCAAAGTTATTTTCTTCCATAACAGGAAATCCGCTTATACCGCCTAGAAGTCTGTTCGAATGGAAGCGAGCCGCTCTCCCCGTGAGTAATTTATGGACATAAGCCTGATGACCAACGTCCCAGATCAATTTATCCTTAGGGGTGTTAAATACATAATGAACTGCTATAGTAAGTTCTACAACTCCAAGGCTTGAACTAAAATGACCGCCATGTGTAGCAATATGGTCAATGAGGAAGTTTCTTAGTTCCTGACTTAACTCGGGTAATACTTCCTGTGGAAGAGCACGTAATTCGCTGGGGCTGTTGATTTGATAATTACCTGTCATTTCTTTTTTAGACAAATTTAGTTTGATTAGATTTGCGATACAGGTACAGTATAGGTAAAAGTGATCAATACAGATGAAGAGCTATAAATTTGAAATATTTACACAAGCAATTGAGAAAAATATAAAATCAGGGATCTATAAACCTGGGCAAAAGCTGCCTTCAGTACGCGAGGTTAAAGATTATTATGGTTTAAGCATGAGTACTGTTCAGTCTGGATATGAATATCTTATGATTATTGGTTTGGTGGAAAGCGTTCCGAAATCTGGCTACTATGTCAGTGCGAAGAATGAAATGCTGGCAGAACCGGGAGGGCTTCGACGTACGCCGGTAGTAAGGGATGCTATCTTTGAAAAAGGGCTTGGTGTGACAACAGCGTCACCTGTGAGGCGGGGTTTTTCGGAATTTAATGTTGCTGCCCCGGGGGATCTTCTTGTTCCGCAAAAACTTTTACTTCGGACCATGCAGCAGGTCATTCGGGAACAAGGGGCAGGGTTACTACGCTATTATCCATCTAACGGTTCGGTACAATTGAAGGACAATATTATCAGGCGTGCGGCCTCCTATCAGACCTTGCTGCACGCAGATGAACTGCTGATCACAGATGGTGCCTTACAGGCTTTGTATATCGCTTTGGCTGCTGTATGTGAAGCCGGAGATATTGTTGCTGTGGAAAGTCCATGCGTATTTTCTGCGTTAGAGGTCATTCGGGTGCTCAAACTGCGCGTCATTGAAATTCCTGTTCTTGCTAAAGATGGTTTTGATATAGACTTTTTTAGACAAGCATGTCAAGGAAGTGCTGTTAAAGCAGTCGTCCTAACACCGAATTTTCATAATCCAACAGGTATTTTGCTTTCAGATGAACAGAAAATTGCTTTATTGGCGATTGCTCATCAATATCATGTTGCTGTAATCGAGAATGATATCTATGGCGACCTGAACTTTCAGGGGAGCAGACCATCCACACTTAAACAATTTGATGAAAGCGGATTGGTTATGACGTATTCATCGTATTCAAAAACCCTGGCACCTGGAATTCGGCTGGGCTGGTTAAGCACAGGGCGATTTCTGAAGGATGCTGAACAGATCAAGTTTGCATTGGGCAGTACAGTTTCTCCTCTGAATCAGGAGACCGTAAACCGTTTGATCGGTAGCAGCAGTTACGATCGGCATATTCGTTCACTGAAGATGCAACTGGCAAAAAATGCCTATCTGGCCACCAACCTAATCGCTTCCAGTTTTCCTGAAAAAACCAAAGTGATCACACCTGCAGGCGGGTATAATCTTTGGGTTAAAATGCCCGAAAGTACAGATATGGCGGATTTTTACGCGCAGTGTGAAAAAATTGGCGCAAGATTTACGCCGGGCTATACGTTCTCTTTTGCGAATACTTTTGAACATTATTTTAGATTGGTCATCGCGGATAAGTTTTCTGATAAACGAATAGAAGCGATCCAGCATATAGGTCGTTATTTATGTGGGAGCCTGTACTGATGCTAAATGAACAATGTGTATCGAATAATAGCAAGTGATAGCATGTACATTTGTGTATTTAATAGTAGATGCATATATGAATATAGTCACAAAATTTACGGTAGCAACAGAGCAGGGAATTGAAGCGTTGTCAATGCTCACCAAAACTCTAGCCCTAGAAAAATTCGGCAGTTTAGTGGAGCCAGCTGAACTAGACAATTACATTGTTGATAGTTTTAATTCCAAAACCCTTGTCAGCGAAATAAACAGTATGTCAAATCAATGGCTGGTAGTATATGCTAACGATCAGCCCATGGGTTATGCTAGAATAACCTCGAAAGGGCAGAAGCCGGATGGCCTGGCAGGTAAACGAGTGATTCGAATCGCGGATTTCGGTGTCTGCCAGCATGAGGCTTTGCAGCAAATGGAGGCATCATTAATGAACAAATGTCTTGCCGTCTGCAGTACCTACGACGTGATTTGGATCAATGAACCCTTAAAAAGTTCGTTGATAGGACTTTTTGAACAGAATGGATTTGTAAAACAACCAGGTATTAGCAGACTCGATGGATTGAACTTGGAATCAGCAGTATATCTCATGAATACTTTGTAGTTCAAAGAGTCTTTATAATGATGTATAAACACAGTATAGTCGATGTTGAGCAAAAAAGTACACAGATTAAGTGTGCTTTTTTTTGTTTAATGATAGATATTTTAGTGATATAATGTGTATTTTTAGCAATTAGAAAGAAGATGTTTATCAAATTCTAAAAATCTCTTTTTAACCAAAAAATATCATTTATAACCGTTTTCACAAGTGTTTAATGAAGAAAATATCTATAACGTTTCTATATCTTTTGCTCAGTGCATTAACGCTTGGACAAGAATCTAAGGAGACAAAGCCAGACAGTATTGTTCGATATTTTAGTGAAATTAAAACTGCAACTAAAATTGGTTATTCGTTATGGAATAGAGATTTATATGGTGATATTATTTTGGTGAACCCTGAGACGCGACAGCTATTTAGTAATAACTTTGGTGCTGATAGTTCGTTTGTGCAATATAAAAATAGCTATATTGGTAAATTGCCCGACAGTGTAAATATTGCCAATACGTCTTTAACGTGGAATGGTCGCACTTGGGCGATGATTATGTTGCCTTTATCTAAAGATTATTATGCACGGATCAATTTGTTAGCTCATGAATTGTTTCATTCCGCACAATCGGCTTTGGGATTTGTTCAAAATAACAGCGAAAGTACTCATCTCGATCAAGAGAATGGACGGATATACTTACGTTTAGAATTGGAGGCGCTTAAAAAGGCGGTTTGTTCAGACGCGCAAGATGAACAACGAATGCACTTGAAGGATGCTTTGATTTTTCGGAAGTATCGAAATTCACTTTTTCCAGGCTCTGCCCATATTGAAAATCAATTGGAACTTAATGAAGGGATTGCAGAGTATATCGGATTAATGATCAGTGGGAGAGATAAAGAAAAAACAAAAAAACATTTCATTGATGTAATAGACAGATTTTTCAAGAACCCCACTTATGTAAGGTCTTTTGCCTACAATACCACGCCCATCTATGGATATATAATGAGTTTAAAGGATCCGCTTTGGAATCAAATGATTTCAGTAAATACAGATTTAACTGTATTTTTTATGCGCGAATTGAACGTTGAACTTCCGAAAGATCTTGCAGCAACAGTAAAAGCCATTACAGCGGAGTATAATGGAAAACAGATATTCACAGAGGAACAATTACGAGCGGAAAAAATAAAGAAGCAAATTGCATTATATCGTTCCTTGTTTGTGGATCAGCCTCATATGACCATTAAATTTGAGAAAATGAATGTGTCTTTTGATCCGAGAAATATCCTCCCAATCACAGATTTGGGAACTGTTTATCCAACCATAAGGATCACCGATAACTGGGGGATTCTAGATGTCAAAAGTGGGGCGCTCATGGCGCCCAATTGGGATAAAATAACCGTTAGTAGGCCTACTAAAATCGAAGGACAGCGAATAGAGGGTGAGGGTTGGGTGATGCAACTTAAAGATCAGTATGCCATTCAAAAGGACGAATCGCTGAATAATTACAAGCTTATCAAAAAGCAGTAGCTGCACTATCTTGATTTTTATTCACTGTGCAGCCTTATTGAATCAATATTAAATATTGATAAATGCATGAGTATCATGAAACATCATAAAAAGATTTACCCAACGATATTCAATTTTTGGCTATCGAATGAGAGTTAATCGCTGGACAAGTTTAAATATAATCCAAGGCGTTTAATGCTCTAAATTTTCGCGGACTAAGACCAGTATGTTTTTTGATAAACCGTGTTAATGATGCCGATGAACTAAAACCATAATACGAAGTCAACTCTTTAATCGGAATCTCCGTAGAAGCTAGTTTTTTAGCAATCTCACTTGCAACAATTTCCTTGACGATCGTGCTGGGTGAAGTTTCATTACTTGAAAGCGTCAATCGATGTAACGCTATTCTTGATATATTGAGCTTTTTCAAGTAGAATTGGAGGTCCCAGTGATTCTGAGGATACTGGTGAATAAGGTTTTTAAATTCTACTAGAATGGGGTGTTCTGCCAGCAATGCTGAATTTTGATCCAATTGATTTAATGTTTCTTTTTGTTCCTTTATGTTGTTTCTCATGTTTTAAGATAATCGCCAGTTATTGCCTCACTATAGTGTTCTAGGGCTATAGTTTAGGTTAAGTGTTCCATCAATCTTGTTTGAACGCAAGCAAAATTAGCGTATTAATTTCATAGTGTACTTTTCGAATTTAACGATTCGCTTTTTAAAATTATAATTTTTTATCACCGATTGTGGTAAAACTAACCTGCAGCAGACTATCACTGGAAAAATAGGCGGATGAATAAAAACCTGATTCCAATAACAGAGAAATCGCTTAATTTACTCTAATTTTTGACTGCTATTTTTTATGATTTTATTGTTCATTATTCTTTGTAGTATAGGTGTTTGTGTTTTTTATCTGTATTAAAAGTTAAGTATTAAAATAGGTTGGTTATAACTTTTTGTTATACTTTTTTTTAGGAGTTTTTAAACTTCACGTAATGATTAATCTACGTCAAGAGAATGATATATAATTTTATTGATGGTAACAGATGTGATGATCAGGTGCTGCCATGTTAGTCCTTTATGATGTAGTGTTCGAGGGAATAGCGTTGGGGCTGTGTAATTAGTTTGAATAACATCTAGCTTCTATAGCAGTAGAGAATAGGGGTGTTACTCGTTTCTTATCATTTTTTTAAAACAGATTTTCTTTATAATTATTTGAAATTCATCACAGCGAAAAGGTTTTCGTTGATTGTGCAAACGTTTGATGTGGAGTGGTTGATTATTTTTCTGTACAATATATTATATCTTGCTTTTAGATTATGAACTAAAATACTTTGCTGAAGGTGAAGTGAATTCTTTGCATGGATCATCTGGTTTTCAAGTTTCGATGAACCATAAATCGATTAGAAAAATAAAAACTTCGAAACAGTCGCTGAGGCTTTGAAGGGTGATCGGAAAGAAGTGTTGACAATTAATACAAATTATAAACTTTATTTAAAAATTATGAGAAAGACCGTGTTTTCCTTAATCACGATTTTAGTGATCGCTATGACCACTTCCTGCCGGAAGGATGGTAGCTTAATGTACACTTTACTGAACGATTCCAGTGCGGAATCCTTAGCAATAGCGGATTCGGTCCAACGATTTAAAGTAAGTCCTTCGGCTGCAACTGAGGCTGATAGACTTCAGTTTCGCGCAAATCATAATGAAATGCAAATGACCGGATTTTATGTAGCGCCAAACAGTACTATAACGATAAAAGTAAAAGTCAACTCGGGGACTACAGCAGCACGCTTGGCGATCGGGACGCCTTTTAGAGACAATATTCGACCAGTGCGGCAGTATTTCAATCTCCAGGCAGGTACGCAAACGTTCACAGTGGACCAATACGGGGGCTTGGTTTATGTGATTTATACAGCTGATAACTACACAGCAACTGGAGAAATAGAGCTTTCTTTTGGCAATGGCTTTATCCCGGTACCTTACTTTCAAAAGGGAATTACCACCCATGAGCAATGGGTAGCTACATTGGATTCGTTGAAAAATACCGTGCCGGATGTCGTCTTCTCGTCAGATCACACCATTATGGTAACCAAAATTGCCGATGCGCTACTGTATAAGAACGAAGATCAACAGCTTATTGTGGATAGACTGGATTCAATTATTGGTTTTTCCAATCGTATCAGTGGTTTGAATGGTACGAGTGGAGTCCATGCCATACCATATAATAAACACCTGATTACCGTGAGAGATTCGAGTGCAGGTGGTTATATGGCTGCCGGTATTTCTATTTATTTTACCGATGCTTTATCTTATCGTATGTTACAGCCAAAATACCTGTCCAATACAAATGGATGGGGAATATGGCATGAAGTAGGACATACCTATCAACAAAAAGCTTGGACCTGGGGCAATCTGACAGAAACAACCGTGAATGTCTATTCTCTAGCCAGTGAAAGGGGATTTGGATTGCCGGTAAGCCGGGTGACTGCCAATAATTCCTGGCCTAAATTGACGACTTACTTTCAGAAAAACATCGCGGACCGCAACTTTAATTCAGGAGATAATGATTTGAAAATGATTATGTTTCATCAGCTTTGGCTAGGATTTGGTGATGATTTCTACATCAAACTTAGCAAAACTACCCGCGAGAACAGGCCTACAGTTTCAACAGACGCAGAGAAAATGCGCTATTTTATGCTGTCGGCATGTCAGATTGCACAAAAAGATCTTTCGGATTTTTTTAGAAAATGGGGTTTTAAAGTCGATGAATCTGTCTATACGGCGATAAGTAATCTGAATTTGCCCGCTCCTACACAAGATTTAACCGCTTTAAGAGATTAAACAGTCTTGCGTACTGTGACGTTGAATCTGTTAGAACAGATGTATAGGAAGTATGTGCCTTATTGATGATAAAAAAATTAATCGTTGTTTTACAATAAAAACATTGAAAAGTATTATCTTTAGTATGGAAGTTAATTCCAATAACCACATATTTATTTAATTAATTGAGAAAATGGGTAAATTTGAAGTAAAAACAAGGAAAAATGGAGAATTTCAGTTTAATCTAAAAGCTGGAAACGGACAGGTGATTTTGAGCAGTGAAGGTTATACAACTAAAGCCAACTGTTTAAATGGCGTTGAATCTGTAAAAAAGAACGCTCAGGACGATAACAAATTTGATCGTAAAACTTCTACGAACGGTAAGCACTACTTTAACCTCAAAGCTACCAATGGCCAAATTATTGGAACCAGCGAGATGTATGAAAGTGCAAGTGGTATGGAAAATGGTATTGAGTCTGTCAAGAAGAATGCGCCTGATGCGACGGTTGAGGAGATAGCCTAAGTCTATTTTCAAATGGCTGACTACTACACGTAAGTGTAAGCAGTCTGTCAATAATAAGCACGTAGGATTTGATAGTAAAGAGCCGGGTAAAAACCGGCTCTTTTGCGTTTATTTTTCTGCTGTCGGGAGTGGGATGGAAAACCAGAAACTACTGCCCAAACCCACGGTGCTATCAACTCCTATCTGGCCCCCGTGTTTTTTGATTATTTCAGCGGAAATATAGAGCCCTAGTCCAAGCCCCGAGTAAGATTTACCTTCGTGATTCGCTCTATAATATCGATCAAAAATAAAAGGCTGTACTGCCGGATTAATACCTTCACCTTGATCTTTGACGGTTATTTTGATACGATCTTGCAGTTGTTCAACAGTAATATTGATTTCTCTCGATTCTGGGGCATATTTAACGGCATTGTTGACAAAATTGACAAGGACTTGTTCAAGACGTTGTTCGTCGGCAAAGATATCTGCATCGAGATCGCCGGTAATATTAACTTGATGGTTGCCTTGGGATATGATATTGTGGCAACTGGAGGTAAGTATCTTTGATGCCTTGAAGGTTGTTTTTTCGAGATGAAGCTGCCCTTCACTGATTCGATGCATATTGAGCAGGTCGTCAACAAGTGTAACGATCTTTTTGATATTGACAGCAGACTGATCAATAAGTCTTGAAATGATGTCACTTCCAGTTTTGTCCTTGAATCGTTCCAGCAGTTGAATCGTTCCCTTTAACCCCGTGACGGGCGTTTTTAGTTCATGGCTGGCAATGCCCAGGAAATCATCTTTTTGAGACTCATAATTTTTCCGTTTTGTGATATCCGCCACTACACCAATGAGGTGAGTCGCATTACCTTCTGCATCGTATTTGGGAAGACCCGACGCATTGATCCAATGCAACGATCCATCAGGCCAACGGATGAGATATTCAGCGTGATAAGTGGTCTTGTTCTGGATAGCATCCTGAACTTTTTGATAGACCATTTCGCGGTGCTCAGGGACGATGCTTTGCATGAGGACATCATAGTCAAAGCGTTCGTTTTTAGTGAGACCAAAATTGAGTTTACAGGTTTCCGAGCAGTCCATTTTACCTGTTCTTATATCGCGATTGTAAGAACCGAGTTCACCGGCTTTTAGTGCAATTTCCAGCTGATAGTTGAGGGCTTCAAGGTGTTCGTTTCTTTTGATACGCTCCGTAACCTCATTGGCGATTACAATAATAGATTCCGTTTCACCTTCATCATTCTTCAACGGCTCATAGGTGAAATCAAAATAATGATCGCCCAATACTCCCATAGACTCAAGTCTTGCGTAGGCAGTGTCTCCAATATAATTTTGGCCAGTAGTAAAGACATCATCCAATATCCCCAAATAAGGCTGTCCCTGTAATTCCGGAAGTGCTTGTCCAAGTGGTTTGCCAAGAATGATTTCTGTTTTGTGCCAGAGTTTGAGCATCATATCGTTGGCAACTTCAATGACTAATTCACGGCCTGTTAAAATCGCAAAGGCTATTGGGGCTTTATCTATAAAGGATCTGAATCGACGTTCGCTTTTTTTGAGGTTTTTGTTGAGCAGCACTGTCAAATCATAGGATTTGTTGAGCTGGCTATTGGTACGATAAAGTTCATCGTTGGCAAGCTCCATCTCGTCATTAAGCTCGAGCAGCCGTTGTTGCATGGTTGCCATAGTAATATTGACACCCTCAAGCTCATCAATTTTATCTATGGAAGAACTTCGAAGCTCGATTTGATCCATTGCGGTCCGAGCAAGACCTTCTAATATCTGTCGATCAGCCGCAGTGAAAGCGCGTGGATGTTTGTCGATGACGCAAAGCGAACCGATCATAAAACCATCATGTGTAATAAGTGGTGCACCTGCGTAAAACCGTAGTCCAAAATCACCAATTACATTTGGATTGGTCAGTAGGATATCTTCTTTCAGTGTATCTTCAAAGACCGTTACTTTCTTGTCCAGAATAGCTAGACTACACAAGCTTTGCCCTCGATTCGTTTCCTTTGTGGTGCCCATGCCAATATTTGCTTTGAAATAGACAGATTCTGCATCCACCAGTGAGAGCAATGCAATAGGGGCATTGAAGATTTGTGTGGCTAATTTTGCAATTCCATCAAAACTGGCTTCAGAAGGGGTTCCAGTTATTTTATAGCGTCTGAGGGCATTCAGTCTGTCATGTTCATTTTCAGGCATTATATCCATTCCAAACGTATTCTCTATCATAGTGACCGTGTAATTCTTTTCATAAAGATATAGTTTTAATTACAAAAGCGGAGATGCAATTTTTTTTCTCTTCATCGGCAATTCAAAGATTCCCTGAAATGGTTGGTATACCGCAGGAATAACATGCTCCAAGGCTAATAATCAGCGTTAAAGATCGAATAGTGTTGGGTTCTGATAGTGTTGTTCAAGGTCCAGCAGGATAGACTTATTGCGAATGCCCCCGGCAAAGCCAACAAGCTTGCCTGAGGTGCCAACTATCCTATGACAGGGGACAATGATGGCTATAGGATTTTTATTCAACGCGCCACCAACGGCCCGGACAGCTTTGCTGTCGCCAAGTTGCTGCGCCAGTTGACCGTAAGTCCTGGTTGTACCATAGGGAACACCTAAAAGCACTTCCCAGACCCTGATCTGAAAGGCTGTTCCCTGAAAATCAAGCGGAATATCAAATATCTTTCTTTTTTTTGCGAAGTACTCATTCAGCTGCAGTTCTGTCTGTGTTAAAACTGGAGCTTGTTCATTGTAGGTTGCTGTAGGAAGTTTTGTGCGGATATAATCCTTGTCCGCCCAAACTAAACCTGAAAGTCCCTTTTCGGTAGCGATTAAGTGTATAGGACCAACTGGTGTGTCGATGATTTTATATACATAATTGGCATTTACTTCCATATTTCCTTTGCGTCAATGTGTATTAGGGGTAAATCTACAAAAATGAACCTATATTGATGAAGCACACAAAGTTTTTTCTACAGTAAATAATCTCATCAAAAATTTTCTAAACCTATATTTGGGTTAACAGCATGTAGGCACTTCGATCTTGGTTTGCTGCTTATGACTGGGGCAGGATGGCAATCCAACTGTAAAAACGGATCCCTTATTGGGTGTACTTTGGATGTTCACAACACCTTTGTTTCGTTCAATAAGATCCTTGCATAGGACTAGGCCCACACCCGATCCGGGCTCGTCTTCTGTGCCAAAGGACTTTTGCTGAATCTCATTAAAAAGTGCAGCAGACTTCGAGGGGTTAATCCCTATTCCTTCATCCTGAATATGAATATGTGTATAGGTTTCATCCATGCTGGTGTAAATGTTGATATTCCCATTCACATAGCTGAATTTGATTGCATTGCTAATCAGGTTGCGTAAAATAATGATGGTATGATCCCGATTGGCAATTATCTGCGTGTTGTTAGGTATATTAATGTTGATTTTTAGTTGTTTAGATTGTGTGTTCTCATTAAAAACTTTAATAATTTGTTGTATCATAGGTTTGATCAATTGGGGTGATGCTTTGGTATTCATACCTTGCATACTGCTGCTGCCCCACTGCAGCAAATCATCCAAAGCTTGATTCTGCTGCGTAATCTGCTGATAGATCTGTTGGATATATTCCTGGGATGCCGTACTATCGAGCATCTGATTACGAAACATAAATACCAGTGCTTCCAAGTTGGCAAAAGGACTTTTGATGTCGTGCGCGATAATAGAAAAAATTTTTTCTTTGTCCCGATTCATGGATTCTAAGTTGAGGCGTTGCTGCTCAATTTTTTTCATATTCTTATAGATGATATCAAGAAAGAAGTTGACCGCAACGACCATGAAAGCAAGTGCATTGATAATATTGAAAACAGATCTGGATCGTGGAACTTGCTGGCTCAGGGGAAGTATATCAGGAAGCAAATATAACAGTAAAATCAGGAAAGCTACCGTAATACAAAGGACTATATGGATCTTTCGGTTGTCATACATTAACATCGAGACAATCAAAGTGCACAATAAAAAATATTCGCCGCCATTTTTATAAAGTAGTGCCCCAGCGAAGAAAAACACAGAATTACTTGTCAATAGTGTTGCCTTCGCGATATTGTGTTTCCCATAATATTGAAGCAGAAGGACCGTAAACGAACAAATAGAATTGGAGAAATTAATCGCCGATAAAACATAGCGGTGGTCGATAAGATTGAGGATTGAAAAGAAAATTGTCGGAAATAAACATAACAATGCAATCAAATTTATCATGTGCACACGTTTGAAATCGATGTATGACATGCCCGGATGTGCACCAATATGGGAAAATAGTTTCCAATATTTACGAAAATGATTCATAGAGACGTGTCTGATTTTGCTTACAATTTCTAAACACTCAAAATTAGCCATAAATCAGCAGTCCAACAATGATTTTTCTTGAAAGCAGTTTAAGATTGGCAAAATCTGCCATGAAAGGAAGATAAAAGTGCTATGTCGCTTTATTAATTTGGGAAAAATAAACGGATTTCGGTTCCTTGGTTTTCCTTACTGAAGATGGCCATCTGCGCTTTGAGTCTTTCAAGAATTTCCTGAACGATAAACAATCCGATGCCTTTTCCCTGGTAATCCGTTGAATTTGAACCACGGAGTCTTTCCATGCGGATATTTTCGAGTTCATGCTGCGGAATACCGATACCATTGTCTTTGATGATATATAACACACCGTTCGTTACTTTTTCACTATAGATATGCACCGTTGCTTTCTTATTGGCCGAAGAGTATTTGACGGCATTGTTGATCAAGTTTGTAAAGATTTGGTAGATTGCATTTTGATCGCTGTTTACTGGAAAAAGGTCACCAAAGATAAGTTCAGTATGTGGGCTACGATATAATAATTTGGCTTCCCGGCACCAATTGGGCAATGTAAGATCTAAACGAAGAGCTTGTTTCCGTAGTCTGTTAATTGGAGCAAGACTCAGTTCGACCGTTTTGTCGATAATATCAGCAATGTTTTCAAGTGATTGATCAATGACATCGTACAATTCGAGCCGCCTATTGGACTGCATATCCAAATGTTCTTTTAGCACACCTATGCCCAATTTAGCAAGAGCCAAAGGATTTTTAGCATCATGTGATAGCGTATAGGATATCATGCGCAGGTTGGTTGCGGGATTGATTGTTATATTTTCTTGATCTTCAGGTTTCTCTTCGTGTATCTTATGCGTGACATCTGTGGCTGTGTGGAGGATGGAATAAGTTCGGCCACGCTTATCAAAGAGGGGCCTATATTCAAAATCAAAATAACGTTTGATCTTGAAATCACGGTCAATGATCGTTGCAGGGGTTTCAAATGCCTTGTAGGTGACACCGCTCTCCCAGACATTACGGAGTATATCTGTAAATCCTTCTTGGGTAAAAACCGGAAAAACCTCTCCAAAGGAATGTCCAAATATTTCGTTTTCTGTACGCCACATATTTAGCATTCGCGAGTTGGCGAATGCGATATTGAGGTTCGAATTATCATAAATGGCAGTTGCAATCGGCATCTGATTTAATGCTTCAAAAAAAATCGGAATATCCTTTTGAGGTTTTTGCATATTGGGTATTTAATGATCATCTGCTTACCGCAGTGCGACCGTAAAATTAATCAAAAATCAAGCCAATAGCGATGGTTTTTAATGTTTCTTGGGAAAAATACGGCCAATCGGTGGGCTTGGAAATAGCGCAATAAAAACACACTAAATTATTATTATATTTAATAAACTTCAAAGGAAATGTAAGTTAACAATAGACAGGGATTTGTAATCATACCAATTATGGATAAGTATTTGGAAATTAGGAAATATGATGTTCAGGACAGAAATAGGCTGATCGATATTCTTCATATGAATATACCGAAGTACTTTGCACAGAGCGAGGTTGCCGATTTCACAGAATATCTTGACCAGGAAATGGAGACGTATTTTGTTGCACTGGTTAACGGGCAAATTATTGGTGGCGGTGGAGTAGGTTTTTCTGATGATGAGCGCACAGGATTTTTGAGCTGGAGTTTTTTAAATCCAAAATATCACGGATTTGGTTTTGGAAAAAACCTATTGCATCACCGTATTGACTTTCTGTACACCCATCATCAGGTTGAAAAGATCGAAGTCGGTACCTCTCAATTCACGTTCGGATTTTATAAGAAAAATGGTTTTATACTAAGGGAAATCCATAAAGACTATTGGGCTGAAGGCTTTGATTTATATGATATGGTCCATACAAGAGAACAATACCATTAACACTGATTTGATGAAAAGCTGATGAATAAAGTGTAGCTCATTGATTGAATGAGACCAAGTTTTCCTTGATTTGATTCAGGTGGTGTAAGGGATGATAGCTCATCAGAAAAAACATTTCGCGTATACTGAGTTTGCCGAGCAGAGGATGTGGTAAAACCAGGCTATCGAGCTCCTCTTCATTGTACAGTACAAATAGCTGATTGATTGTAGCTAATACTTCTTCCAGTTGCGCAATCAGCCCCTCTTTCTGTGCGGGCAGGATTTCTTCAGGCAAAAATTGACTAGGGGCCTGCCGGCTTGTTTTGAGATAATTGTTACGCACCGTATCGTAGTCCCAGGTTGCGCGTTGCAGGGATCCAAATTTTTGGGCTATATAATCTTTTGACTGAAGTACCTTTGGAAAGGGTAGAAGCGTTAAGAGAATATGTTTTAGCTGCTGACCAGCCGTCCATTTTTCATGATTACGATATGAAAAATGAGGCTCAGGTAATGCCTGGATATAGGCAATAACCGTATAGTGGTTGTCAGAAAAATTTTTGATCAGTTCTTGTCTATTCATCCTAATTTTAGTGATAAGTGATTATTTCGATCGTTTTTTCTAGCTTATTGATAAGTCAAAGTCAGCATGATCTACTAAAAATATAAAATTATTTGCTAACCTCAATTATGAATCTCACTTATTCGGTGTTGATCAAAGTTAGAAAAGGCCGATATTATTTGCTATATCGGCCCTATATTCTATCGATCTAAGTTTTAATATGCACCAAAATCTGCAAGATGAGAATAGAAGAAATCACCCCAAGAACTTGTCGATTCTATTTTAAGGTATTGGGTGCTAATGGATGTATTAAGATCGACATTGATCCAGGAGCCAGCGACTTTGCTCAACTGAGTCGTTTTAATCAACGTCCAGCTTATACCATTTGTACTTGAGTAAATATTGACATCTTTCATCGCTCCATTTAAATTGTCGCGGTTACGGAAAGCAACTCCTTTTACGGTACGTAATGCGCCCATATTGACGGAGAAGAAATGTGGCTGCGGAGTTTGAGTGGACGACCAGGGAGTATGCCAGACTGTACTTCTATTCATATCCAATACATTGCTTGCCGGTGATCCAGGCTCATTACTATCGCTAGCTACAATTGACCAACCTGTGGTCGGTAACAATTTATAGGTTACAACCTTGGATAAATCGGGGATATTGTTAACGAAGTTATAAGCGTATCCTAAGGTAGTACGGCTTCCATTGACATGGAGAAATCCTATTCTCATTTCGTAATTTCCTGTCAGATCATAAAAATCAGCTAATGGGCACTCAAATCGAAAACTATCCTGGCCTATTATTTTTGTAGCCCATTGTACGGCATCATAATCGTTATTCACTCCAAAAGGCTCCCTATCGTGCCAAACAACAATGTCATTGACTGGTTTTGTTGTTGTAAATTTCCCCGAAACGATAATCTTATTGTTCACAAAGCTTGATGACAGGGATGTTATTTCTGCAGATGCAGAAGCATACCAGTCACTTCTTGCTACAGGGCTGAATACTTGGCTATTGTTAAATGTTGCCGCTGTGGTACCGGTCAAAGAGGTTGTAGATATTCCGTAGGTTGAATTGCCTGAGCCCATTAATGCGGTACCTAAAGTTGGCGCTAGCGTTTTGTTCATTCTGTTGTGGCTGGCATTTAATCCATGGCCCAGTTCGTGAATCATTCCACCTATCCATACAGTTGCTTTCCATCCAATATCACCGCCTATTCCTAAGTTTTTAGCGTCCAGATTTACATAATCTAACGCATAGCAGCTGGTACCTGTACCATAAAATGGAGGGCCTCCCGGATTAGCTGGATCTGTATTGTAGGTTGGAATAATGATTAGATTGTGCTCGCTTTTTTTTCCTGACGGATTTTGATTAAAATAGCTGTCCACTTCCGCCTTCACAGCGCCGCTGCCCCCTGAGTACGGATAAGTAGCTTTACCATATTTTCCAGCGATGTAATGAATATTAATCAGGCTGTCATTGAGCAGATCTAATCCGAAGGATTTTCTGCCGAACCCTTCGCGATCCATATTATTTGCAAACATATTTTGGGCATCCAAAAGGATCTTGCTAAGACGCTTTCTGAAGTTGGGAATGGAATCAACATCATTTGGAACAAAATAGATGACGTTCAGCTTGTAGGGATTACTGTTCCATTCATTTGTTACCGAGCTAGTTGATGTTTTTGCTTTTAGAGTTTCGACACTTTCTTCGGTATTTACCAAGGTCTTGTTACAGGAGGCAGCCCCTAAAGCGAGGGTTGCAAGCATTAGATTTAAAAGTTTTCTCATAATGGTTTATATTGTGTATCAATAAATATAAATAAGGCATCTTTTATTGGTGTGTAAAAAAATAAACTTTTATCATAATTAGTTTAGTCAATCGATTGATTAATCAACTTTGAAAAATGTTTTGTAACATTTTAATTTATTTGAGCATGAAATGATTAAGAATTAATAGTAACTGGATAAAATTTAACCGACTTCTTACTTGGTTTTCATCTAGGTCTTATTACATTTGATTGTATGAATAATTAAATCGTATGGAAAAAATTAAAAACCTGATATTATTGTTGGGCGCACCCAATGATGAGAAGGGGAATCTCAGCGTTATGGCATTAGATAGAAATGAATGTGCCTATAATTTCTATTGTCATAATGAGGGGACTGCAATTTTATGCACCGGAGGCATGGGTGAACATTTCAATCGGACAGAAAAGCCGCATGGCACTTATGCTCAAGCTTATCTTATGGAAAGAGGTGTCGCAGAGAAAGATTTACTTCCATGTGTACTATCCACAAATACCTACGAAGATTTTATGCTATCAAAGGAGATTATCAAAAAGATCTCTCCAGATCTCTTCATCGTGATCACCTCTGATTTTCACATGGAGCGAGCGAAATTATTGCAAGAAAAACTCATTGACTACCCAAATGTGCTGTTCATTGCTGCAAAGTCGACTGTTAGTCCCGAGAAATTCAATTTGTTGTCACTGCATGAAAAACAGGCTATCCGGAGAATACTGGAACGTTAAACAGGAGTATTGGAATAGCACTATTTTTAGCGATTGCCCCCTTATGCCGGCAGTTTTTTTATGCATTAGCCCAATTTCTTTCTGAGCCATTTGCGGACAGGTTCGTCATACCATTTCAAGCTGATATAGGCCAGTGCAATACTCGCCACCAAAATCAATAGGGCATAAGGCAAAGCTTTTATAAGCGTCACATCCTTATTGTTGCTGATCCAGGCAACATAAAAATAGACGAAAGGGTAGTGTACGAGGTATAACGGGTAGGAGATGTCACCCAAAAATTTACAGAGCTTATTTTCTATTCTGTTGCTTGATATACTGCCTGTCCCCAGGTAAACAATCAAGGGGAATACAATGATAATGCATACCGACTCATATATCCCGTTCATCCAGAGCTGCTCTGCTCCGCCTATACGAGGCATATACAACACAATAGCGATTAAAATACTACAGTACAAAAATGCATGTCGGATACGACTTGGGCTTGTTATTCTGGAGAGCAGGAGGCCCGCAAAAAAAGGGTACATGGTACGGGTGATTCCTATCCGCACTTGTTCAGCATTTAATGTCCAGCCACCGCTAACATCTCCAGTAGGACTTGTGATCGCCAAATGGGCTAGTGCCACAGCTGCAATAAAGACCAAAATGCTTAAAGCTGTTTTGGATAGTTTGCGAATACCGATGGCATATAGAATATTGGCAATATATTCAAAAAATAATGACCAGCCGACACTATTGAGCGGGTGCATTTCCTGCCAGCCACGAATATCCAAAGAGAGGGGAACGGGGAGAATCGTATAACCAATGAGCATTACCAAAAGCATTTTCCAGAGCGGAACGGTGTGAATAAGTGGCCAGATTGTAGAATCTGTAAAGTAAAAGCCTATCGCGCCAAGAGTCATACCTAATATAACCATCGGCTGAAGGCGTTCAATACGGCGTTTAAAGAAGGTGCCAATAGACATTTTATGCCAGCGATCATCATAGGCATAACCGATCACAAAGCCAGATAAAAGAAAGAAAAAGTCAACGGCCAAATAGCCATGGTTGACCAAGATATCGAGATGTCCTGTTCCCAATGGCTCCGTGAGATGAAAGGTTACAACAATAATCGCTGCGACTCCTCGTAGTCCGTCTAAAATGGGATAGTGTGGCTTTGTAGAAAGGTTTTTATTGTTCATGGCTTCTGATCGTATTTCGAAGATGTCTATGGACTTGCTAACTGTTTATAAATGTTATTGAATGGGTGAAAATAATGAAATAACAGGTTTAAATTTGATCAAATCGTATCAAAATCCCGATGGTTAGTCTCATTTTTTGTGTTGTACCGAATCGTTTATGTGGATTCACAAGTTTTATTGCTGGTACACACAGCAGCCAGCATTTATATTCTTATAGATCGTGCATTCCGAGATCCAATGACCCAAATTTTTCATATCTTGCTGTCCAATTCACAAGGGCTTTCTTCGACCGTCAGTTTACGTGAAATCGAGAATCTCCCTTTGTGCATTGAAAATCCCGCTGTGCATTTATAAACATAAATTAATAAAAGAAATGATTGTTGTTAAAGTAACCTATAGTGTTCGCGATGACTATGTACATGCGAATAAAAAAATGATTGAAAGCTTTCTCAAAGATTTCAGGAAGTTAGATGGAACACAATTCCTGTATACTATTTTGCAGGGTGGTGAAAGCAATACTTTCGTACATATTTCCCAATATAAGAATAATGAGATACAGGATCAATTACTGAGAATACCGAGCTTTGTCGATTTTCAGGAACAAAGAGATAAAAACCTTGCTGTTGAGCCCAAAATTGAGTTTATGAACTTTATAGGGAGCTCAAACGATCCGTTTTAGCGAAGGAGAGACCGCGCTTCATGCAAAAGATATGTTTAATCGCTATATGCAATTAAACCACTTTGTTTGTTACTTGCAATGTCAAGGATTTGAGTGAAGCTTTTTATGTCAGTATCCATTTGGAATCCCTTGTCTAATATAATTTGCTGAATTTGTTTAATCAGAGCAGTATCCAGCCTGAAATCCGTATAATAGTCAAATTGTGTAGCGATTATGCCTTTTTGCTGAAGACTGCTGAAAGTCTTTTCGTCAAGTTGTCCAACGAAAACCAATCCTGCCTTTTCAGGAAAATCTGGTTTTACTTGTTTATCATCGATAATATAAAAATCTAACATCTTAGGATTTAATTTTAGCAAGTATCTGGTCACTACGACTCGATAATGTGCCGTTTACTTCAATAGCTTGTATACCGAAGTCGTCAATCCAATCGAGGAGTAAATCATTAACTTTAGATCTAAGTTTGGGTAGATCCGACTTGTGGCAAGGTATCAAATCGGGTTCTTCAATGGGGACAAACACCAAAAGATCAATTTCGGCCAATACAGCAAAGGCTTTTTCAAAAAGGAACTGAATATTTTTCTTTGGATCAAGAATATGCAGATAAGCTAAGATGTCGAGTACACATCTATCGAATATTACATTGTCTCCACTTTGTGAAATTAACTGGGCAGAGTAGTTAAATTGTTCAACGAAATCTTCAGCGCTGGGATCTTCAAGGAATTCATGGCCCAATGATTCCAGTTGATAGTAGGGTTCTACTTCCAGCGCGTATCCGGGAAGTTTTTCCAGAAGCTCTTCTGCTAAGGAGGTTTTACCTACTTTGTGCGTGCCAAATAGGGCAATTCTCATTTTTCAAATTTATTTTATGAACTACGTTGTCAACATCCAAGGTAATGTTGTTAAACAAAAATAGCTAATTAAATATCCGATATTCTAATCGCCTTCATATGTTTTATGCTGTATCTAACGCTTGTAATAGCCGAATCAAACATCCGCAAACAGAATATAGTTGTTATTGATGGACAGGAAAAAGGCAAAGTAAGTGCCATTAATCTTTCGAATCCTACTCTGTTAAAACAAAAAAAGCTAATCTTGCGATTAGCTTTTTTCTGTGATCCCGCTGGGATTCGAACCCAGGACCCATACATTAAAAGTGTATTGCTCTACCAGCTGAGCTACGGAATCTTACTTCTTTATTTTTGAACTACCGTTCCTTGTTTGAAGTGATGCAAAAGTAGGGCTTTAATCCTATTCCTGCAAATAATTTTGACTTAAAATCACGCTTTAATGCTTAATAAGCTGATTTTAAGTCAAAAAAATTAATCATTTTCCAATTCCATGATTTCTTCCGCCAACTGTTCCCAACTCTCTTGGAATTGCGTCAATAATGCCTTCGCTGAGTTGTAAGAACGTGTAGTTTCCTGTAACTTAGTCGCATCCGAATACACAGCTTCGTCGGCAAGCTTCGATTCTAAGTTTTTGACTAAAATTTCCTGCTCCTCAATTTTTTGTTCAAAAGACGTTAGCTCCTTATTTTTTTTGCTCAACAAACGTGTCTTATCTTCCGTAAGTGGTTGCTTTTCTTTCTTTACTTTGGGTTCTTCCTTGACTTTTTTCTCGGTTTTTACCTCCGTCTTCACGACGCGTTTTGCAGCCCATTCTTCATACTCCTGGTAAGTACCTGGGTACTCCTTGATCTGTTTGTCCTCAATGTACCAGATTTTGTTCGCCACATTGTCCAAGAAATACCGGTCGTGGGATACAACGATAAATGTACCTTCGTATTGCTGCAAAGCCTGGATCAGAATGTTGACAGACTGCATATCCAAGTGGTTGGTAGGTTCATCGAGTGCTAAGAAGTTCGCGTCTGCGGTTAATGCTTTTGCAAGAGCCACACGTGATTTCTCGCCTCCGGAAAGTACTTTGATCTTTTTGAAAGCATCGTCTCCGGTGAATAGAAAACATCCAAGAATGGAGCGCAATTCGGTCTCTGTATGCTTCGGTGCAAAAGTTTGTAACTCGGCAAGGATGGAATTTTCCAGATGTAAGGCTTCCAGCTGATGTTGTGCAAAAAATGTTTGCGAAACGTTGTGTCCCTGTTCTGCCTTTCCTTCAAACTCGTGATCCGCGTTAGCCACGATACGTAAGAGGGTAGATTTACCTTTACCATTGGCACCAATTAGTGCAATCTTATCACCCTTTTCTATAATAGCCGAGGTATTTTTTAAGATCTCCAGGTTAGGGTAGGACTTGGAAATATTTTCCAACGTCACAACGTGACGACCTGAAGGTTTTGAAAATTTAAAGCTGAAGTTTACTGTAGGGTTGTCATCGTCAACATCGTCAATTCTCTCCAAGCGATCCAACGCCTTGATCCGAGACTGCGCCATTTTGGCTTTGGAAGCCTTAGCGCGGAAACGCTCAATTAAACGTTCTTCCTGTTTTATCTTGGCTTGCTGGTTTTTGAACTGATTGGCCTGCAATTCATTCCGTAATTCCTTCTCTTCAAGATAAAAACTGTAATTACCTGCATAAAGTGTTAATTTTCCTTTACGTGATTCTACCGTTTTCTTGATGATGCGGTCAAGGAAATATCGATCGTGGGAAACAATCACAATGGCGCCATCAAATGCTTGCAGATAGTTCTCCAGCCATTTGATGGAAGGTAAGTCCATGTGGTTGGTCGGCTCATCCAGTAACAGAATATCCGGAGTTTGCAATAAGATACGGGCAAGCATAACCCGCATACGCCATCCTCCGGAGAAAGTGGCTAATGGTCTTTTTTGTTCTTCTTCAGAAAAACCTAGACCGGCAAGGATTTCATGGGCCTTAAATTCGATGTTATAACCATCTAAGGCCTCAAATTCTACTTGTTTATCGCTTAGCTTATTCAGGATGTCATCCGAATAATCTGTTTCTAGTTTGTGGAGTAAACCCTCGATTTCGGCATGTAATTGATTTTGGCGCTCAAAAGCTTCCATGGCAACATGCAAAATGCTTTTGTCAGAATGGTACGACAATAAGTCCTGGTTTAAATAACCAATCTTAAGGTCCTTCGCCATGGAAATCGTTCCTGATGTGGGCGTATATTGACCGACAATAAGGCGAAGTAAAGTCGATTTACCTGTACCATTGGCACCGATCAAGCCAACTTTATCTCCTGGTTTTATATGCCAGTTTGCTTCGTCATATAAAGCGCGAGATCCTATTTCAAATGTTAAATTATTTATTGATATCATTTCAACTGCAAAAGTACAAAAGTAATGAATATTTCTTCTTCTTTGAGTAACTTTGCGATTATGTATAAATTAGTCAAACCTATATTCTTTACAATGAATCCGGAGACGGCTCACCATAAAGTGACCGGTGGATTGAATGTTTTCTCAAAAATTTGGGGCGCCAAACAATTATTGAATGCTTTTTTTACCGTGGAAGATCCACGTTTGGAACGCGAAGTCTTTGGATTGAAATTTAAAAATCCTGTGGGCCTTGCTGCTGGCTTTGATAAAAATGCGGAATATATTGCAGATATGACTAATTTGGGATTTGGTTTTATCGAAATCGGAACGGTAACTCCCAAGCCGCAACCGGGCAACGATAAACCCAGGATGTTCAGACTTGTTTCCGATGAAGCTTTGATCAATAGAATGGGATTTAATAATCAAGGGGCAGACGTTGCCGCCACAAGATTGAAAAATCTAAAGGATCGAAAGGGATTGTTAATAGGCGGGAATATCGGTAAGAATAAGGTGACGCCTAATGAAGAAGCTGTCAATGACTACATTTATTGCTTCAATGCATTGTTTGACTACGTGGATTATTTTGTTGTCAATGTGAGCTCCCCGAATACACCCGGCTTACGCGATTTGCAAGAAAAGGAACCTTTAAAACATCTATTAAATACTTTACAAAGCCTCAATGTCGCTAAAACAGCTCCGAAGCCAATACTGCTTAAAATAGCACCTGATTTGACGGATAGTCAATTGGATGATATCGTCGAGATCGTATTGGAGACACAAATTGCAGGTGTCATCGCAACGAATACAACAATTTCAAGAGAAGGCTTAAAGAGTCAACAGGAACTGATTAATGAAGCGGGCGGGGTAAGTGGACGTCCTTTAACCAAGCGTTCAACAGAAGTTATTCGCTACTTAAGTGAAAAGTCCAACAAGGCATTTCCTATCATTGGTGTAGGGGGGATTCATTCGGCGAAAGATGCCATTGAGAAGTTAGATGCCGGAGCCAGTCTCATTCAAGTTTATACCGGTTTTATCTATGAAGGCCCAGGCTTGATTGCAAAGATTTGTAAAGGCATATTGCAGACAGGAAGATAAGGATTAGCATGGCAGTTGATTTTGATCTGAAAGATTTCTTGGATAAGAAAGTTGATGAATATAATCAACCTGGTTTTATTCCAAATGATCCCATATCGATTCCGCATCAATTTTCAGCGAAGCAGGACATTGAGATTATGGGATTCTTGGCTTCCATTATGGCTTGGGGGCAAAGAAAGACGATTATCAATAAATGCAACGAGCTAGTGGCTCGAATGGATGGTTCACCATACGATTATATGATAAATCATCAAGAGCAGGATTTAAAAACCTTACTGGGATTTAAACACCGCACGTTCAATGATACCGATATTCTCTATTTTGTTTCTTTTTTTAAGCATCACTATCAGCATTTCGAATCTTTGGAAGATGCTTTTCTCGTAGGGCAGGAGAACAGGGAAGAGGTCGACTTAGAAATGGCACTGAATGCCTTTAAAACCTATTTCTTTTCGTTGCCTGATTATCCTGTTCGCACACGGAAACACATTAGTAGTCCAGCACAGAAGTCAACCGTCAAGCGGATCAATATGTTTTTACGCTGGATGGTCAGAAAAGATACAAAAGGGGTAGACTTTGGGCTTTGGCACCGCCTGTCCCCAAAAGATCTAATCTGTCCGTGCGATGTCCATGTTGAGCGTGTTGCCCGTAAATTTGGTCTAATAACATTGGATAAAGTGAATTGGAAAACAGCCCAGGAATTAACGGCCAATCTACGCCTACTAGATCCGTTGGATCCGGTCAAATATGATTTTGCGTTGTTTGGTTTGGGCGTAGAAGGGGAAATGTAAAATTAAGGCGTGAAGAAAAAAGCGTCCTTGTCAACTATAGCTGGCAAGGACGCTTTTTTTTAATACTGGAACCTATCGTAAGATGCTGCAGGGGTAGCTAGCTTATACAAGCTTGTCGATCTTGACCAGGAGGTCAACCAAACGATTAGAATAACCAAATTCATTGTCATACCAGCCCACTACCTTGACCAGACCGCCCACTACCGAGGTTAACTGGGCATCAAATACACATGAATAGGGGTTATTGATGATATCTACCGAAACTATGGGGTCTTCTGTATAAAATAATACATTTTTTAAGTCGTTTTCTGCTGCAGCTTTGAACGCTTTATTGATTTCCTCTACCGTGGTTTCTTTCTCAAGTGTACAGGTAAAGTCCGTCAATGAGCCATTGAGTACAGGTACGCGTATGCCTGCGCCTCCTAATTTATGCTGCAGATGTGGAAAGACATTGGTGATGGCCTTAGCAGCACCGGTAGTTGTTGGAATGATCGCCGAAGATGCTGCCCGCGCTCTCCTTAAATCTTTATGTGGTGCGTCGTGAAGATTCTGGTCTCCAGTCATGGAGTGAACCGTGGTAATATAGCCATCTTTGATGCCCCAATTTTCATCCAATATTTTAACTAGGGGAGCAACATTGTTTGTTGTACAGGAGGCATTGGATAAAATCGAAGCAGATAGATCAATGACACGATCATTAATGCCCAATACCACTGTTGGAATGTCTTTATCTTGTGCCGGTGCGGAAATAATCACTTTTTTTGCACCAGCTTCCAAGTGCAACGACGCTTTGTCACGACTGGTAAAGTACCCCGTAGATTCTATGACGACATCAATCTGAAGCTCCTTCCAAGGCAGTTCCGCCGGATCTTTTTCATTGGTGACCAAGATGGAAAGACCATTGACAATAATATGTTGGTCATCGTGGGTCACGGTACCAGGAAAAGGTCCATGTACAGAATCATATTTAAATAGGTGGGCCAACGTCTTGGTGTCTGTCAGATCATTGATAGCGATGACCTGCAGTTCATCGAAAGCCCCTCTTAAAAAGATATTACGTAGTGTATTTCTACCGATACGTCCGAATCCATTGATTGCTATGTTTAGCATTTCAGATTATTTATGAAATTGGCTTATTGCTTCGTTAATATTTTTTTCACCTTCCCAATGTGCTTTTAGCTTTCCATCAGCACCATACACATAATTTGCCGGAAATTGTGAAGGCACATGGATTGTTTGTATAAACGTTTGGTCTTTATCAATCAATACCTCTACGTTAGATGCTTTGGATAGTTTAGGAGCGAATGTGTCAAAAAAACCTAATACTAATGCCGGGTCATTCATGGAAATATAATAGATATTGACGTCTTTTATACGATCAATATTCTTTTCTAGCTCCGTAGCTTCATGTTGACAATGACTACATCCTGGATCAAATAGGATAAAAACCGTATTCTTGTCTTTGGCAACGTTTTCCTGCGTAACACGGATGCCCGAACGAAGCTGATAAAATGTGAAATTAGGGAGAATGGCTGCAGGGTCGGAAGATTGCGTTGGTGCAGCTTGACTATGGTCATGGCCTGCATGATCGTGACCTGCATGGTCATGGCTTTCAGCGCTGGCTTCCTGGGACGTATTTGCAGTATGATCTGTTTTCGGTTTGTTGTTACATGAGGAAAGAATTCCGGCAGCCAATGCCACTGTCACTCCTAAGATAATCTTTTTATTCATAGAATACGTTTGCTTTTAAATCAGTTTTAGTGATTTTATCGTTTTAATATTTATGCTTAATAAATCGTCAATTTCTGTGTAGAAAGCATTGAACAATCTATTGTATTAATGATTCAAAACTATGAAAAAAAAGGGATTATCAATCGTTGAATCTCATTTATGACAGTTTACTGGATATTGATACATTTGTGACCAAATCAACTTAATCCATTGAAGGGCCCTTATTCTATAATGTCAGGGCTGTCATGAGTAGACTTTGTATCTGTCAATGAGGTAGTTTGAATGATTTCAGGCGTACTTCGTCCAAATTCAATACTGTAGACTTTCAGGAGTACGCTAACGCAGGATAAAATGAGCGGACCAAAGATCAATCCCAGCATACCAAATAGATTTAATCCTAACAATACACCGAACACGGTTATTAATGGATGTACATCGCCCAACTTTTTCAATATGGTAAACCGAAGTACATTATCAATACTCCCGATGATAATGATCCCGTATAAGGCAAGACCTATTGCATTTCCGGACTGCCCATTCGCAAGTAGAAAAAGCGCTGCCGGTAGATATACAACCATCGTTCCCAAAATAGGAATTATGGTGGAAACAGCGGTGAGTATCCCCAGAAAGATAGGGCTCTCCAAGCCAAAGAACCAATAGCCAAGACCGGCTACAATACCTTGGCACATGGCCAAAATGGGGATGCCGATTGCATTGGATTTTACCATCATGTCAAACTCTTTCCACAATTCGGCTTTACTGGCTTTGGTGAAAGGGATCGCTTGATAGATGGTTTGTTCTAATTTTTTGCTGCTAACCAGCATGAAATACAAAACAAATAGAGCAACCAATATATTGACACCAACTTCTGCAACGGAATTCAGAATATTGGGTATGAATTTAGCTGCTTTCTGAAGCGCTCCCATTAAGGCAGTATCTGAAAGATCGATATTGCTTAAATAAGGGCTGTCTTTAAAGTAGATTTTGATCGAGTCAAACTTGTGCATCAGATCGTCTTTGTTGCTAATGACTTCTGTTACCTGAGGTACCATATAGTTGATTAACAGATAGAGTGGTCCTACCAAGAATATGATGGTCAATAATATCAATAAAATACTGGCGAAAGATTTATTCCATTTTTTTTCTTCAGTTAGCTTAAAGTTGATTTTTCTAAAAAGAACATATAAGGTAACTGCTCCCAGAAAACCGGGTAGGTAGTAGAATAGGCTTGTAAAGATCAATATACATATCGCCAGAATGATGACGATTAGCATGATTTGATTGATGGAATTGTTGTTGATTTGTTTGTACTTCATATAGCTGACAAATATACTGTCTATCGATTGTTATTTATCGTATGACAATATTTTTTTAGAAAAGTTTTATCTTGTTAAATTAAGCTTCCTTTTTTATAATTTCAATGATTTTTTGAATTTCTTTTTTTTGCCCTCGGATCAGCTTGGATGAGGTGGCTCCATGAAAATGGCAATGACGCTATTTTGCATCCAGCAACTCCAAACCAATTGTTCACTTTTGGATGGAAAGATCAGCCTTTTTATGCGAATTTAGTTTTGATTCTGTGGCATTAAAACCTCCCTCAAGATCGTTAGGATATCGTATTGTTTGACAAAAAGCATGGGTTGCGTTGTCCTTAATGGACTGGAATCTTTAGCTAAAAAGGCCGTGTTGACTACTGCTTTGGTCGCTTTATGAAAAAAAGGATGAGACCCTTTTCCTTTTTTGTTGTTTGAAAATAAGCCCATAATCTTTTGTTTTTGTTGGTTATAGCGATCAGGCTTGTTCAGCGGGACCGCTATAACTAATATACAAAATAAAACGGAATTAATTGATAAAAATTTGGCTACCCTGTTCTTCATCCTTTTCTATCGAAAGGGACACTGGAATACGTTCTTTGAGTTCTTCAACATGTGAAATAATTCCGACGATCCGGTTTTCCTTATGTAAATCCAATAGCGTTTCGAAAACAATATTAACAGAAGTGATATCTTGTGTTCCAAAACCTTCATCGATAAAAAAGAAGTTTTTGGCCGCACGTGAATTTGACTGTACACTTTCTGCCAAAGCCAAAGCCAAACTTAGGGATACCTGAAATGCCTGTCCACCGGATAGTGTTTTTACGCTGCGACTTTTTCCTTCATTCAAATAATCTATAATTTCAAATTCATTGTTGTCGTTCAGCTGTAGGCTAAGCTGATTTCGGGTCATGCGATGGAAACGAATATTCGCATGATCACACAGCTGCCGTAGGTAAATCGAAGAAACATATTGTACAAAGCCCGCACCTTTAAAGAGATTAAAAAGTTGCTTCAAATTGTCATGGCGTAAATTTAGTTTTACCTGTTGTTGCAGGAGATTTTCCTTTTTTGCATAGGCGATTTTTAGCTGATCGCGCTCCTGCTGAAGTCGGGCAACAGCTTCAGTGCTCGCTTTCAATTGTTGGGCGCTCTCATCCAGGATTTTTTCCTGTGCGAGAAATTGGTTTTCGTCATATACCTGGTCGACGAGTTTCTTTTCCAACTGACTGATCTGTGCCTTCACAGTTTCAAACTGGATTTGAAACTGTTCAAGCTCTTGTCGAATCTGTATGACAGACAAATTCTCGGCAAGGATTTGCCGAATCTCTGCCAAAGTTTCAAAGGATGAAGCCACAAGTAGCTGCTGGATTGTAGCATCGGTTTCTTGACTTTCACGACGGATATCTGCAAGCTGTTCAACAATCGTCTGTACCAAGCTGTATTGTGCTGCAAATTGACTGTTTAACTCATTTAATCGTTCGCTTAAAGTAATGTAGTCGCGCTCAATATCCAGATTTGATCTTTTCAGTGCAGTATATTCCTTTTCAACTGCTTCGGATTCCCGCATCTCATAATCAGACCAGCGCAGCGCTTTCAGGTTCCCGATATTTTGATTAATCTGGGCCTGTTTGCTTGCTTCATCACGTTCAAACTGATGCAGTGCTTTATTGTATTTCTCCAGCTTTTCCTCAACGGAAGCGAGTGTAGCCTGATGCTCACCAAGCTGTTGCTCCACTGTTGTTATCTGTGTTTCGATCCGGGCGAGTTCCTGCTTATTTGATGTGTAGCTGGATTCATCCGTAGCGCTATAACCGATCCATGTAAATTGCTGGGCATGTGCAATTTTGTTATTGGCATTCAGCTGAATTTTCGTGTTTAGATCTTGTTGCTGATCATTTAATGACTGCAAGCGCAGCTGGAGTTTTTCGACTTGGAATTGCTGGTCCTGTTGATGCTTAAGACTTTCATTTGTCTCGGCAATCAATTTTTCATTGGCGGCAACTTCCTGGGAAATATCCTGTCCTTGGTTGATAGCAGGATGTTCCAATGCTCCACATAGTGGGCATGGGGATCCTGCTTTAAGGTTTTCTGCATATTGGGTCAACCTCTGTTGCAGGAGAAGATGTGATTTTTCATCTTGGAGAGTCTGAAGTTTTTGCTCGAGGGCACTGGCTACAAGGAGGTGATTTGATCGGAATTTTTCGAGGTCCGGATGAATGGCCTGGAGTTCCTGCTTCAGCACAGCTATACTTGTTTCTAAATCAATGGCCTGCTTGTTCAGATCGTCTTCCTGTTGTTGGATGCCCTGCTGTTTGGTGTACCACTGGCCCAGCTCCATGAGTTCATGGGCCGAAGGCTTTGATTGCTTTAGCCTAGCGATCTGAATTTCTGTCTCTTGGATTCTGGCTTTAAAATGTCGTTGTTGCTCTCTTGTTTCCTGCACAAAATTGCGCCCCTTCTGTGCCCGATCCTGTAAACTCTTAATTTCATTTGAAAACGTAATCAATTGGCTTATCAATTCAAGATCCAGTTCCTGAACACGACGTTGTGGCAGCTGTTCGTATTGTGATTTCAACAGATTGAGATTTGAGGAATGCTCCTGTATAAGCTGTTGAATTTCGGTCTGTCTCTGTTTTTCGGTTTCTACTCTTTTATGTGCAATTAGGCCTTCTTGGGCTAATTTTTCCTTGGATTTAAGAATATGTAGAAAGTTGGTTTGTGCTTCCTCAAAGCGGTTTAACTTTAATCGTAAGGTCTCTTTTTTACCTTTTTGTTCTAGCAATTGCTGAAAGAGCGCCTTCACCGTACGAAGCTCTAAGACATCCTCTTTGAGTTTTTTGAGCCTTAAGAACTTTTCATGATGCAACTTGTACGACGATTCAATGGCGACAAAGGACTCGACTGCCAGTTGGAGATTTGTTTCGGTCGTTTCTATCTGTTCGCTCGTGATCTCGTCAAATCCTATTAATTGACCGTTGAGGTGATCCAGCTCGGACTGATTTTTTTTATAGAGGTTGGAAACTTTATCCTGCAGGTCAAATCGATGCAGCTGAAAAATCTCTTTCATCATATCCGTCCGTTCCTTGGCGCCAAGTTCTATAAACTCTTTGAACTGCCCTTGGGGAATGATGATTGTTCTTTTGAAGTTCTCATAGCTTAATCCAATGATATGCTGTGTATTGCTGCTTTCCAGTGGAACCCATTCTTCATTTATTTTTTCGTAGAGTACAACGGTGGGGGATTTTACATCATCGAAATTTTTGGAATTACGTTTAAATTCGCGGGTAATTCTAAATGTACGGTCTTCAAAATTGACAAAATCAAGCTCGATATAAGATCGATTGGACTTGAGATTCATCATGTTATAAGCGCGTTTATCCCGTGCATTCAGGCGTTCCGTTTCTCCAAATAAGGCGTAGGTAATCGCTTCCAATATCGATGATTTACCGGAGCCTACAGCACCGAAGATACCAAAAAGCCCCGCTTGAGAAAGCGCGGTAAAGTCGATCGTCTGACGTTCTTGATAAGAGTATATCCCCTCTAGAGTTAGCTTTAATGGAATCATGGATTAAGAGTTTAGGATTTCGCGAAAAAGATCAAGGATGTCATCATTGGGCGCCTGATTGCCATTCTTGGATTTGAAATAATCGTTGAATAAGGTCGACATGTCTTGTGTAAGATTTATTTCTTTGTTGTCCAGAAGCGCTTGCTCATCTTGTTTAACGAGCGGAATGAGATAGATTATTCCCGAATGGCTCTGATAGATTCGCTTGCGGTCCTCGGCTTTTAAGAAGGTTTCTGATTTCAGCGTGAGCTCCACCAAAGCATCGGGGTTTTCAGACAACCAGGATATGCACAGTTCAATATCGTCGAACGATTTTCGGATCAGTGGTTTGCCCTGAGTTAGTGGAATGCGCTCAACACTTGCTTGCTCGCCGGCCGATACATTGACCAGCGCAACGTATTTTACTTGCCCAGCCTCCGAAAAACTATAACATAGAGGCGAAGATGCATAAACCACCGGTTTTTCGGCAGAACCGATATTTTTATACCCGTGGAGATGCCCTAATGCGGTGTATTGGACCTGTGGTGGGATGGCCTCTGAATAGATTAAGTCTGCATTGCCAATTTTGACCGGTTTTTCGCCGTCAGGCTCCTCTAAAAGTGCGCTGCCCAATTTATTCATGTAAAGATGTGCCGTCAATATATTCACGCCTTTATCATCGCAATAGGTATTGGCTATTTTTTGCCAATTTGCTGCTAAGACCTCATTTAATTTACTTTCTTTCTCTTCGCCTAGATATTGTTTTAAGCGTATTTCGTTAGCATAGGCTGTATGAAGAATACGAATCGGGTAGTCAAATTGCGGTAAGCTCAATTCAATGAAGCCCGTATCTGACTGTAACACGGTGAAACCATCTGTTGCGAAAGGGGTAACCACAGCATGCGGATGCCCGATTAGGATGATGCCCGACGCTCGTGCCAAAGGATCGGGCGCGTCAATCAAATGGGGGGAATCGTGATTGCCCGCGATTGCTATTACTGGGCGTATACCATTCTTGGTAAGACGCTTGATTGTTCGGTAGAATAGCTCGATGGCTTCCACACCGGGATTGAAGGCATCGAACAGATCTCCTGCGATGATCACGAGATCCACGTTTTCCCGGTCTGCGATATCAACGATTTCATCCATGACCAGTACTTGTTCATCTATCCGGGAGAAACTGTCCAATCGTTTTCCTAAATGCCAATCGGCGGTATGCAATATTTTCATGTGAGAGCTTGGATATTTTGCGCAATGTTACAAACTAAGATAAATTTGGCATGAAATGCAATTATAATTGGATGGAATCTTTCAAATGATCAGTTTGGGCCAATATGGGATGAAGTCTTTGCTTTGTGCTAAAGTGTAATGCTGTCGCAGTTGAAATGTTAAAACATGTTAAATGCGTGCCATAAAAGTCATTTAATTGTATTTTTAGTGCTCCAAAATTAAGCTAGGTAGTCATAGACAAGAAATATGCGAAAAGTTTACCTGTATATCTGTTTTTTCTTTATGCTGTTGATGCGCGTAAACGCGCAGGAAATACACGCTATAAAAGGAGAAACTGCTTATCCTTTTTTATTGAAAGATGCCGCACCGGATTCTTTGGAGTCTGAAAAACAGCCTGTATTTGTGTTTTTGCATGGAAGAAGTTTGTCCGGGACAAATTTAGATCGTGTAAAGCGTTATGGTGTATTGTATGCCATCAACAAAGGGCAGGAGGTGCCTGGGATAATTGTTGCGCCACAGTCCCGGGGAGGATGGGATCCGGACAAAGTAATCGAAATTATTGACTATGTTATTGAACATTATAATGCTGACCCCGACCGTATTTACGTTTGCGGCATGAGTATGGGGGGCTATGGTACCATGGATGTGGCTGGTAAATATCCCGAAAGGGTGGCTGCTGCAGTAGCAATATGTGGCGGCGGATCGAGTCAGTATGCATCTAACCTGACTCAGGTGCCGATATGGCTTCATCATGGTACCGCTGATCGTGCCGTGCCAATTTCGGAATCCAGAAAAATTATGAATGCGATCAAAAGAGAAGATCCGGATGCAAATGTGAGCTTAAATGTGATAAAAGGGGGGACGCATGGAAGTGTGGAGCGATTGTTCCATGATGATGCAATTTACAATTGGATGTTGAAATTTAAGAAAAAGCATAAATCTTAGAATCGTGTTGGTCCGGTAGCGGTGTATCGAAAGACAATTTATAAATAAAAAAAGCCTGATGAAGTATTTCCATCAGGCTTTTTTTATTTATTAGCCTTCGTGATCAAATGCAGGCGGTCTTTTTTGAAATTGCGCCATCAATATATTGGGTTGATGGATCAAGTGTGTCTTTGTGAGATACTCGGAGTTGTCGGCATAAATAAACAACAACGTTCCATCTTTGATGGTGTTAATGATAGGGCCTGCAAATTCCCTTGGTACTGCGGGGCAGCCGTAGCTTTTACCGAGTCTGCCTAAGTTTGCTATTGTTCCTGTGCTACAGTAATCGGCGCCATGCATCACAACATATCTTGCTTTTGCATTGTCATTTATACCTTCTTCAAGACCATTTAATACCAAGGAGTAACCATTCTCGCCGTTGTACGTGTTTTCTGTTGTGAAGAACCCTAAAGAACTTTTAAGTGACTCCTGTTGATTTGAAAAATTGACAGCATAGTTTTCTCCGCTATTTTTTCCATGCGCAACCAGTGTGTTGAAAAGTACTCTTTTGTGCGCAAGGTCGAGTACCACAAGCCTTTTTTCCGTTGATGCCAATGAAAAGTCAATGACGGTCATGATGTCCTTGTTGTGGATCGGAAGTTCTTTTCTGCCTTCCATTGCTTGACGAAACGCTTCGTATTTTAATACTTTGCCTAGATTCATTTCATCATACAACGAGTCAACTTCGGTGCGTTGACGTTCGACATTGATACGATGAGTGCTGGTGGTTTGTTGATCTGTTGTTTTTAATTCTTCTTGTGAAGACAATGCTGTATTGAGTGCCATCAAAAGAAACATAAACGTATTTCCCATTCTTCTCCCTTTTCTGTGTAGATGTTTACAAAATTAATTATTAAAGTTAATACATATTTGATTTACAGAATGTTAAATATTGTTAATCAATAACAACGACCAGTGAAGCGAGGTCTTTTGACCGTTTATAGACAAATTGAGCGTGAGATGACGCATTTCTGACGCACATATGCGACTTGGGTGTTGTGCCTAGGCTCTCACTATATTCGATAATGCTGCCATTGGGATTGTTGACTGGAACTCCATGTATATAGGCCCCGGCGGTAAATCGGGTGGCATAAGGTGCGAAACCGGCGTAAGTTTTGGTACCGTCTTCATAATAAAACATCTTGGATTTGTGTTCCTGCACAACAAAGAGGCCTGTTGGAGTTTCCTGGGCATGGGGAGGTTTGTGCCGACCACTCGTCACAGGATTCATGCTTCGGACAAGCCATTCGTTTCCGACTTTTTCCAAGGTGCAGATATTTTGGTTCTTTACATCGACGACATTGATGATCTTGAACTGCACAGTGTCGCTAATAATACGCAGATATCTTTTGGGAACCGTATATTTTCCTTCGAATGAAATACCTTCAATCGGAATTCGAGCTATGCTGTCGGGGCCTTGTATGCGGACGAGCCAGCCGTCCCGACCGTAACGAACAGCTTTGGCACTGTTAAGATCGTAGAGTGGTGCCGCTTGATAGCGTTCGACGTTGAAACTGTCGGATACGCGTTTATAAGAGTCCCGTTTATAGTCCTGTATTGTTGGGGCTTCGCCTTTTTCATTTTGATAATTCTGTAGAACCCCATACAGCGATGGTGTCTGTTGAAAATTTTCGATAAAGGCCAGGCGTTCTTTGATCTTTTCCCATTGAAAACCGCGTGTGGTGTCTTTGTAAGGATAGCTGTCTTCCAGGGTGTATTTGTTGTAAAGCAGCTCTTTTTTTAAGATAATATCCTCAGCGGTAAGTATTTTTTTCTGCTCAACCTGCTCTTTAGGTGGAGTAGGTTTTTGCTGCTCAGTTTGCTGATTGGTTTTTGCTGTGTTTTTCTTGTCTTGCTGGCATCCCGGCAATAGAAACAATATGCTTAGTATTAAACAGGTTAATCTTCGATTCATATATGGAAGTATAGATTATCGTTTTATACCTTAAACTTAGATAATTAGTTTATTATTTGCAATTTTATTGCAGTTGAAGGAAATAGATTTGCTGTTAAACCTTACTATTCGTTTTGTGAACTGTAACAGATTTTCAATGATAAAGCGTTTATTGCGGTAAAATTTTATTTTAAAGAGCTGTCTTGAATGCGGGGGAGATATTTCTTCGATGATGGATAAAAAGTTAGTTTTGTGATCTGAAATAAATGATATGGACAAAATTGTTATTTGCTCGGCGGTGATGCTTGCTCCGGAAGGAGATTTGCTAATGGTTCGTAAAAAAGGGTCTAGCTATTTTCAGCTACCTGGGGGGAAGGTAGGGCCGGAAGAAAGCCGTGAGCAGACCTTAATTCGTGAACTGAAAGAGGAGCTTCGGTATGATGTGAGCAGCATGGAAATAAGCTTTATTGGTAGTCACAGTACACAGGCTGTAAATGAGGTAAATACGGTGGTCGAGGGCTATATCTATTTAATCAAACTGGCAGAGCGTCATGCATTTGAGGCTTATGAAGAACTGGAAGAAGTGCTGTGGATCAGTAGAGCTGATTGGCAAAGTTACCAATGCACCCATCTGGCATCCGAGTTTGTTCTTCCAAAATGGCTTTCGGGTGATTTTGATCGTTAAATCGTGTAGGGTAAACAAATTAAACCTTTGTTTGTTAGAGTTTTATATAAACTATAAATAAACAAAGATTATGGAAAATCAGCTTTTAAAAGGGGCGAAGGACTTTTTTGACGAAGAGGCGGTCGCTCAGATAGGGCAAGTTTTAAATCAGGATAAAGAGGGGGTAAAGCAGGGTTTGAATGTAACAATTCCCGCCTTGTTTTTAGGTTTAAGCCAACATTCCGATTCCGGTAGTGGGATTTCGGAGATACTTGAAAGGGCTAAGCAGCACTTTGCGAATTTTGATTTCCAGGAGCTTCTCGGTAGTGTAAGCAAAGCAGATGGGCCCGCAGCGGATCCTGCTGTGAAAGGTGAGAATGCTCAGGGTTTATTGGGATCAATATTTGGTGGCGGTCTGGATACTGTTTTGAGTACTGTTGCCGGTTATTTGGGGTATGATGGCAGCTCCATTGGGAAATTAATGAATTTTTCTTTGCCCGCGATATTCTCCAGTCTAACAAATAAGGGCCAAAATTGGGATTTTGATCGTATCGGTCATGTTTTGGAGGAAAATAAAACCGCTTTTGCTGCTGCTGTTCCAGCTGGGTTAGGCTTAGGCGCCTTTGGGAAGCTTTTTGATGGTGCACATTTTTCTGCGCCGGCAGAATCCGCGACTGAACATGCAATTCCTGCTGATGTTGCTAAGGAGGTGGATAGTCATAAGTCAATACCCATTAATCCGGCAAATGAACTGGAAGCACATAAAGAGCCCTTGTCATTGCCAAGAGCGGAAGATTCCAGGGCAGCAATCGCTGGAACTGGTTCTGGAAGCGGTTCCGGTGGCGGTTGGTGGAAGATTTTAATCGCCCTGGTCGTATTGGCTGCGCTTTGGTTTTTATTTGGAAAAGGCTGTAGTGGAAGCAAGCAAGACGGTGCTACCGACACCAGTGTAAACAATACAAAGGTAGAGCCAGATACTATGAAAACGGGGTCCAGTATGGTTGAGCGCGAGCCGACGGAGGTCATCCTACCAAACGGTGTCAAACTTGCTGCTTTTAAAGGCGGGATAGAGGATCACTTGGTCCAATTTTTAAAATCCGATTATAAATCGATGGGTGAAGATTCCCTGAAAAATACCTGGTTTGATTTCGATAACCTGAATTTCAAAACAGGTACAGCCGAGGTACTGCCTGAAAGTCAGGTGCAATTAAGTAATCTTGCTGCGATATTAAAGGCTTTTCCTGCAGCTAATATTAAAATCGGTGGATATACAGACAAAACGGGCAATGAGGATTTTAATAAAAAGTTATCGCTTGAGCGGGCAACAGCTGTAAAGGATTACCTGGGTAAAGAGCAGCTTTCCAAACAGGTGATAGGTGCAGAGGGTTACGGCTCGCAGTTTGCCAAGTATATGGCAGATGCGCCCGAATCCGATCGTATTATGGATCGTCATGTTTCGGTAAGTGTTCGATAATTGCTTTTTGCAACGCAGCTAGACCGCTTCGAAAATAAAAGGAAAGAGCAGATTCCACTGGAATCTGCTCTTTCCTTTTATGTGTAATGTAATGCTATTTAGAAACTGTAGACACAGGCCAATAGAAATTGTCCTGCAGATTTGGTCGGGCTTAGGTCATTCTTGATGAATCGTTCGGTATTTCCTTTGTCAATTCTGATTTCGGGAATAAATTTGAATCCATGGTAATTGTATTCTGCGGTCAAGGTGGTTGCGAGAATATTGGAACTAGGGATTCCATTTTCTTCCTCTTTATGCGTTTGGAAAAACTCTTCGCGTAATCCTAGTCCAAAATGTTCTGAAACATGAATTCTTGGATAAAGTGCTACTCCAGAGTAACCCCCACCATCTCTCTTTTTATAATTTGTAGCATTTAAACCAAGAAAAAATTTGGGGGTGAAGTCATAATTAGCTACAAGATCGACCAATGTTCCAGAGCTGTAATTGGTTTTGCCGCCAGCAGAGGATCCTGTTAGAAAATTGAGATAAAAGCTGCTTTTATCGTTGGGGGTATAGGCCAGTTGTGATCCGACATGTGAAACTCCATTCATATCTTGATAGACATTCCAGTCGTTAAATAGTCCGACCATTAAAGCCACTTTGTCTGAGAAACTATAAGTAGCTTTTAAACCAGCGTCTTGAAATGGACCGGCACCGAATAAATAAGAAGTTGAATAATGGAAATTGTAGGTTGGTGATATCACTTCAAAACCCACAAATGTTCCCATGAAACCTGCAGTAAGATTGAGTTTTTCGGTCAGATCATAGCCTACATATAGATTTTGGATATGGAAACTGTTTTTGTCATCGCCGGCCTGGCCATCACCATTCATAATGGATCGATACTGCCCTCTAGGGCCAAAAGACAATTCTCCGACAAATGATGCTTTTTTAAACTTCTTTTTTACAGCCAAATCCACCATCCCAATAGAGACGGAGTTGTTGTCTTCGGTGAAATAGGTGTTGATGTTAGGTTTGTTTTGAAAATCATATTTCCAATAAGTATCCACTGATCCGGATATTTCTACTCCTTTTTCTTTGGTTTCTTCTTGTGATGTCGCTGTTTTTATTAGAAATAATGATAAAAAGATGATTGTTAGAAGTTTTTTCATGTTTTTTTTGGTTTAAGTTTGATTTGTTTGATTTTTTTAAGGCTTAATTCTTTTGTTTTGTCTGTTTTGTATTGGTTTTTGTTTAAAAATTAATTGGTAATTATGGTTTTTGTGTTTGTTTCTGTGAAATTATGTAAAAAAAATCATAAAAAATAAAATAACATAGTATTTTTTTAACAAAAAGACTTTATATTTGAAAAAATTATAAGGGAAAGTAGGTTTTTGTTTTGTTCTTGTATTTTTTTAACAATTTTATTAATATATTGAAAACACTAATCAGTTTAAACAAATGAAAAAAATTATTCCACTCATTGTTCTAGTTCTTTTAGGAGTATTGGGACTTGTATTTCCGTCCATTGACTTGTCTGACTTAAACAAGGCAGAATTTGATACGGGAGATACGGCCTGGTTGTTAACTTCTTCTGCATTGGTGTTGATTATGACACCTGGACTTGCGTTTTTTTATGGCGGTATGGTTAGCAAGAAGAATGTAATTTCAACGATGATGCAAAGCTTTATATGTATGTGTTTAATGACAATCCTCTGGGTCATTGTTGGCTTCAGTTTGGCTTTCGGTGATGATATCGGTGGTATTGTAGGCGATCCGCGTACATTTTTTATGATGAAAGGTACATTAGGGAATGTTGCTTGGGGAGCGCTTCCCACTATACCTTTGGTTTTGTTTGCGATGTTTCAATTGAAGTTTGCGATTATCACACCAGCATTGATCACGGGGGCTTTTGCTGAACGTATTCGTTTTAATTCATTTATGCTATTCATTATTCTGTTCAGTATTTTTATTTATATGCCATTGGCACATGCTACTTGGCACCCTGAAGGTATATTGGCAAAATTTGGTGTTCTTGATTTTGCCGGTGGTACAGTTGTGCACATGTCGGCCGGTTGGGCAGCATTGGCAGCAGCGATTTATTTAAAAGGACGTAAACTGCAAATTCATAATCCGGCGCGCATAAGCTACGTGATATTAGGTACAGCACTCTTGTGGTTTGGCTGGTTTGGATTTAACGCAGGTTCTGCTGGTGGAGCAAATTCTTTGGCAGCTTACGCTTTTGCGACCACGACCACAGCATCAGCCATGGCCGCTATGGCATGGATATTTGTTGATATCATACGTGGAAAGAAACCTTCAGCAATGGGGGCATGTATCGGTGCCGTTGTTGGTTTGGTTGCGATTACACCAGCTGCTGGTTTTGTCAGTATTCCACATGCGATGATCATTGGTTTAGTTGGCGCGTTGGTTAGTAATCTGGTTGTATATCTGAGAAGTAAAACAAGTATCGACGATACGTTGGATGTATTTCCTTGTCATGGGGTAGGTGGCATGGTTGGTATGGTACTTACCGGTGTGTTTGCCCATCATAACATTAATCCTGTTGTTGTGGACAATGGTCTATTTTTTGGCGAAACGAAATTGTTTTTTGTTCATATGGTTGCACTATTTGCGGTGTCATTTTTTGCCTTCGTTGGTTCACTTGTGCTATTGAAGATCACCGATATTATAGCTCCATTGCGCGTCGAAGAGACAGATGAAGAGCTTGGTTTGGATGTTTCTCAACATGCAGAAGCATTGTAAACTAGTCGCAGCATAACGCATAGTTTATCCCAAACAATCTACTGCTTAGCGGTACATTGTTTGGGATATTTTTTGCATTTTTGTCCTGCCAGGAGAGGAGTGTATGATGTTATGCGCTATTTCCAGTAATTGTGCCTCTAAAAAGATTTTGATGACTACTGAGATAAAAGATACTTTGCGTTCTGATTTTGAAAAAATGATGCGTTATTGCCTACAGAAAAATGGTGATTTCGGTTTTAACCTGTTTGGCGACTATGCAGTATCCGTATTAAATTTCTATGTCGGGAGTTCAATTTTGCTGCTCAACGAAAAACGTGCAGGTGCCCTGTTCCTTGTAAATCTCTACAATGCAGGTATCAGAAATGCAATCACGCCGGAAGATGTTGAGGAGATAGCTGATGTACTCACACAGGATAAGACGTTAAACTACCAGCTGTTAGCTCCGATCTTCGACTAATGTTTGGTCCATACGAGATCACCGGTTTCATAGCCGCATTGCAGGGCATAGGTTAAAAATTCATTTCTGATTTTATCTGGAATCTCCGTCTCACGGCTCAGAATCCACATATAGTCTAGATTGTCACCAAAAATGAGTGCGTATTTATAATCAGGCGTAATTTTTACAATATTATACCCACTGTAGAAAGGACCAAAGAACGAAACTTTAAGTGCGCCTTCATTGGGACTGTTGACAAATTTGGCTTTTCCGATAGACTGTTTCCAGCGTTCTTTGTCTTCGGAGTACCCTTGGTTATTGACACGTATCGTACCATTTTTATTTTTGCTATATTCCGCGGAAACTTGACTTAAGCCTTTTTCCCAATAGAAGTCGAGTCTAGCTATTTCAAACCATTTTCCAAGATATTTATCCAAGTCAAAAGGATCCACGACGTCAGGTCGCGAGATGACGGGTTTAAAGGCATTATAGGCCACAGCCCCAAGTGCTATGCCAGTTAATAGTAATAGTGATTTTTTCTTATCCATGTTCATCTTCGAATATGTTTATCGTTAAAACAACAATTTTGATACCAATAAGGTTTAGACATACCGAGCTATTTTGCTAATTTTGTTGACTAAAAATTTGTATCGGTGTATTCAAGGGAAGAGATAAAACAATTAAAACAGTTATTCTGGACGAAGTTTGGGCAATTTATGGCTTTACATGCATCGGCAGATGGGGAGAAAGCAAATTGGATTAACTACAAGACAGGTATTAAGCATTTATACTTCAAAATGGATGCGGATAAGAAGGTGGCAACTATTGCGATACAGTGGTCCCAATCTGATGCTGGGCTCAGGGCATTAATGGCAGAACAATTTCTTCAGTTTAAAACGTTGTTGCAGGATCTTCTTGAAGAAGAGTGGATTTGGGACATGGACGGAATGGACGAATATGGAAAGCCGATTTGCCGGATCTATACAAGCTTAACCGGTTACAGTGTTTTTAAAGAGGATGACTGGGCCGAGCTCATTTCTTTTTTTAAGCCTCGAATAATTGCTTTGGATGAGTTTTGGTCATCGGCTAAGTATACGTTCGATATTTTCAAATAATTAACATTCAATATAGTAAGATGGGGTATTACAGGTCTGATTCCGCTTTTCAACTCCAGTTTGTGGGAGCGAACGGCGTTTTTCTAACAGGTAGGAGCTTCGTCATCATTTAAAACAACAATCTAATGAAAAAAATGATCAAGGGTTTGCTGGCAATGGCATTGTGTTTTCAGCTTTCTTCGGTATTTGCGTGGGGGACAACAGGGCATCGTGTCGTGGCTGAAATTGCGGAACGCCATTTGACTAAAAAAGCCAAAAAGAATATTGGAAAAGTCATTGGACAGCAAAAGCTGGCCTATTGGGCCAACTGGGGAGATTTTATCAAATCAGATCCCAATCCTGAATTTAAAAAACTGGGGAATTCCCATTTTATAAATTTAAACTCAAATTTACCCTGGGCCGATTTTCAGTTGGGTTTAGAAAATTCAGCTGATGAGAATCTGTATAAGACAGCGCTCCGTATTGAGAAGTCCTTTGCAGATAAGACTATTCCAATGGATCAACAAAAACAAAACCTGTATTTCTTGATCCATATTCTGGGCGATGCGCATCAACCCATGCATGTTAGCCGTGCAGAGGATCAAGGTGGCAATAAGATTGAAGTAAGCTGGTTTGGAAAAAAATCAAATATCCACCGTGTTTGGGATAGTGATTTGGTAGACAATGAGAAATATAGTTATACCGAGTTTGCAACTGTTTTAGATGTGAATAACAAAAAAGAGAATGAGCAGCTGGCGGCTGGAGAGCTCGCTAACTGGTTGTATGAATCAAATCAATTGGCTGAAAAGATTTACGCTGACGTAGCCAATAACGCCAATTTATCGTACTCCTATGTTTATCAAAACAAGGATATTATGGAGCAATGTATGCTAAAAGGTGGCTTAAGGCTAGCTAAAGTATTAAATCGAATTTTTGGTTAATATTGCGGCTACCGCAAATTGTTGGAAAGGCGTATCATGAAACGATACGCCTTTTTTGTGTTAGTACGTCGTTGTGATCAAATTGATTTTATGCTTTTCATTTAAACAATGTCCCTAGATTAGTTGTTTCCTCTATATTAAAATCAATTTCAATGACTATCCCGCAATTATTTAAAAAAATTGTTCCCTTTGCCAAACCCTATCGTCAGTTGATTATTTATACCTTGTTATTAACGGTAGTGGGGTCTTTTGCTGCGCAAATAAATGCTTTTATTTTACGGTATACCGTCGATCAAATTAATGACCTGATGGTCGCCAAAGAACCCTTATCAAAAGGCATGTATCTAGTAGGCATGATCAGTATTATTTTGTTAATTAAAGAAATAGTCTATGCTTTTGTTCAGTTTGGTCAGAAATTTTACGGAGAGAAACTTCGAATTTATATCGCACGGGACTTCTCTCAATCCATTGTAAACCGCATTTTAACCTATAAGTTAGCCTTTTATACCTCAACCGATAATGAAAGTGGAAAATTGGCTACCCGGATAGATGCCGGTATTAGTTCGTTGACACGTTTGGTCCAAAATTTCTTTATTGATATTCTGCCTTTGTTTGCAAATGCAATCATTGCATTAATCTGTATGTTCTACGCTAATGTATATGTAGGTCTGGTAGGGGTGGCTGTTATTCCTTTGTATCTTTATATTAGTCAGACCCAAGCCTCCAAGTTGACAGGCTTTAGAAGGCAGATGCGCAATTACCGGGAGTCGAAAAATAACCGGATCATTAGTTTGATCGATTCAATTTTAGTAATTAAATCATTCGTTCGGGAGCCAGAAGAAGCTAAACGTCATGAAAAGATCCAATTTGAAATGACTGAGAATCAAATGGAAACTCGAAAAACGAGTTTTCTTTACGACAGCATTAAAAATTTTGTCGAACAGATTGCTGTTGTCATTATCATTGTTTTAACGGCTTATCTTGTTCTCTCTGGCCAAATCACCATTGGTGCGATTATGTTTCATATCATGTTATTTAATAACGTTTCGGCGCCAATACGTCAGTTGCACCGTATTTATGATGAGGTAAATGATGCCCTGATCTATTCAGAATCTTTCTTCGAAATTTTGGAATCTGACGAGCATATTGAATCAAAAGGTGATTATAAGCCAGTACATATTCAAGGACATTTGGCGTTGCGGAATGTTTTTTTTGAATATCCAAATGGAACCGTTGCTTTAAAGGACGTGAATTTTGAGATCAAGCCGAATGAAATAACGGCTTTAGTGGGGCTGAGTGGGGCCGGGAAAAGCACGATTATCAACTTATTGGACAAATTTTACGAACCCAGCAGCGGCCAAATTTTTTTGGACGGGGTGGATCTGGCAAAGTACGATACAGCGTTTCTCCGTCGACATATCGGTATGGTATTGCAGCGTAATCATATTTTTAAAGGGACTATCTTTGAAAATATTGAATATGGTAAAATGGGAAGTTCTAGGGAAGAAATCATTGAAGCAGCCAAGAAAGCCTATATTCATGAACAGATTATGGATCTGCCCAAGGGTTACGATTCGGATGCGCAGTCACTATCAGGGGGCCAACAGCAGCGGATCGCCATAGCCCGTTTGTTTTTAAAAAATCCACCCATTATTTTTCTCGACGAGCCTACGGCTAATTTGGACGCCATCGCGACCGAACAGATTAAAAATAGTTTGGATGCCATAAAGAAAGATCGTACAGTAATTATCGTTTCCCATAGTATCTCTCAAATCATCGATTCCAATGCCATTGTGGTCATGGAAAAGGGAATGGTGGTAGAGAAAGGACAACATGAAGATCTATACGCACATAAAGGAACCTATTATGATATTTTCTCAGCAATGGCCAACAGTTTAAATCTGAGTAAAATAAGCAGAACATTACAATCAGATGAAAGGTGAGAGTATTATTAACTTGTGCGACTATGTAAAATCATGCCAATAACCACCATGACAATACCAATACAGGAATATACATTTGGAAGCGCCGCCTGCAGGATAAGAATTTCGCCAACCAACGTAAAAATAACTTCCATGGCCTGTGTTGCCTCTACAGCTGCCAATGCTTTATGGTCCTGATGAACGAAATCGGTAGCTGAGAAAAATAAAAGTGTTGCAATCACTCCTGAAAAAATGGCTACTAAAAAGGTTTGGAAAAGTTGACTATCAGTAGGTAGGCCATTATCAAAATAGCCAAATAGGCTCAGGATAATCCAAAATGGCATACTACAGAGTGTCATGCCGAGTGTACGTTGAAAAGCATCCAATCTATTGTTCGATATTTTCATCATTTTACGGTTGCCTAAGGGGTAGGCAATAGCGCCGATCAATACAGGGATGGTTCCCAATAACATTGTGTTTAAAGAGGTTGACTGGGCCTCTGAAATTTGCATCAAAAGAATACCTAAAAAAATAAGGATGGAGAAGAGGAGTGAAGCTTTTGATATGCCTTTTCGTTGCCCTTTCTTATCGAGCAGCGGACCAATGAACATGCCGGCTATAATAGTGAATTCGAAGGTGCTGGCTACGAGCCAAGATGGTCCATAATTTGCGCCATAGGTAAGTGCTGCATAGAATAGCCCGAATCCGATAGTGCTCCAAAGAAGCCATTGCCAAAGGTTGGATCTGATTTCTTTGAGTAAATCGATGAGGTTTCCCCTTATGGCAACAATGAGAAGTAATATTGGGAGCATCCAAATAAAACGTAAAGAGGCTGTCCATTGCCAACTTCCGCCGGAGATTGCCATAATACGGTTTAGAACGAAGGTGCTAGCAAAAAATAGCGCAGCTAGCGTTCCTAAAAAAAGTGCATTTTTTTTATTCTTTTTTATTGTAAATTGGATTGGCATAAATAAAAGGAGTGCGATGTATACTTAACTTTGTGAAAGTAAGCAAATGTCCGTTCAAATGGAAATGAAACAAAAACTAATTGATTTTTATCGCGATTTTCTCATTTAAAATTCCTTATTTTGCCTAATCAATAAAACAAGTAGTAAGAAAATTAATCAAGATGATTATACAACCAAGAACTAGAGGTTTTATTTGTTTAACCTCGCATCCACAAGGGGCTGCGCAAAACATTAAAAATCAAATTGAATACGTGAAATCCAAAGGTGAGATCGCGAATGGTCCAAAGAAAGTATTGGTAATCGGTGCTTCTACTGGATTTGGTATTGCATCTCGGATTTCTGCAGCATTTGGTTCTGGAGCTGCTACAATCGGTGTATTTTTTGAAAAACCTGCAGCAGAAGGCAAGCCAGGAACTGCTGGATGGTACAATTCGGCAGCTTTTGAGAAAGAAGCCCATGAGGCGGGATTATATGCCAAAAGTATCAATGGCGATGCTTTTTCGGACGAAGTGAAAAAACAAACTATTGAGCTTATTAAAAAGGATCTAGGACAGGTTGATTTAGTGGTTTATAGTTTGGCATCACCACGCCGTACGCATCCAAAAACGGGCGTAGCACATGCTTCTGTTTTGAAACCTATACAAGAGCCTTTTACCAATAAAACGGTAGATTTTCATACGGGTGTAATTTCAGACATTACCATTCAGCCTGTTGAAAATGAAGAAGATATTGCGAATACCGTAGCTGTTATGGGTGGAGAAGACTGGAAGTTTTGGATCGAAGATCTTAAAGCTGCTGGTGTGTTAGCTGAGGGAGCAAAAACAGTTGCCTATTCTTACATAGGTCCTGAACTTACTTATCCAATTTACCGTAATGGTACAATTGGTCGTGCAAAGGATAATTTAGAAGGAACAGTGCCTGCAATAAACGCGATTTTGAGCGATATTAATGGTGTATCCTATGTATCGGTGAATAAAGCCTTGGTTACACAATCAAGTTCAGCTATTCCAGTTGTTCCTTTATACATTTCTTTATTGTATAAAGTCATGAAGGAAAAAGGCATCCACGAAGGTACAATTGAACAAATGCAACGTTTGTTTGCTGAGCGACTTTATACCGCTGACGGAAAGGTATTGCTTGATGACAAAGGTCGTATCCGTGTTGATGACTTAGAAATGCGTGAAGATGTTCAGGCTGAAGTTGCAGCATTGTGGGAGAAAGCAACAACTGAAAATTTAGCCGAAATTTCAGATATTGAAGGTTACCGTAACGAGTTTTTCAATTTGTTCGGTTTCAATTTCGACGGTATCGATTACAACGCTGATACCAATGAAGTTGTTGGAGTACCGAGTATTGAAGGTTAATTTTAACGGATATACCTACAAAAAGAGCGGTGAATGTATAAACATTCACCGCTCTTTTTGTAGGTATATCTTTGATGCTATGATTTATGTTTAGGGGAGACTATGGTGTCAGCTCACGCCGTTTTTGATAGAGTAGGTTGCCAACAACGGCAAAACCAATGGAGACCATAATGGTACTAAATGGGTATATCGCTGTCATACCCATATTATTGGCCACAAAGCCAATTAAAGGGCCTGTGATTCCTAGTGAAATGTCAATAAATAGCCCGTAAGCAGCCAGAGCAGAGCCTTGTTGACTTTGATCTACCCGCTTAATGGCTTCGACACCAAGCGCTGGAAATACAAGTGAGAAACCAAAACCCGTTAATGCGGCGCCCAATAGGGTCCACAATGGATCCATAGCCACAGCAATAACCGTGAGACCTAATGTTTCAACGAAAAGACTCACTAAAGCAACTTTAAGGCCACCATATTGGTCAATAACCTTATTGAAAATAAGCCGTGTTAAAATGAAGAATACGCCAAATATAGTTAAGCAAGCTGCGCCATTTTGCCAATTGAAATGTTCATAGTAAAGCGTCATAAAAGTGGAGATACTGCCGAAGCCTAGACCTCCTAAAGCAAGGCAAATCCCAAAGGGCGCTACTAAAAGCAATACACGTTTAAAACTCACTTTTTCAGCCTTTTTACGTGCCACTTGATAGGGTGTTTTAGTGCGGCAATAAAAATAACCAAGGAGGCCAACTGCACTGGTAAGTAGAGCCAAAGCTTCGTAATTGATATGATTCACCATCAAAACACCTAAGGGTGCACCAATAGCCAATGCACCATAGCTGGCTATTCCGTTGAAAGAAATCGCTTTTGCGGCATGTTCATCGCCGAGTTCCATTAATGCCCAATTTATAGGGCTCGCACCCACCAGCCCCTCTCCAATTCCAGTAAACAAACGGGTAATAAGCAGGAGACCCAAGCTTAGAAGAGGCTGAGAACGGAATAGAAACACAAGCAGTAGAAGGAGTCCAGATAATGCAAAAAATAACATGCTGCGCAAAACTGAAATCTTGGGACCCTTGGTGTCTACAATTTTTCCTGCATAACCACGGAGTAGGAATGTAGCGACATACTGAACGCTAATGACCAATCCCGCAATAATTGTATTAAATCCTAAAGTTTGATGAATAAAGATGGGAAGGGTAGCAAGCGATAGGCCGATTGTGAAATAACCAAGGAAAGTTAAAGAGACATAGCCTAAAATCTTTTGACTGACCTCCCGAAGAGAAATTGTCATTATAAAAAATTTTAGGCGAAATTACGTCTTTATGCTTGTTTTTAGAAATAAAATCAATAAACAACTGTCTCTTTAATATCACAATTCTTTTCGAGCCATTGCTGATCAAATTGTTTTGGGGAAACTCTTTTGCCCTGATAGATGTAATAAATTTTTTCTATCTCGCCTTTCACCGGTGGACCGGGTATTTTGTTTACAATTTTTTCTTCCGGGCAGTCTTGTATTAAGGCCTGCTCCTTAACTTGGCGAGTTTTACATGAAGTGAAGGCAGCTACAATGATAAAAAGATACAATAGTTTATTCATGAGTTTAGTTTTAATAAAATATTAACGTATTACTTGCGTGGAATGCGACATTAATTTGTGAAATAGCATACAACTTTTTGAACGACTATTTGTTCTATAAAAGATACCTGAAAGGCTAGAAGCCTGAGAGGAGAAATTGACATGAGAAAAGTTAAATTGAATAATTGATTGTAGAAAACATGAGAAGAAAAGCAACAGCCCAATGGAATGGCAATCTGAAAGAAGGAAAAGGTAGTCTGACTACAGACAGTACAGCGTTGGATCATACGCAATATTCATTTTCAACCCGGTTTGAAAATGGTGTCGGAACAAATCCTGAGGAATTATTGGCAGCAGCACATGCCGGATGTTTTACGATGCAATTGAGCGCTTATCTTTCTGAAGCTGGTTTTGTTCCCGAAGAATTAACAACCGTATCGACAATCGTTTTCGAAAATGGTTCAATTGTTCGGTCCGAACTTGAGCTGAAAGGAAAGGTCTCAACGATAACCGAAGCTGAGTTTCAAACAATAGCGCATAAAGCGAAGGAAAACTGTCCTGTGAGTAAAGCGTTCAGTTTCGAGAAAACCTTAGATGCAAAGCTACTCTGATAAAGGTACTATATTGAACAAAAACTTGGTCTTTTTTCGTAAAAAGGAGAAAAAGCTGTTATTTTGAGGATATCTTAAATAATTAGCAATATTGAATTTTAATCAATTGAGTTTTGGTTCAGAGAAAGAAAAATAAGTTAAGTTTAGCAGCGCTTTCGGAAAAGAATCTGGAGGCGGGAAAGGTCTTTTTGGAAAAGTATGCACAGCAAGAAGGAGCAGTTGTATGTGCATCGGGTTTGCACTATAAGGTATTAACAAAAGGGGCGGGGCAGATTCCCAAAAAGTCTGCGAAGGTTATCTGTCATTATAAAGGTGAGCTTTTAGACGGAACCGTATTCGATAGTTCGTATAAGCGGAAGCGTCCCGAAACGTTTTATATCAATGAACTCATAGTCGGTTGGCAAGAAGCGATTTCAATGATGCCTGTTGGGTCAATCTGGGAAGTGTGTCTTCCACCAAAGCTGGCTTATGGAAAGGAAGAATTGTTACCTCGAAAAGGAGGGGAATGTACTTTGATATTTCAGATTGAGTTGATTGCCATTTTAGCTTAACACAAAAAAGACTTTCATAAAAAAGCCCGCATAACAAGATGCGGGCTTTTTTATGAAAGTTTATTTTTTTATTCTACTTCTTTGATCTTAGCATTGATTTCGGCAGTTTTAGCTTCGTCTTGCATAAAAATATAGTAGTTCTTTAAATTCGTTAAAGCATCTACATTTTTGGGCTGCAAAGAAACTGCTTTCTCTAAGTAAGGAAGCACTGGCTTTAATTCTGCTTTAATCTTATTTAATTCTGCATCATATTGTGCCTGCGTCAATTTTCTGTTATTATTAACAACATTTAATTTTTCACGTGTTTTGTTCATCAACGTGATCGCCAAATTTGTGTTTGCTTCAAAGAAGTTAGGATCGATTTCCAATGCTTTTTTGTATGCTGCAACCGCTGCATCCTCATTTTTCGCTGAAGATTGGGCAATACCTAAGTAATAATTTAAGCTTTTATTGTTTGGATCTTTTGCTAATTGTGCAGTAATGGCATCAATTGTTTCTTTTTCGTGACCTGTAATCAGATTCAATTCGATGTTTTGAGTCATTGCTGCATTGTCATCCGGATAAGCTTCAGCCGCTTTTTTTGCATATTCAAGTGCTGAAGTCGTATCTTGCATAGAGAGGTACAATTTAGGTAAATCGACCATAATCGTTTTATGCGAAGAGAAATCTTTTCTTGGAATTAGTTCTTTATAACGTTCCACAGCATTCTTATAATCTTTGTTTGATAGTGCTGCAACGCCACTGTAATAAGTAACTAATGTATCTCCAGGAAGGTATGTCAATGCTTTTGTAAAGGAGCTGTAAGACTCAGCATATTTTTGTGCTTGATATGCTTCCGCACCCAAATTGAAATTATATTGTCCCAGAATTTGTTCTGCAACAGTAATATTCGCTTTATTCGCACCGTCTGTATCGAGCTGTTTTGCTCTGGCAATTCCGTCCTCAGCTAATTTCGCTAATTCAGATGACTTATCTATTGTTGATAGATTTGCATTTACCAATGCGTATACTGTCCATGCTTCAGCATTATCTTTTGTTTTGTCATTGACAACAGCTGCGTCAATAGCTTCTTTCGCCGATTTCAAATTGGAGATACCCAATTGAACTGTACCAGCGTCTTTCAATTCTTGGAATTTCGCTAGGGCTGATTTCGCCTTTTTAACATTACCCGTCTGCGCAAAAGAAACTGAGGTAGATACAGTACCTATTGCTGCTAATAATAATAGAGATTTTAAATTCATATCTATTTAACTGTTAATTGATTCAATAATAAATTCACTCTGTCTAATTGTGATGCGTCATCAATAAGCTTATAATATTTGGCCAAAGCTTTAAGCGCATTGACATCATAAGGCTTAATCTCATTTGCCTTCAACAGATACTCGATGGTCAACTCTTGTATATCTTGGTTGGAAGGTTCCTTTAATAAAGTCTCCAGATTGATTAATCCTAATGCAAGATTAGATTCATAATTATTCGGATCCAACCGCAATACATTATTATAATATTCTTTCGCTCGTTTTATATCATTGGCATTTTCATAAGAATAGCCCGCAATATAGTTCAGTTCGACATTTTCAGGTTCTAAACGAATGGCATCAGCAATGACATTTAAAATAGCGTCATAAGAATTATTGGCCGAATACACATCAATTAATCTAAAAAGTATCTGTTTATTTTCAGGAAATATAGCATGTCCTTTTTCAAGAACGTTCAAGACATCCTGTTTAGTACCTCCGAGCGAATAAATCTGTGCCAATTCAAGAAAGTAATTAGGCTTTGGATGTTCACTTTTAATGAGTTCGTCATAATATTTGATCGAATTCATATAATCTTTATTCTTGCCAGAGAGTACGGCCAGATTATATTTGAGATCATTATTTTTGAAGCCAAGTGAATCTATTCGAAGGTAAGCTTTATACGCTTTGTCAAATTTACCATCTTTTAAAGCCAAAGCTCCCTGATAGGAGATGGCTCCAGCAAGATTTTGACGAATATAGTCCATCTCTGCAGGAAAGTTTCGACGTGCTTTTTTTTGATCCAGAAGCTTAAGTGATTTGATGGATACGTCGATAGGATCCATTTTATATGGCTGCTTCCTTGTTGAATCTGCAACTGCCAAGGAGCTATATACCAATGCTCTTAAAAGGTTATTGTTGACAGAAGCTGAATCTTTCTTCGATTGGAAGGAAGCGTCTGCAAACTTTCGCGCATTTTCAAGATTTTTAAACTCGCCAGTTTTGGTATATAAAGCAAAACTGTTGCTGCCCTCTTTCAGATTGGATTGGGCAACAACAGTTAAACTACTTGCAGATATTAACAATGATATCAGTAAGTTTTTCATTAGACTATTTATTCTTCGTTTGAGTCCGTGTTTTCTTCAGAAGTCGAATCGCCATTTTCCGTTGACTCTTCGGTCAGTTCAGACTCTTCTTCAGATTCTTCTTCACGATCGACTTTCGTAATAGAAGCGATCTCGTCGTTATCTTTTAAATTAATGAGTCTTACACCTTGTGTTGCACGTCCCATTACTCTTAATTCTTCCACAGCAATACGGATAACAATACCAGACTTGTTGATGATCATTAAATCTTCGTTGTCTGTAACGCCTTTTATCGCAACGAGTTCGCCTGTCTTATCTGTGACGTTGATTGTTTTCACACCTTTACCACCACGATTCGTTACGCGATAATCCTCGATATCTGTCCGTTTTCCGTATCCTTTTTCAGAAACGACCAACACGGTAGTTTCCGAATCATTCACACTAATCATGCCAATCACTTCGTCACTTTCAGCTCCCAAGGTGATACCACGTACACCTGTTGCCGTTCTGCCCATTGGACGAACCGTAGATTCATTGAAACGAATTGCTCGACCAGAACGGAGAGCCATGACAATTTCACTGCTTCCTGTAGTCAAACAAGCCTCAATTAATTGATCGCCTTCATTAATATTGATGGCATTGATACCGTTTGCTCTTGGACGAGAATAGGCTTCCAAAGACGTCTTCTTAATCGTGCCTTTTTTGGTACACATAATAATGAAGTTGTTTTCCAAATATTCTTGGTCTTTCAAGTTCTTCACCAGGATGAAGGCCTTGATTTTTTCTTCTTTTGGAACATTGATGATATTCTGAAGTGCTCGACCTCTAGAAGTACGGCTTCCTTCAGGAATCTCAAATGCACGCAGCCAGAAACAGCGACCTGCCTCTGTAAATAGCAGCATATAATTATGCGCCGAGGCTGTGATGATATGTTCGGTAAAATCTTCTTCGCGTGTGTTTGTGCCAATTGATCCTCGACCTCCGCGGCCCTGGCGTTTGTATTCGGATAATGGTGTACGTTTTACGTAACTATTGTGGGAGATTGTGATAACGATTTCTTCATCATCAATAAAATCTTCCATACGCATATCTTCAGCAGAGTGTACAATCTGAGATCTACGTTCGTCACCGTATTTTTCCTTGATTTCAATCAACTCGTCTTTGATAATTTTCATACGAAGCTCTTCGTCTTCCAATATCGATTTCAAATAGTCAATTGTTTTCATCAATTCAGCATATTCCTCTTTAATCTTATCACGTTCCAGTCCTGTTAGACGACGTAATGTCATATCGAGGATCGCGCGAGCCTGAAGGTCGGACAGACCAAATTTTTCCATTAATCCAACGCGTGCATCTTCTGGTGTATCCGAATTACGAATCAATTTGATGACTTCATCCAAATGATCTAAGGCAATTAAATACCCTTCTAGAATATGCGCACGTTTTTCAGCCTCCGCCAGTTCATAGCGTGTACGTCTAACGATTACATCATGTCTATGCTCCACAAATTCATGAATCATATCTTTCAGATTCAACAGTATTGGCCTTCCTTTAACTAAAGCAATGTTGTTTACTGAAAATGAAGTTTGTAGGGCTGTATATTTAAACAAATTGTTTAAAACAACATTTGCATTTGCATCACGTTTGATGTCGTACACAATACGCATACCCGTACGGTCAGATTCATCACGGATGGCAGAGATACCTTCTAATTTCTTTTCGTTAACCAGTTCGGCTGTACGCTCGATCATATTCGCCTTGTTCACCTGATAGGGAATTTCGGTAACAATAATCTGCTCTCTTCCAGACTTGGTTGCTTCTATTTCAGCTTTTGCACGCATAACAATACGGCCACGTCCTGTATTACAAGCATCTTGAACCCCGGCATAGCCGTAGATCAACGCACCTGTAGGGAAGTCTGGACCCTTGATGTGCTGCATCAATTCTGGAACCTCAATATCACGATTATCAATAAAAGCGATTGTACCATCAATAACCTCAGATAGGTTATGTGGAGCCATATTTGTAGCCATACCCACAGCGATCCCCGAAGCTCCGTTTACCAGGAGGTTTGGAATACGCGTAGGAAGGACTGTTGGTTCTTGTAAGGAATCGTCAAAGTTATTTTGGAAATCAACAGTATCTTTGTTGATATCGGATAGCATTTCCTCGGCAATTTTCTTTAATCTTGCCTCAGTATAACGCATCGCCGCAGGTGGATCGCCATCAATGGAACCGTAGTTACCTTGACCATCTACCAAAGGGTAGCGTAAACTCCAATCTTGAGCCATACGAACCATGGTGTCATAAACGGATGAATCACCATGTGGGTGATACTTACCTAATACGTCACCGACGATACGGGCAGACTTTTTGTAAGGCTTGCCACTGGTAACCCCTAAGTCCAGCATACCATAAAGAACACGTCTGTGTACTGGTTTCATGCCATCACGGGCATCAGGAAGTGCTCTTGATACAATGACAGACATGGAATAGTCAATGTAGGCAGACTTCATCTGATCCTCGATGTTGATTGGGATAATCCGGTCGTTTGCCGGAACAAGATTGTTGTCGTTTTCTGTTTCTTCAGCCATATGAATTTGGTTTCAATAAAACTAGTAAGCAAGCCCTCTAAACTGGCTTGCTACGCATGCGAAGTTACAAAAATTTAACCTCAAAAGCGAATGATTTAAGCCCTAATATACACAAAAAAGACAATCTTTTATGGATTGTCTTGGTACTTATGGAGTATCGTTTTTATTTGATTTTTTTAAAGCGGAGCCGAATCGAATTACCTATGACAATTAAGTCTGAAAAGGCCATGCTTAAGGCTGCAAGCATAGGTCCGAGAAAGCCAACAGCGGCAAGCGGTATGGCCACAATATTGTACGCGAAGGCCCAAAATAGATTTTGTTTTATTGTCAATAGGGTATGGTGACCAATCTTTAATAGTTTTTCAATGGATTTGAGATCATTGTTTAATAAAACCACCTTTGCCGATTGAATAGCAATATGTGTCGAATCACCAAGCGAGATGCCAACATCGGCAGCTGCTAATGCCGGAGCGTCATTGATGCCGTCGCCAACCATTGCAGTAGGGCCATTCTTTTTGAGCTTGAACAATATCTCTAGTTTTTCTTCTGGCGACTTATCCCAGTATACATCAGCAATACCAAGCTTTTGTGCTGTGCGTTCACATTTACTTTGTCGATCCCCACTCAAAAGAATAGGGCGTATCCCTTTATCTTTGAGGTATTGGATGAGTTCCTTTGCATAAGGCTTAATCTGATCTTCCAATACAATGCCAGCAATTACAACGCCATTGATTGTTAAGGCAAGATCATAGCGATTGGAGTAATCCTTTTCGCCAAGTTTTGCATTACAAATGGAATAGTTATTGCCATTTGTGTCTGTAGCAAATATTCCTTTCCCTTTTATTTCATTGACTTCCTTAAAAATAATGCGGTAAGATTTTATTTCCTTGAGTTGTTTTCGGATCGACTTTGCAATCGGATGACTTGAATAACTCTCCAATTGTGCTATGATCGATTCGACTTGCGATTGCTCAATACCAAAGGTCTGAATCGCTTTGATATTAAAATCGCCAGTTGTTAAGGTACCCGTTTTGTCAAATACCATCTGTTTGAGATCGGACATCTCCTCAATGGTGCTTCCGCCTTTGATCAGTATTCCTCTTTTTGCAGCTCTTCCCAGACCAACCATAACAGCTGTAGGTGTTGCTAGCCCCATGGCACATGGGCAAGATACTACAAGTGTAGCTATGGCATTCATGAGGGATTGTTGCAGCGGTAATTGTGCAATAAAGTAAGTAATAAAAAAAGTGAAAAACGATATTGTAACAACGATTGGAACGAAATAAGCAGCTACTTTATCACCGAATTTTTGAATAGGCGGCTTTTTACTTTGCGCATCTTTAATTAATTGAATAATTTGATACAGTACACTTTTAGACCCAACTTTGGTCGCCACGATTCTGATATTTCCTTCGGTTAGTAACGTACCACCAATCACTGCATCATATTTGAGTTTTTCAATAGGTACACTTTCTCCGGTTAGCATAGATTCGTCCACCCAAGCCTGTCCTTCCAAAATATCGCCATCAGCAGGTATCTGATTTCCTGAATTTACCTTTAAAATATCACCTGATTTAATTTCTCGGGCTAGTATCTCTACTTCTTGGTCGTCTTCAATTTTAATAGTTGGTATATCTTGATATTTAACCAACTCTTTGATTGCTGATGTGGTTTTGGTAACGGCTCTTTTTTCGAGGACATTCCCCAAAAATACCAATGTTATGATTGTTGCACATGTTTCGTAGAACTGGTAATCATGTCCTAGATTATAATATGTTCCAATGAGGCTATAGCTAAAAGCAGCTGTAGATCCAACAAAGATGAGCACATCCATATTGGGCATTTTGTTCCAGATGGAACGAAATGCGCTGATTCCAAAATAGGAAAAACCAATGATATAAACGGGGACACATAGCGCAAGTTGGATATAGGGATCATGCAGAATGGGTAAGTCCGTAAACATGTGGCTCCACAAAGGTATGGTAAAGATGAGGCAGCAAAGGAACTTAAACTCAATAGATTTCCAAAAGCTAGGCTTCTTATCCTTACCCTCAATAACTTTGTAGCCCAAAGACTCGATACCTTTGACCAGCACAGGTATTTGTTCAAGAGGGATTTCCGAAAATTTCACTTCATCTGAGGCAAAATCGACGTAGATATCCTTAGCGCCGTTGTTTTCTAGGTATTTGTGGATTGAAATAGCACAATTTGCACAATGCATTCCGCTTACGTTAAGTTCAGTTTGCACGTTCGATTCCTTCATTTAATAGCATGTAATGTCTTTAGGCAAAGATAGCTATTTCCTGATAATGCTTTTTACGTAAAGTAAAATTGTTTAGTTTAGCAAGCCTGTTTGTAGCCGTTTTACATGAAATATCGTGAATAGTGAATGGGGAAACATTAAAATTTGACTAGATAGACAACTTAAGCTTGTGTGAAAAATGACAAAACCAATTTCAATTTCTTTTATTGTACGGATTATACTGCTGATTGCACTAACGGCATCATTTGTTCAATTTGAAACCTTTTATATGCAGCGGGAGATCATCCGGAATATGGCTTACGGCTTAAATACTTTTCTAACAGCTAGTGTCCTGATCTCAATTGGTCATTTTATCCTTGTAAAACTATACAACAGTCGAAATGAACAGCAGGTTGTCCGGGGTAATTTTGTGCTCGGAATTACGCGTGTAGCTACAGTAGGCAATGTTTTTTTTATTATTGTCAGCCTAATGATAGCGGTTGGTATTAATCCAAAAGATTTTATCACCAGCATGACAATTGTCGCAATGGCGATTGCTGTAATTTTTAGAGAATATATCACGAATATGATATCCGGTTTAATTATTATGTTTTCGGATCAATTTTCGGTAGGAGATCGCATAAAAATAGGTGAATATCAAGGGAAAATTGTTGACATCACATTGGCCAATCTAGTTGTGCGGGATGAAGATGACGATGCTGTAATGATTCCCAATAATTTGGTGTTTACAGCGACGTTAGTTAATAAGACCTCGCAAAAGTCAAATAAAATTGTTGTAAAGTTTGAATTGCCGATCGATCGCTCTTTTACAGTGGCGGAATTGGAACAGTATTTAAGCCCATTATTTCAGAAAAATCCAAATTTAGATCATTCCCAAGGCTTTACAATTAAGGTCGCCGATATGACTAAAGACTATATCAAGTATAAAGTTGAGGTTAGTGCAATCTCGTCCAGTAACAAAATACATCAACAGGTCCAAAGCAACATATTAAATGAAATCCTGCAGTTCACAAAAATGTAGGTTAAATCTTTCTTACTTTCACATTTTTAACAAAGTGGTGGCTTCCTTTTTCTAAAATGAGATCCGCACGATATCTAGTCGGCAAAATATTTTTAAGTAGATTGGGCTTATTAATTTCGTTCCAGATATTTACAGCCATGGTATTGCTTTCATCAGCTGTCATATTTGCATATTTATGGAAAAATGAAGCCGGATTTTGAAATGCCGTAGCACGTAGTGACTCAAATCGATTGGTATACCATTCAATAAGATTTTTCTCGCTGGCATGTACATAGATTGAATAATCAAAAAAGTCGGAAACGAATACGCTATGTCCCTTTCGTGGTCGTTGGGAGTTGACTTGCAATACATTTATCCCTTCTACAATGAGGATGTCGGGTTGTTCAATCACTTGTTGCTGTTCGTCTGGCAATACGTCATAGACCAAGTGGCTGTATACTGGCACCGCAATTTTTGGAGTCCCTGATTTCACGGCTGAAAGGAAATGAATCAATCTTTTGGCATCATAGCTTTCAGGAAAACCTTTTCGGTTTAGAATACCACGTTCGATAAGTTGTTGATTCGGGTATAGAAAACCGTCTGTGGTCACCAAATCGACCTTTGGTTTGGATGGGAGTAAACTAAGGACGCGCTGCAAAACCCGGGCTGTAGTACTTTTTCCGACAGCGACCGACCCAGCTATACCGATGATATAAGGCAATTTGCTCACTTCTTTGCCAAAGAAGCGGTTTGTACGCTGGTGAAGACTTTGGAAACGGTCAATATGAATCTCAAGTAGATGACTTAAGGGAAAGTAGACTTCTTCTATTTCCTGATTTGTCAAGGGTTCATTCAGTGCATGTAGATTTTCCAGGTCTTCGACACTGAAATTGTGCAATACTTTCCCGTTTAAATTTTTCCAGTCTTCACGTTTGATCGATCTAAAAGGCGAGTCTATTGCTATTTGAGGATCCAATTGCATCGTTTGCTTTTTTTTATTACAAATATCTATATTGCAGGACAAGTAAACCTTCACTATTCGATTCTATCGGCTATTAAAGGTCTTTTTTGCGCGGACAAATATAAATAGTGTTATCCGTTATCCCAAGAAACATTACAAATGATTTGAAGTTATTACAATAGGATTTGATAATATTTTATGAACAGGACACTTTTCAGCTATTTTAAACAAACGCTGCTTTTGAACCTCATCTAAATCTCCTTTAAAGCTAATAAAGCATTGTATATAAGTCGTTTGCTGCTGTTCACTTGTTTGCACCTCATAAGATAAACGTACCAGCACTTCTTCCAGGGGCCAGTTTTTGCGGTCAGCATACATTTTGACTGTAATGGCTTTGCAGCTCCCTAAAGAGGATAGTAATAGTGGAGTAGGGTTTATGCCCTGATCTTCACCGCCTACATCTTCGGGTTCATCAACCGTTATTTGATGCTTGCCGTATTGTACGGTAGTTGTATAGGGTATTTTCCCTATTGAAACGATTACTTCATTGTCCATAAGCGATTAAAATTATGATTCCACGTCTTCTAATAGCCCTTCAATGATGAGGCTTCCCGTTGCAGGGTTTGTTGCCAAAGGGACATTATAAAGATCACATACACGCATGAGCATTTGAATATCTGGTTCATGTGCATGTTTTCCGAGTGGATCGCGAAAGAAAATAATACCATCAACTTTTCTTTCGGCCGCCAAAGCTGCGATTTGTGCATCACCACCCATGGGGCCACTCAATTTCAATTCCACAGGCAAGCCTGTCTGTCTAACATAAGAGCCCGTAGTACCAGTGGCAATGATGTTGGCGCGCTCCAATAATTCCTGGTGGTCTTTGACAAATGCGACCATTTCAGGTTTTTTGCCGTCGTGGGCTATTAATGCAATTGTTTTTTTCATCACAATATAATAATTTGTAAATATCGGACACTGTTATAAAGGCAGGCCTTTCTGCAATATACGTATGTTATTTAAAAAATATGTATGAGATAATTATTGCTGCGATTACACCTGCTAATTCCGCTAATAATGCACATGGTAATGCATGCCGTGTACGCTTTATTCCCACTGCACCAAAATATACAGCGAGGACATAAAAAGTAGTTTCCGTTGATCCCTGAATAACACAAGCAACCCTCGCAGCGAAGTCCATTGGCCCCTTGGCATTCATCAAATCGACCATAAGTCCACGTGCACCGGATCCACTGAGCGGTTTCATAAAGGCTACAGGTAAAGCGTCTACAAATGATGTATCTAGACCACATAGCGCGATAGCTTTGGAAATTCCAGCGACCATATAGTCCATCGTTCCTGATGCTCTAAATACCGCGATACCAACGAGCATCGCGACGAGATAGGGTATTATTTTTACAGAAACTTCGAAGCCCTCTTTGGCACCTTCTATAAATGAATCGTACACATTTACTTTACGGAAAAGAGCCAAACCTATAAAGGAGGTAAATAAACTAAATAAAATAACATTACCGAATACTTTGCTGAATATTTCGATTTCTGTTTGTTGGAGTCCCGAAAAGTAGTAAAGTAGTCCACCGATAAATAATCCCATTGCTCCCAGATATCCTAGAATTACACGGTTAAATAAATTGATTTTTTGATAGATGGAAACGAGAATCAATGCCACCAATGTGGAAAAGAAGGTTGCGATTAGAATTGGTAGAAATACATCGGAAGGATCTGGTGCACCAGCCTCCTTCCGATAAGCCATAATTGAAATAGGCAAGAGGGTTAAGCTAGATGCATTGAGCACAATAAACATGATTTGTGCATTGGTAGCTGTTTCCTTATTGGGATTGAGCTCCTGGAGTTCCTTCATGGCTTTAAGTCCCAATGGCGTTGCCGCATTATCTAATCCTAGGGCATTAGCCGAGAAATTCATAAGAATAGAGCCAAGCGCAGGATGATTTTTGGGTATCTCCGGGAATAATTTATGAAAAAAAGGACCCACTATTTTTGCGAAGATATTGATCATACCGCCTTTTTCGCCAATTTTCATAATCCCAAGTGCAAAACTCATCATACCGATCAGTCCTAAAGAGATTTCGGCTCCTGTTTTTGCACTGTCAAAGATTGAATTTACAATTTGCTGAAAGATTTCTGTATCTCCGAAAAAGATTAGTTTTACAAGGGCTACGGCAAATGTGATTAAGAAAAATGCAACCCAAACGTAGTTTAATGCCATATAGATTTAAAATATGCGTAAAAGTAATCTTTTAGAACTTATCCATCAACTGGCTCCATGGATTTTTCTTCTTATTTTGGCTCTTTTCTTTAATGAGATGCGCAACGATATAATCCAATGTATCTTCATGCTCACTGATCATTTTATCGGATAAGGAAATCAACTTCTGTATATTATTGGGCGAGGCTGCGTCTAATGATGCATTTATACTCGATAGATTGGCTGGTTCTATGCGGAGATAATTTTGTTGCTTACCGTTACTTTGAAATAGTTGCCGAATAAAAAATTCGGTACTCTCGGAAGATGCACTTGTCATAATGTCAACTAAAGCGGGACCGATTTGTATAGCAAGTTTCTTCTTAAAATGTTCGTAATTATAAGCTGTTTTTGACATTCCTGTACCTAAGGATACCATAAACATGTCGTTTATCTGCGTGCTGTTAAAAGCCTTTAAAACTTCAAGTAAACCACATATGGAGGGGTTTTGAGCGAACACACCGCCATCGATCAAAGGATATCTTGTTTTTGAAAGGGAGTAGATCTCTGCAACAGGAAAAAATGTGGGTGCAGCGGACGTAGCCTTACAAACATCTTTGAGGTAGAAATCCCTTGCTTCGCCATGCGTAATTGCCTTTTGTTGTCTAAAAAAATGATTCTTCCGTAATTCAATGTTATACGCAGTGATGATACAGGGTTTGATAAGATGGCTCAATCGTGCATTTTGAAAATACTCATCCAAAACGTCTGATAATGTATTTGACGAGTAGAGCTCGCTGACAAGACCAAATCCACCTAAAAAACGCCGCCATTTGGAAGCGTTGAAAATTTCAGTGCCATGATTAACAAATAGATTTAAGGCATCTCGCGCAGAAAATTTCGGATGGGCGGGATTACCTTCTTCCGGATACAAAAGAATGCTAGTCAGAATTCCGCCGCTGCTTGTACCTGCAATAAAGTCAAAGTAGGAGGCAATCCGTGCATTGGGATCCATGGTCTGCTTTTGTAACTTCTCTTCTAGAGCGACGAGAACCATTGCCGGAATAATACCCCGGATACCACCACCATCAAGCGCGAGAATATTCTTCATATGCTAAAAACTGATTTAGTTAACGATATGTAAATATAATAAATGTCTACAATTGGCAGGAGTCATATATTGGTGACAATTGTGTCATATATCCTGTGATTAAAAGCTATTCAATATTTTTCGTAGATCACCTTGGTCAGCATATCACTATCTTCTTACTAGATTCTAGACTAATAGAGAGCTAGCAGTACTTTTATAGGGGTATAACAGGGGGTTAACTTGGGTTTACCCCTGTTATACCCCTGTTAACCCCCTGTTAACCCCGAGTAATACCCCTGTTAATATAGAGGCTGATGAGCGGATTATACAAATCTGATAGGATCGGAGATACTACAGAAAGGAATCTCGGGGTTTGTGGGTCGTATTGGACCATTGTAAACATTTTTACAAGATCACTTTAAACAAAAAAAGCTGCCTCAAATTTTATTGAGGCAGCTTTTTTAGCTAGCATAGATGCCGATTTAATTGAACCAAGCAAATACTTCGTCTTTCGTTGGCATATTGATATCTAGTTTCATTTTTTTACGCATACCACCAAGGTCATTAAAAACCTTGTTCGGATTCGCTTCTTTTAAAGCTTCAATGGTTGTAAAGCCCATTTTTTGTAAGGCAGGAACCCAAGCTGCAGGAATACCTTGTTCCTCATAATCTTTCACTTCTGCTACTTTGGCGACTTTTTCAGGTCTCATTTGTGGGAAGAAAAGAACTTCTTGGATTGACGCATTATCGGTCAAGAACATGATTAAACGGTCCATACCGATTCCAAGTCCAGAGGTCGGCGGCATTCCATATTCCAATGAACGAAGGAAATCCTGATCAATAAACATGGCTTCATCATCACCTTTTTCAGAAAGGCGCAATTGATCTTCAAATCGTTCACGTTGATCAATTGGATCATTAAGCTCTGAATAGGCATTGGCAATCTCTTTTCCGCAAACCATCAGCTCAAAACGCTCGGTTAAATCAGGATTATCTCTGTGCTTCTTCGTTAAAGGAGACATTTCTTTTGGATAATCTGTAATGAATGTTGGTTGGATGTAGTTTCCTTCACATTTTGCGCCGAAAATTTCATCGATCAATTTGCCTTTACCCATGGTTTCGTTTACGTCGATGCCCATTCCTTTGGCAGCAATACGGATTTCGTCTTCAGATTTTCCAGTAATATCAAATCCAGTGAATTCCTTAATGGAATCTGTCATCGATATCCGTTTATACGGTGCTCTAAAGTCAATTTTATGTTCTCCGAAGGTAGCTTCAGTCGTACCGTTCACAGCCAACGCACAATGTTCTAACAAACGTTCTGTAAAGTCCATCATCCAGTTGTAGTCTTTATAGGCTACATAAATTTCCATTGCGGTGAACTCTGGATTGTGGGTACGGTCCATTCCTTCATTACGGAAGTTTTTAGAAAATTCGTATACACCATCAAATCCACCAACGATTAGTCTTTTTAAATAAAGCTCGTTGGCGATACGAAGATATAATGGAATATCTAAAGCATTATGGTGTGTAATAAACGGACGTGCTGCAGCACCGCCTGGAATGGATTGTAGGACAGGTGTTTCTACTTCCATATACCCCGCGTCGTTAAAGAACTGACGCATCGCATTGAAAAGCTTTGTACGTTTGATAAATATGTCTTTGTTACTTGGATTTACGATCAAATCTACATAACGCATTCTATAGCGTTGCTCTGGATCTGTAAAGGCATCAAAAGTTTTACCTTCTGCAGATTTAACGACAGGTAGGGGACGTAGCGATTTGGATAAAACGGTAAGTTCTTCTACGTGTACTGCAATAGCCTCGGTTTGTGTTGTGAAGACATAGCCTTTGATACCAACGATATCTCCGATATCCAATAGCTTTTTGAAAACGACATTGTATAGGTCTTTATTCTCATCAGGACATACATCGTCACGCTTAATATAAGCTTGAATACGTCCGGTAGAGTCTTGAATTTCAAAGAATGAAGCACTACCCATCACACGACGACTCATGATACGTCCAGCAATGGTAATGTTCTTATAATTCAATTTATCTCTATCGTAATTTTCTAAAATATCAGCAGCATGTGCATTGACGACAAATTCGTTTGCTGGAAATGGATCAATTCCCATATCCAACAACGATTGCATCGCTTGTCTTCTAAGTTGTTCCTGTTCGGATAATACAGTACTCATTCGGTATGAATAATATTTAAAATGTGAAAATCACGCAAAAATAGCCATTTTTTTCAATTCTTTTTATGGATTTTTTTTGAAAACGCTGTAGCGAAAGGAAATGGCATTCCGTTATATGGGATAAAAATAGTTAAATAGTGATATTATTACAAGGGGACATTCGACTATTTGATTTTGAGTTTTATAATTTTAATTTCGTTATCTCCTCGAAAAAAACGTTCATAATGAAGGGGAGAATTCGATAGATTGTTTACATGGCATGTGTTATTGATTGCATATGAAAGGCAATTTGTCTAAGTTTGAAACTTAATAATTAAATGGTTTAAGTGGGTATAATTCGGTCATATTTTTATAACAAGAAGCTATCATCTTTACATGATGCCTTAGAGCGTTGCTTGCGCGATCGTGAAGACGGCAAGGCTTTCGTTTATAAGAAGTATTATGGTTATCTCATGGCTATTATTATTCGTTATGTAAAACAGGATGTGGACGCGGAAGAGCTCGTGAATGAAAGCTTTGTTCGGGTATTTCGAAAATTGGAATCATTTAATAGGGATATTGAAGATGAAAATCTCGAAAAATCGTTTAGAGCCTGGATAGGACGAATTGCTGCCAATATTTCGATTGATTTTTTACGAAGTAAAAAGCAGTTTTATTCGGTTGAAGATTTGGGAGAAGGGGATATGCATACACCGGCAGTACAATTGGACAGTCGACTGGAAGTCAATGAGATTATGCGTCTGCTCGATCAGCTCCCTGAAATTCAAAAAACTATTTTTAATCTCTATGAAATTGAGGGGTATTCACATGATGAAATTGCCCAGATGCTTAACATACCAGATAGTACGTCAAGGACTTATCTGACTAGAGCGAAACAAAAACTTAGAAAATTATACTTGGATTATACAGGCGTAGTTCAAGAAATAAGATAAATATTGTTGTTACGATGAAAGACAATAAGAAAAAGGAATTGATAGAAGAAATCATTGGACAATTAAAAGACCATGAACTACCTTATAAAGAAGGTTCCTGGGAGAAATTTGCCTCAAATTATGGCGTTTCAGCACATCGTTCCTCTAATTGGAAGTATTGGAGTGCTGCTGCGGCTGTGTTATTGTGTTTTGGTGTAGGATATTGGGGGCTAAAGACGAATGTGGAGACTGATATACCTGCTGTCGTTTTAACACATCTGCCGGAACGCGAAGATGTGTTAGGTGATCATAAGGATTTAAAAGAATCGATACAGCGGTCGTTATCAGATGTTACGGGCGATAGGATTGTGAGTGCAGAGGTATTATCGGCGAAGAAGCCCTATACCTATTCTGTGCCAGCGGACCATTCAACTGAAAATTTGGACAATCACCACTTGGTATTGAGTACTGGGCAATTAATGCGGGGCCACGATGTGGCTGTATCAGCCGATTTAAGAAGGCTGCAGTCCATGCAATTGAAAAATAATTCATTTTCAGCGCAGGTTGGTTTAACGGAAAGTGAAGTGGAACGAGTAAGCGCTTCAACAAATACCACTGTGACGAATAGTAGTGCCGTTATTGCTTCGACCAATTCAGGGTTTATGTCGCCTGTTAATCAAACGCAACGCGATGCTGCAAAACTATCACAATTGTATGCTGCGCAACAAGGGGGGGCAAGGAATAGTGTTGTACACACGAACGTTAACCAAGATAAGAAATGGGAAATGGGCGCTTTTGTATCACCTGCCTCTACGTCAGAAAGTATAACGCTGGGGGGCGGGGTCGCACTAGCCTATAATATTTCGAGTAAGGTAAGTCTTCGCTCAGGAGCTTCTATTCAACATTATGGAGCTATTTCGGGTAATTCACCCATTACTCCTGCAATGGGATCAAATTCTCTTAATGCAGATGCGCCAAATTATATTTCTCAATCGAATTTGAATAATTCCTTTGCGATGCGGGTAGCAGATGCAAAAGATGCAAAGAGTAATGAACGGGTTTCAGGTAAAATCTTAACAGTTGATATCCCATTGGATGTTAGATACGCGATCAACAAGAATTTCTATACCTCAGTCGGTGTATCCTATGTTGGTGTATTGGATCAGGAACGGGCAACGATCTATGAAACAAATAATACGGAGTACAGACAAAAATCCCAAGACAAAAATGTCGATGATAAAGGTGTGAACGGCTTTATTAATTTTTCAGTTGGTCGGAAACAGAAAGTTGGAAAATTATCCATTTCTGTAGAGCCTTATTATAAAGCTCCAATCGGAAATTTGAAATCATCCGATTTGAACTATAGCAACGGGGGAGTGAAAATAATTACTAGTTTTTAAAGAGTATAATGCTATAAAAAAGCCGCAGTAAGCTTGAAGTTTACTGCGGCTTTTTTTTATAGTCTGCAAATCGGGGTTTATTAAATTTCATCAACGCGAACCCAACCCATCCCTGCGGCTTTCGCACCTTCAACTCCTGGGATCCCGTCTTCGTAGACCAGGCATCTTTCCGGAGCAATATTCAATTGAGCAGCTGCCAAAAGAAAGGGTTGTGGTGAAGGTTTTCCCTCCGCTGTATCTCCAGCACAAACCAGTGTTTCCAAATCATCCCACACACCAATGGTGGTTAAGGTCATGGATAAGGTTGTTCTGGTTCCTCCTGAAACGGCAGCGATATGTTTTTTACCTTTCTGATATTTTAGATGTTCAACAACGTAATCTACAGGCTTAGTCTTGAAGACATATTCGTCTCGAAAAATGGTAGACTTTAGTGTGGAAAATTCTTGATAATCGAAATCTACCCCATAGCGTTTGCTGATTTCCTCTGCAACAGCAACAGTGGGCCATCCGGCAGTTTCATCAATCAAATTGACGTCCAACTCGACCCCATATTGTTGAGCTGCGGCCTTATACGATTGCTTGTGTGCGTCCATATTATCTGCCAGGGTACCATCGACATCAAATAATAGTGCGTCATAGGATTCGGCAAGAAGGTTTAGTAATTCAAATTTTCGTTGTGATTCAGGTGACATATACTTTTAATAGTGAGCGGTAAAAATAAAAAAATATAATTGGACGAGCAAAAAAGAAGCCTTCCCCTTGTTACAAGGAAAGGCTTCTTGCTGTTAGCTCCGTGTGGATTCTTCACAGAGGCAGCGTATAATTAGTGTGAACTTAAATTTTTCGCTTTCTCTTCATCGAAATTAGCTTCTAATTCAGCCAATTTTTTCTTACCGTATGCCATACGTGTAATCACAACGAATAGCACTGGAACGATAAAGATCGCTAGGAGTGTGGCTGCAGTCATACCACCAAATACCGTCCAACCGATTGTTTGGCGAGAAATTGCTCCAGCTCCATGGGATAGCATCAATGGAATAATCCCCAAGATGAAGGCAAAGGACGTCATGATAATTGGGCGTAAACGCAATTTTACAGCATCTAATGTCGCTTCATAAAGGTTCATCCCGATATCAACCCGTTCCTTAGCAAACTCAACGATTAGAATCGCATTCTTAGCAGCAAGTCCAATGATGGTGACCAGACCAATCTGTGCATAGATGTTATTATCCAATGTAGGGATTAATGTTAAGGTTAATATAGCCCCAAATACACCTAGTGGTACAGATAACAAAATGGAGAAAGGTACAGACCAACTTTCGTATAAGGCAGCCAATAGTAAGAACACAAATAGGATACACAAAGCAAAAATTTGAATGGTCTTTGACCCGGATTGCATCTCTTGAAGAGATAGACCGGAGAACTGATAGTCAAAACCTTCTGGCAATGTTTGTGCAGCCACTTCTTGCAAAGCTTTCAATGCATCTCCTGATGAGAAACCGGGAGCCGAACTACCATTGATCTCGATACTTCTAAAGATATTGTAGTGGTTGATGATTGAAGGCATTGTCATTAATTCATACTTGACCAGTGTACCCATCGGTACAGGGTTCCCTGAAACATTGTTGACATACAATTTGTTGATGTCTTCAATATTCATACGGTACGGAATATCAGCTTGTGTCACGACACGGTAGCTACGACCATACTTTGTAAAGTCATTGACATAGCTACTTCCCAAATAGGATGATATTGTCGAATAAATACTTGAGATAGGTACCCCCATACGTTTTGCCTGTTCACGATTGACTTCCAATTTGTAGTTTGGAGAATTGGTATTAAACATCGTGTAGGCCATTCCAATTTCTGGACGTTGGTTGGCAGCCATCAAGAATTTACCTACTGTTGCTTCGAAATCTTTGATATTTACAGTTTGTAAATCCTGTACCTGCATAGAGAAACCACCAGATGTACCTAGACCCGGAATTGCCGGTGGTGTTACCGCCAATACCCTTGCTTTGGTATAACCCATGTATTTACCCATAATCATTCCCGCGATATCGTTTGCAGTACGTGTACGGGTTTCCCAAGGCTTAAGAGAAACGAACACTGTTGCACCATTGGATTTAAACGCGCGGTTTAGGATATTGATACCAGAAATTGCGGTAACATACTTGATTTCAGGAAAAGTCTTGTGTAGATCGGCTTCAATCTCTTTAAGGACTTCATTTGTACGTGCGGAAGAAGAACCTTCCGGTAAAGTAATACCTGCAAAAAATGCACCACCATCTTCCGAAGGAATAAATCCTGTCGGTTTGGTTGTAAACATCCAACCTGTTCCGATAAAAATACACAACAGAATGATCAATACAAGTGGTGCTTTTTTGATCGCTTGTTTTACACCATTGGAGTATCTGATGGTCACCTTTTCAAACCATACATTAAATTTGTAGAAAAATTTATTCAAACCTTTGGCACCTTCATGTACTGCTGTTGGTTTTAATAAAATCGAACATAATGCTGGAGTTAACGAAAGTGCAATAAATGCCGACAACATAACGGACACAGCGATCGTGATGGCAAATTGTTGGTACAATTTACCGACCATTCCAGGGATAAAACCTACTGGAACGAATACGGCAGCCAAAATTAATGCAATTGCAATAACCGGAGCGGTGATATCGCCCATGGCGCGACGTGTCGCTTCTTTAGCATCCAGTTTATAATGGTCGATATAATGCTGGACAGCTTCCACCACAACGATGGCATCATCCACCACAATACCGATGGCCAATACAAAGGCAAGCATGGTCAGGTTGTTGACCGAAAAGCCAAACATCAGGAAGAAGATGAATGTACCGATGATGGATACCGGAATTGCCAATACGGGGATTAATGTTGCCCTCCAGCTTTGAAGGAAGAAAAATACCACTACTGTTACCAGGATCAATGCTTCAACTAGGGTATGGATAACCGAAGAAATTGAGGCATTTACTACCGAAACTGTCTCGTAACTGATTGTATAATCTACGTCAGTTGGAAAAGATTTCTTTAATTTTTCTAAAGCAGCGACGATACCGTCTGCAGACTCTACAGCGTTTCCTCCCGGGGTCTGGTTAATCATCATCGCAGATGAGGTCATACCATTTACCGTAGATGATGTACCATAATTAAATTGACCTAATTCAACACGTGCAACATCCTTTAAAAGTACGATAGATCCATCTTTGTTGGTTTTTACAACGATGTTTTCAAAGTCTTCCGGATTTGAAAGGTCACTATCGGTAATGATTGGATATTCAAATACTGTCGAAGACTCTTGTGGACGTCCACCAACACTACCACCAGGTATACGGGAGTTTTGTTCCGCAATTGCTGTTGATACATCGGCCGGAGTCATGCTTAGATTAGCTAATTTGTTTGCGTCTAGCCATACACGCATTGAAAACGGCTGCCCAAAAGCGGTTACGTCACCGACACCTTTCACACGTAAGAGCGCGTCTTTAACGTATAAGTTGTTGTAATTGGCCAAGAAATTTTCATCTCTCGTTCCTTTTGGTGAAGTTAAGGCAACCAACATCAGGATATCGTTATTGGCTTTACGGGTCGTAATTCCCAGACGTCTCACAGCTTCGGGGAGGGCTGGTTCAGCAATTCCCACGCGGTTTTGTACGTCTAAGGTCGCAATATCGATATCCGTACCTACTTCAAATGTCACCGTAATTGTTGCTTGACCATTTGACGTACTATTGGACGACATATAAATCATGCCAGGTGTACCATTGATCTGACTCTCGATAAGAGTTGTCACGGTTTGTTCAACCGTCTGTGCATCAGCTCCGGTGTAATTGGCCGTAACCGTTACTGTTGGAGGTGCAATAGAAGGATACTGGCTAATTGGCAACGTGGATACTGCAATGATCCCGATAATTGAAATCAATATCGAAATAACGATTGCGGTAACTGGCCTCTTAATAAATACTTCTGAAATCATTCTATATCTTTTAGATTCTCTTTAAAAAATTAATGGTGTTATTTTCCTTGAGGTGCTCCTTTCGCAGCCTGTTGGGCAGCGACAGCAGCATCAACTACTTTAACTCCATTTTGGACATTCATGGTACCGTCGACGATAATCTTTTCACCGTCTTTGACACCTTCTTTAATCACAATTTTATCACCAGCTTTAATACCCAATTTTACTTGACGTATTTCGGCTTTACTGCTATCATTCACAGCATAGAGGTTAAATACCCCGAGCTGTTCAAAGACAGCTTTGTAAGGCACAACAACTTCTTCTGTAGCCGAGGTTGTTGATACATTCATCGTAATATTCATACCAGCCCGCAATTCGTTGGCATTGTTCGGGAAAGTAGCACGCACTTTGATTGTTCCGGTAGCAGGGTCAACTGCGCGGTCAATGGTTGTGATCGTTCCTTTTCCTTCATAAGTACTTCCATTTGGCAATAAAAGAGAAAGGTCCGAAGATGAATGGCTGCTTTGCAATTGGGTAAATTTGGCAATATCCTTTTCATTTACCTGAAACTCAACAGCAATTGGGCTAGTTGAAGACAAGGTATTTAAAAGGGTCGTACCAGGGTTAACCAAGGCTCCCAAACGTACCTGTGATATCCCTACAGTACCACTGAAAGGAGCGCGAATCGTCGAACGTGATAAGTTTGTATTTGCAGTGACCAATGCCGCACGAGCCGACTCTACCTGTGCCTGAGAAGCCGCTACATTTGATACTGCATTGTCAAAAACCTGCTTTGCAATCGCATCTTTATCGGCCAATGTTTGGTAACGTGCTAAATCTCTTTTTTGTCGGTCCAAATCAGTTTGTGCGACCTGTAAGCTTGCTTTAGCTTGTTGGACAGCTGCGTTGTAGCGCGTTCCATCAATTTCATAAAGAGCTTGTCCTGCGGAAACTACTGCACCGTCAGAAACATATATTTTTGTGATATAGCCGCTTACTTCCGCATATAGATCTGCTTCGTTCAACGGTTTGACTGTTGCTGGATAACTGATTGTACCTGTAACAGTCTCATGTGATGCGACACCAAAGCTGACAGGGACAACTTTTTCAGCCTGAGCCTGTGCTGCACCTTGCTTTTTTGCATCTTTATTTCCACAAGAGGTCCATACTAATGCCGTCCCAAGGAAGAAAGCGAATAATAATTGTCTTTTATTCATGATTTGTATTAGTTTCCGTTTATTGATTAATTTGTGTGGATTGCCCCAACTGCTTTCTGAACATCCAATTTACTTGATAATAGCGCGTAAAGAGAGTTCAAATAATTGAGCTGTGTTGTTTTGAGATCAGTCTCTGCTGTCATTAAATCGAGATAAGTTTTGATACCTTCGTCATATTGAAGTTTGATTGTCTCGTATACTTCTTTGGAGAGATCCACATTTTCTTTAGCTGTTTTCCAGTCATTTAAATTCGCATTATAGGTTGCCTTTGCCAACGAATATTCTGTGTTAATGCTGTTTTCTAAATTTTTGATGTCCCAGTCAATTCTTTCTTCCTGCAATCTGGATTTATTGATTTGTTTTTTACGTTTAAATCCGTCGAAAATTGAAAAAGAAACATTTAGGCCAGCTACTGAACCCGGGAAATTGTCGGAATAAAGCTTACTGAATTTATCATTTCTATAGTTGAATGCGTAATTATAAAAAGCACTTACGCTCGGTAAATATGTCCATTTATAATACTGTGTGCTCAACTGTTGAATCTTTTTCGATGTTTCCAATTGTTGGAATTCAATTCGATTAGAGATAGTCATTCCTGCAGTTGTATCAAGTAGAATCTCTGATTCCATACTGCTATTATCAAATGAAAGCGTCAAATTTTTGCTTTTATCCAAAGCTAGCAATTGTTTAAGGTATTCGTATTTATATTTACGAAGCTCAACCGTTCTTTTCTCGTCCGCATTCGAATTTGCCAAAGCAATTTGCGCTCTCTTATAGTCGGTTTTATCAACTAAACCCACATCATATTGTGACTTTGCATCTTTCAATTGTTTTTGGAGGCGAGCGATATTTTCGCGTACAATCTTGATCTGCTCTTCCGAGGTCAGGATGTCATAATAAGCTTTACTTACCTCTACAACAGCTGTTATTTTTTTGTTCTCCGTATTTTGTTTATTACCGAGACGTACGAGCTCAGCGGCTTTTTTCGCTTGCATTAGCTCAGGATTGAGGATCTGTTGGTCTGCTTGAAGCGTTAAGGCACTCGCATTGTTCTGCCCCATTTTGATATTATTTCCGCCAATATTTGCTAATGGAACAATGACATTATAATTATAACTTCCTTTTAGACCCAATTGTGGGTACCAACCTGAAAGGGAGATGTCGATATCTTTTTCACCGATGGCCTCGTCCAATTGTGCTTGTTTTACAGAGATTTGATTACGTAAGGCGTAATCAATCAGCTGCTGAAGTGTTGCATTTGCCGGCAAGTTTTCAGATTGCTGTTGTGCAAATCCTGTATTACTCAAAAGCGACAGGGCCGCCAAGGAATAAACGATTTTATTAAACTTCATATATGTAATTAATTATTTTTTTCTCTATTAATAGCTCCATCCCAAATAATCCCAATTAAATCTTCTACATTCTGTTCAGAGAATTTGAGATCTTTAAATTTGATACTGTGAACAGTCGATAAGGCTACACCAATATAACTGGCCACCAAAAGATGGACGTCTACCTGTTTCAATATTTTTCGATCAATGCCTTCCTGTAAAAAATCAACTACTTTATTTTGTCCACCTACAGGTTCTTGTATCTCAGCTTTGTTTTTCTCGTAATAAGGAGACGAAAAAAACTGTTCAAAAAAACTGAAGATATGCCCATTTTCTAAATAGAACTTGACAAAGTTGCGCCAGATATGAATAAAGGAATCTTTATAATCGAAATCATCTTTTATACCATCAAAAATATAATCATTCAGTAATGTTCTACAATGTTTGAACAGTGCAAAGATTAGGTCATCTTTTGATGGAAAATAATGGTAGATAGTTCCTATTGCTACATCAGAATCTTGTGCGATTTTGCTCATCGGCGTTCCATGGAAGCCGTTTGTTTGTATAAGTTTTAGTGTGCTGGCAAGTACTGCCGCAATTTTTTCATTGGAATTCATCAATCGAACGTTCATTCGGTTGCAAAATTAACGATTAATTTGGATCCAAAATGTCAGAATATTGTTATAAATCAATAAATATAAAACTATTTGAATCAATAATACAATAAGGAAAAAAAGGTGAAATTGTTTTCAACTTTTTATTTTTTTTGATGGATGGAGGGGAGGTACCTTCAAGAAGGTCAAGGTTGTAGCGTGGGTTTCGCTAGCAAATTGGCCTGAAGATCTTTATTAAAGGAGGTGGAGCGGTTGCATAGAAAAAGCGTTGGTTTTATAAAACCAACGCTTTTTCTATTTACAGTTTTTTAAATTTTTCTCCACTTCTTCCAGAGGATATAGATTCTTCCCTTTATTGATCTTGGTATTGATATATGTTAATACATAAGCGATATCAATTGCGGAAAGATTTGAAGCGGGCATGGTATTATTAAACTTTTTGCCTGCTACTTCAAGTTCTCCTGAAGTCCCGTTCTTGATAATGCAAGCAAGATCTTGACGATGGGTTTGCAGAAAGGTGGTATCGGTTAGGGGAGGATAGAGATTCCCCAATCCTTCACCTTTCTCTCCGTGGCAATTTTGGCAATGTGTCCGGTATACCTTTTGACCATTAACAGCATATTGTGCCGTTTTGATATCGACTTCATGCTGACAGCCTATCAAGATGGATAGAATAACCCCGATCGTTATACCTGTTGTTAAGAGAATGCGCATGTTATTTTTTAGCCCCACTCAAGAGTAAAGGTAAATCGTTCATCAATTTTTTTACTTGCTCATCGTTTGTGCCGTCGTAGGCACCCCGAATTCTTTTATCCTTGTCTATTAAGACAAGGTACCCTTGATGATCGTAACCTCCAGGTGCATTTTTATCTTCAGCGGTATAAACCAGGTATTGATTGGCTAGACCATATATTTCTGCTTTAGTCCCCGAAACAAATTGCCAGTGATTATTGGTTACGCCCAATTTATTGGCATAATCTTTCAGTACGTAGGGTTGATCGTATTTAAAGTCTATACTATGGGACAGGAAACGAACTTCTTCATTATCCTTATATTGCTGGTATATCTTTAATAGGTTGCGATTCATCGTCGGACAGATACTTGGACAATGGGTAAAGAAGAAGTTGGCGATATATACTTTACCCTCAAAATCTTTGTCTGAAATCATTGTACTATCCTGATTGAGCAGTTTAAAAGGCGGAATAGTATGATAGACTGTATCTACGATTTGTTTTCCATCAACTGTTTTTTCTACAGCTTCTCTTTCGCCATAGATGGGTAAGCTTGTCTGGCTATTGTTTTTACAGGAAAATAAACCGAGTAAAAGGCCAGTTGCGCAGTAAAATTTAGTTATGGATCTCATGTGTTTAATAGTTTTGTTTGTTAAGCTTGATCCCATCTTTTTGATTAACAATTTAATGTTACTTGCAAAATTGGAGGGCTTAGTTATTTGAATTTTTAGATTTAAAAATTCTTTAATTTGTCTTGGCTTTCTTTAGAAACACTATCAAATATCTTTTTCATATCACTTACTTTTTGAAGCTCTGTTTCAAAATATTTAACATCTGTTGAATCGGGGTTATATCCTTTCATCCAGTCCATCATATGGTCTGTAGCGCTTTCTAAATTAGCTTTCAATGTACCTAGCTCTTTTCTTGTTAAATTGGTATCTAAATCAGCCTTAGCTATTTTTAGGTTTTTTAAATTTGCCAAAATGGAATCTATCTTAACAGCATCGCGGTCGAAATGAGCGATTTGAGGCATGATTTCATCATGTATCTTAATTGTTGAATCTTGCAAGGCTTTTACACCTGTTGCACCATTTCCCTGAGTTCCACATGCTGCTATTGCCAAGGATGCGATAGCTACAAACGCGATTTTATTCATGTTTCTTATTTTTTGGTAATTGGACAAATATATTAATTTCTTATGGCTCAATATTTCGATTTCTGGAAGGGAATGTAAAATTCAAGTCACGAATATACGTTTCACAGCGCACCGTGGCACAGAGGTCGCCAGACTTATCTTTAATTTCCAAGGTAAAATCCTTTACTACTTTGCCTTTTGTTCGAATAATATGGGCACATTCTTCAAGGATTTCCTCGGAGAGTTGCACAGAATATTCCACGCTGGTTTTGCCAGGTTTCTTAAAAATGATCTGTGATGATTTTAACCAGGCCACCGTTTTCTTAAATCCAATCTTTTGAAGATACTGATCAATGAGGATAGGGAAGATAGGATCTGCTGCAGAAAAGATCGTTCCTCCAAATAATGTTTTGTTGGTATTGATATTGAATGGTGTCTTATAAATTTTTACTTTGGCGCCTTGGAAGCCCGGGCTAATTTTTTTAACCCAGATTCCCTGAAATAGAAATGGTGGGTAAATACGTAATAGCCATGTTAAGGCAAGTGGACTATATCTCATGATACAAAAATAAAACAATGTGTCGGATTATTTTTCGAAATCTTGGTTTTATAGCTTCACTATGGTATTTTTACAGATCAAAAAACCTAAAATGTCAACAATAAAAGAAAAACAATCCAGTAGAAAAGTATGGTTACTGGTTATGATTGCGTCATTGGGCTATTTCGTCGATATCTACGATTTGATTATTTTCTCCATAGTCCGTATTCAGTCCTTCACTGATATTGGCGTCCCTGCGGAAGAAATGCGGATAAAAGGTGAATTTGTGCTCAATATGCAAATGGGCGGTTTGCTGTTGGGTGGAATTCTCTGGGGGATTATAGGGGATAAATTTGGACGTTTAAAAGTGCTTTTTGGATCGATTCTTTTATACTCTGTAGCGAATATTGCAAATGGTTTTGTTCATGATGTGCTTATGTATGGTATTATTCGTTTTATAGCGGGAGTTGGTTTGGCCGGAGAACTGGGGGCGGGAATTACCTTGGTTTCTGAAAGCATGCATAAATCAAAACGTGGTTATGGGACCATGTTGGTTGCCGGTGTCGGTGTTTTAGGCGCTATATTGGCCTATTTTGTCTCGGAAGAATTTGACTGGCGGACGGCCTACTTTGTCGGTGGTGGAATGGGCTTGCTGTTGCTACTGTTGCGCATTGGCTCTTTTGAATCAGGACTCTTTAAGGATCAAGATAAATCGGATATTGTGAAAGGGGATATCCGTATGCTTTTTACAAATAAAAGCCGGTTAAAACGGTATGTCAACTGTCTATGCATTGGTCTTCCAATCTGGTTTGTTGTTGGTGTTTTGGTTACACAGGCTCCGGAAATAGGCAAGGCCTTGGGGGCTACAGGTACACTGAGTGCTGGTCAAGGGGTGATGTTTACCTATATCGGTATTTCTATCGGGGATGTATTGGCGGGGATATTTGCGCAGGTTTTAAAATCCCGCAAAAAAGTTGTGTTTATATGTCAATTAATTATCATTGGAAGTTCACTATGGTATTTATTGAGTGATGGTATTACAGCGACAAAGTTTTTAAGTCTTGCCTTTATAATGGGCTTAGGAGTGGGGTATTGGGCAACTTTTGTAACTATTTCTGCCGAGCAATTTGGTACAAATCTCAGAGCAACTGTTGCAACGACGGCTCCCAACTTCGTGCGCGGTGCGCTTATTCCGTCAACGATGCTATATGGACTTCTAGTAAATGCATTTGGAATCGTGCCAGCGGCAATTACAATGGTTTTAGTTCTTTCAGGTATAGCAATTTATTCGTTGACCCAGTTAGAAGAAAGCTTTGATAAAGATTTAGATTACCTGGAGGAGTAGTCAATAAATGGCTATTTTTTTCGACCCGGACATTTTTTACAGCGTTTGCCTTCTTTATATTTTTTGCAACACTTTTTAAAGCAGGCACAGGAAAAGTCAGAAAAAGGGTTCATAGCCGTATTTCGAAACTGAAACAACCCGGCTTTGTTTTCTGACTCATCTAGCTCCAACACAGATTCAATAACTTCGTTCATGAAGCAAAGTTACAATTTGTTTAAAACAATTCTAAATAATAGAGTTGTTTTTACATTTTTTTGATAAGATTTTCAATTACTTTAGGGAAGTACTGATGTTCGAGTTGCTGCCCTTTAAATTTAATAATGTCTAAAGTATCATTGGGATCGACTTTGAATCGTGCTTGGTATATAATTTCCCCCTCGTCGAAATGCTCATTTGCGAAGTGGATCGTTATCCCGTGTTCTTCTTCCTTATTGGCCAAAACGGCCTTGTGTACATGGTCACCATACATCCCTTTGCCACCATATTTTGGTAGGAGAGCAGGGTGTATATTTATAATCTGATTCGGAAAAGCTTTCAGAAGGTTATTGGGAACAAGCCAAAGAAAACCCGCCAAAACAATCAGATCAATATTTAAGTTTTTAAGAATATTGACAACGTTGTCTGTTTTATAAAATTCGTCGCGATCAAATATATGTGCAGGTATTTCAAAATTGTCGGCTCGCTGAATAACGTAAGCATCAGGGTTATTGGATAAAATCAAGGCAACCTCAGCTTCATCTGAATACTTGAAATGTTCCATTATTTTTTGAGCATTGGACCCTGAACCTGAAGCAAAAATAGCAATTCGTTTTTTCACGATTAATAAGTATTAATAGATTTGATCGATTTAAAAATTAGCCCAAACTTACGGATTTTTTGTAAAAAAACTAAAATAATAGTTGACTGAAGCGCATTTTTAAGTATTATTGATTAAAATTAATTGAATAGTCACTGTTGGTTTAAATTTCTTTAACATGAGGTTCCTTTATTCCCTATTTTTTGTAAGTGTATTTTTTTTATTTCAACCTGTCTTTGCACAGGCACCCAAAACACTTCCATCGTTTACTTTTGAGGAGGTCTATCAGGCTAACAAGTTTAATTCGGACAAGCTTCCAAAATCGGGATATATTGTGTTGGATTTTTACGACCCGGGTTGTGGCCATTGCCAGAAAATGGGGGCTGGTATCGCACAGCACTTGTCCAAATTCAAGAATGTATCCTTCTATTTTATCTCCATGAATGACAAGCCTTATGTCGATGGATTTATTAATATGCATGCGAAGGCATTGAAAAGTGCCCCAAATGTGAAATTCTTGTTTGATGCTGGAACTCAATTTATTGAGAAATTTAAGCCAAGCAATTATCCTTCGCTCTATATCTATGATGCAAAAACTAAAGTATTGGTACAGCATCTGGACGGGGAAGACGATGTAAACAAGTTGTTAAAAGCTTTAGGTATTACAGGTTAAATGTCTAAAATTAATGATAAAAAGAGAACGTCCGATAGTCATATCGGACGTTCAGCTTTTTTATTGTTCTTGTTTATTGATGAACACAAATTTACCGTCGAATACATCTAGACGAATAATCGAATCGCGATTTACTTTTCCGGATAAAATTTCCTTTGATAGTTCATTTAAAATTCGTTTTTGAATAACACGTTTTAATGGCCTAGCCCCATAAATAGGATCGTAACCAAGTTGTGCCAGCCAATCCATTGCTTCATCAGAAGCTGTAATAAATATATTTTGTTCGGCCAGCTGTTTCTGAACATGTGCAAATTGTAAACGAACAATATCTCCAATTTCGTCTCGACTTAATGGCGTAAACATAATCACTTCATCGATACGGTTCAAAAACTCGGGACGAATCGACTGTTTTAAAAGATCGAAGACCTCATTGCGTGTTTTGGCGATAATTTCATCCCTATTATCATCGGTCAGATGACTGAAATTCTCCTGTATAATGGTCGACCCCGTATTGGAGGTCATAATGATAATGGTGTTTTTGAAGTTTACCGTACGACCTTTGTTGTCTGTAAGATGGCCATCATCCAATACCTGCAATAGGATATTGAATACATCGGGATGAGCTTTTTCAATTTCATCTAACAAAACAACAGAATAGGGTCTTCTACGGACTGCTTCAGTCAATTGTCCGCCTTCATCATAGCCGACATATCCCGGAGGCGCCCCGATTAAACGAGACACTGCGTGTCGTTCTTGATATTCCGACATATCAATACGAACCATGGATTGTTCGTCGTCAAATAAGAACTCGGCAAGTGCTTTTGCAAGTTCGGTTTTTCCGACTCCGGTAGTCCCCAAAAATATGAACGATCCTATTGGCCTTTTCGCATCATTTAATCCAGCGCGTGATCGACGAATGGCATCAGAAATAGCTTCTATTGCTTCATCCTGACCGGCGACACGTTTATGAAGCTCTTCCTCAAGATTCAATAATTTTTCGCGTTCTGATTGAATCATTTTGCTCACAGGTATTCCCGTCCATTTTGCAACAACATCGGCAATGTCTTCCGAAGTAACTTCTTCTTTGAGCATACGCTTGCCCTCTTGTTTTTCAGCGAGTTCAGCCTTTAGTTTGTCAACTTTTTCTTGCGCTTCTTTAATCCGTCCATAACGAAGCTCTGCTACCTTTCCATAGTCTCCGGAACGTTCAGCCTGCTCCGCTTCGAGTTTGTAGTTTTCAATATTCTCAATCTCTTGATTAACATTGTCAACAAGACTCTTTTCTTCTTGCCAGGATGCTCTCAACGTATCTCTTTCTGCCGATAGATTGGCGATACTTTCCGAAAGTTCTGCGACTTTTTTGTCGTCATTTTCACGTTTCAAAGCTTCACGCTCGATCTCCAATTGCATGATACGACGTTCAAGCTCATCGACAGCTTCCGGTACAGAGTCCATTTCAAGGCGTAATTTGGATGCTGCCTCATCAATTAAATCAATCGCTTTATCTGGTAGAAAACGATCGGAAATATAGCGCTGTGATAATTCCACGGCGGCAATGATAGACTCATCCAGAATGCGTACCTTATGGTGTGTTTCGTAGCGTTCTTTTAGGCCACGGAGAATAGAAATAGCATCTTGTGTGTCGGGTTCTTCAACCATGACTTTCTGGAACCTGCGTTCCAATGCTTTATCTTTCTCAAAATATTTTTGATATTCGTTTAAGGTTGTCGCTCCAATTGCACGGAGCTCACCTCTAGCTAAAGCCGGTTTGAGGATATTAGCCGCATCCATGGCACCTTCACCACCTCCAGCACCCACCAGTGTATGGATTTCGTCGATAAAGAGTATAATGTCTCCATTGGAATCGGTAACTTCTTTTACAACCGCTTTTAAACGTTCTTCAAATTCCCCTTTATATTTGGCGCCGGCAACCAAAGCGCCCATATCTAAGGAAAATACAATCTTAGATTTTAAGTTTTCAGGTGCGTCGCCTTTTATAATTCGGTAAGCAATACCTTCCGCAATAGCCGTTTTACCAACCCCAGGTTCACCGACGAGTATGGGGTTGTTTTTGGTACGACGGGAGAGTATCTGCATCACACGTCGAATTTCCTCATCACGGCCGATAACAGGATCCAATTTGCCGGATTCGGCATATTCATTTAAATTTCGAGCATATTTCCCCAAAGCGTTGTAGGTGGCTTCAGCATTTTGATCTGTTACCCGACTGTTTCCGCGCAATTCTTTTATGGCGGTCTTTAAGTCTTTTTCTGTAACGCCCTGTGACTTAAGTAATGTTGAGGTCTTATCAGAAGTTGCCAGGATACCCAATAGTAAATGCTCTACCGAGACAAATTCATCATTGAATTCTTTGAGATAGCCCTGTGCTTTCTGAAGTGCATTGTTGGCATCACTACTTAAATAAATATTGCTGCCACTAACCTTCGGAAAACCTTCAATTTGTTTGTCAAGTTCAGTACCGAGATAGCTGAGGTTGACATTTAACTTTTTTAATAAGTGGCTGACAACATTTTCATCCACTGTAAGTAAAGCTTTTAAAATATGCGCTGTCTCAATGGCCTGTTGTTGATGGCCTGCCGCAATTTCGGAAGCTTTTTGTATAGCCTCTTGGGCTTTAATTGTATAGTTGTTAAAATTCATTTTTATTGTCTTATTTAAAGTTTCGTTGATACATATTGGTTATAACAATTGAAGTGCCATTCAGGTTTTAGGCCATACTTCGGAAAAAATGGCAATATTTTTTATTGAATCATGACAAATTTTCAGTTATTAAAAATAATGCGCTTGATTTTTAAATAATTGGCTTAGCAGGGTAGAAAATTCTTGAAATCGACTTGCATTTTTGGTTTAAGCTTTCGATATTTGCAGCATCTTAAAACGGTCAGACGTTGTAAGATTGAAAAGAAGTAACGCCTCTTTAGCTCAGCTGGTAGAGCAACTGACTTGTAATCAGTAGGTCATTGGTTCGATTCCGATAAGAGGCTCTTTTAAGCAACATGCATTAAACTTCTTTAAAAAGCCTCTTTAGCTCAGCTGGTAGAGCAACTGACTTGTAATCAGTAGGTCATTGGTTCGATTCCGATAAGAGGCTCTTTGAGCGACACTCATTAAAATTCATTTGAAAGCCTCTTTAGCTCAGCTGGTAGAGCAACTGACTTGTAATCAGTAGGTCATTGGTTCGATTCCGATAAGAGGCTCATAAAAAAGATCCCCAAGATTTCTTGGGGATCTTTTTTGTTTAGTCTAAACTAAGTTTTGCTGCTGTAGCGATTTTCTTTGGTATATCTGTGTTATCCATTTTCTGATTGAATTGTTCGGAGCCAACTCCGATGGCATATACCGGTGCATAGGCGGCCGAATGGTTATTAGAAGCCCAGCTTATTGATCCCATCCGATTTAAGATTGAAATACTCAATGCGGCTATTTTGTCGTCGCTTGCGTAAAGGCTTTTTGCGGTTTCATTTTGATGATCGACAAAGCTTTTTTGGTAGGCCGCTTCTAAAGCACTACGATCAGTTTCATTCATGGTAATTTTGGAAAATAAACCAGTTTGAGCAGCAATAAGATTCTTTAGATCGTCCCATGTTGCATTTGGATTATTTTTACGGAGATTGCCAATTGCGTTAGAAAGTTCTGCATGCGAGGTTTTTTGGTGGGACAAGAATTTCGTTTTCAGCGAAGAACTTCCATTACCGACACCTAATCCTCCTGTTTCATGGTCCGCTGTCACGACTATAAGTGTTTCATTTGGGAACTTTTTATAAAAATCATAGGCAAGTTGTGCAGAGGTATTGAAATCCAACACTTCCTGAATCGTTGTAGCTGCATCATTTGCATGGCATGCCCAATCAATTTTTCCACCTTCAATCATTAAAAAGAAACCATTTGTATTGTCTTGATGCAATGAAGTGATAGCTGCAGATGTGATATCCGCCAATTTTAAATCACTTGGCTTTTGGTCTATAGCATATTTAAGGGCATCTATGGGGCCGCCATCTGAATTCATCAATATGATCTTATCTGATTTATTTGGTAGTTGTGCATAAGCATCTTTTCCTTTAAGCACTTTATAGCCGGCTTTTTCTAATATGGGGAAAAGCGATGGCGCCTTTTTATGATCAAATGTTGTTTCGGGTTTGAGAAAATTGGACCCGCCAAAAAAATCAAAATTGGAAGTGACAATTTCTTTGCCGATTTCGCAATACATGTCGCGGTCTGCTTGGTGCGCATAAAATGAAGCCGGGGTAGCGTGGTCTATGCTGACGCTTGTAATAATACCGACTTTTTTCCCTTTTTGCTTCGCGGCATAAGCTATACTCTTATAGGGGACTGTTCCTGTACTGTCCATACCGATAACACCATTTTTGGTTTTTTTTCCAACGGCTAATGCGGTACCTCCGGCGCCAGAGTCCGTTACACCATTGGACAGTGAATGTGTGGAGGCAAATCCAACGTGAGGAAATTGAGTAAACACAAGTGGGATCGGGTTATCTTTATGCTGTACTTCAGCTTGATGAATTTCAGTGAGATTAACTTGGTTGAGCCCCATGCCATCACCAATTAAGTAAAAGATGTATTTTGCTTCTTGGCCAAAAGAGGGGAAAACATGTACAAAAACGAGGAGGAACAGAAATAAAACGTGTTTTTTCATTTGAATAGTTGTTATTTTAAAAAAACACAAATTAAAGCCTTAGGATTAGCTTACTGTTAATTCAATATTATGAATTGTTTTTTTAGTTGTTTCAACTGGTTTCTGCAGTTAATTCCTTGATATCTTTAACGGTTACTGTATGGATACCTGTTGTATAGTTATTGATTGCCTGTAACATTGCCATAGCAACTTGTGCTACTGAAAGTGGTTCATATGATTTGAATAATCCTATCGTATTAAAGATACGAAGGGCAGTAAGGGCAGTTTTTTCACCGAAGCGATCTGTATTTGGTCGGATTAATCCTCCAGGCTGGAAAATAATAAGCCGATTGAAATCAAGTGCTTTAACATCTTGTTCAAGGCTTCCTTTCATGCGGTTATAAAAAATTTTTGATGCAGGATCCGCAAGAACAGCCGATAATAACAGAAAGGTAGGAAAACCATTTTTTTTGGCCATTGCCGCAAATTGCAAATTAAGATCATGATCTATTTTCCATTGTGCATCTTTACTGCCTGCGTCTTTTAATGTGGTGCCAAGGCAGGAAATTGCGACATCGCCCTGTATCACTTGCTCAAAATCTGTTAGATTTTCGAAATCTACGACAACCTGTTTCAATTTAATGTGCTCCTCAAACGAGACACGTCTTAAAAGCACAACGATTTCCGTAATTTCCTTAGATTTTAACATCAATTGAACGAGTGCCCTTCCTGTAGCGCCAGAACCGCCTATTAAAACTACCTTCATTATTCCCTTACTTATTTTCTTTACCAATTATCTTGAATTAATTGCTTTACTGAGAGTTATTTGCCCAGATGATTGAGCATGTAATTAATCTTTATAATTAGGCTTGCCAGGAGTAAAGCGAACAATAGATTGATCCAATCTGAGTGTATCTGCTACAGTGATTAGATCTTCTTCGACAATAAAATTTTGATCAATAGCGGTTTTTATTGTTGTAAAATCCTCTTGATCGGCATCCTGAAAATAGAGGAGGGATTGAATCGTAGATACTGCCACCAGTTCGAGTAATTCATCTTCACCTTCAAATCCAACATAGAAAAAATCTGCCATAATAATGATATTTGATGTTGTACGAATATACTTTTTTATTTTTAAAATTTGTCAATTAGCACGAGAACTTCTTGAAGAGCGATAGTCACTATGTCAAAAAGTTGTTGAAATTTTAGTTTCTTTGAAACAGTTTTGGGTAGCCATAGTAAAATATATTATATTTGATATAGTCATTTTAAAGATAATTAACAATAAGTTTTAATAACGATGGATAAAGAGCAGATACAAAATTGGTTAGATAATGGGTATGATATACTTCATCATGGAAGACCAGTGAAGGTTGAAGGTGATTTGTGGGACTACATCGACGGATTGGGAAGCTATGAAAATGTATATGTTTTGCGCGAATTGATCTACTGGACAGAAGAAGAATTGGCAAATATTGGTAAGTAGTGTGGGGATCCTGAAATAGATGTTCAGGATCCCATGTATGTTTTTCTTGTACTAGAATATAATATTACGTTTGAAAGCACAGCCTAATTCAATCAGGGAATCTGTTTTTGCGATTCCCGGAATACTATCGATTTTTTCATAGAGTAATTGTCGCATATGTTCGTGGTTCTTAGCAATAATTTTTACATATAGCGTGTAATTGCCTGTAATATAATAGCATTCTGTAACTTCTGGTATTTTCTTAAGTTTTTCAATAATTCGGCTCGAGTCATGATCTTTTTCTAAACTTAGCCCCGTAAAAGCACCCCAATCATAGCCTAGCTTTTTTTCATTTAATACAGGCTTTATACCGGCCAGTATCCCTTGTTCCGTTAATCGGTTGATTCGTTGATGGATCATCGTATTGGATACGCCCATAGCTGTTGCTATTGCAGAATAGGCCATCCGTCCATCTTCGTCTAAATATTTTAAAATCTGTAGATCAAAATCATCGATACTATTCATTATATAAAGTGGTTTAAAAGTTAATTTTAATATTTTTACGCTAATTTAGTGTTAAATTTTATTTTTAAACCAATAAAAAAGTAAATATTGTATATTTGTTATTATTTGAAAAAATCTGAATTATGAGTACAGTAGCTAAACATGGTAAGGGCGAGATGTTCATTGCCAAAGAAGAAAAATATGGAGCGCACAATTATCATCCTCTTCCGGTCGTCTTGGAAAGAGCTGAAGGAGTGATGGTGTGGGATGTTGATGGAAAGTCTTATTTTGATTTCTTGTCTGCATATTCTGCTGTCAATCAAGGACACTGCCATCCGCGGATTATACATGCTTTAAAAGAGCAAGCTGCAAAATTGACACTTACATCGAGAGCATTTTATAATAATAAATTGGGCGATTTTGAAGAAATGCTTTGTCAGTTATTTGGATTTGATAAGGCTTTGGTGATGAATTCGGGAGTTGAAGCGGTAGAAACGGCAATGAAGCTTTGTCGTAAATGGGCCTATCAGGTGAAAGGTGTAGCGGCCAATCAAGCGAAAATTGTCTTTGCCAAGGACAATTTTCATGGTAGAACAATCTCTGTTATATCGGCATCCAATGATCGTACTGCAACACATGAATTTGGCCCCTTTTTAGATGGCATAGTACTCGTTCCCTATAATGACGTTGATGCGCTAGAACAATTATTCATAGCAGATAGAAATATCGCCGGTTTTATCGTTGAGCCGATTCAAGGCGAAGCGGGTATTGTCGTTCCTGACGAGGATTATCTAATGCGAGTGAGACAATTATGTACAAAATACAACGTATTGTTTATTGCAGACGAAATCCAAACCGGTATTGCTCGGACGGGAAGTATGTTGGCGTCCTATGATATTGATGATACGAAAAGTCAAAGCAAACCAGATGTTCTGATTTTAGGAAAAGCTTTATCGGGCGGTGTATTGCCGGTATCGGCAGTGTTGGCAAATGATTCCATAATGTTGTGCATTAAACCGGGCGAACATGGTTCTACCTATGGCGGGAATCCATTAGCTTGTGCAGTAGCTATGGAAGCGCTAAATGTGGTGCGGGATGAAAATTTGACTCAACGGGCGTTTCAGATGGGTGCATTGTTTTTGGATGGATTGCGTCAGATTGCTGCTAAGTGCACGTTAATTACAGAAGTGCGAGGAAAGGGGCTCTTGACAGCCATTGTAATTGATGCGGATGAAGAAAGTGATTTGGCATGGAGTATCTGTCTCAAATTTAAAGAAAATGGACTTTTAGCGAAGCCTACACATGGTAACAAAATTCGATTGGCTCCGCCGTTGGTTATTACAAAAGAGCAAGTCGAGACTTGCTTAGGGATTATTGAGCGATCGTTGACTAATTTGAAATAGTGTATGGAGAAAATGATTGAATTGATCAAAAACAGATCGGACATCGGAGCAGGGACTAGGGGTTCAGATCTGGGCATCGACGCCATCGAGATAGCTGCAATTAATAAAGGAAGTCAGTATTTCATTAATTATCCATTTGTTGATGTGCCGACACGAAATAGCTCCATTTATCAAAATGATAATCATCCTTTTGCGAAACATATTCAGCAGATTTATGAACAATGCAAACAAGTGGCTTCTACTGTTGAAGATAGCTTATCTTCCGGCAATTTTCCATTGGTGTTTTCAGGGGATCATTCCTCCGCAATGGGGACGATCAGTGGTATAAAGTCCGCTTATCCCGATAAACAACTCGGTGTGATCTGGGTAGATGCACATGCCGATATTCATTCTCCGCACACAACTCCCTCTGGTAATATGCATGGAATGCCTTTAGCGGCGATGTTGAATGAGGATAATTTGCCATGCAAAATCAATGAAATAGACGAATCGACACAAGAATTTTGGAATAAACTAAAACGAATAGCTGGCCCAGTAGGTAAAATACAATCCAATCATTTGATTTATTTTGGTGTAAGGGATACGGAAGAACCGGAAGATCTGGTCATTGAACGACTTGGCATTAAGAACTATCGTGTGGAAGATACGAGACAGCGCGGAATAACCGATTGTGTGGCTGAGGCATTGAAAATCCTAGAAGCATGTGATATGGTTTATATCTCTTTTGATGTGGATAGCATGGATAGTGAATTGATCTCGGATGGCACGGGAACACCAGTACCTAAGGGGTTTTTGCCAAGGGAGATTGTGTTGATTTTAGAAGAGATCATCCGATCTGGAAAGGTAATTTGTTTTGAAATTGTTGAAGTTAATCCGTTATTGGACAATAAAGGTAATAAAATGGCAGAGGTGGCATTTGATATATTAGAACGGATCACTCCGCTCATTGAATTGAAATCGGGTAATTAACCGGTTTTGGGATTGTCTATTTTTCAAGCCCTTTTATTGATGATACACATCAATAAAAGGGCTTTTTTAATAGCATATCGTTGAGCTTGGTGGATAAAAATAAGGCAGCCTTCCTTATGTTAAAACTCGTGTTACTTTATGTGATTTAATATTGTGTTAACATGTTTCATGTACATTTGCAATTCGATTATTTACGTTAAATATGAGGATTTCTGATAAAATTATTTTGTTTCTACTTTTTTTTATACAGCTTTTTTTGTGGCACCCAGGTACTGCGCAGGTTGAATCCTTTAAGGATATTAGGGGGTTAAGTCAAAACCATCCTGATTCTGCAATTATGCTCGTCAAAAAACGTTATGCAAAAGCTGTTACGGATAAAGATCTATTGTTACAAGCCAATTGTTTACAGGCGATTGGATGGTTATGTGTCAATCAGGGACATTATGGACAGGCGCAGGACTACTATTTTCAGGCCGATCGACTCTATACGCAATTAAATTCAAAGCAGCATCTTGCTTCGAATTGGAGTGATATCGGGGAACTCAATATTTTCAATAAACAACATGATGTAGCGAAAGTTTATTTTAACAAGGCGCTACATTCTTTCCGAACAGAAGGGGATAAAAATGGAGAGGCAGGTACATTAGGGAATATTGGTCATTTATTTGAAAAGGAAGCTAACTACGACTCCGCCTTTGTCTATCAGAATCTTGCTTTGTCCATTTATAGCAGTGTGGGTAATAAAAATGGAGAAGCCAAGATCCATGAAAATTTGGGCAGTATTTATGAAGACCTGGCAAGGTATGACAGCGCTTTTCTTCATTTTGAAAAAGCAAGTAGGCTCTATACGGAAACAAAAGACAATTATGGAAAAATTGTGGTCATCAATAATATGGGCGATATCTTTAGAAAGACCAATAAATATCTGGAAAGTATCAAATTGACACAATTGGCTTATCAGATGGCGGAAAATTTGGGTGATGTGTATCAAATGGCTGCTACGACAAAAGATTTGAGTAGAACATACGCCTTGCTTGGCCAAATGGATAGCGCATATTTTTATGCCGAAAAGAGCCGTAAGTTGGTGCTTGAACTGTATAGCGTAGATGGTGCTCGACATACAGCTTTTTTTCAGGCGCTCTACGATATGAACCAAAAAGCTGAGGAGATTGAAAAATTACAGGTGACAAAAAGAATCAACTTAATCATGCTGTGGGGTACAATTGTGGTTTTAATTTTGTTAATTGTATTATCCTATGTATTGTATAGTCGCCAGAAAATTAAGATCAAAAATCAGATCGCCGAATCGCGAAAACAGGAGGCCGAACGTGAGTTGACAGAAATTGCGCTTAAAAACCAATTGCTTGAAGATAAGCAGCTCAAACAGGAGCTGTCGATCAAACAGAAAGAATTGACATCCCATACTCTAAACCTGATCCGTAACAATCAATTTTTGGAAGAACTTCGTGATGAATTAAAGGGAATGGTTAAGGACGAACGCAGGGATCAAAAACGACAAATGCAGAAGTTGGTGTTGCAGATCAATGAAAATATCACACAGGGCATCCATTGGAAAGAATTTATGGGAACTTTCGAAAAGGTGCATCACAGCTTTTTTGAAAAACTTATTCAACGATTTCCAGATTTGACGGCCGCAGATATGCGATTAATAGCATTGCTTAAAATAAATTTGAATAATATCGAGATTGCCGTCCTATTGGGCATATCACAAGATAGCCTTCGTGTTGCCAGACATCGATTGCGAAAAAAATTAAGATTGGAACAAGGAGATGATCTAGCGGGTTATCTCGTTGGTATTTCATAATTTTTTAACATAGGAGTAATAGAATGTTAATGGCGTGTAATTTGTTTTTAAGCTACTGTTTATTAGCGTTTTAGATCTATCTGTTTCCTTGCTGTATAGTGCTCTTTTTACCTTGTTTCCTTGTTGTAACGCTAGATATTTTGTGTGATTAAAATTGGCTGCCATCTTTGCGACAACAATCAAAGATTCATAATAATCTAAGCAAAATGAAAAACTTTTTAACGGTATTACTTGCCTCCAGTATTTCGGTCAGCGCTGCTTATGCGACCAAAATCAAAGGTAAGGTATTGGATGGTCAAACTGGTGAAGCTATTGCTGGTGCAACAGTATTCTTGGAACAGAGTGGGCTATCGACCAAAACACAATTGGATGGTTCGTTTGAATTCAAAGGATTATCTGCAGGTGTGGATAGGGTTCATATCAAGCATATGGCCTATGCCGAATTAATTAAAGAAATCGAAATTCAAAAAGAAAATACACCTCATTTTATTTTTCAGCTGACATCTACCGAACAGACATTAATGGAAGTAACCATAAAAGGACGCCGGAATGGGGGGGATGATGATCCTAGTGCAAGGCGTTTGGAAAAGAATGCGTCACAAATTATGAATGTTGTTTCGGCGCGTGCAATAGAGATTTCTCCGGATATCACCGTTGCAAATGTTGTACAGCGTGTTTCGGGTGTATCTATAGAAAGAAATTCGAATGGCGAGGGACAATATGCTATTCTGAGGGGGATGGACAAACGTTACAATACCACTTTAGTGAATGGTGTAAAGGTTCCAAGTCCGGATAATAAATACCGTTATGTGCCTTTGGATTTATTTCCTTCAGATATGTTGGAACGCTTAGAAGTCTACAAGTCGCTAACACCAAATATGGAAGCCGATGCGGTGGGTGGAGTTGTCAATATGGTTATGAAATCGGCACCGACTAAATTATTGCTGCAAGCAAATTTGGCAACAGGTTACAGTCAACGTTATTTTAATCGTGATTTTGGAAGCTTTTCAACAGGCGGAACTTCGGCAAAATCTCCCTACGAACTGAATGGGAAGAATTACAATGCAACTGCTGCTGATTTTAATAAGGGTGCGTTAGATTACACCTATAAAAAGCCCCTTCCAGACCTTGTCGGCAATCTGACAATAGGAAATCGGTATTTGGATGATAAATTGGGCGTTATTTTGGGCGCGAGCTATCAAAATTTACATCGAGGTAGTCGTTCTATTTTCTACAAATCGGCTGTCGTTGGCGTAAATCCCAATGCAGTAATTACTGAGCAGAGCGATCGTCAATATGATGAACAGCAACAACGCTTAGGTTTGCATAACAAGATCGATTATCGATTTAATCCAAATCATCGGATTAGCTTTTATCAAATGTATGTGAATTTAAATAACATGCAATTGCGCGATGCCGTAAATACGATATACAATGGTCAGTATGATCCCAGCATTGGTAAAGCCGAACTGACCTATGTGACAAGAAGCCGAAAAACGCAGCAACAAATTTACAATGGTACCTTACAGGGCGATCATCATTTTTTAGATAATCGTTTGAATGTCCGTTGGTCAGGAGTACTCTCTTCGGCCCGCAATCAATTGCCACAAAATACGATGATCAGTTTGGATGGAGTAGAAGAAAATTTTGAACGTAAAAGGACTTCTCTCGTCAACAAATCTCCTGTAACTTATCGTTGGGAGCGAAATACGGATAATGATCGTGCAGGCTATTGGGATGTAGCCTATAAAGTTCCAATGGAAAACAGTAAGCTGGAACTATCGACCGGTGGTTTGTATCGTGATAAACAGCGTAGTAGTTTTTACAATAACTACAACTTATCACCAGCTTCTGCAGAAGAGGCAAAGTATAAATATGGCGTGGATTTTCAGCGGTATACCGATCTTAATCTGACCGTTACCAACCCTACTGGAGCTGTCGCAAATCCATTAACTTACGACGCCGGTGAGAAGACAACAGCATTGTACGGCATGTTCAATTATGAGAATGACAAATGGCAGATGATCGGTGGTATCCGGATGGAGCATACCAATCAGAATTATAAATTATTGTTTCCTGCAGGAGAAAAAAGACCAGAGGGATCCCAAATTTATACAGAATGGCTGCCAAGTTTGACCATGAAATATCATTTGGACGAAAAACAGCAGCTTCATGCGGCTTATTATCGTGCGTTAAACCGCCCTGGATTTTATGAAATTGTACCCTCAAGTGTGGTTAATGAAGAGTTTTTGGAAAAAGGAAATCCAGATTTAAAACACGCCTTAGCAGATAACTTTGATTTAAGGTATGAATTATTCCCAGAAGCTTCCTCTCAATTTCTTGTAGGTATGTTTTACAAGAAAATCAAAAATCCAATTGAATATACCTTTCAACCGGATGAGGTTCGTAAACAGGATGTATACTACACCCCCGGTAATTTTGGTAACGCCAACAACTTTGGTCTCGAGGTTGATTATATCAAGTATATCCAGAAATTTGGTATTAAGGCCAATTATACCTATACACATTCACGTATAACGACCTCCAAGATGTCACGTCGAATCAACGAAACCACTCAGGACCCTGAAGCGATTATCGTGGATCAAACGAGACCGCTATATGGGCAAGCTGCACATGTGGCCAATCTATCGTTACTTTACAAAGATGCTAATAATGGCTGGGAAGGACAGTTAGCTGGATCTTACACCGGCTCACGAATCAATACAGTGTCGCAATTTTTGAACGATGATTTATGGCAAAAAGGATTTGTTCAGTTAGATGCTTCTATTGAGAAGAAATTTAAAGCTGGCTGGGCCATTTTTGCCAAAGCTAACAACATCTTGAATACACCAATGGAATTGTATGTGAAAGGAACAAATCCCGAAAATGAGAAGATCGCTGAAAAGCTTATTGAAGGCGGAAATACTTTGATTAGAAAGGATTTGTATGGACAGAACTATATCCTTGGTTTACGTTATTCGTTTAGTAAATAATAGACCCGCGTAAAACAGGGCATGTTTTAATCTGAACATGTGCGACGTGAAATAACAACAGTTTGTTTCGGTGAAGCTTTCACTTTTTTGGAAAGCCAATGTTTTGGATAAGTGAAATCTGCTTCATCATTAAAAATTAAATATATACAGATGAAAAATAAATGTATTTTATCGTTTCTAGCGTTTTTTATCGTGGTGCTAAGTGCCTGTGAAAAAGCAAATATTGATGTTGATACTTCTGATGCTGATGGAAGTGCTATAGGTGAGGTCTCCGGTGTGTGGAGCAAAGGGAGTGTGCAGCATATCAAGGGAGATATTATTATTCCTGAAGGCAAGAGCCTGACGATTGAGGAAGGTGTAACCGTATTGATGGATTCTGTCAATAAGCCTGAAATTGTTGTTTTGGGTAATTTGTATGCACTAGGTACAGCTGAAAATCCTGTAAAGTTTACGGTTGAAGATGGGTATAAGACGAAGACGAATGAATTTGGCAAGTTATGGGGAGGAATTTTAGCCGCTCCAAGCTGCCAGGAACTTGTTTTGGACAATACCGTCATTGAATATGGTGGTGCAATTACATCAGATGCGTCGACTTCTGTAAAAATGGGCTTGTATAAAAAAGTGTCTGGTGAAGCTTTGCCAGCGTTGTGGTTCTCAAATTCAGACGGAAAACTAGTTGTTCAAAATAGTACTGTAAGTCATTTTCACGAAGACTGCACGTATATTGAAGGTGGAAAAATCATTTTCGCTAACAATCGTTTCTTTTCTAATGGGGTGACAGGTGGAGAAGCGATGAATTTCAAATCCGGATGTCTTGCAGATGTTGCTTATAACCTAGTGTATAGTGTAAATACCAATGCATTAAAACTATCCAACTCGGGAGACCGTACACCTCAGGCTTATATTATTGTTTATAATAATACCATGCTCAATACAGGGTGGCGCAGACCTACAGCCAAAGGAGGTTCCATATGGTTAGAAGCCTCTGTCAGAGCAGAAATTTATAATAATCTTTTTGCAAATACACGGTTTGGAGTCAAGCGTGATCCTAAAAAACCAGAAGATAACCGTTCTGTGTCAGGTAATAATTGGTATTATGGCTACGGTCAATTGACTGTAGATCAGTTTCAGGTCGGTAAAAATGATATTGTAGGCGGTAGTAATGATGTTAGAGGTAAAGTGGCAGGGGAGAATAATCCTAAATTTGTTTCTTATCCTTTAGAAACATCGGTTGACAATTACGTATTTGATTCAACCTGGGATTTTCATCTTCAGGGGAATTCACCTGCATTAAAGGCCGGTACTTTGGCTTTTAAACCCCATTTTACGAGTGGCCTGGTGATGTCAAACGGGCTAACATATAATTCCCCTCAGCCTGCAGCTTATGTTGGGGCATTTGGTTCCAAATTCTAATTTACTTCATATAATGACAAATTTAAAAACAATACTAACACTAACTTTGGGAGCATCAACCCTGCTTCAAATAGCATGCAAAAATGCGCAAACAAATACGGTAAACTCAGTTAAACCCGTTATTGTGACCGATGCTGTACGTTATGATTCGGATGATCCTGCAATTTGGATCAATAAGAGCGATCCGAGCAAGAGTCTGATTATAGCAACGGATAAAGATGCCGATGGAGCTTTATTCGTGTACGATTTACAGGGTAAAACGGTCAAAGAAAAAGTGGTTTCCAATTTAAAACGACCAAACAATGTTGATGTAGCGTACGGTTTGGTATTGGGGGGGAAACCTGTCGATATCGCTGTCACAACAGAGCGTATGACCCATAAATTGCGTATTTTTTCACTACCTGACATGAAGCCGATCGATCAAGGGGGATTAGATATGTTTGTTGGTGAAACTGAACCTGAATTTAGGGATCTGATGGGGATTGCCCTATATACTTCTCCAAAAGGAGAGATCTATGCTATTGTTGGGCGAAAAAATGGACCAAAAGAAGGCTATTTGGGACAATATTTATTGGAGGATAATGGTTCTGGTTCAGTAAAAGCTACATTGGTTCGCAAATTTGGTTCATTTAGTGGAAAGAAAGAGATTGAGGCAATAGCGGTGGACAATGAGCTTGGGTATATTTACTATTCGGACGAACAGGTTGGCGTAAAACAATACTATGCGGATCCAGCAAAGGGAAACCAACAGTTGGCATTATTTGCTACAGCAGGTTTTAAAGAAGATCATGAAGGTATTTCGATTTATAAAGTGACCGACAGTACTGGATATATCTTGGTGTCGGACCAGGGTGCAAATCGTTTTCAGGTTTTTAGTCGGGAAGGAACCAAAAGCAATCCTTTCGAACATAAATATCTGAAGACTGTGCCGGTTATGGCAACACAAAGTGATGGTTCAGAAACTACCTCTTTTAATTTAAATGAAACCTTCAAACATGGCTTGTTTGTTGTTATGAGTGACGATAAAACATTCCATTATTATCGATGGGAAGATATTGCCAGAGCCGATTTGAAAAAGAAATAGGTGACGAATTAATATTTCAGCAACAGTTGTGATTTGATTCGCAACTGTTGCTTTTTTTGCTATCGGAAATTTTATCAGTGGTAATTAGCGCCGTTATTTATACACTGACCGGAATTTTAAACCAAAAGGTTGACCCTTGGCCGATCTGGCTGTCGACACCAATTTCTCCTTGATGTTTTTGAATAATTTCTTTGCAAATAAACAGTCCTATGCCAAATCCCGAAGCATAACGATCCGTATCGTCATTTACACGATAGAATTTATTGAATATTTGTTTCTGATCCTTATGATTGATGCCTCTTCCTTGGTCTTTGATCTCGACTTCAAAATAACCTGAATGTATGGCCACATGCATGGTAATTGTTGAATTACTGGGCGAATATTTAATGGCATTATCCATGAAGTTGATTAACACTTGTTCGATTTTATCACGATCGGCGATAATCTCCAAATTCGAATCTATTGCTCCTGAATAATGAATGAAGTGCTTTACAGATTTTAAAGAATAGATATTTTGAATATAATCGAGTAAAGAACAAACGTTAAATGTCTTTTTGCGAAGTACTAACTTACCCTCATTTAATTGAGTAACATTTAAAAAGCCGTCGATTAAACCGCGCATGCGCGTTGCTTGCTCATTAGATTGGTGGAGATATTGCATGCGCTTTTCGGTGCTCAGTGTACCTTCTTTGGCCTGTAGTAATTGGATATAGGCAATTAGTGAGGTTAAAGGTGTTTTGAGTTCATGACTTGCGATACTAATAAAGTCTAGTTTTTTCCTTTCTTCTTCCTTGTCATTGGTGCTGTCTATTATAGCGCCGTAGATCATGTGTCTTGTCGTATCCGATTCCAATTGACTTCCGCCTATTGACCTTAACCATTTTATCTTACCCGTTTTTTTATCTTTTATTTCACATTGACAATCGAAAGGAGATTGTTTGTGTGTTACTTCCTGAAAAACATGATGGATGATGTTTCTATACTGAGGCAGGATTTGGTCAAAAAAGTTAGATTCTTTTATTTTGTCATACTGATCGAAGCCAAATAATTCACGGCAACGATCATTGAGTTCCATTTTCTTGGTTTCCATGTCAATAGAAAAGATACCGATACCGGCGGCTTCTACGATCATTCTAAACTGTTGATCTCTTTTGGCGATAAGTTGATTAATTGCTTCAAGTTTTTCATGCTCCTGATGCTGGATTGTAATATCTATAGCGGTGCCTGCAAACCATTCGGGCTGTTGATCTTGGTCAAAGTATACTCTTCCTTTACAGTGCAACCACGGTAATTGAAGATCTTGTGCTCCAATGGTTCTAAATTGTACGTCATAAACACCTTTGTTCTGGTAAGCCAGTGATTTTTTGACTTCTTGATCGATTCTATTCCTATCTTCTGGATGAATATATTTGAGTACCTCATTGTATGGAACATATTCACCTTTAGCAAAACCAAAGAGTTCTCGAGTCCGTTCATCCCAATTGACCATATAATTTTTACAATTTAAATTCCATGTTCCCATCTCGGCTGACTGTAAAGCAAAATGGTAATGTTCTTCACTTTCTATGATTTTCTTGAGTGCATCCTTAAGTTTTTCATTGAGATCTTCGGTATGTTTAGGTGATAAGGTGTAATTATTTGTAGGGATTTTGTAATGGTTTCCTGCTACTGTATATTTTTGAGTTAATAAATCTTGTAGCAGTTTTCGTTCAATGGTGTTTTTTTCTTGCGTTTGTGGGTGGTTGTCTTCATTTTCAGGTATCAGTCTAATTTGATTAAATATGCCATAAATTTCACCCTTTTCATTGATGAGCGGATGATATTCAAAAGTGTGCGTATAACCTAGTAAAGACTGTTTTTCGGTTTTGAGCTTAATCTTTATCTTTTCGATAACCGCAGTTTTTCCGTTTATCCAAGCATTTTTCAAGAGGGGGGTATATGGCGTTAAATCTTCTCGTTGAAGACAGTTTTCAAGACATTGCCCAATAATGCGCTGATCACAATTCCAGAGTTTTAACATGTTAGTGCTTGCATAAGAAATACGGAGATCTGCGCTATCATAAATTGCGCAAGCATCCAATGAAGAAGAGAGAACGGCTAAAATATCTTTATCTGAACAAATCATAACATATCAAAAATTAAGTGTTGATTAAAGCGATATCACGTATAGCTTGATTTAATAACATACAAATATTGTTCCTTTTCTCATGGGTTTTCGTTCTATCGAAAAATGACAGGAGTTGTCGGTCGGTATGAGGTCCTCTATTTTATTTTCCATTTCATCCTGAGGGCTGTTTAATATGGAGTCATGATATCAATAGTACAGTGAGTAGAAATTCGTATCTTTATTTTGTTTATGCAGTCTGTTTCTTTTTTATTCCAAATCGGAAAATACAATACACCATCATTGTCGTATATGGTTGGAAGAAAATAGAATTGAAAGTTTTTATTTAAATGCTATAGAAGATGAATACGGTTAATATACTATTGGTTGAAGATCACATGGTCGTACGGAATGGTATTAAACTACTTTTAGAATCCCAAGGAGAATTTGCGGTGATAGGCGAGGCATCTGATGGTACGGAAGCGCTGTCTATATTGGCAAATGGTTTAGCTCCCGATATTATCTTAACTGATATAAGTATGGAGCATATGGACGGGATGGAGCTTTTAAAAATCATCAGTCAAAAATATCCATTGGTCAAAGTTGTGATATTATCCATGCTAAGTCAAATTCATTATGTTGTTGAAGGTTTTGAACATGGACTTTCAGGCTATCTGTTGAAAAATGTAGGTTATAATGAATTACTTTTTGGATTAAAGCATGTCGCTGAAGGTGGGCGGTATATGAGTGAAGAAATTAGCTTAGCCTTACTTGAACAAGTTTCTTCGGGTCAAGTTTATACGGATGCTGGCTCGAATACTATCCTAGATTTGGAAATAAGCGAACGTGAGCTAGACGTATTGGAATTGATCGCGGACGGGTTTACAAATCTAGAAATTGCAGATAAAATCTTTTTGAGTAAGCGTACTGTTGAAGGATATCGGCAGAACTTGATTGATAAAACAGGAGTGAAGAATACTGCGGAATTAGTAAAATATGCTTTTCAACATGGCTTATTAAAAAAATCATGATAACTATTTCTGTTCCTCGCGGCCATGTCACAGAGGATGATCTTTGAAAGTACTGCGCATCCCGTTACTTTAATTTTGGTATTTTTTCTTGAAAACGGTTGAAAATAAATAGACCAGCTCCAATAATAATAAATGGTATGCTAAGTAGCTGTCCCATATTGATGAATAGGGAGTCTTCAAAATGCTCTTGATTGATTTTCAAAAACTCATCCAAAAATCTGAACGAAAACAGCAAAACCAACAGCAAGGCGAAATAGTTTCCATTGTTACGTCGAAGCTCTTTTTCTTTCCACAAACGATATAACAATACTAATAATAGGAGACAAAATAATGCTTCATAAAGCTGTGCCGGATGCCGGGGTATCGTATCGATATGGGTAAACACAAAAGCCCAAGGTAAACTACTTGCTGTGCCAATCATTTCAGAGTTCATTAAGTTACCAAGACGAATGCAAGCCCCTGCTATAGGGACGACCAAAGCAACCCGATCTGCCACCCAAAGAAAAGGAAGCTGCTGTTTTTTTGCAAATAAATAGATCGCAATCAGGATACCTATCCCTCCGCCATGGCTTGCCAGCCCACCTTCCCAAATGGCCATTATTTTTAAGGGATGATCTAGGTAATAACTGGGGTCATAAAATAATACATGCCCTAGTCTAGCTCCGATAACGGTACCCAAAACGATGTAAATAGTTAGCTGATCTAAAAACTCGATTGGCCGACCTTCTTTCTTAAATAATGAACCTAATATCTTATAGCATAATACAATGCCCAATAACCAAAATAGCCCGTACCAGCGAACTGGATGGTCAATAATTGGAATAACAAAGATATCACTATCTATATTCCAGTTTATGTAAGTTAAGATTAGATTATTTACCATATTACGTTTTAGCGTGATGCTCCATAGTATAGGTATGTGGTTGGGATATTTCGTTACACATTTTGATGAAAAAACATGAAATTCTCTTTATTGATGCAAATATTGAGTCATATACTGCGATTATTAACTATGAAGTTTTCGTTGTTTGACCAATTTGTATGTTTGTGGGGAGTAAAAGGAAACTAACTATAACCGAGTTCAATAATTGCGACCGGTGTTTTTATTGGAGAAGAATATTAGCATAAGTATCAGCCGGGTTAAATACTTTTGAAAGTATATATTGTTTTTTTGATAATATTCCGATATTCGACAATAGATAACATAATATGGACAGCACCTTGCGTATTTCTTTTAATAGCGGTTTACATCTTGTGAAAGCTTATCATAATTAATGAACGAGGTTATGGAAAAATATAGGCACCTTCATGTAAATTTAAACAGATAGTTATATTCTGATGATACGAAATTTGACAAGATTTACTTTTTATTTTTTATCTCTCGTGCTCATGGCACAGTTACTCTCTTGTCATCAAAGTGGCCAACAGGCGTCTAAAAATAATACGCATATCGAAGATAATTCACTTGATTTAACCTATCAGGATACATTATTAAAATTTCTCGCTTTACAAGATTTTAGGGATCAATCTATTATAGCAAAGAAGACAACAGTATTTGCTCAGGACAAGCATTTTAATAATTCTGGTTATAATTGGATTTTTTTGGCGTATAACTATTTGTTGGACGATAAAATTGATTCAATAGAAATTGCGCTGAAAAACCTTGATGGGAGAAAATTGTCTCCGGATTTGCTTGTTCTGAAGGATTACTTTAAAATAAGCGCTAATTTTAGTTTTAATGATGTGACTACTATTGGCATCATGGAGCAAATTATCGATGCTAAAGAATATGCGTTAGAAAATAAGAGTAGGTTTAGCTTTCTTTTTTTCAATCTATTGGCAAATGCAAATTATCGTCGAGCTGACTATAACCAGGCGCTCAAAGATAACGAGTCATGGTATCATTATCATCCCAACAGATCCGACGCCCATGTTGCGCAAGCCTATCAGGAGATCAAATTTATGCAGTATATTGAACTGCATGATTTTGAGAAGTTAAAAGCAACACTGGATAGCTGCAAGTACTATGCGAATAAAACGGCTGATTCTGCAATCATTATGCGCATGTATAATTTACAGGCGCAGTATTTCTTTAGCATAGGGAATAGTCGAAAAGCGGTAGAGGCATCCCAAAAATATTTTAATTATTTATCTTCAAGCAAGGCGCTCAATGCCTATGCGTATGCGAATTTGGCAAAAAATTTTTTGAATAATCATCAAATTGACTCGGCGATCTACTATTTTAATGCTGGATTGCAGTTTATCAAAACACATAAAGGCAAGCAAAATAAATTATTCTATTACCAGAATCTACAAGTAGCACACGCATTAAAAGGAGATTATGAACGGGCTTATTTTACCTTGGATTCGGCCTATCAGGATTATAAAAATAGCACAAAAAGTATTGAAAATGAACGTATCAATGAGATCAATACACGGTATGAAACTGAAAAAAAGGATCAGGCTATTAAGCTTTTAAAAACAACAAATGCATTCAACCATAAGATTATGGTCCAACAGCGCTGGATTTTTGTTATTTTATTTGCGCTGATCTTTAGCATTGCATTCTTCATTTATTACCGGAATAAACAAAAGCTATTGAAAAATATTAATCAGCGTATAGTTGCCGAAAATAGACAATTAATTTTAGAGCAGAAGACGCGACAAAACCAGCTTAATCCCCATTTTATTTATAATGCTATAGCTAATTTGCAAGGTTTGATCAGTAGTGAGCAAAAAGCAAAGGCAAATCAGTACCTCATCTTATTGTCCCGTCAAATTCGTGATATACTCGAATTAAATAGGGAAGAGTATATTTCTTTGGATCAAGAAATTAAATCATTAAAGAATTATATACTTTTACAGCAGATGCGCTATCAAGATGTATTTGATTTTGAAATTGAGAGCGGTAACTTGGATGTTGATGATGTCATGATTCCTCCTATGTTGATTCAGCCTTTTGTTGAAAACGCTATTGAACATGCTTTCAAAAATTTGAATTATCGTGGACAATTGCAAATTCTTTTTAATCAGGAAGCAGATCAATTGCATATTGTTATCAGTGACAATGGCTGGGGAATGCAATCTTATCAGAAAAATAATGCACACAAGACCTCTCTTTCACAAGTTATCACGAAAGAGCGCCTTGAGCTTTTGTTTAATGATCCTCAGCAAAAAGCAAGGATTGAAATAAAGCCCAATTATAGAGAAGATAAAAGTGGATATCGCGTAGAACTCTATATCCCACTCGTTTTATATTTTAATTAAATACGTGAAATTATGAAAGTTTATATTCTTGAAGATGAGTATAATATCTATTTGTACATTAAGTCTTTATTGGATGCTATTCCTTATGTCCAGATCGTTGGTTATAGTCCATCAATCGCCCAGGCAGAACGTGAGTTACTTGTATCTAATCCAGATCTTATTTTAGCTGATATTCAATTGAAAGATGGATCAAGCTTATCCTTCCTCTCAGAGCTGAAATTGGACATAAACACAATCTTTATAACCGCATTTAACCAATATGCTATAGAAGCCCTTAATATAGGCGCTATTGCCTATTTATTAAAGCCTTTGGTTCCGGAACAATTTATAGAGGCTATTGAAAAATGCTATAAGAAAAATACAGAGTTTAGATTCAATAGCATGCAACTAAGTATGGCCGAAAGCTATCTGAAGTCACCAGTTAGACCTAAGAAAATAGCACTACGTACATTTGAATACACCCAAATTGTGAATATCGATGATATTCTTTATTGTCAAGGAGATAAGGGCTATACCACATTTTATATTAAAGACAATAAACCGATGATGGTTTCGAAAGTCCTCAAACATTTTGAAACTATGCTTCCTGAATCCGAATTTATTCGTTGTCATCAATCTTATTTAATCAATGCAAACTATATAAAAAAATATTTCAAGGATGGGCAGATAGAAATGTCCGATGGTAAAATGATTCCTGTTGCGACAAGAAAAAAAGATGTCATCCAGCAATTCTTGAATGATATATAAGGCTTGAAGTAACAAAGGCTCTACGATTCGAAGTAGCGTTGTTTTTACTAAAAAACATAGCACTCTCTTTTATTACTAAAATAATTAGTATTATATTTGTGTGTAATATTAAATAAGAGGGGCTATGATGTTAGAAGATAAACAGGCTTTGATCAGCAAACTTAAAAAGGACTTGCTTGCCTGGCAAGGGGTACCTCAAAGGTCAAATGATGCAAGCACGATGGGTTTGGGGCCATTGGAGAAAGCTTTTCCGAATGGAGTTTTTCCTAAAGGAGTAATACACGAGTTTGTGAGCTTTAACCGCATGGATAGTGCTGCATCCTGTGGGTTTATTGGTGGTCTTCTTGGAAAACTTATGCAAGCTGATGGGATTTGTATTTGGATAGGCTCCATTCAAACGGTATTTCCAGCGGCAATCAGATCATTTGGGGTTGATCCAGCATCGATTGTTTTTGTTTCTATGAAACGGGAGAAGGATGTGTTATGGGCGATGGAAGAAGCGTTGAAATGTCATGGCATAACAGCCGTGTTGGCCGAAATACATCAGCTGGATTTTGTTCAGTCGAGGCGCCTTCAACTTGCCGTAGAAAAAAGCCGGGTTACCGGGTTTATACTTCAACATAGCCCAAAGATCTTGTTGGCGACGAGTTGTGCGGCACGTTGGAAAGTCACTTCTTTACCTAGTCAATCGGATGATGGATTGCCCGGTATCGGCTATCCCTGTTGGGATGTAGAGCTGCTCAAGGTAAGGAATGGTAGTCCAGCTAAAGAGCAAATAACCTGGTCTCCACAAGGATTTAAAACATTTTCTAAAAAGGAGATACAGGTAAAAGACTGGAATTATAACTACCAAAATCTTGGCTAGTCATGAAAAAAAGATTTGCCTCACTTTGGTTTCCTCATCTGAAAACAGATTGGCTCACTGTTTGCAAACCACATTTGCAAAATATTCCCTTTGTATTGTCCATCGCTGCTCAAGGAAGATTAATCGTCAGTGGGAGTAACTCATTAGCGGAGCAAGTGGGGGTGCATTCAGGTATGGCCATAGCGGATGCACGGGCATTTATTCCATCACTTAAAATAATCAATGAGCAAGCTGGATTGGCTGAAAAGTTACTCCATTCGATAGCAGAGTGGTGCATCAGGTATACACCACAGGTTGCATTAGATACGCCCGACGGTATCATCCTGGATATTAGTGGTTGTGCTCATCTTTGGGGCGGGGAGGCGGCCTACTTAACAAGTATTGTCTCTAAATTTAAACAACATGGTTATGAGGTACGTATGGGGATTGCTGATACCATTGGGGCCGCATGGGCGGTAGCACATTTTGGACACGAAGATATCATTATAAATGAACTGGCGCAGTCGGAAACGCTTCTTCCATTAAGTCCTGCTGCATTACGACTGGAAGATGTTCAATTGAAGCGGTTACAATCGCTTGGATTACGGTCAATCGGAAGTTTTGCAAAAATGCAACGTTCAGTGTTGCGTAGAAGATTTGGCGATAGTTTACTGCTCCGACTGGACCAGGCCATGGGATTGGAAGATGAATTTGTTATTTCTATAAAACCTGTCTTACCCTATGAAGAACGTTTACCTTGTTTGGAGCCTATCTGTACAGCAAATGGTATTGAACTGGCTTTGGAAGATTTATTAAACAAGTTGTGTAAGCGTTTGTCGGGGGAGGGTAAAGGATTACGTGCAGCCGAATTGAATTGTCATCGCGTGGACGGAAAGATAGAGACCATTACTATTGAGACTAATCGTGCTACTGCTCAGGTTAAACATATCCTTCAATTATTTGTCCTAAAGATTCCGCAAATTGAACCGGCATTGGGTATTGAATTATTTACCTTGGGCATATCCAAAGTTGAGACGGCAGATCCTGTTCAGGAAAATCTTTGGAACAATAGAATTAGTCTCAAAAACCCGACGGTTACCGAACTTTTAGATCGCTTGAAAAGTAGGGACGCCAATTGTGAGATTTCACGCTACGTTCCATCTGCGCACTACTGGCCCGAACGATCCATGAAAATAGCGGCTACAATGGATGAGGTTGCAACTGTTGACTGGCAAACTGCACGAACACGTCCAACACGACTATTGAAGATCCCTGAACGTATTATAGTCACAGCACCCATACCCGACTATCCACCCATACTGTTCCGTTATAAGGGAGATACCTATACTATAAGGAAAGCAGATGGCCCCGAACGTATTGAACGCGAATGGTGGATTGATCCTGGTGAACATCGGGATTACTATGCAGTGGAAGATCTGGAAGGTCGGCGTTTTTGGTTATATCGCGCAGGGCATTATGACGGACAGGCAGATCAATGGTTTTTACATGGTTTTTTTGCATAAGGTTAGTGTATGGTATATTGTGAATTACAGATAACAAGTAATTTTAGTTTTCTCGAAGGTGCTTCTCATCCGGAAGAACTGATTGAGCAAGCGGCGCGATTGGGGTATAATTCTGTTGCAGTAACTGACCGTAATAGCCTTGCTGGAATCGTCCGTGCACATATGGCTGCAAAAAAAGCCGGTATACGACTGATTCCTGCTTGTCGTTTAGATTTACAGGATGGGCCCAGTTTATTGGCATACCCGACAGATAAAGAGGCTTATGGGCGGCTTTCAACATTGCTAACTGTCGGAAACCTAAGGACGGAAAAAGGAAAATGCGAATTGTACAAAAATGATGTGTTTCAATATGCTGATGGGATTATATTCATTATTTGTCCACCTGAAAAATTAGTGGCCGGTTTTGAGCTTGAGCAGTCATTTACAGCGTTTGTACAGGAATGTCAACAGCGTCTACAGGGTTGTCTTAATCTAGGAATAAAAAAACTCTATCGTGGTGATGATGCTAAATTATTGTTTAGAATAAATCAGTTGGGTGAGCACCTGGCTATCCCGCTTGTTGTACTTGGTGATGTATATTATCATGTACCGGAAAGGCGTGAATTGCAGGATATTTTAACCTGTATTCGTGAAAAATGTACGATACATACGGCTGGATTTAATTTACATCCCAATGCAGAGCGCTATCTAAAATCAATAACTGAAGTTGAACGATTGTTCAGACTGTACCCTGATGCTGTAGGACAAAGTGTAAAAATTGCCAATGCTTGTCGTTTTTCCTTAGATGATTTGAAATACATCTATCCAGATGAATTATCATCTCATGGTCGGACTACACAGGAAGAATTAAGTTATTTAACTTGGGAAGGTGCCAGTAAACGATTTAACGGAGATATCCCGGATGCAATTCGCGAAACGATTCAAATGGAACTGGATTTTATCGAACACAAAAATTATGCTTCTTATTTTTTGACGGTGTATGATTATGTTCGATTTGCGAAGGAAAAGGGAATTTTATGCCAAGGGCGTGGATCTGCAGCAAATTCAACCGTATGTTACTGCTTAGGTATTACTTCTGTTGACCCGTCAAAATACAGGCTTTTATTTGCGCGATTTATGTCCGATGCACGCGATGAACCACCAGATATAGACGTCGACTTTGAACATGAGCGCCGTGAGGAAGTCATCCAGTATATTTATGAAAAATATGGCCGAAATCGTGCTGCTATCGTAGCAACTGTCACACAGGTACGCTCCAAAGGGGCTATACGTGATGTTGGCAAGGCGATGGGGCTTTCCATGGATGCTGTAGGGCGTTTAGCAGGGGTCGTGAGTAGCCATTGGGACGATTATATCAATTTGGAACGTTTGGTTGAACAAGGCTTTAATCCGGATGACCAACATTTGCGAAAAGTTCTCGAATTGACACATCAGTATATTGGCTTTCCACGTCAATTGGGGCAGCATACAGGCGGATTTGTTATTACGCAAGGTAATTTGCATGAGCTTTGTCCCTTAATAAATGCCCGCATGGATAATCGGACAAATCTCGAATGGAATAAAGATGATCTTGAAGCACTCGGCTTTCTAAAGGTTGATGTACTTGCTTTGGGGATGTTGACCTGTATTCGCAAAGCTTTTCATCTCGCTAAAAAGCATTATGGAAAAGAGCTTACCCTGGCCGATATTGGGGCAGAGGACGATCCAAAGGTTTACGATATGATCTGTCATGCAGATACTCTAGGTGTATTCCAGATCGAAAGCCGGGCACAGATGTCGATGTTGCCGCGATTAAAACCACGGGAGTTTTATGACCTGGTCATTGAAGTAGCTATCGTTCGGCCTGGACCGATACAAGGTGATATGGTGCATCCCTATTTGCGCCGTCGAAATAAAGAGGAAGCTGTTGATTATCCCAGCACAGAGATCCAAACCATTCTTGAAAAAACCTTGGGGGTTCCTCTTTTTCAGGAGCAGGCCATGGAAATAGCCATAGTCGCTGCCGGATTTACTCCTGCTGAAGCCGACGAATTGCGCCGCAGCATGGCTACATTTAAAGCGAAAGGACAGGTATCTGCTTTTTACAAAAAAATGGTCGATGGTATGGTAAAGAAAAACTATACGGAAGAATTTGCCATTAGAGTTTTTAAGCAATTGGAAGGTTTTGGTAGTTACGGTTTTCCAGAGAGTCACGCAGCGTCTTTTGCATTACTGGTGTATGTATCCTCATGGCTTAAGTATTATTATCCCGATATTTTTGCGGCATCCTTACTCAATAGTCAGCCCATGGGCTTTTATCAACCTGCTCAAATTGTAATTGATGCACAGAAACATGGCGTAAAAGTACGTCCTATTGATATCAATCATTCTTCATGGGACAATACTTTAGAGGGAGAAATTGGAAAACCGCATGCTCTTCGATTAGGTTTACGTCAGATCAAAGGATTCTCAATGGAAGAGGCCGTTGTGTTGACTCAAGGTCGGCAGTCTGCCTATTCATCCATTACTGGTATGATGGATGTTGGACTATCTCTTATTGCGTTAGAGAAATTAGCTGATGCAGATGCCTTTACATCATTAGGTGTTGATCGTCGGCAAGCGCTTTGGGAAATTACAGCATTGGGTGATCGGCCGATTGCATTATTTGAAGGTCAAACGTCTGAAAGTGCCATGGAGGGGCAAATCGAATTACCTTTGTTAACCAAAAGCCAGCATGTGGTAGCAGATTATGCACGGACTTCACTATCCATTAAAGCACATCCAGTGAGTTTCTTGCGCGGAAAGCTCGATCTTCTCCATGTAGTGCCCACAGCAAAATTGGGCTTGATAAAAAATGATATGCCAGTGAAAGTATGTGGGTTGATTACTGTTAGACAACGCCCAGGAACCTCCAAAGGTGTTTTATTTATCACCATTGAAGATGATACTGGTTTTTCAAATATTGTCGTTTGGAGTAATGTGTTTGAAAAATATCGAAAAGAAATCCTCCGGGCAAAACTCCTTATGGTCGCGGGTAAAATTCAGGTTGAAGGTGAAGTTATTCATGTGATCGCACAACGCTGCTTTGATATGTCGGGTTTGTTAAAAGATCTGACCACAGAAGGAGATCATGCTGCGGATATTTTTCATAAGGGAAGAAATTTTCATTGATCTCTCATTTATTAATCTCATTTTTGAAGTAGAATGCTTTTACTTCGCGTAGGTAGCAAAGCATTCTAATCTATAGGAAATTAAAAGATATGACCAAAAATATTCTCGTCAATACGATCGAAATTGATAAAGCAACTATTCGTGAATTCATTAAACAGGGTGATGTAAATGCTGCTATTGATCTGATTGCCACCCAGGCAAATGTAAAGTATAAAACTGCTCGGGATATTGTGGAGATGTTTAAAGAAGACCATATTGATCTTTTTGATGGTAAAGACCTGTTTTTGGCTGATTATGATCTGCTTGAACATCGCGGCGATTCTCAGGAAGCAGATCACAAAGGATCTTCTTTTTTGGAAGTAGAAACAAATGAGCGTGGCCGAACTAGTATTTGGAAGGCACTTTTTATCTTTTCTGTCCTTGCCTTGCTGGCTTTCGTTATCTTAAATTACGTTGTGGGTTTTAATCAAATAGGGCATCATATCTCAGAACTTACGCAGCTATTCGATAAAAATGAAGGTTCAGCTGCCGCTGGTGCCGATACATCCAAACAAAATATCGCATTAAGTACTGGTGTCACCCGGGCGGGCGATGTTGAAGACCTCCATCCTGTAGATACAAATCTCTTACCATTGGATGTGAGGCAGACCGAAATAGCGCGAATATATCGGGCTCAGTTCGATCAATTGAAACCAGCAAAACATTCACCAACGGATGAAGATGCACAGATCGCTCTAATTCACCTCACAAATGGGCGGTTGACCGATGTTATTATTCAGCAAAAATTAACTGTAAAAATAGGGAAGTGTTATGAAAATTCGACCATGAAAGATAAGGGTACTTGCGTGAGTTGTATGATATTACTTTACAACAGGGAGAAGAAAAACTGGCAAGAAGCTCCCAATGGGGAGAATTTCCTGCGCAATGCCTATGATTTTTATCTGGCCAGTGGTTCAGACCTATGGGAAGCTAGCCCGCTGAGCATCCGTATTCCTTATGACTACGCTTTAGTAGACAAGTATAAGGCAGCAAATTAGCTACATTAATCCTTAGAGAAAGCTTGATAGCCCCAGCGAAATCCTGAACGAATTACCTGCTATTTTACTTTTTGTGAAGGTAAATAAGCTATTGAACATACGACGAATAAGAGTAATATGACCGATAGTGCGATCGAATAGCCATAGGCCGAAGAGATATCTTGCCAAATAAGAAATTTAGTCTCTTTCTGATGGAGGAATATACCGACAATAAAAGCGATCCCTAAGCATATAGATAGTTGTTGTACAGTGAGATAGATGGCAGATCCTACGGAAATTAGTTTTTCGTTAAGGTCTTTTAATGCGAGTGTCATTAATGCCGGCAGTACACTACCGCAGCCAATACCATAAAAAAAGAAGAGGGCGTGTATTTGGTAGCTATCTATGATCATCGTATTGAAAACGAAAAGATGAGAAAGTAACCCCAAAATCATTATTCCTAATCCATATAAGACAATGATCTTTCCGTGGCGTTGTATTAACTTGCTTACAATAACACTTGCCAATACGTAACCAATACCTTGAAAAACAAAGGCAATTCCTGTCATTGTTGCCGTATAATTCTTTTGATTTTGAAGATAATTGGAGTTAATAATAAAATAAGCATCCTGCACCATATAATAGGCTAATGCCGCTAGAAGGCCTAAATTGAAAACCCGATTATTAAATAAGGAGAAATTGAGTAGACTAGAACGGCCCGTTTGTTCTAATTTCCGTTGTTTTTTTAGAAATAACAGGACGAGAACAATTGCTGTTCCCAATAGCAGTAATGACCAGAGTGGCCATTTCAACTCAGGTCCCATGATTAAAGGGAAAATTATTCCCATTAAAAGGATAAACAACGTTATCATGGGGATAAAAGAGATCTTGGATTTTCCACTAACTTGGTCACTAAATGTATAACGATAGACAGCAAAGCAGGTAAGTATCCCAATGGGAACATTGATCAAAAAAATAAGACGCCAACTTTCATGTATCCAAGTCTGATCCGGAAGAATTCCGCCTAATAATTGACCTATTACTGAGGCAATACCTGCTATGCTTCCATAAATGCCCAAAGCCATCGATCGCTTCTCCGGATTTTCAAAAAGTAAAGTGATCAATGCGATGCCCTGTGGAACCATAAGTCCAGAGCTAATCCCCTGAATCAATCTTCCGGCCAATAAAATGTAAAGATTATCGGCTAAGCCACATAAAAGGGAAGCTACAGTAAAACAAGCCATCCCAATTAAATATAATTTCTTCTTTCCATAATGATTTCCGGCATTCCCAGCATTGATTAGAAGACTTGCATACCCAATAATATAAAGTATTATAATCCATTGCGTATCACTGTTTCGTAGATGTAGTCCATGTTGAATTGTGGGAAGGGAAACATTAATAATAAAGAGATCTATGACGAAAAGAAATATACCAGTTGAAAGGAGGAAAATATGAAGTAAATCTTTAATTTGAAAGCGCATATAGAAAGTTTTTAATAATTTTATGGTTAAAAATAGCTTGGATATTTTTTACAATCAAGTAGTTATAAATTATGTACTTGGTATGTTTTTATGAACTAATGGTCAGTATGAGGTGATTATGAATGAAAAAAAAAGTGAAAATTTTGGTGCCTGCTGTGATGTCAATGGGATTTTTAAGATAATAGGTGGAAAATGGAAAGTTTTGCTCATCAAGGCTGTTGCTAAACAATGCCCCAAAAGATTTGGTGAGCTACGGCGGGAAATGGAAGATCTGGCGCAAACGACATTGACTGTTCAGCTCCGTGAGCTCGAACGCGATGGTATTTTATGTAGACAGATTTACGCTGAATCTCCCCCACGCGTGGAATATAAACTCAGCGAATTAGGTAAAACTTTACTGCCGGTCATTGAAAGACTTGATGAATGGTGGTCAGATTACAAACGCGAAAGGGGATAGGCATTTAGCTTATCCCTTTTCGCTCCTCATTTTTGGTGATGCCCAATAAGACGATTGTACCGATGATACAAAAAGTGCCGATCCAGTCTGTTTGTCTAAATGGTGTATTTAACCACAAGACAGCTAATAGGGCTGCCGATAAGGGTTCGGCAGAAGCTAGAAGACTTGTCTTTTGTCCACCAATAAGCTTAACTGCTGTTAGATAAGCATAAAAAGGGATTAGTGTGCCGAAGACTACAATAAAAGCAGTGTAGCTATAGGTATATATATCCCAGATTCCATCAACTTCCCAAGGAGGTTTGACAAAGCAAAAAACGAGACCTCCCAATAGCATTCCCCAACCGATAACTATTGCCGCATTATACTTGTTTAACAAGTGGATTGGTTGTAGTGTATAAAAAGCAAGCGTAACAGCTGACATTAAACCAAAAAATAATGCGAGCGGAGAAATCGACAGAGAACCAAAATTCCCATGTGTGACTAAAAGAAATGTGCCCAGTATAGCTAAAAGTATGGCCAGGCAGGCAACTTTCGAAGGGAATTTTCTCTTGTTCAACGCCATGTAGATTGCGATCAGGACCGGACCTGTATATTGTAGCACTGTTGCGGTAGCAGCGTTGGAATAATTTATGGCGGCAAAATAAGTATATTGGACGGCTAATACACCAAAAATACTGAATAGAAGAAGTGCTAAACTATCTTTACGATGACGCCAAATCTGCCAAATCTCATTTTTCTTGTGTATTCCGGCCAAAAGCAATAATACAATGCCTGTCACAAGCATTCTTACGGTAATAAGCCATTCTACGTTAACTGCCCTTTTCTGAAAAAGAAATTGGCCAAAAGTACCCGATACACCCCAAAGAATAGCCGCCCCGATTGCCAAGAGGAATCCTTTCAAAACATGGTTTTTCATTGTTTTATCCGAAATAAATTTGATACTTAGTCTTGCTATAGCAAGACTTCTGCGTCAGTGATCCCTTTGGTTGAGAGGTCGGAGATGCTCCGAAGCGTTCTTTGAGAAATTTCTGTTAATGCTTCTGTTGTGAAAAAAGCTTGGTGCGCCGTAACCAAAACATTCGGATAACTCATCAATAATTGTATTGTTTCATCTTCAATAATTGTTGTCGATAAGTCTTTAAAAAACAACTTTTCTTCTTGTTCATAGACGTCAATACCTAATAAGCCAATTTTCCGTTCTTTAAGCGCTTTAATAGCATCATTGGTATTGATTAGATTGCCTCTGCTTGTATTAATAATTGTTACACCATTTTTCATCTTTTCCAATGACTCCCTATTAATGAGATAGTGGTTCTCGGGAGTAAGCGGGCAATGAAGAGAAATAATATCTGATTCTTTGAAGACTTCATCCAACGATCTGTAATTGACACCTTGTGCTGTAAGCTGCTGGTCTGGGTATAAATCATAGGCAATTACATCTGCCCCAAATCCCAATGCGATTTTGATAAAAGCCTTTCCAATTTTTCCAGTACCAATAACGCCAATTTTTTTCTGATGGAGATTAAATCCCAAAAGTCCATTCAATGCAAAATTTTGCTCCCGTACGCGATTATAGGCTTTATGTGTTTTACGATTCAATGTCAATAGCATGGCCATGGTGTGCTCAGCTACCGCTTCAGGGGAATAGGCGGGCACTCGACAAACTTTTATACCAAATTCCCTGGCAGCTTCCAGATCAACGTTATTAAAGCCAGCGCAGCGTAAGGCGATCAGCTCAACACCTTTTTGAGCAAGTACTTCAATAACTTGTCTGTTGAGTTTATCATTGACAAATGCGCAGACTACCTTCTCATCTTCAATAGCATTGACAATGTGTGGACCTAAATGCGTTTCATAAAAATTAAACTGAAAGCCATAGGTGCTGTTTTCTTGCTCAAAGAATAATTTGTCGTATGGTTTTGTCGAAAAGAAAGCGATTTTCATGAAATTGTTTGTTACGTAATAGTATAGTATAAATATACGGTATAAATCGCTTATTTGGAACCGCAATGCAGGATGATTTTCTAGTATTATAGTATAATTTGTTTTAAAATAGCTTAAATTAGAACAATCACATGAAAGCTATTTTAGTTGAATCTTAAGCATATTAATTACTTCCGATATGAAATGGTCAAATCAAATTACACAATTAATAGGTATTGATTATCCGATTATCCAGGCACCCATGTTTGGTGTTACCACACCAGAAATGGTCATTGCAGCATCACGTGCCGGAGCGCTCGGGTCGTTATCGTTGGGTGATCTACCAGCAGAACGCTGTAGTGCGCTTATTCGTTCAACCGCTGCATATGTAAAGAAGCCTTTTGCAGTCAATATTTTTGTAAATCATGTTCCTGAAGTTTCAGCGAATTTGAGGACAGCGTATAATGAAACAAAGGTTTTTGTTGAACAGTTAGCCCTGCAATATGGTTTAGAAGTAGCTTTACCGGAGCTCGATAGCATCCATATTACAGATTACAGGGAACAAATTGACGCGATCATAACCCAACAGTGTAAAGTTGTGAGTTTTACTTTTGGAAATCTGGATGCACAAAGTATAAAACGATTGAAAGACAATGATGTGATGATTATTGGTACATGCACTTCGGTGGCAGAAGCAATTGCTTTGGAAGAAGCTGGTATTGATATGATCTGTGTACAGGGATTAGAAGCTGGGGGACATCGCGGAAGTTTTGAGGAGGCACCTGTTCCTGAGATTGGCGGATTTTCTCTGCTACCACAAGTGAAAGAGCACGTAAACGTTCCGCTTATTTATGCCGGTGGGTTATATAATGCAAGCACGATCCATTCTGCAAAGCTATTAGGTGCCAGTGGTTTTCAGATTGGCAGTTTATTGCTCAAATCTAAAGAAAGCGCACTACTGGACTTTGAGAAAGCGCGTCTTTCTCATGTTCAGGAATCAGATATTGTCTTGACAAGGAGTTTTTCAGGGCGCTATGCCAGAGGTATAAAGAATACATTTATTGAAGCTTTGGACAAGTCGCAATATATCTTACCATATCCCTATCAAAATAAACTCACCGGGGAATTACGAAAAGTAGCCAAAGCCAATAAAAATGTCGATTTTGTAAATATTTGGGCTGGGCAATCGATCCATTCTTACAGTGAACTTTCGACAACAGATATTATGCAAACGTTAATCCGAGAAGTTGAAAATTTGCATACTAGTTTAGTTGTTTAACAATAATATAGAGTCCACCACCTGTCAGTATACTGTCATTTTAATTAAAACCAATAACTAAAATCTTTGTTTAAATTATTTAAATGGTGTTGTAGTGGTTAATCTACAACGAATTTTCTTTTTTTTTCGAACTTTGTATCACTGTGAAAAACTAAAAATCTACGGCTATGGGGAACGAAAAAAAGAGAATTCTTGTTATCGAAGATAATGAGATTCTATTAAGTACAATGCAATTTGTTCTTGTAAGGGAGGGCTATGACCTATTACTTGCCAAATCTGGCAAGGAAGCGCTCTCGTTGGTTTCTGACGAAACCATTGATTTGGTCATAACAGATCTGGCATTACCTTTTGCCAATGGTTACGAAATAATCGATCGCATTCGGAAAAGTAATACGAATAATCAGGTACCTGTTATTATTATTTCCGGTTACCGTGATGATAATAGTATTGTGGAAGGCTTTGAAGTCGGAGCCAATGATTATATTAAAAAGCCTATCTCTCCGTCAGAACTTATATCTCGTGTACGATTAAGAATAGGTCATGCTTAGTAAAACTGAACATATAATCCATTTAATTCGATCTTTTTTTGAATGCGAGGGCTGGCCTATTTAGGAGGTTTTTATCAGGATCAATTAACGCTGGCTGGCAACATCGTATAGACAACTGGGGTTTTACACTCATGGGCGGTTGGAGCTATTACAAAGTTGCTGAAAATAGATTTATGAATCAGTATGACCTAAATCTATCATTAAGGAAATATTTTTAATATGATGTGGAAGTTTATGTTATGTCTATTGTCAATGGTAACGATAGTTCAGGGTAAAGAAAGCATTACATTGGTTAATCAAGGGAAAACGGATTATGTCATTCAAGCGGATGCAAATGATCCTGTTTTACAAAAAGCTGCTGCGGTGATAAACACTTTTACAAAAGAAAGTACAGGTGTAGATTTTGCAATACAAGCGAAAGGCGAGGTCACACATGCCATTATTTTGGAAAAAAGCCCAATAACTAATACGTTTCCTGAAGATAGTTATTCCATACAAGCTGTAGGAAAGAATATTTATATCAAGGGAAGTGGTAAAGGTGTACTATTTGCGGCATATCGTTATGTCAGGGATATTATTGGTGGACGAAAGTGGTATGTAGGTAAAGAAAATACATCTGTTCCAAAATTGACATTCTTAGCAGTGGATTCAGATCTGAAGATTTATTCCAAACCAAATTTTGAGTTTAGAGAGGTTTATTTCCCTGTTGAATTGGATCAGGAGTATATGGATTGGTATGGTTTACATAATTTGGAAGAACGCTGGGGAGATTGGGGGCACACTTTCAGTAAAATATTGCCACCATCAGTTTATTTTAAAGAACATCCTGAGTATTACTCCCTATATGATGGAAAACGCCAACCTATTCAACTTTGTCTATCTAACGAGGACGTTTTTAATCTTACCGTAGCTTATTTTAAACGTAGGATAAGCGAAAACCCCACAGCTACTTATTGGTCTATCGCGGCCAATGACGATATTGGAAGCTGTACTTGCGATCGTTGTCAGGCGATTGATAAACGCGAGGGGGGAGCGCAAGGCTCACTGATTCACTTTGTGAATAGAGTGGCCGCACAATTTCCCGACAAAAAATTTACAACACTGGCGTATTTAGAATCAGCAAACGCCCCAACACACCTCAAGGTTGCCGATAATGTTTCTGTTATATTAAGTAATATCGATGCTTTTAGAAAAAATGACATTGGAAGTGAACCATCAGCAGCAACTTTTCGTAGACAATTAGGAGCTTGGAAAGCTAAAGCCAAACATGTATTTGTATGGGATTATCTGACACAGTTCACCAATTATCTTGCGCCATTTCCGATCCAAGGAACCATGCAGGAAAGTCTACAATATTTGAAAACGCAAGGTGTCGAAGGGGTCTTTTTGCAAGGTGGAGGGGCGACTTATAGTGATATGGCGGAGCTAAATGCCTATATATTGGCTAACCTCGCCTGGGATACGACGCTTTCAGAAGAACAGCTAACCAACGAGTTTATCGAGGGCTATTATGGCAAGGCTGGACCCTTTATTAAAGCATATCTTGCTGAACGAAGAAATCACTTGCCCGGGCCTTCATCAGCTTTATCCATTTACGGAAACCCGATTGATAATAGACATGACTTTTTAAGTCCAGAGGCGATGGATAAGTATAGTACATTATTAGAAAAAGCGGAAATAGCCAGTGAAGGTAGTCCTTTATTGGAATCCCGTGTCAGGCGTATTGGACTTGGGTTGGATTATACCTATTTGCAACAAGCAAGATTTTATGGACCGCATCAACATGGTATATTTGAACAAGAGGGGGAGCGTTGGGTTGTGAGACAAAAGGTGAGTCGTAAAGTAACACAATTTGTTGAAGATGCAAAAAAATTGGGCGTTATAGAGCTTGCCGAAGGTGGTGCATCACCCGATAGTTATGCAAAGGAGTGGTCTGAAATATTCAAAGCCGGGGTTAGAGGAAATAAGGCCTCTGAAGCAAATATTAAGTTGAGATATCCATTTGACCCTTCTTTCCCTGCCAATGGACTAAAAACACTTACAGATAGTGTGCCGGGCTATATGGATTATAGCTATAATTGGTTGCTATGGAACGGGGAGCCGATGGATATTACTTTTGATTTTGAACAGGAAAGGCGAATAGATACCATAACACTTAATTTTCTAAAGGATGCCCGACATTGGATATTTCCACCAAAAGAAATTCGAATTTCGGTATCTATGAATGGAAAAGATTTTCAAGATGTATTTCTCAGTAAGCTTGAATCCGTTGAGGAGGATTACACCTTGGATAAGATACCTTATCAAGTATTATTAAATGACAGTGTTAAAGTGATCCGAGTTTATGCTTCACCTTTGGCAAAACTACCCGAATGGCGGTATCATCCTAAGCGAAAGCCTCTTATAGCCTGTGATGAAATCTGGTTAAATTAATATAGAAAAGCTTATTAACGTTGGTTTTAAAGTGCTGTGGATATTGTTCTACAATAATTTATTTAGCAGTATAATTTTATGCGGAAAATGATTAAATTAGAGTTAACTAAGTTATAAACAGATTTATATGGAAATTAAAACATCTTCAAAATTTATCGCCGAACTAATTGGAACATTTGGTTTGGTGCTTTTTGGTTGCGGTGCAGCTGCTATTGCCGGAGCCAATACGATGGGCGGACTTTCTGGCCTGGGGCTCTTGGGCATTGCTGTTGCTTTCGGCCTATCGGTGGTGGTATTTGCGTACGCGATCGGTGGAATTTCAGGCTGTCATATCAATCCTGCGGTGACGGTGGGTGTATTGTTGGCCGGTAGAATGTCTGTCAAGGATGCTGTCGTATATATTGTCGCTCAGTTTATTGGTGCACTTTTAGGGGCATTTGTCCTTCAGCAGATTTTAAGTGGGCAATTGGCCGGATTTACCGCAGGGGAGTGGGCGTATGGCTCAAACGGTTGGGGTAAAGGATATCAAAACGAGTATGGTACTGCTTCTGCCTTTTTGATTGAAGCCGTGTTAACCTTCATTTTTCTGTTTGTGATACTGGCAACAACCTCGAAGGTAGGCAACAGCACAATGGCTGGGCTTGCAATCGGCTTTACGCTTCTATTGATCCATTTGGTTGCTATTCCTGTAACAGGTACGTCGGTTAATCCTGCTCGTTCATTTGGGCCCGCGATTCTGGCCGGCGGTCAGGCTTTATCGCAGCTTTGGCTCTTTATTGTAGCACCATTAGTAGGGGCAGCTGTAGCAGCAGGCGTATGGAAAGCCCTTGAACCTAAAGACTAGTTTTTTAATTTTATAAGATGCGCCCAATACGTAAGAGATTACCTATTGGGCGCTTTCGTGTATATAAGATTTATTGGCTAGGGCGGAACAATCCCTAGGAATTCAATATATCATTTATAAAGTTAGTAACCTGTTTCTCGTCTGTAGCCCAGGAGGTGATCAAACGAACCGCTGCATAATCTGAATCGATATCCTTCCATATATAAAATTGATAATTTATAAGCAGTGCTTCGATGACCGATTTAGGTAAAATGGGAAAAATCTGATTAGTGGTTGATTCCGTTAGAAAGGAATATCCTTTGTCTTTGATGGCCTTCGCCATACGCATCGCAAGCGAATTAGCTCTTAATGCCAGCTCAAGATACAAATCATCTTGAAATAGCGTTAGAAATTGAATTGAAAGCACTCTGCCTTTGGCGAGCAAGGCGCCTTTCTGTTTGATCGCATAGTCAAAATCTACGGCTAATTCGGGACGGTTAAACACAACTGCCTCACCCAAAAGAGCACCATTTTTTGTTCCTCCAATGTAGAAAACGTCCGTGTATTTAGCGATAGCTGCAAAGGTTAAATCATTGTTTTCCGCCGTCAAAGCATGACCCAAGCGTGCGCCATCCAAATAAAGTAACAGCTGTTGCTGCTGACAGCATACATATAGCGCTTCCAACTCTGCCAAAGAATATATTGTGCCGATTTCAGTGGAATTAGAAATATAGACTATTCTTGGTTTTACCACATGTGGCGCCAGGGCATGTTCCTTGAGTACCGTAGTAACATCGTTAGGTGTCAATTTTCCATCAGAAGTTTCAACGGTAATGACTTTATGTCCAGTTGCTTCTATAGCACCAGTTTCATTTGCAGATATATGCCCTGTTTTTGCACTGATCACTGCTTCATGGATACGTAAAAGAAAAGATATGACAAGAAGATTTGTTTGTGTGCCACCAGATAAAAAGTGGATAACGGCTTGCTGATTAGCTATCTTTTTCTTCAAAATCGATTTGGCTTCTTTGGAATAGTCATCCTCCCCATAGCCCAATTGCTGTATCAGATTCGTTTCAATAAGCTTATCTAAAATGCGGGGATGTGCCCCTTCTGAATAGTCATTTTTAAAGTTATACATAAATTTATCTATTTAATGCGGATGCTTTATTAAACTCTTTTCCTAGGGTAGGATGTTCGAGTCTTGTGTACGTCAAATGTATACATACAATCTCATTTTTTAACAATCTTAATCTGGAAAAAATTAGGACAAAAGCTATGCGTTTTAAGTACTGATGTTGTAGGATAAGAATGTTTTCTGGAGCACCGTAAATGTTTTGTCAAAACTAATGATTAAATTCGGGAGAGAAGGCAGAATAACTGATTTGTCCTTATTAAATTATGAAAAGAGTCGTATTTGTTGCAAGTATTGTGCTGGCATTTGGAATGGGGTACGCATTTAGTAACCTGAGCCATTTCCATCGATCCACCGAATTGAAAAGGGTAACCGGTATAGGTGGAATTTTCTTCAAGTGTAAAGATCCTAAAAAAGTAAGAGCTTGGTATGCCGATCATTTGGGACTGGCTACAAATTCTTACGGCGCTGTATTTGAGTGGTATCAGGGAGCTGATAGTACGAAAAAGGGATTTACGCAATGGAGTCCTTTTAAAGAGAGCACGGCCTATTTTGGCCCTTCGGAAAAAGATTTTATGATCAATTATCGGGTAGCCAACATTGAGCTTTTAATCGATGAATTGAAGAAGGAGGGAGTTACGGTCCTTGATACGATCGAATCCTTTGACTATGGCAAATTTGCTCATATCATGGATATTGAAGGAAACAAAATAGAGCTTTGGCAGCCCAATGATCTTGCTTATGAAAAGATGGGCATCGATTTGGGAGCCAAAACCACGAAGTAGGTCTATTTAGTTCGTAACGTAGGATCTGTCTTTAACATTTGATAATTAAGATAATCAAGGAATGCAGCTCCGATGGCTCCCAGGCAGTAAGCCGCTAGATCCGACCATAAAAAGCCCTGTCCAAACACGAGCCGCAAAAGCGGATTGCTTCTTACCCAGATTAGTAAAGGATATTGTACAAGCTGTAAAAATTCGATGGCAAAACAAAATACAATTGTCGTCGCAAAAGAAAATAATAACGATTTCCTCGTAAGTAAAAAACGTGATAACCAATAAATCATAACCGCATAAAGTACATCGCCGGTAATGGTAGGAATGGCGGATATTTTCCGTGACAACAAACCCAGGAAGATGGTTAAAGCGACGAAAAGTAGATAATGTATTTTTGGTTTCATCGAAACGAATGTGCTACAGTGTTATTGCCTGAAATATGAGATCGTTTCAACGGGATTACCAAAGATCTTTTTGGTTCCTTTTTTCTGTGTAAATCCACCATGTTGCGCGATTATATTTGCAATGGAGAAAATAACATTCATATCGTTTTGAGGGTGAATAGTGGTAAGTAGTTTTCCATTCTGGTCGAATAGTTGAAGTTGGTTGACCAAGGAACGATTTATTTCCATGGAATGAATTACTTCTAACGGAATCATTTTGTCCTCCTTTCTCGGTTGTTTAATAGATAAGTTATTTTTATCAACTTGTATTTCTATCTTGGGATTGATGAATTGCAATAGTATGACTAGGGGACCGATTACAACGACAGCAACCAATATCCCAAGACCTTTTGCTGAACCAAAATTGTTTACTGCATCGGCTAGTCCGTTTATACCGCCAAAAATTAAACAGCATAGGATAAATACAACAATTAGGTAACCAAATCCAAAGATCAAGCCCTTTTTAACATTATGTGATTTAAATTGAAAGGTATTCATAGCAGTGGCTTCTATTTTTACGCGTTTTTATTTTAGTAAAGATATTTATATTTATGCAATCAGAGCTATCTTAGCGACGGAGATTTTGTTATTTCATTAAAGAAAGCATTGGAAAATATCATTGAAATTAAAAGAACTAATTTTCAGCGGAAGTCAGCATACTTTCAGCTGTTGAATTATGCGCTGTTTTCAATTCTCGGAATTGTGAGTATATTTTGGGATTGGAAAGCCAGTATTGCGCCAATAGTCTGCGTCATTATCTTCTATTTAATCGAGCGGAAAATTGACTTTTGGTCAAATGTTATTTGGTTTATCATCGCTTTTTTACTCCTTTCATTTTCTTTGTCATGGATATTCAGCTTGTCTTTTGGTATATTTATTTTCCAATGTCTATTACTAGCAGCCATTAAGCCTGCTATCGTTATATGGAAAGAAACCAAACAAGAACATACCGATGTGATCTTCGCAATGAGTTCGGAGTATTTTGTATGTTTAAGTCCAGATAACAGTGACTACAAAGGATATGCAATGAATCCTATGGGGTTTAAAAAGCGCTTTCCAATGTCAGCAGTTATTTCAGTTCAACGAGATGGAAATAGTTTAGTTATTGCCTTACAACAGCAGATTGTACGTCCTCGTGAATTGCGTTCAGAAGAAATCGAAATTATTCTCGAATATTTTAGAAAGAATAGACCGGATGTTTTAGCCGCAGTTGAAACAAAAATTATCCGTAAGGAAGAAGACCGAATATATTGGGTCAAGCTTATTGTTATCGGTATTCCATGTATATTGGTTGGACTATCCATCTATTTTTTGGCAGACAACGGAAGGAATACATTGGTCACAATACTTAGTATTGTTGCCGCATTGTTTCTTGGCCTGATTTTATTGAAAATTACAAATTTGATATATCGTTCATAACGATGGAAAAGCCATTTATTTATTTTAAAAAGTCTCCGTACCAATGTCCAGAGGATTTGACGATGCGCTGTTGATTGTTGAAATCAACATAAACTAGTCCAAATCTTGGACGGTATCCTTCAGCCCATTCGAAGTTGTCCATGAATGTCCATACAAAATACCCTTTGACATTTATTCCTTCTTGTTTTGCACGGTAAACCTCCTGTAAAGCTTGTTGTAAATAGCTTAATCTTTTGGGGTCATGCACTAAACCATTTTCAATTTGATCAGGAAATGCTGCACCATTTTCGGTAACAATTAAAGTGGGTATATTAGGATAGGCACTAAATTTCTTGAGCATATAATAAATGGAGGATGGGTAAACTTCCCAGTTCATTTCGGTCATCTCAACTTTGCGGTCTTTCGCCGATACTATTTTCGCTTGAAGATAAGGAACGAACATGGCGTATCGTATAATTTCCCGTGTATAATTTTGCACGCCAATAAAGTCCATATCAAATTTCAGATCTCGCTCATCATTCGCGTGCATATACTTTTCAATTCTACCCAGTATCTTAATCTCTTGCGTTGGATAGCCCATTCCTAGTAGTGGTTCTATAAATAGGCGGTTGAGTAATACATCTGCTTTCTTTGCCGCAATAATGTCTCTGTCTTTCGACGTAAAGGGCTCAACATGGGAGCAAGAAAAAGTCGTTCCTACCTCGCTATTAGGCTGTAAAGACTTAATAATTCGGCCACCTTGAGCTTGTGCTAATGCAGCATGATGGGCCGCAGCCAAAAAATTGCCCAAACCTTTTCTCTCTGGTGCATGTACACCGAAGAAATAACCTGCAGCAGTAAATACTGTAGGTTCGTTGAGAACCATCCAATGCTTGACCCGGTCCCCGTAGGTTTGCACACATTTGGAAACAAATTCTCCAAACCAATCTTTCACATCACGGTTTACCCAGCCACCTTTCTTTTCCAATGCATGTGGAAGATCCCAATGATATAAGGTAGGCCAAGGCGTTATCCCTAACTCAAGGGATAAATCGATCAAACGATCATAAAAATCCAATCCAGATTGATTTACCGCACCAATGCCAGCTGGAAATATACGACTCCATGATAAAGAGAATCTGTAATTAGGAATATGCATTCCCTGCATCAAATACAGATCCTGGACATAGCGATTGTAAAAATCACAGGCCTCATTACCATGTTGATTTTGAAATATACGGTTTCTTTTTTTGACGAATATATCCCAGATAGAAGGGCCTTTTCCATGCAAATCATGTGCTCCTTCAATCTGGTAGGCAGCTGTAGAAACTCCCCAAATAAAATCTTTGCCAAAGGCATCTTTGGTTAATAGCATTTACAAAAATAAAAATATCGGACCTCAATGCCGTTTTTAAAAACAATTAAGTTTTGTGGAATCTTAATGGTGAATAGAATGAACTGAATCGACCTAAAAAGATTCTAAATATAATCCGCTGGAAAAAATAGTTTATCGTTTTCATAATAGATACATTAACTCCGTTGACTACATTAACTATCGCATTATAAAGTAACAAAACTTATATGAACTGGATATGAACTATATGTTAAATATACGAAAAAATAGTTTCGACGATCACCGGTAGCTAATTCGTTCGCGTAAAGGCTAACGCTACCCCTCGAGCGTTATTTTTTCATTCAACCATTGAATCGAGTACGCTGGTTGATTGGTGACAGAATCGGTATGGCATCTATTTGATTTCAAATTCTGTAAATATTGTTCTTTTAAATTCTAAAACTTCGGGAGCAATTTTAAAACCTTCACCGCCATAGCCCTTATTAAATGTTTCTAAAGCCATCCCTGTTCTGTACTGCGTTGATTCGTTGGATGCGCTTCCATCATTGGACAGAAATAGCAGTTTTCCGATTTTAACATCAGCCCTAGATGCAAGTTTTTTTGCCGATTTTAAAGCATCATCATATGCAATAAGATCTGCTTCTCTTAAAATACTGTCTGCTTTGGAGTGGTCAAATGAGATGGAACCAATTCCACTAATTTTTGTTTCTAACAATTTTCCCGTTAATTCTGTGAATTTCGATAAATCATGTAAAACAAAATCGATTGTTTGCTGTGCTTGATAACCTATAAATTTATTGGTATTACCAATGTATTGATAGTCTTTATTTGCGGATACGCTACTGGTTTTGATATCTTCTTTTTGATGCCCATATTTTTGGAGCAACGCTATTACCGTGTCGACTGTTGCTTGTGTTTCTCGTACCGCGTCTACCATTCTGGGTTTTGTGAAAGTCGTATTAATGGTCAGGGTGACCTGGTCGGGCATGATCCTAATCTTTCCTTCACCACTTACACGAATTCTGTTTTCACTTTCCTTTGATACCGAACCACAAGACGATATTAAAATTATGCTGCTCAAGCATATAAAAAACATTGAGGTTGACTGCTTTTTCATACTATATGATGTTCAAAGTGATATTTTAATTAGTAAGTTTCACCCTAAATATAATAAATATATCCGGGGGTAGAGGCAGCGACTAAAACAATGTTAGCTAAAATAACGGGGTGTAAATTCAAAAAGCAGGCTATAGCCTGCTTTTTGTTCTTGAAATAATACTATTTTTTAATTAATACTTTTTGAGTAAATCTTAAGCTGTTTTTGCAATGACTTTCGTGCCATGTGTATACGTGTTTTCACTGTTCCTTCCGGTATTTGCAAATGCTCTGCAATTTCATAATATTTAAATCCTTCCAAAAACATAGCAAAGGCGTCATAATAGTCTTTCGATAAATTATTGAGCGCATGCTGTATATCAGAAGCAACAAAATTATCTTCTCCGCGGTTGGTTGTTATTTCATTGCGATAACCAGTGCTGATGTATTCACTTCTGTAATTCTCTAACCTTTTGTTACGTGTATATTGATTGATATACGTGTTTTTCATAATGATATAGAGCCAAGACATCAATTTCGGATGTTTCAGGAATTTTTCGATAGATGCCAGTGACCTCACCATGGTCTCTTGAACCAAATCTTCTCGTTCATCCGGATCGTTCGTAAATTGCGCTGCCAAATATTTTAACGTAGGCCTTTTTTCCTTAAACAGTTGATCGATTGTTGTATTTTCCATATTATCAAATTTTAAGTGTCTATCTTTTCTACATTCTCTGCAATTAAGATGCTAGAAAAAACAATTTGGAAGGATGGATTGAGGCAAGTGTTATCAAGCGAGTAGATTTATTTATTATTCTAAATAGTTGTTGTACAGTGTTTTGTATAGGTTATTCACTAAGTATATTGGTGCTTTATTTGAACTTTTTTACTTTAACAACAAGTGTTTTCCTGTCTAAATTCCCCCATTTATCTTTTTCTTGCACGTATTTATACGTAGTACTTTAAAGGATACATCTTTTATCTAAATAGGTGTTAATTTTTAAAACTGTTCGTGCCTTGAAGTGGTTATTAGTTACAACATGAAATGGAAAACAATATGGGGGACGTGAACAAAAAACTATATTTTGACCTATCAGATGGACCGAAAGGCCAATCTGAAGGCCTAAAAGATCAGGCGGAGTTAAAGGAGGTATGGGACGGTAGCCAAGAAGATTTTTATAAATCGATTATTAGGAATCAACAGGATGATATCGGAAAAATAGGACGGTATTTTCGCGATGAACTGGCTCAGGAGCTTTACGGAATGCGTATATCGCTTCAGAATTTCACTAATCGTTATGGCGATTTTGAAGAATTACGTTGCCTACGTGATTCATTGACTACCTTAGTTATAGAAATCCGCAATAAAGCGGGATTGCTTTACAATCCCATATTAAATGACCTGGGAATTTTTCACGCCGTTGATGAAGCCGTTGCCAGTTACAAAAAACGATCTGGTTTTATAATTGATACGTTGCTTGACCCTCATTTGCGAGAATTACATCATCAGACGCAAATTCATCTATTTAAATTTCTGACTGCAATGTTTCAATATTTAAATGATGAAATGGCCTCGCAGTCGATCTCAATTTCAGTGCAGGTGATCGAATTTGAAATTCTTGTCAAAGTATCACCTTTTTTTCAACAAGGAGAAGCCTTGTCAGTATCAAAGCCCGAAAACAGACCAATGCGCTTGATGAAGATTGCAGAACTCTACAATGCGCAGATTATGAATGATACGCTTGTGGCAGGTATTTTACTAAAATTGACTATTTAAAAAGATAATAATGATAAAAATCCTATTGGTTGAAGACCACATGGTTGTACGTAACGGAATAAAATTACTATTAGAATCTCAAGAAGGATTTGAAGTCGTTGGCGAAGCGTCGAATGGCAAAGAGGCGCTCGACTTCCTAAGTGCAAATTCTGTTCCTGATATCGTCTTAACGGATATCAGTATGGATGAAATGGACGGCATGGAATTGCTTCAGGTCCTAAACAAACAGTATTCATCTATTAAAGTGGTTATACTATCCATGCTGAATCAGATTAATTATGTCATTGAGGCGTTTGAATCTGGTCTCGCTGGCTATTTGGTCAAAAATGTTGGCTATCACGAATTGCTTTTTGGGTTGAATCATATTGCTAACGGCGGACGGTACATGAGCGAGGAGATCGCCATGATACTTTTAGATCAAGTCCGTTCTGGTCAAAGCTATGCGCAGATCCCAGGAGAATTGCAAACGGATTTTGATATCTCAGAGCGTGAATTGGAAGTGTTAAAATTGATTGCGGAAGGCTACACGAATGTCGAAATTGCAGATAAGATTTTTTTAAGTAAGCGTACTGTTGAGGGCCATCGTCAGAACCTCATAGACAAAGCGGGAGTAAAAAACACGGCACATCTGGTTAAGTTTGCTTTTGAAAGAGGAATTTTGAATTAGCGAAAATTTTCCTGACAAATGATCAGGGAAATTTTGATACGTATAGGTAGTGTCAGTATGCTGGTGTATATATCTTAATGTTTTCGGATAGAACAAGTCCGGAAATTAAATTGGTTTGTGGGAATTGAAAAGGAATGCATTTCGATAATTTTATCAGGAGATTTTTAATTTGATACAAATTGATATTCAATTGATACAATTTACCTCCAGTCTTAGCAAATATTTATTCAATTTTAGGCTTTCACCTATATGATGTATTATAATCAATGAACAAAATATATTTGCTGCCTATTGCTCTCTTGCTGTTTTTTGTCCAAAGTACATTTGCGCAAACTACAAACAAAGATCAGATTGAAAATGTGCACACGCCAACAAATGGCATTTTTCAAGCGGATCCGACCATATTCTATCACAAAGGAAATTATTACCTCTATGGTACGAATGGTGATCAGCATGAACAGCAGGGCTTTAAAGTATACCAGTCCAAGGATTTAGATTCCTGGGTAAGTCCGGAGGGAGTTAATTCAGGTTTTGCGGCTGTAAAGGGCGATATCTTTGGATCAAAAGGGTTTTGGGCACCGCAAGTATGGTTTGAGAATGGTAAGTTTTATATGGCTTACACAGCCGATGAGCATATTGCAATCGCAGTCGGTGATGCTCCAACGGGTCCTTTTAAGCAAACAGCTAAAGTGCCAATTGCTACCGGACAAAAGCAAATTGATCCGTTTGTATTCCGCGATAAAGATGGAAAAAAATACCTATTTCATGTAAGGTTAAAGGAAGGGAATAGAATTTTTGTGGCGGAGCTGAAGTCAGATTATTCCGGAATAAAGGAAGAAACGCTGAAAGAATGTCTCCATGCAGAACTTCCCTGGGAAAATACGGCAAATGCCGAGTGGACAGTAAGTGAAGGTCCCACCGTCATTCGAGGGGGAAAATATTATTATATGTTCTATTCGGCAAATGATTTTCGGAATAAGGACTACGCTGTGGGGGTTGCTATCGCTGAAAATATTTATGGACCCTGGAAAAAACTGGAAGGTCAACCTGCATTAAGCCGTAAAAATAGCGGGTTTGCCGGAACTGGACATGGCGACATTTTCAAAAAAGGAAAGCAATGGTATTACGTCTGTCATACACATTTTTCAGATGAAAAAGTTGCACCTCGGCGGACAGCCATAGTACCGATTCAATTTGTGGCAAATAGCAGCGGTGTCTTGGTTCCCCAATTCGACACTGCAAAGTTTCGATTTTTAAGCACAGATCAACGATCGAGGCAACCTAGAAAATCCTATCAAACAGATGTAGCCTTTGGTGATCCTTTTATTGTATTCGATCCACCTTCGGATCAATACTATTTATATGGAACCGGCGGGACTGAAAATGGATTTATAGCCTATAGTTCCAAAGATCTAAAGACATGGAAAAAGGAGGGAAAAGTATACGATGCCAAACAGCCGAATGGTTGGGGGGAAAAGGATTTCTGGGCTCCTGAAGTCTATCGTGTGAATAACAAATATTACATGTATTATAGTGCTCATTGGAAAGAAAATCCAAAAAAACACCTAGAAAACTATCGTATAGGAGTTGCAGTGGCGGATAGTCCATTGGGGCCATTTAAAGATCTGACCGGGAAACCTATTTTTGATCCTGGATATCCCATCATTGACGCGAATGTTTTTAGAGATACAGACCATAGAAATTATCTGTTCTATTCACGCTGCTGCTACGAACATCCTGTGGAATCAGAAATTGCAACTTGGGCGGAGAAGAAACTTGGCTATAAAAATATTGAAGAAAGCTGGGTTTACGGAGTCGAATTGGATAGCAGTATGACGAAGGTGATTGGGAATCCGGTTCTTTTAATGCGCCCCCCAGTTATGATGAACGACGCACAATCAGAATGGGAAAGTAGATCAGTTACTTCAGGTGAGGTCAATAGACGATGGACAGAAGGTTCTTTTTTGGTCAAAGAAAACGGATTATACTACATGATGTATTCGGCCAATTATTTTGCAGGAGCCAATTATGCTGTTGGCTACGCAACAGCAACTGCTCCTTTGGGAAGCTATCAAAAATCGGCATCTAATCCGATCATTGAAAAGAATACCAATAGAGGTGGAGTGGTTTCGGGTACTGGGCATAATAGTTTATTTCAGGACAAGGAGGGAAAAATCCGCTGTGTATATCATGGCCGCACCCTAAAAACGGGAGATCAGCGTATCGTTTTTATTAGCGATGTTTTTTTTGATGAAAAAGGACAGTTGAATATCTTTACAGATTGACCTAGGGTCAATCTGTCTTTTTGGATATGGTCCGATTTTCTACATTTTCGTCCCAGTTAGCGGTAGACTTCTTTCCAGGGCTTATACTGCTTCTTGGCTGCGGATTTTTATGTGTGTAGTTGATATTCTCCTCTTCTTCAGGATCGGTTTCATCTATATCTGGTTCAGGATGTTCGATGGGATCAGTGTCATTTGGATCGGGAATAGTACGTTCCCCGAACAATCCTTTACGATACCAGATGTTACTAAAATAATAGGCAATAATTAAACCTCGTTTTACTACTGCATGTTGCAATATCTCTTCCATTTTCAATTTTTTTTTAAGTGATAAGATCCTTTTTATTGGATGATATACTCTCCTTAAATGAACAACGTTAGATGGAAAATAGTTTGAAAGAGTTCAGGATTTGAAACAAAGATCAATCGAGTAACATTTGCTCAGGAAATGGCTTAACAATAGGGAAGTAGAGATGGACAACGGTGCCTATACCAACCTCTGATTCAATTTCTATACTTCCTCCCAATCGTTCCATTATCCGTTTCACCAGCGAAAGCCCAATGCCCGTACCAGGTATTGAACCCACATTGTCGGCTCTGGTAAACATTTCGTAAATATGAGGCAGGTGGTCACTTGGTATGCCAATACCGTTATCCTTGATCTGATAATGGGTATAATCGTCTTCCTCGGAACTATCTATTGTCACTAAAGGCCTGTCTGCCTGTGCAGAATATTTTATTGCGTTAACAATTAAATTTGAAAAAATTTGATACGCGGCACTTTTTTCGCCCCAAATTGGTAATAGGGTACCAAAAGTGGGTTGGCAATTATTGACGTTATATAAAATGCTGTTTTCTTGAAATATGCGCTGAATTGTATAGGCCATAGGAAGTGGTTCCTTGTCTAAAACGCTGGAACGGTGCTGGCTCAACTGGACCATATTGTTGATAATATCTTCAATGTTTGTAACGCTTCTGCTGAAATTCTGGTACCACTTATTGATTTTTGTAAAATCAATATTGTCGGAGTGCTGCTGTAGAAACTGTATGCCCATTTTTAGGATGGACAAAGGATTTTTTAAATCATGAGAGAGGGTATGTGTAAACATTTCCAACTCATTGTTCAAAATCAGCAGCTCTTCATTTAGCAACTGACGTTCCTTTAGTTTTGCAAAAATGGATTCCTTGATAATCTGATTCAGACGAAGGACAAAATTGATTTCAGCATCATTCCAAGGTTTGGCAACGTCATAGCGCATATCTTCCCATATTTTGAGCTGCTTGTTTTCATGCGGCTCATTTTTCAGCTCCATCTGCATCACCTGATTGCGGTTTTCCTTTCTAAACCAAACCAGGTAATAATCGTTTTCCAAGCCAACCTTTAGATACATGAGACCCGCAAAATCAAGTTTATCGTTAAAGTTATCCTGATGATTCAGCCGAAAGTTATAATCTTTGAAGAGGGCTTTATCGGTATGTTTTTGCAGGAATTGAATGATTTCATAAAATTGTGCTTTCTGCGGAGAATGACCATAGTTAAAGACATCGCCCTGATTAAATATGGCCAATCCATCTGCATTGACCAGCTGGGTAAGGATATCCATATGCTGTATCAAAGCACAATTCACCATTTTATTTTCAGAAAGGCTCCTTTTTAACTCTTCTTCAGCGAGTTTAAGAAGCTCCGTTCTTTCCAACAGATTTTGTTTGACATGGCTCTCATACTTGCTGGTGGCTGCCTGGATGGCAAACGTACATAGTTTTCGCTGCTGCAGATCGACCACCCGCTCTTCATCATTCTGTGCGACCACAAGACCCCAAAAGTCATCATCGATACAGATTCTAAAAAACAAGGCGCTTTGTACATTTATCTTTTTTAAAAAAAGCCGATGAAGTTCAGGTAAAGGTGATAATAAGCTCGAGACCGGATCAATTCCTTCGTCAGTATAGTAGAATTCTTGTCCATCAATATTAATATTGGGAGCATATCGATATGAATAGCTCCGATAGTACGACAAGACTTCTTCAGGCATGAAATCTTTCGAGAATTCCATTCCTTTGAAATGGGCTTGTCCATCTGCTGTATGTTCCGCAATCACGGAACTATATCCCGTTTCCTGAACCTGCAAAACGAAAACCCGATCGTAATTCAGTAATTTGTTGATGGCGGAACAAACACGGTCCCAATTATTCGGTTGAATAGTATCTAGCAAAAAATTAAGCTCATTTATTTTTTTTGCGGCAATGTATTTTTTGTGTTGTTGTTCCCACTCGATATAGAAGTATTCATCGTGTCTTCGCAATTTTACGTAAACACGTTCTTTTCTCATTTTAATGGGTAAAATATGGCGCGACTGCCTGTTTTCAAGTAGATCAGTTACTGCATTTTTGATTTTGGATAACGCTTCACCGAATGTATTGCTAAAGCTATCAAAGAAATGAGTTCCTAATAAGTTCTCTTTGGCGTCGTGATCATTTACGACAGATTCGGTTACCCCAACGACATTAAAATGTCGATCTAAGATGACCAGACTGCCAAAAGATTGAAGCGTAATGATGGTTTGATTGTTAGATTGAAATGTATGATTCATAATACCCCAAAACTTCTTATGATATACATAAATATACAAAAAAAATTACGACAACATAGATCGAATCTTTGATAACAGAACGTTATAAATTTATAAAATTGCCTTATTGGGTTCTTTTTACTTTGAAATTAAAGTCCGGCCAATTTCCGTTCGGCAGAAGGAACTAATGCTGAACATTAAACTCTTTGGCGATTGCATGGGCCATCCCTTTAAGAAGTGATTTCCATTGTGGGTAAGATGCCCCCATTTTAGCTGCTAGACCAATGAAATAATTCCTGACATTATCACTCATATTCTCATTGTCGACATTGATGATCTCGTTTCTTCCGGCGTACTGGAACAAAATACTATTCCTCCGTTGTTCGATCAGAAAGGTTGAAGATGAAATCCCTTCAAAAAAATGAGCTGTATTTTTATCCCCAGGATGGCTTGGATCGGGGCAAGGTTTTAATGTTATCGCAAAAACACTATAATCGTCCGTTTTGTCTGAAATGAGGCTGACAACATTCACCCAATCATAACCATCACTACTTGGAAGTCCCGGTCCTGGAATATTGAGTCGGATATAATCATGTAATTCGAGTAAATTATCAATTGGAGTACCATAACCCGCCGTTAATTGAAACACAGTGGCAGGTATCTGAGCGAGTTCATACCAATGGTTGACCTTTCTAAGATTGTTTATAGCCGAAACATAGGCTAAATTGGCAATAGCTTTACTTGGAAACTCGAGGGATTCAAAGCAATCCAGGTGCTTGCCTTCTTTCTGTTCCGGTATGATATTCTTCATCTTATTTCACTTCTTATGCTTAAAATATTTAATTTCTTGCTCGTGTTTTTTTGCCTCCTCAAGGGTATCAAATGTACCCAGATTCCGACGTCGGTTCGTTTCTTTATCAGGATGCTTGGCATATATTCGATATTGACCTGATTTTAGTTTACGTATCATGGCACAGGGTGTTTTGTTTAACCTAGGCTTGCTTTAAGTTTTGCAAGCAAATCATCCGCTTTTGTATGCTCTACCTTCATTTTTCGTATGGTAGGACGTTTACCTTTATCTTTTTGTTTGATTATTTTGAGGAGCTCGTTCATATATTCGTTTTTATAGCTACTGATATCGAAGGATGTGCTGTGTTGCTCGATCAGCTGTGTAGCCATATCCATTTCTGCTTTTTGAATTTTAATTGCAGTAGGTAACTTAAGCTCATCAAGTGCTCTGATTTCCTGTTGATAACGTATTTTATTCAAAACCAATGCATTCTGATAGGGCTTTATAAGGGTTAGGTGTTCTACATTTCGCATGACGAACGACCCTAAGCCCGCCATTTTAGTTTTTTCTAATGCTTTGAGCAATAACTGATAGGCTTTTTCTCCACCTTTCTGTGGCTCCAGATAGTAGGGCGTTTCAAAATATATACTGTCTACATCCATCAGTTTGACAAAAGCATGGAGATTGATAAGTTTAGTCTTTTCCGGACTTGCGTCTTCAAAATCCGCATCTTCCAGCACGACATAATGGTCTTTCATGAAATACCCTTTAACAATATTATCCCATTTTACCTCTTTGCCGGTTTGTTCATTTACCCGCTTGAATTTAATATTGGATAGATCATTTCGATCAAGCATATCTAGATCTAAGGCAGCACTCTCTGTTGCACTATATATTTTAATTGGGATATTGACCAAACCAAAACCAATAGCCCCCGTCCAAATTGCTCGCATAAGTAATCTATTAATTGCTAATAAGATAACCTTGGTAATGCTCAAATGGTTTGAAATTTAATAAAATGCCAACCAAACTATTTCTTTTCAGAAATAGTTATACAAACATTCAATAAGCTTCTATTACAATGGATTTAAAGTCAAATGAACCTTTCTGGTTAATAAAAAACGGTCTTCTAAACAGTTATCCTTCCTTGCAAGATGATCGTAGCTGTGATGTTCTTGTCGTTGGAGGCGGCATTACAGGGGCCCTGATCGCACATCAATGCATAAACGATGGAAAGAAATGTATTCTTATCGACAAGCGTGAAATTGTGAATGGGAGTTCGGCGGCAACAACCTCTATGTTGCAATATGAAATTGATGTGCCTTTGTATAGATTAAAGGAATTAATTGGTGAAGAGGCTGCAGTAGCGAGCTACAGAGCCTGTGGTGAAGCAATTGTCAAATTGGGGAAAATCGCAAAGAAAATCCGGTCCAAAGCTGGTTTTCGAACAAAAAAGTCACTCTACTACGCGGCAAGGAAAAAAGATATCTCCTGGTTGAAGCAAGAGTTTGAAGCCCGACAAGCGGCGGGTTTTGATGTTAAATGGTTAACGGAACAAGATATCAGGGATCGTTATGCTATACATGGCGCTTATGCTGGAATTCTCTCGGCTTTAGGGGCAAGCATAGACGCCTTTTGCTTTACACATGAACTGCTGGCATACAACGTTAGAAAGGGATTATTGATTTTCGACAAAACAGCCTTAGACTCTGTATTATATAAGTCGGGGCATAATCTTGTAACCACTTCGACAGGAGCTAAAATCAAAGCGAAGAAAATTATTTATTGTACAGGATACGAAACGACAAACCTTATTCCTGAAAAATTTGTCGATCTATTGAGTACATTCGCAATCGTGTCAGAAGTCGATAAAGACAATTATGATCGGTATCGCGATCTGCTCATTTGGAATACTACTGAACCCTATCTGTATATGCGTACCACAGATGATCATAGGTTTCTGATTGGGGGAGAAGATGAAGAATTTAAAGACCCCATTAAGCGAGATAGTCTCATTTCAGCGAAATCACTTAAATTGGAAAAGTCATTTAACAAAATTTTTACCGATAGGGTCTTTCACGCAGATTTTGCCTGGGCTGGTACTTTTGGAACAACCAAAGATGGATTGCCCTATATCGGAAAACATGAAAAGTTTAAAAACTCATACTTTGTGTGTGGTTTCGGTGGAAATGGTATCACATTTTCTGTTGCCGCCATGGATATGGCAGCATGCTGGATGAATAACCTAAGCCATCCATTGGACGAATGGTTTAGGTTTGGACGTTAAACAATTGCCTTATCGGTGTGTTTAAGCAGAAAACGGTATAATTTATCCTCTAATTTCGCAAGCGGCAATTTACTTTTTATACTGGGGAATCTTCCCTCCATAAATAAACGTTGTATGGCAGGATGGATATAATAATTCTGTGAAACAGTCTTTGTATTGCCGAGCTGCTCAGCAACATGTTTAATGACCTTGTTTAACTGTCTTTTTCGGGCATTAAGTGCCTCCGCCTGTTTTGTTTGGGCGAGCTGGTAAAAAGCTTCTCGACTGGCTCCCCAAATACGAATGCTTTTACAGCTGATCTGACCCGTAGAATTCTTCCGGAGATACTGATTAAAGGCGGCACCGCAGAACGTGCTTTCGCAGGTAGCACTATCAATCTGAAATATCCTTTTTCCCTTCATTTTTAAAAGTTCTTCCAGAAGCTTAGCTTGTTGCTTATTGGCCCATGACTTTTGCTGAAAAACACCCTTTTTACCTTTATAAGCCAAAGATATCGTGTTGTTTTCGATGGTGACGTGCCTTTTTTCCAGTGTACTTAGGCCATATGACTTATTGGTCAGTGTATAGCGCTTATTACCGATACGAATTAATGTGCTGTCCATAATTTTAAAAGCAATTGCACACAATTTGTCCATATCCCAAACCTGATGTTTGAGATGTTTAGTGCTGATCTTTCTTAATTCTTGCAAATATTTACCCATAAAAAGAATATTGCTGAACTTTGCCGCTTGCCGTTGGTCAACGAATTTCGTATGGTAGATATATTGTTTACGCTCTTTTTGATCGAATCCAAAAGCTTGCAGATCACTGGTCTTACTTTTGGCAATCCATACATCCTTCCAGTTGGGTGGAATAACCAGTTTCGTAATTCTTTCTAAGATCTTTTTATCATATACTTCTGTTCCTGATGTATCGAAATATTTAAAAGACCTGCCTATTTTCTTTCTTGTATAACCGGCTTTTACTTTCATATAATAATCTCCAAAGTCAACGTATGCTTAAACCCAAAAATGTTATTTAAATTTCTTATGTGGATGCTTGAGACCATATCAGTTGCCATTTGTTAATCAGCAATTCGATCATGGTTGATCTGTATAAGATCGTTGATCATTCTATGGTCATTTATAAGGTTGGTTTCCATTATATCATGCTGATGAGTGAATTTTTAATCTTTCTTGTAAGAACGGATGAGAGGTCTCTCCGGTTTTCGAAAAAGATAAGATGCGTATAATTCACATATAAAAGGTATTTTCAACAGAATGGGGGATGGACTATCAGATAATTAAAAAGAAAGAGGTAAAAAAAGGCTGCTTTTTTTACAAAAGCAGCCCGCTATAGCTATAATCGTAAATTTTAATCTATTTTGTTTTATTTACAGAAGAAGATTTTTTACCTTTTTCGGTGTCTACTTTAGTTCGATTTTTGTCTAATGTGTTCGGAACTTCCGCTTGTACAATGGTCTTACCATTTCCCTTTCCAATAGGACCGCCACAGATAATCAGCGTAATGACCATATTGTGCTGATTTGTTATTTTAACTTCTGATTTCATATATTTATTATTTAGCGAATTGTCAGTTATCAGGTTAAGTTACTCTAGGTAGATAACCTCAAAAGCTACATTTTGTTTTATTTTAATCTGTAAATTTTAAGCTGTTTTTGAAGCTTTTTTCGCGTCATGTGTATCCTGGTTTTGATTGTTCCTTCGGGCATGCCAAAATAGGTGGCGATCTCATGGTATTTGTATCCCTCGAGGAACAATTGAAACACTTGGTAATTTTCTTCCGACAAACTGCACATCGCTTTTTGAATATCATCAGCGATAAACTTGTTGTCACTTTTATTGGATTCTACAGTGTTAGTGCTTTCTAGACCGATGTATGTTTCATGGATGTCGTTTGTACGTTTGGCTTTACGATATTGATTAATGTAAACATTTTTCATAATAACGTAGAGCCACGACATTAATTTTGGATGACGGATAAAATCATCGATCGATTTCAATGCACGAATAAGCGTCTCTTGAATTAAATCCTCTTTTTCATCAGGATCATTGGTGAATTTCCCCGCAAAATGTTTCAAAAGACTTCTTTTTTCCTCGACTAAAATATTCAAATTGGAATTGCTCATAGTATCGTTTGTTAAATTGATTGATGTTTATTTGATACATGGAGGTGCAATTAAAGTGCTACATTTACGTTTTCATGTTCATCTAAAACTTGTTTAAACAGGCATACGGGAAAAATACGTACACCTGCGGATTGATCATTTTGTAGCCTAAACGCTACAAGAATACACAATTGAAAGCGTCCCGATAAAAATGGGCAACAGATTTGGGACTGGTCAATTGGGTATTTGTTCCATTAAAAAATGTCTTTATTACGGGTATCCTTCTGTATTTAGTGGAGTATGGGAACTGTCTATTTTTTTAAGCAGAAGTTTAAATGATTGTTTTTTATCAGTTTTTATTAAACTAATAAGTTCTGAATGTGGTTCTTAAGAAAAAGGTTGATCACAAAAACAAAATAGAATATGAAAAAGAGCAAGAAATTCACGGTAGTTTTGGGAACGTTATTATTTTGCAGCACACTATTCTTTGCGTGCCAAAATCCAAATAAAAATCCAGCAGAGGGAAGTGGTCAGGCGGACAATATCGCTCCGAGCGCTGCCGATGAAACAAGGTACAATTTAAGCGAGCAACAAAAAATGAGCATGCAGAAGGATACCAGTTTGGCAGACACGCTTAGGAAGGATAGTATCAATGCTATACAATCTAAACCTTAAAGGAGCACTTAGAAAAGGTCACTCGTACCTCTTCGTTATATCCACAAAAAAAACTCCCTTAGTTGTGGGAGTTTTTTTTGTCCTTTTCTTTTTGTTCTGAATCAGTATCATAAATATCTTCTTCTGAATGATCTGGTTTCTCTTTATGTTGATCCTCTTCTGTATTAATCTTTTCTTTAGTGGTACGGTCGCGTTGTTCTTCTTCACTTGGATCAGGGCCAGCCATACTTTTTGGAGAATTTAGTTTGAGGTTGACCACATCCCGATCCGAAACCTTGGATGGCCCATAAATTGGCTTAAGATCGTAGCTATCCGGTTCGTTTTTCACTGGGGCTATTTCGTACAAGAATGGGGAGCTTTCTCGGGAATAATCTGAAATAGTATCGCCAAATTGAATTGCTGTATTCATAGTCTTTTTAATAGGAACATGAGCCAAATCTGATTGGTTCTCTTTTTTTTAAAATGACAACACGATATATTTTAAGAATAAATTTAAAACTTTTCATTTGTCGATCTTGTTATTACAGTAAAGTAATTTAGATAATAGAGATACTATGAGAAAATTGACACTTCTTTTATTAATAACAGCAGGAATTGGGTATCAGGCCCATGCTCAGAAAATTGAAACCACGCCACAGATGTCATCGGATGTCGGAATTGAACCTATTCGACAAGGAAATTGGATGGTCGGTGGATCGATCGGTAATCTTGGCTATAGTTTTGAAGGAAAATCATTTAATGTAGCACTTCAACCACGAGCTGGTTATTTCGTGTCCGATGGATTGGCTATTGGTGCACAGGCAAATCTTGGTCTGGCTACTCAAAAAGATGCTGATAACGAATGGACCTATGGTGTAGCGCCATTTGTGCGTTATTACTTTCCAAATGCGGGATCAAGTACAGGTCGGTTTTTTGGACAGGGAGACATTGGCATTTCAGGAAGTTCTAGGGGCAAAGATGTCGCGCTGGCGGTAGGAGCCAATGTTGGATATGCACATTTTATCACACGAACTGTTGCTTTGGAAGCTACCTTTGGCTACAATTATAGCAAGGCCAATATTAATACAGGTAGCGGTGCGAGTGGTTTAGGCGTTGGCGTAGGTTTTCAAATCTATTTACCAGGTAAACGCTAACAAAAAATAGCAATAGCAATCTTTAACAGCATGTTTCCAATTGATCAATTGGAAACATTTTTTTTGGACGTCACCGTATAATTACTTGCTCTTGTGTATGAAAGACCTATTCTTTTCAAAATGACAAAAATAGAAAACATTTGAAGCAACGTAGCTGTTTTTCTAATAAAAGGAGCTGAAATGATGACAGGGACAAAAAATATTGGTTTGGTACTCAAAGATAAAATGGGTAAATGGTCTTCTTATAACATTCCATTACTCAAAGAGTGCCGTCTGAACAATAAGCTTGTGAAGAGTAATGAGCTGGAAGGTATTTTTGTCATAGGAAGTTTGGCAACGGGACTATACATATTTTCATTGTATAAAAACCGTTTTATAGACTTGATGGGCAAGCGAATCGGGATAGAGGAAATCTGTGAACATTTTGATAGCTATAAACAGGCATTGATATAAGTATATAAGTACACACATTTCATTTTTTTAAAACAAGGAGCATTTATGAGTAATTTAACATGGAAAGGCCGTTGGAACGAGCTGAAAGGTAAAGTGAAACAGCAATATGCAGATTTAACCGATGATGATCTGTTATATGCAGAGGGAAAGGAAGATGAATTGTTGGGTAAATTGCAACAAAAGACCGGAAAAACCAAAGAAGAGGTAGAAAACTGGCTGGATAAATTGTAATATTTTATCAAGGCCATTTAATTGGCAATTATACGTGTAAAAATGTGCGATCAATTTATTTTGATCGCACATTTTGTTTTTATGTCAATGAAAAATTGGTTTATCTAATTTTATGGCAAGACGATAAACAGCATTCATCAATCCAACGTGACTGTAGGCTTGTGGGAAATTGCCCCATTGGCTGCCATTGTCCTCGGTAACATCCTCACTGAACAGACCCAGGTGATTGCTGTAGGTCAGCAAACGTTCCAGGATCTCTTTCGCTTCCTCCACACGCCCGACACAGGCCAGCGCTTCCACGTACCAAAATGCACAGACTAAGAAAGTGGATTTGGGTCTGCCGAAATCATCCTGATGTTTATATCGATAGAAAAGTCCATTTTCGCCTTTTAATTCCTTTTCCAGCATTTCGAGATGATGAAGGGCGCGTTCCGATTTTGGGTCAAGGTAATCCATGACGATGAGCTGCAAGGTACTGGCGTCTAAATTCCGGCTATTAATAGCATTCTGATAAACTTTTCGCTCTTCGTCATAACAGGCCTCGATGTAAGCTTCTGCTTTTTTTAAGAGGACATTCGCGCGATCCTCCATATCTTGATAACCATTTTGACGCGCAATCAACAGGGCCGCCTTACATCCGACCCATTGAAAAAGATTGGAATAACAATGGTGGTTGGCAAAATTTCTAAACTCCCAGATGCCGGCATCTTTTTCCTCTATAGTAGCCTCAATCTTTTCGAGAATGAAATTTACCCAGCCTAACACATTCTTGTTTTCATGAATTTTAAAACGCTGGTCGGTGAAAAGAGGTAACAACGCAATCATTGCCTGGCCATATACATCATTTTGAATATGTTCAAAAGCTTGATTGCCAATCCGTACTGGACCGTTATCCTGATAGCCTTTTAGGTAAGGTAAGATCTGTTCTGTCAGCTCGGTGGTACCAAGGATACCGTATAAAGGCTGAAGTCTTCCAGGGTTGCGATGCGTGATGCCAGCAATATAATTTGCAAAGCTTTCCATTTCTTCAAATTGACCGATGTGCGTCAATGCTGTTAGGACATAATAACTATCACGTACCCAACAATAACGGTAGTCCCAGTTTCTTCCCGAACCTGGATACTCGGGCAGACTAGTTGTTGATGCAGCGATAATTGCTCCTGTGTCCTCATATTGATGAAGTTTCAGCACCAGAGCCGATCGGATAACTTCTGTTTGATAAATGTTGGGAATACTACACCTTTTAATCCATCGCTGCCAATAACTGAGCGTCTTATGGAGGAAATCCTCACAGGTGCTCACAATGGCCGATTCGAAAGCTGCATCATACGTCAGTATAAGGTATTTATTTTCACTGATAATGGTCCAGCTTTCCTCTTGGAAGAAATGTGAAATAGGCAGATCAGTGGTAAGTCGAATCCGTTCTCCGACCTGATCGTTGCTATAAAGAATATGGTTGCTGCCACGGGTAGGCTTAAGTGCCAATCGGCCGTAGTCAGCAGTCGGCTGACATCTGATGTTGACGCTAGGGGCACCATGCAGTGGTTCGATCTTTCGTATTAGCATCAAGGGTTTAAAATACCGCCCGAATTGTTCAAAACGTGGTGCAAAATCTGTAATACGATAGGCATAGGATTCCGTATGGATTTCCGTGCAGAGCACATTAGAGTTTTTGATGTAATACTGCTTGGTTTCCACAACTGGTTCCTCTGAACTGATCTTGAAAGTTCCACCTTGATTTTTATCGATCATACTGCCGAATACAAAGCTATCTTCGAACGATGGCCAGCACAACCATGATATGTTTGTGTCAATGCCAACATGCGCTATGTAGGAACAATTTCCAATGATTCCAGATTGGTAGATATGTCTGTTTTCTGTTGTATTTTCGTTCATTATTTTACGATAAGTTGATTTAAAAATTGAAGAACATCTTCTTGTTCATCTAAATAATATTTTGCTGCAGATTTGTTGCTTCCTACCTTAATACTTATGGTCGATTGCGGTAAATACTTGAATAGATCCTCGTCGGTAATGTCGTCGCCAATAGCCAACATGAAATCTGCTTTTATATGTCCTGCGATTTCCAATGCCGCCTTACCTTTATTAACTTCTGTATTTTTGACCTCAATAACAGCATTTCCGTCCAATAGTTGTAATCCATAGTCGTTGAGCATTGGGTTTAAGGTCTCCTTTAGCTCGGTTGCTTTAAGTTCGCCTAAGCCCAGTTCTACTTTTCTATAATGCCAAGCTAACGAGTAGGGCTTGACCTCAATGTAAGCACCCGGAGTTTGATCGGCCAGTTTCTCCATCAGCTTTTTTACTTCAGGCATCCAGTGGAGGGCCAATCCTTTTTTATACGACCAGTTGAAATTTGGGAAATTTGACCAAATACCATGTTCGGCAACTAAATAGTACGATCGACCGTCAAACCAAGACGATAGGCTCTCTTGTGATCGGCCGCTTATGATGACCAATGTATTGAGTGGATCAGAAATGATATTATCCAAAAGGTTATACAGCAAGGTCGTCGGAGTTGCTTTTTGGGCATGATTCTGGAATTTGACCAAGGTACCATCATAGTCCAGAAAAAAGAGTCTATTGCTACTTTTGCTATACCTTTCTGAAATACTATTCAATACCTTATCTGAGATTCGCCTTGCCCATTCGTCACGTTGTATGGCTTTGGTCTCAGCCAAACGATTGGTAAAGAGCTGCACCCAATGCTGTACATTAAACTTCTGTATAATCTGAATATTGGCATCGGTACGTTCCTGAATTTCTTCGGGCGGCATTTTAAGCGCTTGGTAAATACTGTCTGCCGTTTCTGTACGATTATAGGGGTTAATAATCAAGGCATCAACGAGTTCCTTGGAGGCGCCTGCAAACTCACTTAAAATCAATACCCCCTTTGATAAAGTCTTACTGGCGATGTATTCTTTACTTACAAGATTCATCCCATCTCGCGTAGATGTAATCATACAGATATCGGATGCAACATATAATCCAACCAGCTCTTCGAATGGAAGCGATTTATAAAAATATAGTACCGGCGTCCAGCTTAGATTGCCATAAATGGAATTGATTTCACTCACCTTCCGGTTAATCTCATCTTTCAGTTTTTTGTATTGCGATACCTTATCCCTGGAGGGCACGATAAGCATATATAGCACAACTTTTGTATGCCATTCGGGGTATTTTTCAAGGAAAGTGAGGAATGCACGTAATCGCTCTAATATCCCTTTGCTATAATCGAGCCTATCGACAGCTATAATAATCTTTTGATCGGGAAAATGGCTCCGGAATTGACTTGCAATGGACTGGATTTTAGGCTGACTGCTGACTTCGACGAATTTATCAAAATCAATACCCATCGGAAAGGATTCTATAAATATATGACGGTCTTTGTACTTGAGCTGGTTATGTCCAGACGATACATGCAGTATTTTTTTGCAGGCATTTAGAAAGTTCTGACTATCGGCGAAAGTATGAAATCCGATAAGATCTGCTCCCAGTAAACCTTCAACCAATTCTTTACGTTGCGGAATGTTCATAAAGAGTTCTTCCGAAGGAAAGGGGATATGGTGAAAATAACCTATGTTGAGCTCTTGGTTTTCTAAACGCAACAGTTGAGGGAGTAGCATAAGCTGATAATCATGGACCCAAATAAAATCGGATGGCTCATCGATAGAAAGCGCAGCCTCGCAGAATTTCTTATTTACCATGACATAGGTAGACCAATATTCGCGGTCAAAATGAATGTAGCTCGGCTGATAGTGGCAAATAGGCCAGAGGACCTCATTGGAATAACCTTCGTAGAAATTGCGTATTTCATCTTTGGATAAGAAAACAGGAAGTAAGTTCATCGGTTTGAGAAGCTCGACAATCTTTTCTTTTTCCTCTTCATCTTTGGGAACAATTCCCGGCCAGCCAACCCAAAGTATTTCATCCGTATCAAAGGCGGAATTTAAACCGGTTGCCAGTCCGCCCGCACTCGGCTTGATGATTAATTTTTCTTTTTTTCGCTCTATTTGTATCGGCAGTCTATTTGAAATTATTATTTTCTTCTTTTTCTTCATAAGAATATTAGATCGATTTATTTGCAGTGTGGAAGAGTTATATTGACTATAACGATGGGCTTGTAATCCACTTATCTGAACAACCTCGGGAGAGAATAGTTTGAATAAATTCAAATTAGAAAGACAATAGGGAAGCTGTTGAAGAAAGAACGCGGTAATTTGCAAAAAAAAAGACCTCTATTTCTACAGGTCTTTTTTTTGCTATTTCATTAGATTACGATATGCTGACCGCAGCAGCTTTTTCGTTATCCAGCTTTTTCATAAATTGATCGAGGATGTCACCTAATCTCCCTGAAATTTCTCCTAAAATACTTTCCCAATCTTTAACTGTACCATCACAGTTGTCTGAAACAATTTTAATACTATGAAAGGTGAGATTTTTTTGAAAACAGAAATTCGCTAGGGCATAAGATTCCATATCAAATGCCAAAGGGTTAAAATGTTTGATATCCTGATAAAAAGCAGTATTTACATTGATAAAACGATCCGATGTCAAAAGTGCATCTTCGTAGCGAAATTCATCAAGTGATATGGATTCCAATACGCCTTGACCTTTAAAAAACAGGGTGTTTTCCAGGAAAAATCCATCCGTATAAGCATCCCCTTGTGCATAGTATGCCGGATAAAGGACATGGCCTATCGGATGCCTTGTACAGCCTACCGTGCCAACATTGAGAAGAACAGGACTGATTCCTAATGCTTTGATGTCTTCGTAAAGCGTAGCTACGGACAGGAGCGCATTTACTTTACCTACACCAATTTCGTATACAAAAGTCGATTCACTTGTCGAATTAAAAGATAGCTCATTTTTATTTGCTACCAAGATAATCGTTTCAATATCTTTATTCAGGATCATTTAATTTTCTTCGATATATGGATACTCAAATTCCAATTCTTCGGCAGTAATTAGATTTAAGAAGTTAACACAAGCCTGTTTTGAGGTGGGAAAATCCATGAATGTGTAATTTCCGCAGCTAATCGGGTTTTGGAAAGGTACTTCGTATCCTTCTGTAAGAACAGTCTCTAATACTTCTTTCATCAATTCCGCCACATTCTGAGGAGTTTTCGCTGTTCCAGCCAATACCACATAAAATCCCGTGCAACAGCCCATTGGTCCAACATAAATAACCTCATCACCTAAGATGGTTCTAATTTCTGTTGCAAAACAATGCTCTAATGTATGCATGACTTCAGGTGATAGCATACGCTCCGGAGAATTCGGTCTGATCATGCGAATGTCGTAAGTTGTATAACTTTCAACATTGCTGTTATTGGTTGTAGAAGCTTTAGCGTAGATCCCTTGTTTTAATTTGGTATGATCTACCGTAAAACTATTTACTTTTGCTTTTTCTTTTGTGTACATCTTGTTCTGTTCAAAGCTATAACGCTTGTGACGTTATAGGGGTTAAAAGTTGAATATCAAAAATTTCTACAAAGATACTAGATTATTGTAGAAAAGGACGACAAAACTACTATTTTAACACTTCATAATGTTCGACTGTTGGAAATGGATCGTAGTAATGATGTAAAAGTTTCTCCCATTCCTTAAATAATGCCGACTCCCTGAAACCAATGGTATGGTCTTCTAAAGTTTCCCATTCAACCAACAGAATGTACTGGTTGTTTTTTTCAATACATTTACGTAAAGAATGCGTTATATAGCCTTTACTCGCACTAATATATTGGCAAGCTGTTTTATAATCTCTTTCAAAATTGGATTGTTGTCCTTCAATAATTTGCAATACAGCTACTTCTAAAATCATAATTTGTTTTTTTATTAAGTTTAGTAAATACCTCAAACTTAGAAAATTTGTTTCTGATATGCAATACAAGAACAAGCTTATCCGAACAATTTATTTGGCATTCTTTTAATAAGGACTTATGCCTTATTATCCCGCTTTGACGTATTATATCCGTTTTTTACTTGTGAAGTGATGATCTGGGTGACCAATGGAATACCCGGATTACGATTGTGGGCATTCCAAACTAAGGAGAGCGTTGTTCGTTGTGGTAAATTGTTCAATTCAAGGAAAGTGACATCAACATGGTAGCCGTTCTTTAAAGATGAAGGAACAATGGCAACACCCAGTCCCTGAGCAACCATATTGAAAATGGTCAAAGCATTCACTGTGCGTAAAGTAACTTTGGGGATAAACTTATGATCACTAAAAATACTCATGACGAGATCATAATAAGAGTGGCTATAGTTTTTGGAAAATAAGATAAATGATTCATTTTTGAACGCATCAAGACTTGGTTGCGGTGACTTCAATAGGGGATGATCGTTGGGTAAAACGAGGCTAAAATGCTCTGTATGTATAGGCAGACTACATAATCCAGGTGGCGTTTCGGAAAGACGAACAAACCCTAAGTCAAGTTCTTTTTTCTCCAGCAGATCCAGCTGGGTTTCATTCGCTAGTTCGTGAAGTGATAACTCGATATCCGGCTGCTGCTGTTTTAAATTGACAAGTAGTTCCGGCAGGATTGTTTGAACAGCCGACCCGATAAACCCCAGCTTTAAGGTGCTTATTTTACCATTGGCAAAACTTTGAAGTTGAGTTTCAATCTGATCCAAGTGCCGAAATAGTTCTTTCACCTCCTGAAAGAGATATATCCCCGCTTCAGTCATTTGAACATTTCGTTTATTACGCTCAAAAAGTGTTACGCCATAAGATTCCTCCAGTTGCTTAATTTGCCTGCTCAAGCCTGGCTGCGCAATAAACAATTTTTCGGCAGCCCTTCTAAAATGCAGTTCTTCTGCCAATACTTTAAAATACAGTAAATGTCTTAGCTCTATTTGATAATTCATGGTTATCAATTGATGATAAAAATGGTATTTCTAATTATCAAATATAGCAAGTACATTTGAGTAAAGCAGTTATGATAATGGAAAAATTTTTATATGGCAGTGGGCAGCTAACATGCTCCACAGCTTTAGCGATAACAAAAGGAACGGTTACCGGGGAGATTTCCACCGAAGTCAGGGATAAGATCGAGCAAAGCGCCAGTTATGTCAGGAAAATAGTTGAGCGCGGTGAGGTTGTCTATGGGATCAATACAGGTTTTGGTCCATTGTGCACCACACCTATTGATGCAAGTCAAACGCAGCTATTACAGGAAAATATTCTAAAAAGCCATGCTGTCGGTATGGGAGAACCTATAGCCAATGATTTGGCCAAATTGATGCTTATTCTTAAAGTTCACGCGCTTTCTAAAGGATTTTCAGGAGTTCAGTATGCGACGATTGAGCGGATTATTTGGCATATTGAAAATGATGTCATTCCTGTGGTTCCTAAACAAGGTTCTGTCGGCGCATCGGGTGATTTGGCCCCATTGTCACATTTATTTTTACCATTGATTGGCTTAGGAAAAGTTAACGTAGAAGGGGAGATTTTGGAGACAGCTGCTGTTTTGGAAAAACACGGTATGGCACCGGTTCAGTTGGGCGCAAAAGAGGGGCTGGCTTTAATCAATGGAACCCAATTTATGGCTGCACATGGTGTGATGGCTGTTGCCGAGTTAAATCGTGTACTTCAGAACGCCGATATTATTGCTGCCTTAATGATTGAAGGCTTAAATGGTTCAATAAAACCATTTTTTACAGAATTACATCAATTACGCCCGCACCTAGGAAACCGCTATGTTGCTGCAAGCATTTTTAACATGCTTCATGGCTCGGCTATTTTGGAAAGCCACAAAGACTGTTCTCGTGTACAAGATCCTTATTCGCTGCGCTGTATCCCTCAGGTCCATGGAGCATCACGCAATGCTTGGTTTCATTTGAAGGATACCATAGAAATCGAAATAAACGCAGTGACCGACAATCCTGTGATTATTAATGATGAACTAACCATTAGTGGCGGTAGCTTTCACGGACAGTCAATCGCTTTGCCTTTGGATTATGCCACACTGGCCGCATCGGAAATTGGCAATATTTCGGACCGAAGGGTCTATTTGTCTTTAGAAGGTCAAACCAACGGTGTCCCAAAATTGTTAATGAAGTCAACCGGTCTCAATTCAGGATTTATGATCTTACAATATAGCACGGCCGCGATTGCAAGTGAGAATAAAGGACTTTGTTTTCCTGCAAGTGCAGATAGTATTCCTACCTCTTTAGGCCAGGAAGATCATGTCAGTATGGGATCTATTGCCGGCCGAAAATTACTGCAGGTCATTGACAATGTCGATAAAATACTAAGTATTGAACTGTTATGTGCTGCACAGGCCAAGGATTACCATCAGCCATTAAAATCGACTGCAGCATTGGAAGCTATCCATGCAAGAATTCGCCAGTCCATTCCGCATATTGAATCCGATCAACCGATGGAAGAGCTGCTGACGGAGGCACTAAGCCTCGTAAAATCAGGCGAACTGATCACATTGCATCGTCAATATGCTACAGGTGAGATTGAAGCGGATTTGAAACAAAGGTTTGAAATGTTTTAAACGAAGAATGATGGAAAAAGAGCTGAAATTAGTTGGACCTTTTAGGCAGATATTAACGATGTCAAATATGCCCGTAAATGGGGCACTCGACGATAAACAATTGGCTATTATTAAAGAAGGAGGTATTTTAATAGCAGGTAACAATATATTGGAAGTGGGGGATTTTGAGCAACTACAACTGCAATGGGGAAAGGAGGCGGCACTTGTACCTGTAGAAGGAGGTCAGGTCGTTCTGCCAGGCTTTATTGATTGCCATACACATATTGCTTTTGCCGGTAATCGAGCGAATGATTTCGCCCTTCGAAATGCAGGCTCAAGCTACCTGGAGATTGCAGCGGCAGGAGGTGGGATCTGGAGCACCGTTTCCCATACGCGGGATTGTAACGCAGAAGAATTGATTGATCTCACTATCCAGCGCGCAAATTTTCTATTAAGGCAAGGAATCACAACAATTGAAGTTAAAAGTGGTTACGGTCTCAATGTTAAAGAAGAACTTAAGATATTACGGGTCATTCAGGAATCGGATCGTCGTACGGCATCAGACCTTATTCCAACTTGTTTGGCGGCACATATGCTCCCACGGGACTTCGACGGATCCGCAAAAGATTATCTTCATCTGATCACAACAGATCTTTTTCCCCTATTGAAATCAGAAGGGCTGTCGAATCGGATTGACGCATTTATCGAAAAAACGGCTTTTCAGGGGGAAGACATTGTGGCCTATTTACGAAAAGCAAAAGAAATGGGTTTTGATCTGACTATTCATGCCGATCAGTTTACCACTTCGGGAAGTCAGATTGCTGTAGAACTCGGTGCTCAATCTGCGGATCATCTTGAAGCATCAACTGCGGCTGAAATAGAACTTATCGCACACTCAGCTACTGTTGCTGTAGCGCTGCCTGCCGCCTCTATCGGCCTTGGATGTGGTTTTACACCTGCTAGAAAGTTGTTGGATGCAGGTGCATGTTTGGCAATAGGAAGTGACTGGAATCCGGGTTCCGCGCCCATGGGACAGTTACTGACGAGTGCGAGTATTTTGGCAACAGCAGAAAAGTTGACGAATGCTGAGCTGCTTGCGGCACTAACCTACCGTGCTGCAAAAGCCTTAAACCTGTCGGATCGCGGCGTGTTGACCAAGGGCATGAAAGCAGATTTTAGTTTATTTAAAACAGATAATTATCAAGATATTACTTACTACCAAGGAAGCTTGCAGCCTACAGCAGTATGGAAAAATGGTCAGGAAGTATTCTCAATATAACAACATGGAAGATACATTTAAGAGCGAGGTTGCGGAAGGTATTCCAACCGTATTACCTCCAAAAGTAGAACGAGATCATACAATAAGTCATGCCCCCAGACGAAAGGATATTCTCACCAAGTCGGAAGAGAAGCTGGCTCTACGGAATGCATTACGTTATTTTCCCAAACAATGGCATACGGTTTTAGCACCTGAATTTTTAGCGGAGCTTCGTAGTTATGGCCGAATCTATATGTACCGCTTTAGACCCCAATATGCAATGCACGCTCGACCGATAGATGATTATCCAGCAGCCAGTAAGCAGGCGGCAGCTATTATGTTGATGATTCAGAACAACCTTGATCCAGCCGTAGCACAACATCCCCATGAACTGATTACCTATGGTGGTAATGGAGGTGTTTTCCAAAATTGGGCTCAATATCGCCTCACCATGCAGTATCTTTCGCAGATGACAGATGAACAAACGTTACATCTTTACAGTGGTCATCCAATGGGTCTTTTCCCTTCCTCACAACATGCACCTCGTGTTGTTGTAACCAATGGCATGATGATTCCAAACTATTCGAAACCGGATGACTGGGAACGTTTTAACGCTTTAGGTGTTACGCAATATGGGCAGATGACAGCAGGTTCCTATATGTATATTGGTCCGCAGGGTATTGTGCATGGCACCACAATTACTGTTATGAACGCTTTCCGAAAACATTTAACGGTAGACGATACAATTCAAGGCAAGGTATTTTTGACTTCTGGTTTAGGCGGTATGAGTGGCGCGCAGCCCAAAGCAGGTAATATTGCCGGCTGTATCACCGTATGCGCTGAAATAAATCCCGTTGCGGCAAGAAAGCGGCATGAACAGGGTTGGGTAGACCGATTGGTAGAAAACATCGATGAACTCGTTGAACAAGTACAGTTGGCGATGGATCAAAAGGAAACAATTTCCTTCGCCTATATCGGTAATATTGTCGAAGTGTGGGAAGCCTTTGATCGCAAAAATATCCACATCACGGTAGGATCTGATCAGACATCATTACATAATCCTTGGTCTGGAGGCTATTATCCGATGGGGCTGACCTTTGCAGAATCCAATGCGTTGTTAGCGACCGATCCTGACCGGTTTAAGCGATGTGTACAAGAAAGCTTGGTACGACATGTCGATGCCATCAATAAGCATGTAGCTAAAGGAACCTATTTCTTTGATTACGGTAACGCGTTTCTGTTGGAGAGCAGCCGTGCAGGTGCAGCGGTATGGAATGATAAAAAGGATCAGTTCCGCTACCCATCTTATGTACAGGATATTCTTGGCCCAATGTGTTTTGACTATGGTTTTGGACCCTTTCGCTGGGTTTGTACGTCTGGAAAGGCTTTGGATCTTCAAAAATCAGACGAAATAGCCATGACAGTTTTAGAAGAGCTCCGAAAAGAAGCTCCCGTGGAGATTCAGCAGCAGATGCAAGATAATATTCAATGGATTAAAGAAGCCGGTAAAAATAGACTTGTAGTAGGCTCCCAGGCGCGTATTCTTTATGCAGATTCAAATGGACGTATTGCCATAGCAAAGGCTTTTAATGAAGCCGTAAAAAGTGGCTTATTTGAAGCACCTATTGTTTTGGGAAGAGACCATCATGATGTGAGCGGTACCGATTCACCTTATCGGGAGACTAGTAATATCTACGACGGCAGTCAATTTACAGCAGATATGGCTATTCATAACGTCATTGGCGACAGTTTCCGGGGGGCTACTTGGGTATCTATTCACAATGGCGGTGGAGTCGGTTGGGGTGAAGTCATCAACGGTGGCTTCGGTCTACTGCTAGATGGCTCTGCAGAAGCAGCTTTTAAATTGGAAAAGATGCTGTATTTTGATGTAAATAATGGGATTGCTAGGCGCGCTTGGGCTAGAAATAAGGAAGCTAATCAGGCGTTAGATCGTGCAATGGAGAGAAATACCACATTGCAAGTTACCCGCGCGCAACTTGTAGATGACGATATTATCGAACAATTATTTGATCTGAGCGAATGAACTTATTGTTGAATAATTCGGAAATATATAACAAAGGAGACCAAGCGGTCTGGAAGGGGCGTATCGATGGCCAGGATCGTGAATGGATGCGTTGGCATCAATTAATGGATTGTGTTGATCTTCTCGAGCAGCCCGATTTAAGGCAGTCCATTGCTTTTCTCGGATTCTGTAGCGATGAGGGGGTTGCACGCAATCAAGGTCGTGTAGGCGCCAAAGATGGACCGACAGCACTCCGGAATGTATTAACAAACCTTCCTGTACATTTTTCTGATAAACTAAAACTTAAAGACTGCGGTGATATACTTATAAAAGACAGTGATTTAGAATTATCTCAGCAGGGGCTAGGGGCTGCCTTAAATTGTATTCTCGAGCAAGAAGGATTTCCAGTCGTCTTAGGTGGTGGCCATGAAGTAACTTATGGCCATTATTTGGGTGTTAAAAAATTTCTAAAGAGTCGTAATCAAAGTCTTGGCATTATTAATTTGGATGCCCATTTAGACATCCGTCCATTGCAGGATGGCAAAGGGAATTCTGGAACGGGATTCTATCAAATCGAGCAGGATCAGTCTAAAGCAGATTTGCTATTTCATTACTTAGCAATTGGTATTCAAGAAATTAGTAATACCAAAGGATTGCTCACCTATGCCAAAGAGAAGGATGTGCAGATTATTGAAAGAGAGAGTTTGGTCATTGAAAAACTTGATCTGATCCGGGAGCAAATTGTTAGTTTTTCCAAATTAGTGGATTATGTGTATTTGACGGTTGATCTTGATGCTTTCGCTGCAGCCTATGCACCGGGAGTAAGTGCATTGGCATTTAACGGTATAGTCCCTGATCATTTGTTTTTTACGATCTACGATATGCTACTGGATCTGCCTAATCTAAAATCTGTCGATTTTGCAGAATTCAATCCACATTTCGATATTGATTCCAGAACGGCCAAACTAACGGCTGATCTCATTTTTAAGTTGATAAACAAATTAGCAATCAAACTTGATTAGCAATTGCCCATTAGCTAAACAGGGGGCAAAAAAAGATGGTTACATTGCTACTACAGCAATATAACCATCTTTTTTCACATTGGTGGGGTCCTAAAAAAGCACATCGGCTAATGCTGGGTCCTTATCAAAAACTGATTTTGCAAAAGGACATAAAGGCATAATTTTTAAATTTTCTTTACGTGCATAGGTCACTGCTGCCATCAATAATTGTTTGCCTAGCCCTTTTCCTGCGTATTCGGAACTTACTTCCGTATGGTCTATAATGAATTTTGTAGGGCCAGCCCAGGTATAGGTCATTTGTGCCACTGACTTTTCCTGATCGATAACCTCAAAGCTACCGTGTTTATCGTTATTTTTTTGTGTTACTTCCATGAGCATGAATTTAATTAAGAAAAGCCAAAATAAACAAAATCCAGCAATATATAATATGAACAGTCATTTAGAAAAACAGCTATTTTTATCAGTTAGATTGCATAATTGGCTTCCGTGTTTTGTAAAATTGCGGTGATTCTTTTGAATAGCTAATATTTTTAGTATGTTTGCTTTGCGTTATGAGTGTAAATCAAAGCAAAAGACAAGAATTTGCCATTGTGGACATAGAGACTACGGGTGGCAATGCAAAATCGAGCAGGATCACAGAGGTTGCCATTGTTATTCATGATGGTAATCAGGTTTTGGAACGTTGGGAGACCTTGGTTAATCCAGGGAAAGAAATTCCGAATTCGATTTTTGCGCTTACGGGCATAGACAATGACATGGTGAAGGACGCTCCGTTATTTGATCAGGTAGCCGAGCAGATTTATGAAATGCTCAAAGACCGTATTTTTGTTGCACATAATGTAAATTTTGACTATTCATTCATTCGATTTCAACTTCAGGAATCGGGCTTCGAGTGGTCAGCGATTAAATTGTGTACAGTACGCTATGCGCGAAAAATAAAACCGGGATTATTGTCCTATAGTTTGGGGCGCCTATGTGATTATTTAGATATCCCGATTGAAAATAGGCACCGTGCGGGTGGCGACGCCGATGCAACAGCCATTCTCTTTGCTTATTTGAAAGTGCTAGATACCGAACAGGTATTTCAGGATATGATTAAACATAAAGCGCTAGATCAACGTTTTCCACCGCATTTAAATCCCTTGGAGTATGAACAATTGCCCAACGAGGCTGGAGTCTATTATTTTCATGACAAAGCTGGAAAAGTAATTTATGTTGGCAAAGCCGTCAATATAAAAAAAAGAGTATTGTCTCATTTTACAGGGAATAATATTCAAGCGCAAAGGCAACATTTCTTAAAAGAAATTCATCATATAAGTTATGAGTGCTGCGGGACAGAGCTGATGTCATTGTTGTTGGAATGTGCGGAAATCAAAAAGTTCTGGCCAAAATATAATAGAGCACTTAAACGGTATGAGCCTAAATTCGGTTTGTTCTCTTATGAGGATCAAAATGGCTATCTCCATCTGGCTATTGGGAAGACAACAAGGGGACAGGAATGTATTCAGCTGTTTCAGCGTGAATATGACGCTATTCAGTTGTTGCAAAGCTTTATTCAGCATGACGCTATTAATCCGCAATTTTGTCAGTTTGGGCACGCCAGTTTGTCTACGAAAGCTTTAAAGAAGACCGAATTACCCGATCGAGACCTACACAATACACGGGTGGAACGTTGTATCGAGGATTGGCTCAAACAGCAGCCATCCTTTGTATTGATCGATAAAGGACGTAATTCCGAGGAAAAAAGCTGTATTGTCATTGAAAATGGTGTTTTTTATGGAATGGGATATATTGATCAATACAGCCAGTATAACGGGTTTGAAGATATAAAAGGACAAGTAAAAAGATATCAGAGCAATCACTACATGATGGAGTTGGTCAAAATGGCAGCAGAAAGACATCCCGCTAAAATACATTTCTTAACAAAATCAAAGATTTTACCTGATGTTGCGGCAGAACCTGATTTCTCTTATGAAAAATCGGCTCCGAATAGTCTCTTTAATTTCTTTTAACAGTATATTTTCAGTTCTTATTTTGGAAATGTCTTCCGTTTGGTCATTTCAATCTCAGTAATCTGTTAAAGAAATGTGAAATAGCAATTTTCGCGCGATTTTGGTCCAATAGTTGAAATATTCTTTGTGTAGAATATTAAAAAGACTTTTCATAATTTAGGTTAATAATTGGTTAGTTAAAACCTGGGGCTCCCAACCTCAGGTTTTCTTTTTTTAATATTTCCGGACAAGAATTTTACACTAAGTATTACTTTTATTTCGATTATTCAACATAAAATAACGTTTTTTTTAATTTAAACATGTGTTTCAATTTACTGTTTTTCAATTGATTAGTTTTTGTCCCCCCTTTGTCCCCCTAAGTTTTTTCTCTGTATAGTTAGTTTGAGCTATTTTAGTGTCAGCATACTGTAATAGCGGAATTAGTAAAACAAAGATGGGGCGTTTTCTAAAAGTAGCTGCGGTATATCTTATCCATATCTTTATATATAAAAAGGGCCTTGGCCCTTTTTTTTATCCCTATTATTCAGATTGCTTATTTTAATCCAAAGGTACGTTGACCTAGATTTTGATATAGATCTTTTTCTTCCGTAGGCAATATGCGATCAACCAATTCAAAGCGACAAATAGCAGCGCAAATAGGGCGGAGGATAATCGTTGGTTTTGCCAGCTATCAAACAGGAAATGGTAGCTCAAGTTCCAAAGATTTTGATGCGTATCCCCGATAAGAATAAAAGAAAAAATAGTTGGGATTAATCCGCTAAGACAATAGATAAATAGTGTATTCTTGCCGAAATCGTCAAGGACAGTGTAAATTTTCCCTCTGATGTTTTGAAATTCGATAAGATAGATTAATATACCGAGAAAAGAGAGTGCAATTCCAGTGCTGAATACGGCGTAGCTGCTGGTCCAGATCTTCTTATTAATAGGAAAAACAAATGACCATAGATAGCCTATCAGGATAAAGGACAGACCTACGATAAATAAGTTCATCAGCTCCCTTTTTCCTGTTAGTTTTTGAATAATGTACTTTCCGGTAATATACCCGAATATCGTTTGACTGATGGCCGGTAATACGCTCCAGATATCCTCTGGATCAAACGCTGTTCCCTCGCCGTGATAGAGATGGGATGCACCAAAGATTCGGATATCCAGTGCCGTTCCAAACCAACCCTCCAAACTATAAGGATCCGATGGATTACTATAGTAGCAAATCAACCAATAGAACAAGAGAAATGCCACACCGATGATAATTGTGCCTTTATCTTTAAAATAATATATTAACATGGCGCAACTGAAATAACAGATAGCGATACGTTGCAATACGCCGAAATACCTGTACTTGGCAAATGGAATCCATTCCAGCTTGTGAAGGCTATTCCATTCAACAAAAGGAAAAACATTTAAAAAGATGCCCAGCATAAAAAGGATGCCCGTTCTTTTCGCAACTTTTTGCCAATAGGCTGATGGAGCCTGTTGATCGCTATTTTTTAAAGAAAATGCCATGGAGTTTCCAACAGCAAATAAGAAAAATGGAAATATAAGATCTGTAAACGTACATCCATGCCAGATGGAGTGTTCAAGTTGAGGAAATACATGATGATAGTTGCCGGGATTATTGACGAGAATCATAGCCGCGAGTGTAAACCCACGGAAAATATCCAGTGATTTAAAACGAGTCATAATAAAGTATATTAGTAAAAAAGGCTGTTCAAGGAATTAATCCTTTGAACAGCCTATGCTTGGTCTAATTAATAGCCTGGATTTTGAGTCAGGCTCGGATTTGCCTGCAGTTCCAATAATGGTATTGGAAGGAGCAGGCTATTTTGGTTAAAATTATACTTAATCAGCGTAGGGTTGCTCTGTTTGCCGTTATCGCATGTAAATTTTATTTCATTTAGTTTATTCATTACATCTACCGTGACACCATAACGATTTAAATCATCCCAACGTTGACCTTCGAAAGCAAGTTCCAATCGGCGCTCGTTGAGAATGATGGCCTTTAGTGAACTGGAGCTGACACCGGATAAATCTGACAGCCCTGCGCGATGACGTATGACATTAATGGTGTTTATCGCACCAGAAGTATTTCCCAAGGCGTTTTGAGCCTCTGCTTTAAGCAGAATGATGTCCGCAAGCCGCAAAAGGTAAAAATGATCGCCACTTTGGAAGCTGTTGGCATGTTTTTGCTTTACATTAAATGGGATTTCTGTATCGGCATCTCCACAAGGGTTCCAGAACTCATCTGCCCAAGGGACAGAGAAAAACCAGATGTTGGCATTCTTTCGTTCAGTGTCGCCAGCGTTGTCATAAGCTTCGACTAGATCTGTCGAAGGTGTGCCATACCGGCGCCATTCGTTTTCGTTGATTTGGCCATTTTCATCAAGATCCGGGAAAAAGAATGCGCCACCCCAACAGCTTAGATTGGGACTGCCGGCGATGTAGGGAATCTCTATGATAGATTCACTGTTATAGTTATGTTTACCGTCAAAAAGATCCGCATAGTTTTGAAGGAGCTGATAGCCACCTTTTCCAGTAATCACTGCATCGGCGTATTGCAAGACCTTATTGTAATCTCGATCAGGGCGTTGTGCCCATATCTTGGTCAGCAAGGCATTTGCAGCACCTTTTGTAGCTCTAACCTTGTCAATAGAGGCTTGTCCAAATCCATCGGGAAGATTGTTTGCGGCCACCTGTAGATCCGAATCTATAAAATCATAAACCTCCTCTACAGTTGATCGCTTGATGCGTAATACTTCGGCATCAGTACTGTTGGAGTGTTTTTCCAAGGGGACACCACCGTAAAGTTTGACCAATTGATAATAATGGAAGGCTCTTAAAAATGAAGCTTCTCCAAGAATTTGTTTGCGTCTTTCATCCGAAAAGGTAGGATCTGTGACTTTATCAACATTGTCGATAACGATATTGCATTTTGAGATTGCTCCATACAGTTCTTCCCAATCCCTGCGTACCATTTCATTGGTATTGGTAATGGTATTATAGTCAATTTGTGCAAAATCTATTTCGCCACCACCGGCAGCATGCGCATTGTCCGAACGGATATCGGTCTGTAAAATCATTTCCCATTGATAATAATTGGCATTGCTTCCTGGGCGAGTACCATTGCCTATAAAAGAATTATAGGCCCCGTTTAATGCTTTCTCAATATTGTCTCCGGTGAGATAGGCATTTTCACTCGTTACCGTGGAGGTAGGCTGAAGATCTAAAAACTTTTTGCAGGAATTTAGAGCAAGAGAAGCCAATAAGGCGATGGCTAATGACGTATATCTATTTGATTTCATTGTTTGTAAGCTAAAAGGTTAAAAAGTTAGGTTTAAACCAACAATAAAGGTGCGTGCCTGCGGCGAAGTACCAAAATCGATGCCCGGCGCCATATTGGAGCTCACGGTTTCCTGGTTAGTTCCCCCATACATGCTTACCTCAGTATCTAGACCTGAGTATTTTGTGAATGTTAACAGATTCTCGCCTGTTACATAAAAACGGACCTTATTGAGCTTCCATCTTTCAAGCACTTGTTTAGGTAGGGTATAGGCCAAAGTCATCGATTTTATCCTGAGGTAGGAACCTTTCTCTACAAAACGGGAAGAAATCTGTGAATTGTAGTTGTCATCTGTATTGTTTAGATCCGGACGTGGCATAGTACTATTTTTGTTATTGACTGTCCATCTGTTTAACACGGCAGCACTTTGGTTTCTCGGTTCCCACATACCCTCTGTATAAATACGTGTCGCATTAAGGATATCATTTCCCTGTACACCCTGTAAGAAAAAAGAAAAGCTGAAGTTCTTATAACTAAAATCATTTGTCATGCCATAAGAGAATTTTGGTGTAGCATTACCAATGATAGCCATATCACTCGTTTGAAGACCTGCTTCAGGGTCGGCCATCTGATAGATCATATCTCCGGTCTCTGGATTGACGCCTTTCGCGACGTAACCCCAGAATGATCCCAATGCAACCCCTTCTTTTGCAATCGTACTATTGCCACGGCCATCAATATTTCCGTCATAGTAGGTTCCGCCATCAATATTCAGTACTTTATTGCGATTGAGCCCAAAGGTGACTGTTGTATTCCATTTGAAATCGTGAACGAAATTTCGGCTACTCAATTCGAATTCGAAACCTCTATTCTGTAGGTCGCCGAGGTTTTTCAGCGCAGTTCTATAACCGGAACTATACGGAACTCTTGAGTTGAGAAGTAGGCCTACAGTCCTTTTTGCATAATAATCTGCACCAAATATCAATCTAGAATTAAAGAAACTGGCATCCACACCAATGTCGGTCTGGTTTGTCGTTTCCCATTTTAGATTGGGGTTGTCCAAGGTAGAGGGTGTATACCCCGGTACAACCTGATCGCCGATATTGTACGATCCCGTGACGTCAACTAAACCAAGATAGGAAAAGGCCGGGATTTGGCTATTTCCAACCTTACCCCAACTAGCGCGGATTTTCAAATCGTTTACTGTGTTTTTCAGCGAACTGAAGAAATCTTCATTGGATAAACGCCAGCCGGCAGAGAAAGAAGGGAAGTAACCCCAACGGTTATTAGGCCCAAATACAGATGAGGCGTCAGCTCTCAGATTTGCTGTAAATAAGTACTTGTCGTTATAATCATAACCGATTTTTGCAATGCCGGAGACAGTGGATACAGCAGCATCTATCGCTGTTGGCATCGCCGTAATCATCGAACCTCCATTGACGGTGTGAATCGCTGGATTAGCAAAATTCTGGGTAGCAATATTTGAGATTGTTGTTTGTGTTTTAGTGGTAATATAACCTAATAAACCTGTGAAGTGGTGCTTGTCACTAAAAGTTCTGTCATAGTTTAATGTATTTTCGGACATCCAATACTGATTGTCCTGCTGCTGGAGCGTCGCCATTCCTTTATATTTTCTACCCTCTGTCGTGCGGAACGGATCTACAAAAGTGCGGTACTGGTTGTTAAATTTCTCATACCCAAACAGCGATTTGAATTTTAGTCCCGGTAGGATATTAGCCTCCACAAAGGCATTTCCTGTAAATCTGTTGTTGATATAACTGTGCTCGTTGCCTGTTGCCAATGCAACGGGGTTGTCAAGATCCGTATAGAATGGATCTACTGTGAAAGCCCCCTTATCACCGTATATGCCGATGACTGGAGAGCCCAGGTAAGCATTCATGATGACCCCATTTCGGGAGTTCTCGTTAATGTCCACATCGTACCAACGGTTGTAAGATAAGCTTGTTCCAACTTTAAAGATTTTATTGATCTGGTGATCCAAATTAACCTTAAAATTGACCTTGTTTACTGTATTGGTGATGACCGTACCATTATCTTTTTGATAAGATCCAGAGATGTAAAACCCTGTCTTTTCATCTCCACCGCGTACTGAAGCCTGGTATTTTTGGCTGTGGCCGGTGCGGAATAGCTGATCTGGCCAGTTCGTATCAGCGGTATATTTCGACCAATCCAAGGCTTCTCCCATCTCAGTCATTAATTCTCTATACTGTACCGCATTTAGAACGCTAGGCTTTTTTCTGATGGCTGAAAATCCCTGATAGGTTTCGAAATTTACCTGTGTCTTACCGTTTGTTCCTCTTTTGGTCGTAATCAACACAACGCCATTGGCTCCTGAAGATCCATAGACAGCGGCAGAAGCAGCGTCTTTTAATACCGAAATGCTTTGAATATCTGATGGATTGAGCTCCGATATATTTTCAGTAGGAACACCATCTACAATGTATAATGGATTGCTACCTGCAGTGATTGTTGAGGTTCCGCGAACTCGAATGGAGAAGCCAGCTTGAGGTTGTCCGGAGGATTTTACAATTTCTACCCCCGCCATTTTACCTTCCATGGCACTCGCCAGTTGGGTCACAGGGCGATCTTCAATATCCTTTGTGCTCATGGTTGCAATGGCTCCCGTGATGTCCTTTTTCTTCTGTGTTCCAAAACCGACCACAACGATCTGTTCCAGTTGGTTGTTGGCAGTTTTCATCTGCACGTTGAGGAAGCTATTGGAGCCTACCGTACTACTGATAGTCTCATAACCTATCGAACTAAAGCTGAGTTGATGTGTAGAGGTCGCTTCAATCGAGAATTCACCTTTGCTGTCTGTTTCCGTTTGTTTACCTGTTGTTGTATTGCGGATTGTTACCCCTGTTAATGCTTTACCATCGCTATCGGAAACACGTCCTTTGACAAGCTTTTGTACATTAATCGTGTTTCTTGAGGGCATGTCATCTGTTTTCCTTTTTAGGACAATGGTGTTGTTGACAATTTTATAAGAATACGATAGCTCTTTTAGGTTGTCATCCAGAATTTCAACAATAGAACCATCTTTATGGTTTATTCGGATTTTTTGGTTATCATTAATCTGTGAGTTATCGTACAGAAACACATAAGAACTCTGACGCTCGATCTCTTTAGCAAACTTTGCCAAAGTGTATTCCTTGTCTTGTAACTTTATTTTAGTTTGGTTTACATTCGCCATCGCCAAATTATTTGCATGGGAAACGCATTGGATCGCAAGTAAAGCAGCAAATAGTTTTGCCTTTTTACCAGCCCCTTGGATGGTTTTAAGTTTATACATAATTAGTTGGGTAAGTTTGTTTTATATTAAATAATTTAGAGTTCAACTTCAATTTTATTGTTTTGCAATCGACATTTTATATCCAGGAAGTTGAGGGTCTCAACCAGTTGCTGGGCCGTTGAATTACGTTTTATTTTTCCTGTCAGTTCACGCTTTTCATTTGTTCCTTTATAGACAATATCTACATTATACCAGCGTTTTATGGCAGCGAGTGCATCTTTTATTGGTGTCGATTCAAAATAGAAAAAGCCATTTTTCCAGGCCATTGCCTCTTCGATATTGGCTTCTGCTACGATAAGATTCCCGCCTGTAGTAAATGCTGCTTGACCAGGTTTCAGCATTTTTGACTTGCCGAATTGCGAGACTTGTACAGAACCCGCTATAAGTGTGGTTTTATTGTTTTCATTTGGATAGGAGCTTACATTAAAATGGGTTCCGAATACGCGGATGGTTTGTTCATTGGATCGCACATAGAATGGTCGCTTACTATCGTGGCTGACTTCAAAATAGGCTTCACCCGATAATTTTACTTCACGGCTATTCGACGCAAAAGATTCAGGAAATGTCAAAACGGAGCCAGCGTTTAGCCACACCTTACTGCCATCGGCCAAAATTATCGTATACTCTGTTCCAATCGGCGTTTCAATGGTATTGGTACGGCTAGCAGCAGTATTCTTACTGGCTGTAAATTGATATTGCACGGTTCCGGAAGCAGTTGTAACAACTTTCACCTGTTCATCCTGATGGAGAACGCTCTTTTGGTGGGCAGAAAGGTCAATTTTAGTTCCATCGGCTAAAGTTAATACGGCTGCTTTAATGCCCGGATGAACTTGCTGTTGTGTCTTCACGGCTACCTGCGGGCTATCTCCGGTTGTTCTTTTAACAAGGTAAAGGGGCAATATAAATAACAGTGCCAAAGCAGCAGCTATTCCACCCAATTTCATCCATTGTGGAATTCGCTTGATTTTTGACGCTTGGATTTCCTGCTTTATATTTAAGAATAACAGCTCTTTGAGTTGTTGTTCATCTGTTGCGAGCTCCTCGGGGATAGGGAGAGGTTCGCCATTACTTGTTTCATACCATTGTTGCAGTTCGGCTTCTTCTTCAGGGGTACATGTGCCTTGAAGCCATTTATAAGCCAATTGCTTTATCCGGAATTGATTATGATCAACCATATTTAGGGGTTATTTATATATAGAGTCCCTAAATTGGGCTGATACCCTGACAAGAAGAGAAAAAAAATTACAAAGTAATCAGAAAGCGCTGAATACCAGCGCGTATTTTTTTTAAGGCACGGCTTAATTGGGTTTCGACAGTTTTCACAGAGATGTTCATACTTTCAGCGATCTGTTTATAGGAGAGTCCTTCTTCGCGGGATAATTTGAAAACAAGCTGGCATTTTTCAGGCAGTTCCGAAACAAGCTGATCTAGCCGAACACGAAGCTCTTCAAACTGAAGCCAATTTTCCGTCGAGTTATCAAAATCTACCCATTCCGTATCATGCTTAAAAGCTTCCTGCTTGTATTGTTGTGCCAGATATTTAAATACTTTGTATTTAACGGCCACGGCGAGATAGGAGGCGAGATTGCTTTCAATTTGGAGTTGATGGCGTCTCAGCCAAAGAGAAGTAAAGATATTTTGTACGATTTCCTGCGCATCTTCCAGTGAATTTGTTTTGCGGGCCGCCTGGTAATAAAGCTTTTTCCAATAGCGATCATACAAAGCTTCGAAAGCTAAGCTATCGTCTTGTTGAATCAACACGATCAACTCTTCATCTGAATGGCCTCCAAAATCTTTCATGCAAGACAATAATTTGTTTTTCTATGGTTATACGACGTGAAATGCTAATTTCGCTATAAATGTAGGGACTAAATTATGAATAATGCAACTTTAATATATAAAAGCTGGCTTTAAGCAGCTAAACGCGTATTTTACAAAGGATAGCAGCTTCGAATAGACAAAAAAAAGGAGTATCTGAATCAACAGATACTCCTTTTTTGAAGTGGTGCTTCTTAGAAGTTTGGTTTCAACAAGTATTTATCGTAGAATCGGAAAATATGATCAGCTGCTTCCTCGGCTGTATCCACAATTCGAAACAGTTTTAAATCCTCTTCACTGATATATTTGTTTGAAATCATTGTATTTTGAACCCAGTCCATTAATCCTTTCCAATATTCAGAGCCGACCAATACGATTGGAAAACGTGCAATTTTACCGGTTTGAATCAGTGTGATTGCTTCAAAAAGTTCGTCCATGGTTCCGAAACCTCCAGGCATAACAATATACCCTTGAGAATACTTCATAAACATGACCTTTCTGACGAAGAAGTACTTAAATTCAAGCAATTTGTCGCGGTCAATATATTTGTTGTGAAATTGCTCGAATGGTAATTCAATGTTTAGACCAACAGACTTACCTCCAGATTCGTAGGCGCCCTTATTGGCTGCCTCCATAATACCCGGTCCACCACCGGAGATAATACCATAACCGCGTTCCGTCAATAAGCTAGCAATATCTACTGCCATTTGATAATATTTGTGTTCGCGCGGGGTACGTGCTGATCCAAATATTGAAACACAGGGGCCAATTTTTGCCAATTTCTCAAACCCATCCACAAACTCTGACATCACTTTAAAAATCTGCCATGAGTCTTTTACTTTAATTTCCTGCCATGTTTTGTTTTCAAATGCGCGGATAATTTTATCTTCTTTTGTAATGTCCATATATAACGTTATACATTTAATTTTTAAAACCTAATTTTTCAAAAAGGAATACAATATAGCTATTTTTTTAATACTAGCTACTTTTTCTGATTATTCTTACATTTGCATTATGAATTTTTCTTCTAAACTTCTCGAGAACGCAGTGGCCGAATTTGGAAAATTACCTGGCGTGGGACAAAAGACGGCATTAAGACTGGTTTTGCATCTGTTGAAGCAATCCGACGCAGATGTAGCGCGTTTTACGGCCTCTATCGATCGCTTGAAAGAAGATATTCAATATTGCCAAGAATGTTTCAATATTTCTGACCACAGTATATGTGAGATATGCGCCTCATTCAAACGCGATAAAAGTTTGATCTGTGTTGTAGAAGACACGCGAGATGTGATGGCCATCGAAAATACAAATTCCTATCAAGGTGTATATCATGTTTTGGGAGGATTAATTTCGCCTATGGATGGTATTGGCCCTGCTGATCTAAAAATCGAAGGGTTAATTAATCGAATCCAAAGAGGTGAGGTAGAAGAAGTTATTTTGGCCCTTTCAGCAACAATGGAAGGGGATACCACCATTTTTTATTTATACCGTAAATTGCGTGAGTTTGATGTAAAAATTACAACGATTGCCCGCGGTATAGCCTTTGGTGGTGAGCTGGAATATGTCGATGAGCTGACCCTGGGACGCTCCATTGCGACACGGGTGCCTTACGAGCGCAACGTTGGTTAATTGTATTTCAGATAGATTTGTTTCACGCCTTCGTGTACTTTTCTTCCTTTGTCAATTTGTTGTTGTCGCCATAAGCTGTCGGTAACCATACGATTTGCTTTTTTATTTTTTAAGATATTCACATAAGCAATTTTACCGAGTACCGTCTTCTTTAAACCCAATAGTGAACACGAGTAGTCTCCCAATAGATAATGATTGTAGTAGAGATGAATTTCGCGCATGAGCTTTCGTCCCCATTTGTTTGTGGGGTAGGCTGCTTTAATGGGCTCTTCCATAAGCGCTTTTGCTAAAGCTAAACTATCCTGATCTCCTGATTGTTGTGTCATGGTCCAATAATACAAAGCTTCAATAGCTTGCTCCTCTGTGTCGGGGAGAAGTTGCATTGGAATACCCAGCAATGTTCCGATAAATTTCCAGACATGGAATAAACCTTCAACCTCGTTTTTCAATACATTGAATTTCATGCGTTTTAGTCCTGTTAGGTAAACAAGAGAAAATCCAAGATTGGTTGCAAGCATATCCCATGTGTTTAATGGAATACCCCATTTTTCTGTTTGCCACTGACCGTGCTTTAGGATGTTTAATCGCGCATACGAATGGATACATCGGGTGAGTAGAATGGCCTCTATGCCAATATTACCCTTTTTCAGTGCATCATCGCCTGTGATATCAACCCAAAAGGTTACCGTTTCGGTGAGCCGTTTGACAGCGCCTTTTTTTAGTGCCCCCGTAAAGATCAAAGGTTTATTGATCGCGCTGGATTCATAGCCCCCCATGAGGACATAATCCCGTAACACAATAAGTCCTGATAAACCAGAACGTTGACTGAGCCCAATGCCTTGTTCTATTTTATTCCAATCTAACCAAGAAGGGCTGAGATCTAATGTATTTAAAAAATTCAGCAATACATGTTCGTATGCTGCATTAATAGGCTTGCCTGCAAGTGCATCTTTAAGCAGTTGTTGACCTTGATGGAAACCAATTTTTAGGTGTAGCTGCTCGACAAGTTGGTCGCAGCTATTGTCAAATTGATAGAGTAAAGGAGTAAATTGATCGGCAGCAGCCATGGAAAGTTTCGTTGGCAATTTGCGAAGCAATTCGACACCAAGACCCTTCGACCAATAAAAAGAAAATGAACTTGTATTAACTTGATAACGTTCGGGTACTCGCATATCTTTTATTGAATTGTCCAAACAGTATAACTTCCAGTTAGTGTGATACTATCATTTGATTTATTAAACTTAAAGTCTATATAATCCATTTGACACGATGAGAGATCACTGCAGCAAAATTGACGATCAATTTTAAAATGAAGTCTAAATGAACCTTCGGTAATATTTGTATAAAAAGTCAATCCACTTACGCTAAAGTCACTTAAATGCGGTGCCCCATCTTTATCTTCCAATTGCTCGATAACGTAATCATTGATTTCTTGCTGATGTTTGTCGATGAATGGTATAAGATCTTGACTGCTGAATGGTATGATTAAATCGTCTTTTTTTAGTTGGATTCTGATGTTAATTTCTGTCATCTTATTATGCTGTACTAATAAAGATCTCTCCAGTTTGGAATATATAAACTGAAAATTGCTTCTGTTTCTTTTCGCGTCTTATGAGCAAATTTACAGAAAGCCTTTAGAATAATTAGATTGATGTGTTCTTTTTCGAAATTAATGAGTCGATTTGAAAAATGAAATCCACCTTCAACGATTCTAAAATCGTTTTTGGATAATTTATGGATGGTTACTGTAGCTACATCATATATATCCAACTGTTCTTCCCAATAAGCAATCTGCTTGATTATTTCATGGTAGAGTAATTCCTGACTCCATTTGTGCAGTAATTTCAATGTATTCGTGCTCTTCTTTTGATATACACATATACTTGTAGCTGTCAGTTCAACGGTTGCTAGCGTTGTGGAAGGATAGATCTTGACCAAATAAGGTTTTCCAAATAGGTAGTAGGGGGCTTCTAGATAGGAATAGGATATACCTTCCGATTTACTTTCTGGAGGGTTTAACTTGATGTACTCTTTAAGGAAAGCAACATCGCAATGTGCCGGAGCATGTACACGATAGGGTGATGAACTACCCGAAATTTGGATATAATCTTTATTCCAGGGAACTATTTCATAAAATATACGACCGATTTCGATTTGCATTTCTCAATTTTAAATTAGTTATGGGGCGTCGGCATTCAATATCGCTTGATACCCTAGCAACTGCGTTAAAGTAACATTTTTTTATATTAAACAATAGTTATAATCGTAACAATTTTCTTTTATACAGGGAGTCCAAACAATAAGAGTTTCGTTTGAACAAATTATGGACTACGAGTAATCAACTTCGGACTGTAAGTAGTATGTCTGTACGATGTAGACATAGTAAATACACTTAGAAAAGGTGGACTCAACGTGGACTTACTGTGGACTCACTGTGCTTACAGGACGAAGTTGGTCATAAGTTAGTCGTAATTTTTAGCATTGTTACCAGCTCTCACTAGCTTTTGTTTTTTGTTTTAATATTTAGATACTATCTTTGGAATACTGTTTATGTATCAACCCAACGACCATTTTCCAATATTAGACCTGCAGAAATTTCAGGAAGGGATTATCGCTGACCGCGATTTACTTTTTCATGAACTCATTGGCCCTAGAGAAATTAGTGAACCGCACAAACACGATTTTTTTATCCTTTTATTATTCCAGGAGTCTGTAGGTACACATACAATAGATTTTGACCGTTTTGTACTAGGCTCAAATCAGCTACATCTGGTTTTTCCGGGACAGGTACATCAGTGGCAGATGGCTGATCCTACCTATGCACTGCAGCTCATGATCAGCAGACATTGGTTCGAAAGTTTATTACCTGCGTTGCGATTTCCTATTTCTTATTATCTTAAGCATTTGGTCATAGATCTTTCAACGACCAATTTTCAGTCGTTATTGACAGAATTCAAGGCAATTGCAGATGATTTACAGGATGGTGAGATCCTATGGGAATTGATTTACGCACGGGTCAAAGTAATTACGCTTCTGATCAGCAAGATCGTTCAGGATAATTATGATGATTATGAACAATATCAGGCTAATCCAATTATGGCAAAATTTGTGCAGCTTATCGATGAATGGTATAAAAGTGAAAAATCAGTCGCTTTTTATGCCGAAAAGCTAAATATTTCGGCAAATTATCTGAATGTGTTAAGTAATCGGGTTTTACAGAAATCAGCTTCATTTTTGATTCAGGAACGTGTGTTACTGGAAGCAAAGCGGTTGCTTAAAATTTCGGATAAAACGATCAAAGCTATTGTCTTTGATTTAGGGTTTTACGATAATGCAAGCTTTAGCAAGTTTTTTAAAAGTCATACGAATATGACGCCAAGCCAGTTTAAAGCGCAGCCATAATATCTACACAAGCTGTGATAATTCGTACAAAGATCATTGTCTCAAATCACTTAGCTTTGGTAAAAATGATATAGGTATGAATGAGATCAATCAGAATCAAGAGACATATTTGTTGAAGAATGTATTGCTAGAAACAGGCTTTCTTTATGAGCATGAGGAAATTGTTGCTACAAAAACAGCATTGTTTGACATTCAAATTGAAGCAAATAAAATAAAAAGTATTGAGCCAGCGCAATCGGTAGCGAATGGAAAAGCTTTTGATGTGAAAGGTAAATTGGCATTGCCGCCATTCCGTGACATGCACATTCATTTGGACAAAACCTTATATGGTCTGCCCTGGAAGGCGCTATTTCCAAAAAATAGGACTGTAAAAGATATGATTGCCAAGGAACAGGTGATCATCCCCGAGTTGTTGAAAACCTCTGTCGAACGGGCCGAAAAATTAATCGCGCTTTTACAGGGCTACGGAACAAATTTTGCACGTACGCATTTTAATGTAGATCCAACATCGGGAACAAAGTCATTGGAGCATTTGTTACAGGCGCTGGAACATTTAAAATATTCATTTGCTGCAGAACTGGTTGCATTCCCCCAGCATGGCCTATATTATACAGAATCGGCGAAACTTATGGAGGAGGTAGCAAAATGGGGGCAGGTGGATTTTATTGGTGGTTTGGATCCCTTTAGTATTGACGGCAGTATTGAGAAACCGATGGACTTGACAGTTCAACTTGCATTGGATAATAACAAAGGAATCGATATCCACTTGCATGAGGGTGGGGAATCAGGTGTTAAGACCATACATTATTTGATTGATAAAGCATTGGAAAATCCGGCATTGCAGGGACGTACATTTATCAGTCATGCTTTCGCCTTAGGCTACATGCCGAAAAAGGACTTAGCACATACGGCCGAACGAATGGCAGAAGCGAAAGTTGGTATCTGCAGTTCGGTTCCTTTTCGCAATATGTTGATGCCATTTCGGGAACTGAAAAAAGCGGGAGTGGAAGTTTTTGTAGGAAACGACAATGTTCAGGACCATTGGGGTACTTTCGGTAGCGGTAATATGCTTCAAAAAGCCAATCTAGCTGCGGAATTATATGGTTATGAAACTGAATTCGAGTTATCCCGTTGCCTTCGTTATGCGACCAATGGCAAAATTCCGCTTGATGATCAAGGGAATTCCGTATGGCCGAAAGTTGGAGATGATGCTAGCCTCCTTTTTGTCGATGCGAGTTGTTCTGCAGAAGCAGTTTCTCGCATCTCAACCGTCTATGGGCTTATCCATCAGGGAAATGTGGTCAAATGGAACAATAGTTCCCAAGCTTAATTGAAAGTAGCAAATAATCATAAATTGAGAATGCCAATTTATCGTCTAGAAAATTGGCATTTTCAATGCTGGGGGATAACGTTTAGTGTAGGAAAGTCGTCTTGCAGTAATCTATTTTATAAGAACCTTGCTCATTGACCAATTGAACTTCATTTTTGGTTCGGATGTCATTACCGTAATCAATAAATACGATAAATTTGCTTTCAGTTACTTTGTCGACTTTGACATCCTTGATATCCAATGCGTCGTCATTACCTCTTCCAAATAACCAGGTTTCCTCCGTATATAAGGGGTAGATTTTTCCCCATTTGGCCTTATAAGCTGCCTCAGCTTTGGGTAGTTCTTCATCTGTGAGGTTGGAGGGGCCGTAAATTTCATTCGCATCTTTTAAAAAGTCTTGGAATCGCTTGGTACATAATGCGTCCTCTTTATCCAGATAGTAACAATATTTTCCAGATGCGGAACCTGTACATTGAAAAATTCCTTTCAACCAAGCTTCTGCTTGCTGATTCTGACCCACTGCCGTGTCTTGCTCCGCTGTCCTTGTGCTGTCTTTGAATGGTATTTGCTTTGCAGGATGATTTGCAGTAGTGCTTTTATGGTCTTGCGCTGAATTTGCACAGCTTGCTAACATGCAAAACAGCCCTATTGTTGCATATAAACTTTTCATTTTTTGATATCGTCTTAATATTGGAATAAAATTAGGATATAAATTGGATAACATGATCACGGATTACCACTATATTCAACAGAATATTCATCAAAAAATCTAATTTTCCATTCTTTTTGAAATAATGCAGCGGGCCGTAAGTCTACCATGTCGATTTAAGACGCAATGAATTTGCGTAGTTCAGGACTTCTAATCTTTTTTTACAACAATTATTTATTTTTATTACCTGTATATCAGAGCTATATAATTTTATATGAGTTTTTCTTATTTCTTTTTATTGTTACGCAAATTCCCTGCGTATTAAACCAATGATATTTGTAATGTCAACAATGACAAACGTTCTTTGATGGAAATTATAGCGAAAAGCTTTAAGATATATACTTTATTATGAAGTATAAAAGAGCCTTTCTTCTTCAGATTGCATCCTGGTCACCTGTTTCAGTATAGCAGGTTAGTATTGTTCTCTATGAGTTTCAATATACTGATAAAACGAGAAGTTGAAAGGAAAGTGCTCGTGTTAGAGGTTCGAATCCTCTCCTGTAAAAAAGGTAGCTCAAGGGTAGAGCAAAGCAGTTAGTTGTGGGTCGTAGGTTCGATTCCTACTCCTGAGCAATCAGGATAGTTCAGTCAGGTTAGAATAACAACACAATCGTGTGGGTTCGAATCCCACTTCCATTTTCGGATGGAATAGCATAAGGGTATTGCATCGAACTGTCCATTCGGACATTCAAAGTTAAGACTTTCTTCAAAAAGGTCATTTGGTAGAAGCTTGCTATCTTTTATCCTGCTTATAGGCTGTTTTCATGCGATTGAGCAATTGATTGATGGCCTGAGATTCCTAAGTGAGGTATCTGCGTTTATAATAAAACGTCATGACAATAAGATGGGGTATTTGTTCATCGACTTTTGATTTTAAAAAAGGGTACCAGGACTTTCGAATCCCGCTTGAGGTCAAGGGATAAAAAATAGCAGGTTTTATAATAGAAATGAAGAAAATTTAAAAGAATATACAATGAAAAGAGTACAGCTAACTACAGACGAAATCGGATTGGTTGTTAAGAGCAATGCGGTGATCCGTGTTTTGAAATCCGGTAACTACTGGTTGGGATTTGGTGAAAAACTGGAGAAGTACACGATTACTCATCCATTTCCTTCCGGTCGCAATGTTGATGTACTGTTGCAGTTGACAGGTTTTCGCGAATTGGTCGATATCGTTGAAGTAGGTGATACGGAGATCTGTCTTGTTTTTTTGAATGGTAATTTTGAAAAGACGTTAGCGTCTGGCAGGCATGTTTTTTGGCAGGAATTGCGCGAACGCAGATTTCAATTAGAAGACATTACGGAGATTGAGATCCCTGCATCTGTTAATCGTCAATTGCTGGAGAAGCAGAGCTTAGGCTATTATGTACGTCAATATAAGATTGAACCAAATGAGAAAGCGCTGCTTTTTGTAGACGGTGTGTTTGTGGATATTTTGAAGTCGGGAACGTATTGTTGGTGGAAGAATGCAAAAACCATAGCGATTTTAAAAGCTGATATGAGGGTCTTGACATTGGAAGTGGTAGGACAGGAGATCTTGTCCAAAGATAAGGCACAGATCAGAATCAATTTCACGCTGCAATATCAGATTGTGGATATTGTCAAAGCGCTATTGGATAATAAAGAATATGAAAAGCAATTGTATTCGTTGATGCAGTTGACCTTACGGTCCTATATTGGCCAGATGACTTTAGACGAGTTGATGGAGCGAAAGACTGAAATACAGGGCTATGTCTTAGAAAACACATTGCCACAAGTCGCGGGCTTGGGTATAACACTGTTGACCTGTGGCGTTAAAGATGTTATTTTACCAGGAGATGTGCGGGACATCATGAACCAGGTGTTGATTGCGGAGAAGAGGGCGCAGGCAAATAGCATTATGCGTCGTGAAGAGACTGCTTCAACACGGAGTTTGTTGAATACTGCGAAGCTGATGGAAGAAAACAGTATGTTGTTTAAATTGAAGGAAATGGAATATGTCGAAAAGATTGCTGAAAAGATCAATACGATTTCGGTTTCCGGAAATGGACAGATTGTTGATCAGCTCAAGCAATTGTTTGTGAAATAAAAGATTAAAATGTTGAAAGAGATGCAGGTAGCAACGTAAAGAGATGTTGTTACCTGCTTTGGAGAAGTTGTATGGCTGCTCCATCAAAAAAGAAAGTAAAAAAATGGAAAATAAAAGAATAAATGGCAATGATTTAATTGCATTAGGATATAAAGAGAATCATACTTTGGGTGTTGCATTGAAAATCAACAGTAAAAGACACGGTTTTACGCGGGTAGAAATGCTCGAAAAGTTCAAGTCTGTCCTGGAAGATCCGACCGGGTATTCAGAAGATGCTGTTTTCGGAATTTTGGCCCATGCCATACTTGGACAAGAGGCTGTTGATAAGTCGTTAATTGCATTGAACGAGACTCCGGCGGAATATACGATCTATGGCGCATCTGAAATCGAAACCGGGGCAAAGGTACAGATGAATATCGCTATGAAATTGCCTGTTTCAGTTGCCGGAGCGCTGATGCCGGATGCGCATCAAGGGTATGGATTACCAATCGGAGGTGTACTAGCGACCAATAATGCCGTGATTCCTTACGGTGTTGGTGTCGATATTGGCTGTCGTATGGCTTTGTCAATCTTCGATCTACCAGCGTCAATTCTCGAACATAATTTGACGGCTTTGAAGGAAGTTATTATGCGCAATAGTAAGTTTGGAGCTGGTAATGGATATTTGAGACATGAACGTGTAGATCATGAGGTGCTAGATAACAAATTGTTTAGGGAGAACAGTTTGCTTTCTTCATTGAAAGATAAAGCCTGGACACAATTGGGATCTTCAGGTGGTGGAAATCACTTCGTGGAGTTTGGTATCGTCGAATTTGAAGAAAGAGATGAGGTTTTGAACATTGATAGCGGAGCATATTTAGGCTTACTGACACATTCAGGTTCAAGAGGAATGGGCGCTACCATTGCGGCACATTATACCAAGTTGGCTAAATCCTTATGTAAGTTGCCTTACCAAGCGGAAAATCTGGCCTATTTGGACCTGGACAGCCATGAAGGGCAAGAGTATTGGTTGGCTATGAATCTCGCCGGTGATTACGCGTCAGCCTGCCATGAAGTGATTCATGAAAAAATTAAGTCGGCTTTAGGGGCAGAATTACTTGCAAAAGTTGAAAACCACCACAATTTTGCATGGAAGGAAACCTGGAATGGTCGGGAGGTAATTGTCCATCGAAAAGGGGCTACGCCAGCTGCAAAAGGGGTAATGGGGATTATTCCAGGCTCCATGGCTACACCAGGTTTTTTGGTGCGCGGAAAAGGCGAGTTGAGTGCTATTCAATCGGCATCTCATGGGGCAGGGCGATTGATGAGCCGTACACAAGCGATTAAAACCCTATCTTCTCATGAGCTTAAAGAGATTCTTACAGATAAAGGAATTACGTTAATTGGTGCAGGGATGGATGAAGCGCCAATGGCCTATAAAGATATCCATACTGTAATGGCATCGCAAAAGGACCTCATTGATGTTGTGGCCAAGTTCCTTCCAAAGATTGTCCGTATGGCTGATGATGGGAGTAGGGAAGATTAAATTATGAAAAGAGCTCCTTAAATGTATTTAAGGAGCCCTTTTATTATAATTTGATCATGTTTTGTTGATCAATAAGTGAGATTAAAATGGTTTGGCTGTTGCTACTTCCTTATAGGTGTATACGTTATAGGGATATAGTTTTTTAGCTAGCGCTTTCGCAATAAAACTGCTAATAAGTAGCGGTGCCAGAAGCAAATAGCCACCCGGAACAAGACTTGCGATAATAAAGATTGCTGTAAAAGGGGCATGTATTGCTGCCGAAAGCATTGCCGCTGCACCAAAAAGAGCAAAATTTATAACCACCAATTGTGTGCCTAGGTAATGATTGCAAAGTTGGGCAAACAAAACGCCTAATAATGCCCCTGTTACAATGCTGGGTGCAAATACACCGCCATCACCACCTGCACCTAAGGTCAAAGAGGCTACAAAAGGTTTTAAGAGAACAAGCAGGATCAGCGGAAGAAAGTAAGCTAAATTTATGGAATCATGGAGGCTACTTTTTAGAATCTCCCCAAGGCCATGATAGCTATCGCCATAAAGTGCCGGCAAGAAAAAGATAAACGTCCCAACGGTAATTGCGCCCAAGTTGACACGGATAAAATTACTTTTTATGCCTGCAAAATAGGACTTTGCATAAATAACAATTTTAGTAAAATATAACGCTAAAATCCCGCCAATCAGTCCTAAAATAGCGACAAAAGGGATCGCCTGCCATCGCCATGCTTTTACCTCAAATGTAAATAAAGGACTTGCGTCAAGGTAATAAACAAATACGGACGCCACAGCCATTGAAGTTAGTCCACTAATGAGTAAAGTCTTATTATATCTCCGTGCAATTACCTCAAAAGCAAAAAGAAAACCACCCAATGCGCTTCCAAACAACAGTGTGACTCCAGCAATTACGCCTGCGCAGATCAACTCGGTTTTGTAGGCCCAAGCCGGATGTAATCTCTTATACGCTTGGTTGCCTACTGTAGCTGTGGCAACAACTGTGGAGACTTCAACACCGGTTGAACCACCGAAAATTACAGTTAGAAAACCATTGATATAATGTGAAGGAATCTTAAAAAAAGGCAAATGGTCTTTTCTTGTTTCCAATGTTGTATAGATTTCTTTGATCCCTTTATTTTTTCTGTTTTGAAAAGCGTATTTCCGTAAGAAATAAATAGCTGTAATACCTATGCTGGGTAGAATAATAAACAGTTTAGGATTCCAGGAAGATACTCTTTCAAACAATTCTTCCTGTACATAACCTGTGCTGTGCTTGAGGCTGTATGCCAATAAGCAACAAATGATACTAACGAGAGCTGAACTTCCAATTAATTTTAAATAGCTATATCGAACAACTTTTTTTCTGTATGTCGTATTGCCTTGCATAATGTTTTTCTTTAAATCGGCACAAAGGTAAGGGTTATTTAGTTTAAAATAAATGATAAATACCTTAAGACATACTTTTTGTTACGGTATACCGCTAATGGATACCTATATATATATCCACCTTTGCATCTTGTGGATTTTGGGCTTTTTCGCCATATATTTCGAAGTCTGCGGCATACGTTCTTGGTAAATCCGAACTCCATATCTTTTGCCAAGTTTCATAAACGATGCCATCTTCTAAACTTCCTTCTGCAGTAAAGTGTTGGTAATGATTTTCAGCAATATGAATACCGTCCAAGTCTTCGGGCACTTCTTCAAGATTGCTCACTTTACAGCCCAAGAAAGTGGTATAAGGTAAGGTGTGATCCTTTTCATATTCGGTATAGATACAGTAGAGTTCGCTGGATATCTTATTGGGAATACGGCTTAATACATCTTCTTTAAAAAAGCGGCTCCAAAGTTCCGGAATGTCCTTAGCTGCCTGTCCATCTTGGTTGCTCGTACGGATGGCAAGGCCAATTATACTGAATGAAGGGATTGTTTTATTTTTCATGACTTTTAGTTTTCCCCAAAGTTAGATCGGCAAATGACAGCTGTATGTCACGAACAAACAGCTAATGTTGTTTTTTCCAGATTTTATCTACTTGAGACAGGTATTCTGCCAAAGCAGCTGAACCATACCAAGGGTAAAATGAAGCTTCTAAGAGACCATTCTTTATCGCTGGATCGTTTTCTAAAATACGCTTTGCCGCATCAATAGAAGCCATGTTATTTAATATAAAAAGGCCCCGGAAGTTATTGTCATTTTTTCCAAATGGGCCAGCAACAATCAGTTGCCCATTTTTTACGAGAAGATTGATATTTTCCATGTGACCTTTGAAACATTCATTAATAAATTGTTTGTCTGTTGTTTTATTCTCGCCAGTTTTCAGGAGGACAAAGATGTAGGATTTCATTCCATAATCATCGGCCCCTAATTTTTTTGCGAGTTCCTGATCGTAATTTGGGTTCGCTAGGGTCGTTGTGGGTACGATTTTAGTCACATAAAAAGATCTGACTTTTCCCGATTTTCCTTCCACTGATATATGAAGTCGGTTTGTAGCGACGGGTGTATATCGAATGTAATTAGGGAAATCATGGGCTTCATTAACAAAAGAATAGGTACTATCCTGATAATTTAGCTCAAAATTGACTTCTTTCCCATTGTTTTGTCCGATGACCAGTGCTGTATATATGATTTTATCCTTTATTTTGGTCAATTTTAGGTATTCACTGACTATCTTTTGGCCATTTTTCAACGCATAGGAAAGGCCTTTTAATTCATGATCGTTTATACGATCCCATTGTTCGTATTCCTCTTTATTGTCAACCTTCCACGTTCCTTCTAAGAAAGAAGGAAAAGAGACTTGTGAAAAAAGTGGTTGAGCAGCTCCCAAGCAAAAGAGCAGGGTGGCGATTAAAATTGTTTTCATATAGGTTTTATATTTTGACGGTTAAGTGCTTTTATTTAAAGAAAAAGTATGGTACGAAAGCCCCGTGCCGCATAATAGGAGATCGCGCCATTATGATAGGTGAAAACTTGGTTGTAACGTCTGTCACCGAATAAGGCGCCACCAAGCTTACGAATAGCCTCCGGAGTTTGTATCCAGCTGGAAGTTTTTAAATCAAATTCACCTAACATTTGGAGTTGGCGATAGTGTTGTTCAGAAAGCAGCTCGGTTCCCATTTTTTTAGCTTCTTCGACAGCACTTCCAATAGGTTTGTTTTCCTTTCTGTCATCTAAGGCTTTTTGGTCAAAACAGAGGCTTCTCCTTCCTTTGGGACTTTCTTCTGTACAATCCACAAAAGCATACTGCTTTTTGTTTGGATCAATAATAACAAGGTCGGGCTCGCCAGCGCTCTTTTCCATTTGGAACAAGCTCCATAATTTTTGGGGGCTTTCAAGCAATTTATGCACTACTTCGTCCCAGCTGATCTGTGGGTGTCGTTTGGGGAATTTCTGAAACCTTTCTTTTAGCGTTTCGAGTAGCATTGACTGTTCCTCTTGTGTAAGCAAATTTTTCATAATGGTTGTCCTTGTGGTATTAAAATTACGTATTTAATTCAAATGTAATGTAGCTTGATATTGCAAATGGATTAAATTCCTTATTTCAAAATTGAATTAAATTTATATTTTTACGTTCAATTTTTATATAAATATGGCTTCAGGAATATTTGCAATTCTAGATGATATTGCAGCATTGATGGATGATGTGGCAGTAGCGAGTAAAATCGCAACAAAAAAAACTGCTGGAATCTTAGGTGACGATTTAGCGGTTAATGCCGAGAAAGCGACTGGCTTTTTAGCTTCACGCGAGCTCCCAGTTTTATGGGCAATTACGAAGGGCTCTCTGCTCAATAAGTTGATAATTGTACCAATAGCATTATTACTAAATGTCTTTTTTCCAATTGCCATCAAATATATTCTAATTTTGGGAGGTTTCTATCTTGCTTTTGAAGGTGTTGAGAAGATTATTGAATACCTGTTCCATCGCAAACATCCTACGGAGGAAACAAAAGTGGAGACTGTCGTTGCTGAAAACTCAGTTGCTGCTGAAAAAGCGAAGGTAAAATCGGCTATTACGACAGACTTTATTCTTTCTGTGGAAATCGTCATTATTGCTTTGGGAACGGTTTTGGGAAAAAGCTTGTCCTTACAAATTATTACGGTTTCGGTTGTTGCTTTTCTGGCCACAGTTGGAGTCTATGGTATTGTAGCACTTATCGTTCGTATGGACGATGCCGGTTATAAATTGATTAAAACCTCACGTGAAAAAGGCCCTATTGCGAGCCTAGGTCGGTTTTTAGTCCGTGCGCTACCCTTTGTTATCAAATTATTGGCTGTTGTAGGTACATTTGCTTTAATTCTGGTTTCAGGCGGAATATTTGCGCATTATATTGATTTCTTACACCATGCGCTACCAGCTCTGCCAGGAATGATAAAAGAGCTGTTATTTGGCCTAGGGGGAGGTCTTATCGTGGTGGTTTTATTTACGATCGGCAAAGGGCTGTTTAAAAAGAAAAAATAAACTCCTATTGATCTTTGATGATCGGCAACCCTATAACAAAAAGCAGCAGATATATCTGCTGCCTTTTTTTGTTATAGGGTTCTTAAATTGTGTCTGTTGCCTCTGCCGCGGCATCCATTTCTACACGTTCACCTTTTGTATTAATCAAAATTACATCGTCCGAATCCGCTAAAGAGACAGAAGCCACGCCATCACTGAAAGAGGTGGCCCCGCTGTATATAAATGGTATGGCCACTTTTCCCTGGCCATCTAAATAACCATACTTTCCATCTTTACTAGCAAGGAAAAGATTAGGTTCTTCTGTAACTGAAATCAAATCGTAGTCGGGAGCAACGATTTTATTGGTTTTTATTTCAGTAAGATTATACGTGTCGTTTTCGATGCTGATGAAATGCGTTGAATTATTTTCAGAAATATAGCTATACGTCGCCGGGACAATTATTTTGCCCGCCTGATTCAATATACCATATTTATTTTTCTGTTGAAATACGGCATAACCACCGTTAATAAACGATATCATATCATAATTTGCGGAAATTAAAATTTTGCCGGATTTATCCATGACCCCATATTTTTCGTTTAGTCCAAAAACCAGTTGCCCAAGGTGATCATCGTAACCTAAATAATCGTATTGGAAGGGGATGATTGGTTTACCGGCCAGATTAATGGCACCATATTTTTCATTTTTATATTGAACTATACTAAGATCGCCAACAAATGGTGCGATGTATAGGTATTGTGCTGGTACAATTGTTTTTTCTTCGCCGTCTTGTACCCCTATGAGATTAGTTGCAGCATCTTCAAATAAATACAGATTTTCAGCAATCTGGTTGCTCTCTTCCGAATCTTCCTCGTCGTCATAAATGGATGCTACTTGCTCATAATCCTCAGATACGATAAAATCTTTATCGTCCAGTTGGCTATCGGCGATGTTCTGGGCAATCATATCCATTCCAAGAGGTGTTGTTAGCTGTAGCACAGCCCCGGGGATTTTTTTGAACAGATCAAATCCCTCCCAATAGGTGACTGGCAATTTATCGCTATACCAGATCGATAAAGTGCTGTTTTCCTCGTTATCTTCTGAAATAGGAATTTCGACCTGAGCTAGTTTGCAGGGATAACCGGCAATCATTTTCGTTTGGTTTGGGACGAATTTGATCGCATGTGGGCTGAGCTCATTTTCTTTAACGACGTATTTTGCCAGTCCTGGGTACAATATAATTGATTGTTCTTCATTTTTTTTAATGAGAAAGATTGACTCTTCGCCGTCTCCGGAAGCCGATATAACTTTTATTTTATCATTGTTAACATACGCTTCGTAAACAGAAACTGGAGCTGCTTGTGCTTCTTCGCTGGGATCGACAGCATACGTAATGGCATAGTTGATCTTGAATGCTTTATTGATCTGGGCAAACGACATTGTGCTGGCCGCTAAGATAGCTGCGAATGATAGGGATATTTTTTTCATCTTCTTAAACTTTGAATGACAAATATCCTGATTCAAAGTGAGGTGTTTTATCCCTGAAATCCGTTATTTAACGATAAATCAACATGTTTCAAATGAATACATTGATTTTGGGAGTTAGTTGAACGGCCTTTCCCATATTTAATCAATAAACAGTTGATATTTAAGCAGTAGACCAGGCAGTTGTTCCGGACCAAATTTACTTTTTTTCATACGATTGACCTCTGGATCTAGCTGGATATTGATCGAAGACCGAAAGTCACAGCCCTCGAGATTGCATTGTACAAATCGGGCATTTAACAAATTCGTTTTTTTAAACAGCACCTGTTGAAGGTTGGCCCGTTCAAAATCCACATGTTGCAAAGAGCATTGTTCAAACTGGAACTTCTTTATATTTCTTTCAAAAAAAGAGGAGTAATCCAGAACCGAGTTGCTGAAATTGGCATGAAAGGAAAATGAACTACATTCATTAAAGTGTATGCCTAGCATTTTGCAGTCATTAAAAACAACATGATCTAATTGTGTGCCCTTTAGACTGACATTGGAAAGATTACACGATTTAAATTCACAATTTGTGAATAGGAGATCTACGAGTTCTGCGTTCTGGAAATCACATTGCTCAAAGGTGCATTTGTAGAATTCCTGAACTTGCTTTAGTTCAGGTGTAAATGTTTGTTTAGTGATTGTTTGTTCGACAAGTTCTTCCATTCTGTATCGTGTTGGCATTGATTTTAGCGAAAATAAGCAATTCTCCCGAATGATTTTACTTTAAAATAAAGTCAAAGGCGCTATTTCCGCTTGCGGACAAAATACCTGATTTCAGGGATAAAAAGGGGGATTTTTTATAGCTATTTTTGGTGTAGCCATAAAACATAATTCTTGGGGTGCTGGGGGGAAGACTGACGTATTGTAGAACTCTGGTAGGTTTTAATATAGTTTGTTAAAGGGCACTGATCAGTGCCCTTTACTATTTTAGGTATTCCGATCCGCTAATTTGCACAATGTTAGTTGTTCTTTAAATACTGACGCAGCACATATTGTAGAATACCGTCATTCTTAAAATACTCTATTTCAATGGCTGAATCAAGTCTTGCTTTCACCTGAAATGTGGTTGTTTTTCCATTTTCATGAACAGCATTTACCGTGAGGAGTTTATGAGGTGTTAAATCGGTCTCAAGTCCCGTGATGTTATAGACTTCTGTTCCATCTAGTCCTAATTTCTCTGCGTTTTCGTCATTGATAAATACAAGAGGTGCTACGCCCATACCGACAAGATTACTTCGGTGGATACGCTCGAAACTTTCAGCGATAACCGCCCGTACGCCAAGGAGGAATGTCCCTTTCGCTGCCCAGTCTCTCGAGGAACCCGAACCATACTCTTTTCCTGCCAGTACGATGAGCGCTGTGTTGTTTTTGCGATATTCCATTGCGGTTTCAAAAACAGTCTTCACCTCATTGGTGGGGAAATACCGACTAAAACCACCCTCACGATCGGTAATTTTGTTTTTAATACGCACATTGGCAAATGTTCCGCGCATCATGACCTCGTGGTTCCCACGTCTAGATCCATAAGAGTTGAAATCTTCTTTACTTACATGATGTGATCTGAGGTATTGTCCAGCTGCAGTTTCTTCTTTGAATGACCCTGCGGGTGAGATATGATCCGTTGTCACCGAATCACCGAGATAAAGTAATACCCTTGCATTCTGAATATCCTGTATTGGATTAGGAAGGGCTTGTAAATTCTCAAAAAATGGCGATTCTTTTATGTAGGTGGACGTGTTGTCCCACTGGTAATTTTGATCAAGATTCACTTCAAGTTCTTGCCAGTCTGTCGACCCGTCGAAGATGACATCATAAACTTCTTGGAAATCCGATTGTTTGACGCAGGCATTGACGGTGTCGATAATATCCTCGCGGCTTGGCCAAATATCTTTCAGATATACGGGCTGACCGTTAGGATCGTAATCCAATGGTTCCTCCAAGAGATTAATATCCACTCTTCCGACCAGTGCATAGGCAACAACAAGCATCGGCGACATTAAGAAGTTCATTTTTACCTGTGGATGCACACGGGCCTCAAAATTTCGGTTACCGGATAATACCGAGGCAACAATCAGTTCACCTTTTTCTACCGCCTCTGCTATTTGTGGTGGAAGAGGACCGGAGTTTCCAATACAGGAGGTACAACCGTAACCCACGGTGTGAAAACGCAGGGCATCAAGATCAGCACTAAGTCCTGATCTTTCAAGGTATTGTGTAACGACTTTTGAGCCAGGGGCTAAAGAGGTCTTTACCCAGGATTTGGTGCGAAGTCCGCGCTCGATGGCGTTACGGGCCAATAATCCTGCACCGATCATGACAGTAGGGTTCGAGGTATTGGTACAGCTTGTTATAGCTGCAATCGCAATACTGCCATCACTGACAATATACTCCTTATGATTGTGTTTGATGCGAACGGCATGAATAGACTCTTGAATAACTTCATGCGGTGAATCATGTTCGACGGGTACCTTACCAAAGGTAAACTCTGTGCCAGAGCCGCCGTCAGCAAGCCAGGCAGATTCCGATCGTTGCAAAACAGGGACATATTGTCGATGGTGTTCGCTGTCTAAGAGTTGTGAAAATGTGGTTTTTAAATCCTTCACTAGAATTTTATCCTGAGGCCTTTTGGGGCCAGATACAGTTGGCTCCAGGCTCGATAAATTGAATTCAACAACCGACGAATATTGAATTTCTTCCTTGCCTGTGCGCCAGAGTAAGTTGCTTTTACAATAATCTTCAACAATTTTAATCTGCTCTGCACTTCGATTGGTGCTATGCATGTATTCAAGGGTTCGGTCATCAATCGGAAAATAGGTAACCGTACAGCCAAATTCGGGGGACATATTGGAGATTGTGGCACGATCTGTCACCGAAAGGCTGTCCAATCCATCGCCAAATACTTCAACAAATTTACCCACAACACCTTTATCGCGAAGTATTTTTGTTATCGAAAGGACCATGTCGGTCGCGGTGCATGTCGCTGGTATTTTGCCCATAAGTTTAAGGCCGATAACTTCAGGACAGGTGAAAAAAATAGGTTGTCCAAGCATGGCTGCTTCAGCCTCAATGCCACCAACTCCCCAACCTAGTACACCAATACCATTGACCATTGGTGTATGTGAATCCGTCCCTACTAAGGTATCCGGAAAAAGCCAATTGTCGCGTTCAATTACTCCTTTGGCAAGATATTCCAAATTGACCTGATGGCAGATACCCATACCCGGAGGAACAACGGTAAAATTTTTCAATCCTTTCTGTGCCCATTTAAGGAGTTCATAACGCTCGCGGTTGCGTTCATATTCCAACTCGACATTCTTGTCATACGAGTAGTCTGTGCCAAAGTAATCGACCTGAACGGAATGATCTATGACTAGATCCACAGGGATAGCGGGATTTATTTTTTGTCCATCCTTGCCATGACGGATAAATTCGGCACGTAGGGAAGCCATATCGACTACAGCAGGTACTCCGGTAAAATCCTGCATTAAAATTCTGGCCGGTTTGAAGGGTATATCTTTGTCAACAGGCTGTGGAGTCCAATGAATCAGGGTATTAACATGCTCGTCCGTGATGCTAAATCCATCATGGTTACGCAATACATTTTCCAGTAGTATCCGGATACTAAATGGTAGGTGCGTGATATTACCTTCGGGAAGATCTTTAATAGCACTATACTGGTAAACTTTTCCGTTAATTTCAATTTCTCGTATTGATTTCTCTTTGCTCATATTCATTTACTTATTTTCATACTATATAATACACATATCCCCGAATTTGTTTGTAATATCTTTTACACATATCTTTCTGCTTTTGTATTCCAAAACGGAATTTATGCCTATGTAAATAATGAATTAAAAAATTGGATAAAAAAAAGATTGCTTTTTCTGATTTAGAGACAATCAAATTAGGATGCAAACGTTATGTTAATGTTTATGCTTAGAAACAGTGTTGTATGAGAAAAAGAGTAAATTATAGTGTCCTTTTCTTGGTTAGTTTGTTGTTTTGCAGCCCATTTCCGGGTAAAGCAAGTACACTTTCTGTTGCCGAAGGGGAGGACAATGGCTGGACCGAAGGGTATGATCTTAGCTTTAGGGACAGTAAAAACAATGTGTTGACCCTAAATCAACTCAAGGGGAAAGTTGTGGTTATTAATTTATGGGCGACATGGTGTCCACCTTGTCTTGCTGAGATGCCTTCATTGGATCAACTCTATAAGGACTTTAAGGGCAACGACACTATTATTATTTTGTCTGTCGATATTGATGGAAATCTTAGCGCTTCGAGAAAATTTATGGCGAAAAGGAAATATAGTCTACCTGTCTATCAGTTAAATTCGGCGTTGCCGAATGGATTGAGTACCACAAGCATACCCACAACAATTATTTTGGACAAGGCTGGTAAGCTGGTCATTAAGCATGTAGGTGGAATGAATTTTGGCTCGCAGAAATTCAGAAAATCCCTATTGGATTTAAGTAAGGAATAGATTTTGGTGTTGGAGATTATAACAATATAATGGAAGATAATTTATGTTTCATTTAGCATTTATGGCATTTTCTTGCTAATTTTGCATGCTAATTGTATAAGGAGAAATTATCTATGCCGGTCAAACTTCCTAATAACCTTCCTGCCATTGAGCTGTTGAAAAAGGAGAATATATTTGTCATGAGTGATTTAAGAGCAAATGAGCAGGACATTAGACCGCTTCGCGTTTTAGTGCTGAACTTAATGCCGCTTAAAATTACGACAGAGACAGATTTTATTCGTTTGCTGTCAAATAATCCTTTGCAGGTAGAAATGGAATTTTTGCGACTTGAAACGCATGTTTCAAAGAACACTCCCGAAGAGCATTTGGAGATGTTTTATAAGAGCTTGACTGAGGTTAAGGAGAATTTCTACGACGGGATGATTATTACTGGAGCTCCAGTTGAAATGGTTGCTTTCGAAGAAGTGACCTACTGGGCAGAAATTCAGACCATCTTCGATTGGGCACGAACCCATGTAACATCAAGTTTGTATATCTGTTGGGCGTCTCAAGCTGCATTGTATCATTTCTATGGTGTAGAGAAGAAGCCATTAGCGGAAAAGCTTTTTGGTGTATTTAAGCATACTACGTTAAACAAAAGACATCCGCTATTCCGTGGATTTGATGATGAGTTCTTTATACCGCACAGTCGCCATACGACTATTGAGAGAGATGATCTCCTGGCAAAACAGGGTATAGAAATTCTTTCTGAATCGCCGGAAGCAGGTATTGCTATTGTTTCTTCACGAGGTGGACGAGAGTTTTATTTGACGGGACATTCAGAATATGCTCCTTTTACACTGGATGAAGAGTATAAAAGAGACTTAGAAAAAGGGCAGGAGATTGCTATGCCAGCAAATTATTATGTCGATGACAATCCCGAAAACCGTCCTCTAGTACGCTGGACAAGCCATGCAAACCTCCTTTTCAATAATTGGTTGAATTACTTCGTGTATCAAGAAACTCCTTTTGATCTAAAAGATGTGGTTTACTTAGGCGAAATCAAACAAGGATAATTTAATTCATTTCAAACAAAAACGGCTAAAAAAGCATTCTATTCATGTTAAGTGATTAAATATGAAAAAGACTGCTTTACTAGTTTGTTCTGTTCTTTCATTTTTTTTATTGAAAGCACAGGTTACGCTAGAAGAAAATCAAAAACTCAAAGAAGCGAATGGTACTTTATGGTATGCTAATCCGTGGATCTGGATCGCAGGTATTGCCTTATTCTTACTGATTTTTATCCTTGTACTACGTAAATCAACCCGCAATAAAGCATAGACCTAGCTATGCTTCTTAATTTTGGTTGTCATTAGAACCATATTTGTTGCATCAACAATAGAAGAACTTTTCTTAAGTTTGTGTATAGCGATAAACAAACTAAATTTTTATATGAAGAAAAATCTACTTTTAGCTGCCTTGTTAGCCTGCGGCTCGTTAGCAGGTCATGCGCAAAACAATGCAATCAATGTGAGTTACATGGATAAAAGTGTTCGTCCTCAAGATGACTTTTATAATTTTGTGAACGGGCAATGGATGAAAACAGTTAAAATACCTTCCGATAAAGCACGGTGGGGTTCTTTCGACGAATTGCGTGAAAATACCGATATTGCTACTTTGAAGGTTTTGCAAGAATCATTATCTGGACAGTTCCAAAAGGGTACAGACAATCAGAAAATAGGTGATTTGTATAAATCATTTGTGGATATGAAAACACGTAATAAACTTGGTTTAGCGCCTGTTAAACCTTATCTCACTAAAATTGCTGCAATTAAGAATTTCGATGATTTATATAAATATCTTGTTGAGGTAGCACCCATTGGTGGAAATCCTTTTTTTAGTGGCTATGTATATGCGCATCTTAAAAATTCCGATGTCAATACGGTATACCTCGGCGGCGGAAGTCTAGGGTTGGGACGTTCTTATTATCAAGTAAAAGATAAGAAGAACGAAGAAACGTTAACTGACTATTCAAATTATATTTCTGCACTTTATGCTAAATCGGGCCAGGTTACGAAGGATTTAAAAGGTCCAAAAATTGTTGCCTTTGAAAAACAGATAGCGGCAAACCTTAAAACTGTTGAGCAATCACGTGATGCTAATGGTCGATATAATCCGATCGCTGTAGCTGATCTAAAAACGATGGTGAAAAACATCGATATTGCAAAGTACCTAAAGGATGTCGGTTTTAAGGCTGATACTGTTATTGTGCCGGAAATAAAGTATTATGAAAATTTGGATCGAGTTTTCAGTCCTGAAAACCTACCTGCAATCAAGGAGATATTGACATTTCATATCTTAAATAATGCAGCGTCATATACCACACAGGAGTTGAATGATCTGTATTTTGACTTCTGGGGTCGTAAGTTAAAAGGACAAAAGGAGCAGCGTGCTTTAGATAAGCGTGGTGTGGAATTTGTCAATTCGATCGCAGGAGAATTATTAGGGAAATTATATGTGAAAGAAAACTTCCCTCCGAAGGCCAAAGCTGAAGCTGAAGAACTTGTAAGCTATCTTGTTAAATCTTTCGGGCAGCATATCAAGGGATTAACTTGGATGTCGGATGAAACGAAAGTAAAGGCATTGGACAAACTGGCTAAGTTTAAAGTTAAAATTGGCTATCCGGATAAATGGAAAGATTATAGCAAACTTGATGTTGGTACATCGTTATATGAAAATGTATTGGCTTCGAGTAAATGGGCATTTTACCAAAATTTGGCGAAGCAAGATAAGCCAGTTGACAAATCTGAATGGGGGATGACTCCGCAGACTGTGAACGCTTATTATAGCCCATTGTTTAACGAGATCGTCTTTCCGGCAGCGATTCTTCAGCCGCCATTCTATGATTATAAGGCTGATGCTGCAGTTAATTTTGGTGGTATCGGTGCGGTAATTGGTCATGAACTTTCGCATGGATTTGACGACCAGGGTGCTAAATATGATGGAAATGGAAACCTGAACAACTGGTGGAGCGATGGTGATAAGGCGAAATTTGAAGCAGCGGCTGATGCTTTGGTACGTCAATTTGAATCCTATGAGCCTGTACCGGGCGTTTTTGTGAACGGTCGCTTTACATTAGGGGAGAATATTGGGGATTTGGGAGGCTCATCAGTTGCTTTTGATGCATTGCAACTTTATCTGAAAGATAAGGGAAATCCTGGATTAATAGATGGTTTTACGCAGGACCAGCGCTTTTTCCTTTCCTGGGCAACGATATGGAGAACGAAGACTACAGACGAGTTTGTGGTCAATCAAGTGAAAACTGACCCACATTCTCCGGCACAGTACCGCGCTTTTGCGCCGATCATTAACCTGGATGCTTTCCATAAAGCTTGGGATACAAAGAACGGCGACAAAATGTTTGTTCCGGTCGATAAACGTATCAAAATTTGGTAGGTTATCAATCATTTTACAAAAAGCGGGTGTATTTAAAATTAAATACACCCGCTTTTTGTTTATTTAGTTTATACTATTTCATCCATTTCAGAACCAAATAGAACCCGATTGCCGTTGCAGATAGGGTCAATGCAGTTGCCCACCATAGTGTTGTAAAACCAAAGGAGTCGACTATGCTTGTCCCTAAAAGTGGTGAAAATATATTTGCAGCTGAAAAAGCAAGGGAATTGAAGCCCATGTATGCTCCTTGTGTTTTGGGTGTCGAGCGGTTAACAGAAACCGTTGCCATAAAAGGTAATGTCAGCATTTCGCCGAGACCAAAAATAAAGAATGTGAAATATAACCAACCGAGCCCGCCAGTAAAATTTAGCATGGCATAAGAGCTGGCACATAAAAATGTTCCAAAGACGAGCGTGCTAATTAACGAAAATCTTTTTTCAGCGATATGGACGATAAACATCTCCAGCAATACAATAACGAAACCACTCCAACCGAGTAGAAATCCGATTTGGTGATCGTTCAAATGATGAACCTCACGGTAGAAAAGTGGTAAAGTCGTAATCAGCTGAAAGAAACAAAAAGAGAAAATACAACAAAAGATATTGAATAAGACAAAGGGCAGGTCTGTATAAGGATTTCGTCTTTTTTGAGGCAATTCGTTTTCAGGAATAATCTCTTTTTTTGATTTGATATCGCTTCTTTTTTCTCGTTTATGAAAAAAGACAAAGAAAATCACTGCAGCGCAAAGGACGGCAAAAGAATTTCCATAAAAGATCCAATTGAATGAGATGGTGGCCAAAAATCCAGCAACTGCTGGGCCGATTGAAAATCCCAAATTTATGGCTAAGCGATTCAATGAAAAAGCACGCGTGATATTTTCTGGTTTAGCGTAACTCGCCACTGACACCGAGTTTGCAGGTCTAAAGGCATCGAAGATTAAGCTTAAGGTAAAAATCATGATGGATAACGACTGCACCTCTTTGAAATGTGGAATCAGTAAGAATAAAGGAGCGGCTAATACGAGACTTCCGAACTGAACCTTGAAACTACCAATCCGGTCAGTCAGCCAGCCACCTATATAGGAACCACAAACGGAGCCGAATCCATAACTCATCAATACCACACCAACTTGTTTAATGTCAAAATGTAGAACCTGGGTCATGTAGAGTCCAAGAAAGGGAATCACCATACTTCCCATTCTATTAATAAGCATGACTATGGCAAGTAGCCATGCGGCTTGAGACAGTCCCTTGAAGGAGTCGAGGTATATCGATAAAATTCTTTTCATTAAATGATGAATCAGCTTGTATAGATCGTATAAGTTTTTTAATTCATACGTCTTCTTGTAGTATTGGTAAAAAAAATGCCAAATTGATTAGTCAACTTGGCATTTATTAAAATTAGATCATATTATGCCAATATGGACTCTGGAATTGTAGGATTGACCTGATAGGTACTTGCGACCATTTGTTTCTTCTCAGACCCCGGCTCCATAATAAAGTCAATACGTCCTAGATTAATCCCGGCAAAACCGACTTGATTCACAACGGTCTTTGTTCCTTTTAAATTTGTAACCAGTGTTGGTTCATTTAAGAAGGTATGGGTATGGCCGCCGATAATTAGGTCGATGTCCGAGGTTTTAGCGGCAAGGATCAGATCCGATACTTTATCGTTTTCATATTGATAACCTAAATGCGATAAACAGATGACCAAATCACATTTGTGTTTTTCCTTCAATATGCGGACCACCTTGTTGGATACTTCAATAGGATCCAAATATTTCATTCCCTTGAGGTTATTGGGGTCAACCAATCCTTCAATATCTACCCCTAGTCCAAACACACCTATTTTTATTCCACCTTTATGGAATATGGTATAATCCTGGGTTTTCCCCTCCAATACAGTCCCTTTGAAGTCGTAATTAGCCGTTAAGAAAGGAAATTTAGCGTGATCCAGGTACTTTACAAGGCCGTTAAGACCATTGTCAAATTCATGATTTCCGAATGTTCCCGCATCATAACCCAGCTTTGTCATGAGATCAAGTTCAAGTTTTCCTCCAAAAAGATTAAAATAGGGGGTACCTTGAAACATATCGCCTGCATCTAGTAATAGAAGGTGTTCTTCTTCTTTGCGGATTTTATTGATAAGTGTACTTCTGCGCGCAACACCAGCCAATCCCTGATATTTACCGCCGTCCATTGGAAACGGTTCAATACGGCTATGAACATCGTTGGTATGTAAAATTGTAAGCTTTACCTTTTTGCTCTTCGCGTCGACTTGAAAAGGAAGTGATCCCAAAGCAACTGCAGCAGAAAATCCACCAACTTGCTTGATAAATGATCTTCGGTTAATTGATTTTAATTCTTCCATCTAATTCTGCATTTACTTTTTTGCCTTCTTTCGTTAATTCACTCACATATTCAATCAAACCTTCACGCATACGTTGCGGATAATCTGCCCGCGATACAGGTTGTGTCAACAGGGTAAGGTTGTCACCACCATTGGCAAGATAATCATAGGTCACTAGTTTATATAACTTATCGTCTTCAATAGCTTGACCTTTGATCTTGATGTCCTGAACTTTGTTGCCTGTAATTGTCAAAGTCATTCCAGCAATAGGTTGACCATGTGTTGTTGCAATATAGTCAGCAAGCTGACGAATTTGACTACCTTTAAGTTCAAGGATGGTCAATGTATTCTCAAAGGGCATAACCTCGAAAATATGTCCTACGGTAATATCGCCCGCTTTAAGATCATTGCGAATTCCGCCCTTTGTTGCGAACGCTAAATCCGCAGGATTATGGGCATTATGTTCACTCATCCACAACAAGGCTTCACAAAAAAAGTTGCCCATTAATGTTTCCGCTGTTTTCTCTTTTGTCAATGCCTTGTCCGCATGTCCAATCACACGGTTCATTTCCGCTTCCATTTTGTGTTTGAAGGGCTCGTAGATTGATACGACTGCAGGATCAGCTTGCATATCGCTATTGATATGATATTGTTGGAAATCTTTTTGCGTTGGATGGAGCTGTTTTGTACAACCTGTAACCATCAAAAGCGAAGCGACACCAAGGCTACCAATAAAGGCAATTTGCTTCGATATATTCATTCTTTTTAATTTAACCAAATACTTTGCAAAGTTAGCCAATTATATATGAACAAATCTTATCCAATGTTAGCTAATTTTTAAAAACAACAAAAGCTTAACATTGTTACACATTAAGCTTTGTCCATATAATTAGAAAAATAACAACCTAGTGAACCAATTCCGTGTCAGGAATAGTATTGGCATCCATTTGGCGATCCTCTGTTTTCAAGTTCTCCAGCTTATTACCTTGTTGGAGGATCTTTTTCCTTTTGCTGCGCGATGACAGTTTGGTGCGATACGCTTTCCAGTTCATCAACAAGACTGAAAATAGAATAACGGCTAAACCGACAATTTGCAAGGAGGTTACCACGTGCGAAGTGAAAAAATGACTTAAAATAAGTGCAATAATTGGGTTCACATACGCATAGGTACTTACTTCCATTGCTGGACGCACCTGCAATAACCAAATATAAGAGCTAAAAGCAAGAATTGAGCCAAATGTAATTAAATACCCCAAATTGAACCAGTCTACAGGCGCCACACTACGCAGTGTAAATGACGCATATTCGCCGGTAAAAAGCGCCGTGATATTAAAGAGTACACCTGCGGTAACCATTTGCCACGCGGTCTTCACCATAACATGTAGATCCTCTTTTTCTTCTTTTTCAGATTTTTTAAAATACTTGGAAATCAATGAACCTACAGTCCAAGCGATAGAACCCAATACTAAAATCGATAAGGCAATCACCTTAAGGGTGCCATCTGTATTGTCATTGGTCGCCATGATCTGTTCAGCAAATAGCATCACAACACCACAGAAACCTAATGCTACGCCGGCAACTGTGCTAATGCTGCTAAAGTTTTCTTTCCATTTTGGTTTGTCCAATAATATAAACCAGATTGCAGCAGCAGCAGCAATAATAGCGGCAACACCACCAGATACATATTGCTCCGCCCAGATAACCCCTGCCATATCGACAAAGAGCAATAAAAAACCTACGATTGCGGCCTCCTGAATAGAGCGCTTGTTAAATAATTTATATCCTTTTATGGCGCAATATGTCATTAGGATTGCACTGGCTGCAACAAATCGAAACGAACCCAAAATAAATGGGGGGAAACTATGTAATGCTTTTTCTATAAAGAAAAAGGTAGAGCCCCATACCACATAAATAATGAAATAAGCAACAACAACCATTACTGGACTAGCTGCCTTTTTTTGTCCTTGCAACATAATTAAACCTCCTTTCTATTACTCAGGTATCACAACCTGCTGATCTTCCTTGACTGTCTGAAGTACAATTGTTGTTCGCGTTGAAATAATACCTTCAACTTTACTTAATGTATTCCGCATGAGATCCACTAAACCTGTAGAATCTGCAGTTCTTACTTTAATAAGGTAACCATCATCACCTGCAATATCATGTACTTCTTGAACTTCAGGGATTTCGGCAAGTGCCAACCCTACACCCTGTTCGCCAATAATATCATTGGCTTTGATAAAAATAAACGATAAAAGTTTCTGATCGACCGCGGCAGGATTGATCTTGGCACTATATTTTAAAATCACATCTTTTTGCTCAAGCTTCTTTACGCGCTCCAGGATTGCTGATGGTGCCATGCCTAATTCTCTTGCGATATCAGCATTGTTGATCCGTCCATTATCCTGCATTAAGCGCAAGATTTTATAGTCGACTTGGTCTAAATTATATTCTACTTTTGTCATTTCGACTGCAAAGGTAGGTAAAAAAGCATAATATTCAAAATTATTTATACAATTCTGAATATTATTCTGATAAAGCGGAACGATATGTGAATTTTATTCGAATTCATTGTAAAGAAATCTTAACCATCTGGGTTATGGTACTGAAAGTAAGTATATTGCTTTTTAGGTTGCCTAGCGATATAATTCAACAATTATACCTTTTTCTTAATTTCAGAATAATATTTCTTGTAGACAGGATGACCCCCAATCCAATCAGACAACCTAGACAGACACAGCCAAAGCGATCCAAGGCGGCGAAGTAGGAGCGGCTTTGCTGTTCATGAAGGTAGACGATAATTAGTGCGACCATAGATGTTCGCGCCACAGCCATGATGTTGAGTAGCTTACATGTAATCAACGACGCGACAATGCCGATAATCATGGCGTACAGTTGTGAAATAGGTACAAAATATAAACTAAGCCCAATTGCCGAACCTATAAAATTGGATTTAGCGCGATCGATAGCTATTTTTTTTGATTCATTCTCTTGTGGCGAAATGACCAGTATAATCGATATGAGTGTCCAAGAAACAGAATACTGGGGAAAGGATACAAAGAGTGGGTAACCTATAAGGAAGCCAATCAATACCCGAATGGTGTATATAATAAAATCAGAATGAAGCGTATAGCGAAGGAATAGATTACGCATATAAGGAAGATATCAATCGTTAACTAAATGATGTAGCGCCACAAAAATACACGCATTGTTTGAAGGAACGAAATAAAATTGACTTTTGTGGTAAATTACCCTGTTTTGCGTTTTTATGCGTTTTTTTGTTTTTGATTTGTGCGTTTCTTGCATTCATCTCTTTTTCCGATGCATAAATTTGACTAAATTTGTTTCATACATTAAATGCAGATTAAGTGAAAGATCAAAATCAATTAGCCTTATTAGCGTCTCAACTCAAGGGGGAGCTCTTTTATACCAATGAAACCAAGGATCAAACAATGTTGCTTGCCTATTCGACCGATGCGTCTGTTTATCAGGAAAAGCCGTTGGCTGTAGCAATACCAGCTGATATTGATGACATTAAAAAATTAATTGATTTTGCGCAGCAGCATAGGATAACTATAATACCACGTACTGCTGGTACCTCTTTGGCGGGACAGGTTGTAGGCCATGGTATTATTATGGATATTTCTCGTCATTTTAACGGTATTATTGAACTTAATGTCGAAGAGCAGTGGGTTCGGGTGCAACCAGGCGTGATCCGTGACGACTTAAATAGTTATCTTAAACCATTCGGACTGATGTTTGGGCCTGAAACTTCGACGGCAAGCCGTGCCATGGTTGGCGGAATGATTGGTAATAACTCTTCGGGTTTGCATTCAATTGTCTGGGGAGATACACGGCACAATTTGATTTCGGCCAACGTACTTTTGGACGACTGTTCTGAAGTGACTTTTGAGGCGATTGATGAAGCAGCATATTTTAAGAAATTATTATTAGCTGGTCGTGAGGGCGATATCTATCGCAATATGAATGAATTATTGACAGATCCACAACATTTAAGTGCCATAGAAGCGGGCTACCCCAAACGATCCATCACAAGAAGAAATACCGGTTATGCATTGGATATTCTTGCTGATCGTTCGGCCCCTTTCAATATGTGTAATTTATTAGCGGGATCCGAGGGAACTTTGGCTATCGTTACAGAAGCGAAACTCAAACTGATGTCCTTACCACCTCAAGAACTAGGTTTACTCTGTGTTCACTTTGCAGATATGGTGGAGTGTATGCATGGCAACGTGATTGCCCTGGAGCATAAGCCAGAAGCATCTGAACTGGTAGACAAATACATCATGGATTTCACGGTTGGGCATCCAACCTATAAGTATAATCGTTTTTTTATTGAGGGTGATCCCCAGGCTTTATTGATTGTTGAGTTTAGGGGGCAGACAGCAGCTGAAACAGAATCGAAAGCGATGGCCTTGAAAGCGGATCTAATTGCCCGTGGCTTAGGATATGCCTATCCTTATATTACCGGTATTGAACAGACGAATTTAGTTTGGGATGTGCGCAAAGCAGGACTTGGTTTAATCCGTAATTTGCCTGGGGACAGTCAGCCTGTAAATTTGATTGAAGATTGTGCTGTTTCACCTGAGGACCTACCTGCTTACGTGAGTGATATTCAAAAGCTTTTGATAGAAGAGGGAGTACATGCATCTTATTATGCGCATGCAGGAGCTGGAGAGCTACATATCGAACCCTTTGTAAATCTGAAAACTGCAGCGGGGAAACGTACTTTTCGTTCAATCCTCGAAAAAGCGAGTGATCTTGTATTAAAATATAACGGTTCGCTAAGTGGAGAGCACGGTGATGGTCGCCTACGCGGAGAGTTTATTGGCAAAGTGCTTGGTGAAAAAGTTTACAAATTACTTGAAGATGTAAAATCCATCTTTGATCCACAGGGTGTTTTTAATGCAAATAAGATTGTCAACACACCGCCAATGGATTCTCATCTGCGTTATGACAACGATAGCAACCGAACAGCAATAAAGACCTACTTCGATTTTTCTAAAGATGAGTCTATCCTTCGGTTGGCGGAGAAATGTTCAGGTTCGGGAGATTGCCGCAAGACTGAAATTACCGGTGGAACAATGTGTCCGTCGTTTATGGCTACGCGCGATGAAAAAGATACAACACGGGCGCGGGCAAATATGCTGCGTCAGTTTTTAACAAATTCCACAAAGAAAAATCGTTTTGATCATGAAGAGATCAAGGAAGTCATGGACCTCTGTTTAAGCTGCAAAGGCTGTAAAACGGAGTGTCCTTCCAGTGTGGATGTAGCCAAAATGAAAGCCGAATTTTTGCAGCACTATTATGATGAGCATGGTGCGGGATTTAGAACAAAATTAATCGCTAATTTCACCCAGTCTCAGAAACTCGGATCGTGGGTTGCACCTCTTTATAATTTTGTGGTCAAAAATGATTTCTTGTCAGGAATGGTCAAAAAAACAGTAGGATTTGCGCCAAAGCGTTCCTTGCCAACAGTCAATGGAACGACCTTAACCCAATGGGTAAAAAAACAAGCGGCGGTAAGTGATGCCAAGCGTCGTGTTTACCTTTTTTCGGATGAGTTTACCGAATATAATGATGCAGAGATCGGTATTACAGCGTACAAATTATTGACGGCATTGGGGTATGAAGTAGTCATTCCAAAACATGTGCAAAGTGGGCGCACTTATCTTTCCAAAGGGTTTGTGAAAGAAGCAAAGAAGATTGCCAATCAAAATATCCATTTCTTAAAGGGATTAATTACGGATGATACGCCACTTTTAGGTGTTGAACCATCAGGGATAATTACATTTAGAGACGAGTATTTAAGTTTAGTAGACGATGATTTACGAGTTGACGCACAAAAAGTAGCCAAAAATGCGTTGATGATTGACGAATTTCTGTTGACTGAAATGAAGGCAGGACGTATTCATCCGGAACAGTTTACTGGAACAACAAAAAAGATAAAGCTGCATGGTCACTGTTACCAAAAGGCTTTTCACCTCGTGACTGTGACAGAACAGGTTCTATCATTTCCAACGAACTTTAGCGTAGAAACTATTCCTTCGGGCTGTTGTGGTATGGCAGGGTCATTTGGTTATGAGGCTGAACATTATGATGTTTCGATGAAAGTGGCCGAGCTGGTTTTGTTACCAACCATACGTAAAACATCATCCGATACTTTAATTGCTGCGGCGGGTACTTCCTGTAGGCATCAGATTAAAGATGGTGTAGGAAGAAAATCTTATCATCCTGTGGAAATTTTATACGATGCTTTATTGAAATAAAATAAAAACATTGATAATAGTTGTTTGTTATCAGTAATAATGGTAATATTATAAGAGCAATATTCATTAATAACTGATAACAAACAATTCAATATGTACAAGATTCAATCTATAGCATTTCTTGCAACCGCTACGGTGCTGATGGCTAGTTGCGGAAATTCCAATCAAAAGAAAACTGATGGAAGTGATACAACAACGGTTAACAAAATTGAAGGTGTAAAAATCGAACAATTTACGAATGGTACACCGGGTGCAGAAAAGAAGAACTTTTTTCTACGTATCACAGATGAGATCTTAACCGATTCAAGTCGGATCTATATCACAAAATCTCTTTACAAACAAGATACTGTAGGAGCGAAGTTTGAGGTTGTAGATTTTATACCCGCAGGTATAATAGATGGCAAGCCGAGTGATGACGTCGGTTTTACCAAAGGTAAAATTAGAATCTCGTCATCGGGTCAACAGTCCGACAATTTAATTAAGGCGTTAGGTGACTTATTTCAGACTCCTACAACGGATTCTTTTACAAAAGATGTAATTCTTCCGAATGTGTTTTCATCCAATAAGGTGAATGCTGACTTGTCCAAAAAAACAGCATATAGCTTTAAACTATTTTTGGACAATAAAAAAGCTGCTCCAGCGGAGCTCTTCTTTAATGTAGACACGTATAAGCATTCTATTGAGTTTTCTGAAAAAGATCCTTCATTCCGAGCTGGATTGTTATCAGCGTTAACGGGCAAATAAACGGGTTTTGACATAGGGTAAGCTATATATGCTTATGTCTTATGAATAGATTGATCTTAAAATAAAAAGGCTAGATGGATTCTAGCCTTTTTATTTTCGCAAAAAAAAGATAGATTTGTGCTAATATATTTAGTTTACAATGAAACGGTCCGGCACTGCAGATCTCCCATTACACTATGGAAAAGTACCAGCGTGGCTTTACGAACGTATGGCTTCCCTAGGTCGTTCAATAGTTGAAGTTATCCTAATGGATTATGGTAAAGATGAAGTTTTAAGAAGACTGGCGGATCCATTCTGGTTTCAGAGTTTTGGTGCCGTGCTCGGGATGGATTGGCATTCTTCAGGGATCACAACAGCTGTTATGGGGGCATTAAAACGCGCTATTAATCCAGATGCGAAGTCGCTGGGGCTTTATATCTGTGGGGGGAAAGGCAAATTGTCTATGCAAACTCCACAGGAACTACTTCAGTTGTCAGATCGAATTGGGTTGGATGGCAACGGCTTGATTCGCAGCAGTAAGCTTGTCGCTAAAGTGGATAACACAGCCATTCAAGATGGTTACCAACTGTATTTACATAATTTTATCGTAACAGATCGTGGTAATTGGTCTGTTGTCCAGCAAGGTATGCATGAAAAGGATGGGACTGCTCGTCGCTACCATTGGCATTCTGAAAAGGTCAAATCGTTCGTTGAAGAACCTCATGCTGGTATCAGTGGGCCTTCGCAAGGTATAATCCTTAACTTGACAGCTGCAGAAGCGGCAGCCAATAGAGCAGGTATTATGACTATAGTGGGAGAGGATTCAACTAAAGTAATGCAAGATTTCGCTAAACTTATTATGCCATCTCATCACGATGTACGTGCTGCAGATGTTGACTTGAAGAGGTTGGGGGCGATGTTGTACGTCGCCCGAGAAAGTCAACCAAGCCATTTTGAAGACCTACTGCTTTTAAAAGGAGTTGGTCCCCGCACGTTACAGTCATTGGCCTTGGTTAGTGAGGTGATCCATGGAGCTCCTTCACGGTTCAACGACCCCGCACGATTTTCGTTTGCTCATGGCGGAAAAGATGGACATCCTTTTCCGGTTCCATTAACCATTTACGATGAGAGCATTCAGATTTTACAAAAAGGTGTTGAAAAATCTAAACTGGGTTATGGTGAAAAATTAAAATCAATCGCCAAGTTGCACCAGATCGTGCTGGATAGCGAAAAAGATTTTCAGCCTCAGTTTGATATTCAACAGATTATAGCGGAGGAACGAAGGGATTCTTGGAAGTATGGGGGCAGAACAGTCTTTGGAGATGCAGAACCTTTGAGAACAAAAGGAAGGGGTTTGCAATTATCACTTTTCTAGCGGAAATCAGCGGATTGTAATTGTTTTGTTAAAATGTGTTAAAGATCGTTAAAATTATTTGTACGCTAGTATATTTGCTCCGCAATGAAAGCGGTTATTACCATACTCCTTTTCCTATGCTTCTTATTTATCAGAAGCAGTAATAGCCATGCTGTGCTCATTGAATCCGATCGACCAGCTGTTAGTTTTATGTTTCAGCATAATCATGCTGATGTGCAGAAGTATATTGATGCATCGGTTGATCACATAGATCCGCTATTTTATGGTAATATACACAGTGATAATCCCGTTATAGAGGAGTTTGATGCCGAGAATTTTCAATTGACTAAGGATTTGCAGGTAACGTCTCAATTTGTTGCGCTGCTGCTTTTTGCAATTGTCCTTTTTGTTTTTGTTTTTCGATTTGCAAAGAAGATTCCTTTTTGCAATTTCATAGCCTATCTTTTCCCTCAAAGATATGTTCTTCAACAAAACTGGAGAATCTAAAACATACCCTTCGAAATTTCATATGCTTTGGTGGATATCTTAAGGGATGCTCCATTGAGTTGTAATCGATTTGTACAATCTATTAACAAGTCGGAAGGACCATAAGCCAAAGTAGAGGTTATTTCACCAACCAGCACAACAAACAATCAAACTTATTTTTTTAATTAGACGCTTACAAATGAAAAGAGTATTTATGCTCGCTAGTTTGGCTATTAGCTTATGCCAAATCGGGTGTACTTCCAAAAAGGAAGAAAAGGAAGAAAAAGAGAAATTTACAGCGACCTCTCCGGTACAAATGGATACAACTATCCGTAAGGATTTTGTCTCCCAGATTAGATCTTTCCGAAATATTGAGCTTCGGGCTCAAGAGAAGGGCTATCTTGAGCAGATTTTCGTGGATGAAGGACAATTTGTCCATAAAGGGCAACTACTTTTTCGGATTATGCCGAAGATGTATGAGGCCGAATACCGCAAATCTTCTGCAGAAGTTAATGTAGCGGAAATTGAAGTTCAAAATACAAAAACATTAGCTGATAAAAATGTTGTATCGCCCAACGAACTCGCTATGGCTAAAGCGAAGCTTGAGCAAGCCAAAGCTGAGGCAGCGATTGCAAAATTACATCTCTCCTTTACAGAAATCAGGGCACCTTTTGATGGAACGATTGATCGGATTCCATTGAAATTGGGAAGTTTGGTGGATGAAGGCGAATTATTGACAAGTCTGTCCGATAATAGTGAGATGTTGGTTTATTTCAATGTTTCCGAACCAGAATATTTAAGTTATCAAACTAACGTGAGTAAACGCGGGGATACCCATGTGGGCCTCTTACTTGCCAATAATGAGCTATTTGCTCAAAATGGTCTTGTAGAGACCATAGAAAGTGAATTTAACAGTGAAACAGGAAATATTGCTTTTAGAGCGAAATTTCCCAACCCAAACCGTCTATTAAAACATGGCGAGAGTGGCAAAGTGGTGATGAACTTTCCGTTGAAACAGGTTTTAATTATTCCACAGAAAGCGACATACGAAATGCAGGACCGTAAATATGTGTATGTAGTCGATAAGGATGGCAAATTAAAAGCTCGTCATATCACAATTGGTAACTCCCTACCAGATCTGTATGTGGTAACGAGCGGACTTCAAAAAGATGATAAATTTTTGTTGGATGGTATTCAGAAAGCGAAAGAGGATGATAAAATCAGCTACAGCTTTGTGCAACCTAAAGACGCCATTTCAAATTTGAAGTTAAAAACAGAATAGACCCCTTACACTTAAATTACTATGTTTAGTCGTTTTATAAATAGACCAGTACTTTCGATCGTTATATCACTGATCATTGTGTTTTTGGGTGTGCTTTCTATGGTACAGCTTCCTGTAACACAATTTCCATCTATATCGCCACCGAAGGTGAATATCACTGCCGAGTATCCTGGAGCAAATGGTGAGTTGATGATTAAATCAGTTATCATACCGCTAGAGCGGGCGATAAATGGGGTTCCGGGCATGAAATACATGGCTTCTGATGCCGGTAACGACGGGGAAGCAAGTATCCAGGTGGTATTCAACCTAGGAACAGATCCGAATCAGGCTTCGTTAAATGTGCAGAACCGTGTGGCTTCTGTGGTCAATAAGCTTCCTCCAATTGTGGTACGTGAGGGGGTGAAGATTACACGTGAAGAATCCAATATGCTCATGTACATCAATCTCTATAGCAAAGACAAAGAGCTTGATGGAAACTTTATGTATAACTATGCGGACATGAATATTGTATCCGAATTACGTCGTGTAGACGGTGTTGGGGTAGCTAATATTCTTGGAACGCGCGAATTAGCGATGCGTATTTGGTTGAAACCAGATCGTATGACAGCTTACAAGATTTCTGCAGAAGAGGTGATGAAAGCCTTATCAGAGCAGAGTTTGGAAGCTTCACCAGGTAAAGCCGGCGAGTCGTCTGGTATGACCTCCCAATCTTTCGAATATGTATTGAAATACCCGGGACGTTTTACGACAACTGAAGGTTATGGCAATATCGTATTACGTGCGGGTGAAAATGGTGAAATGTTACGCTTAAAAGATGTTGCGGACATCAAATTCGGTTCAGCGATGTATGATATCTATTCTACACTGAATGGAAAACCATCCGCAGCGATTGTCTTAAAACAATCCTATGGAAGTAATGCTTCTCAGGTAATCCAAGACGTTAAAAGCAAAATGAAGGAATTGAAGGCATCTTTTCCTAAAGGGCTGGATTACGAAATTAGCTATGACGTTTCAAAATTTTTGGATGCATCCATGGAAAAAGTAGTCCATACTTTATTGGAAGCATTTGTGCTTGTTGCTATTGTCGTTTTTCTATTCTTAGGAGATTGGCGCTCGACGTTGATTCCAACTATTGCAGTGCCGGTTTCATTGGTGGGATCGTTTTTGTTCATGCAGTTTTTTGGAATTACCATCAACTTGATCACCCTATTTGCATTGGTGCTTGCCATTGGTGTGGTTGTGGATGATGCGATTGTGGTTATTGAAGCTGTCCATGCCAAAATGGAAGAGCTTCATATTTCGGCTTATAAGGCGACCAAAAAAGCGATGCATGAAATCAGCGGTGCCATTGTTGCGATCACATTCCTTATGGCGGCGGTTTTTATCCCCGTTGCCTTTATGTCTGGTCCAGTAGGGATATTCTATCGGCAGTTTTCCATTACCATGGCAACATCAATCATCTTATCGGGTGTTGTGGCATTGACACTGACTCCAGCATTATGTGCGATCATGCTGAAGAATAATCATGGCAAGCCAAGAAAGAAATCCATTATCGATAAGTTTCTTGATTCTTTCAATAGATTGTTTGATAAGATGTCCAACAAATATGTTTACTTGTTGAAAGGGATAGTGGATAAACGGGTGTTTACATTTTTAGTATTGATAGGTTTTTGTATTGGAGCCTATTTTTTGAATAATGCTGTTCCTGCAGGTTTTATCCCCAATGAAGACCAGGGGATGATTTATGCTATTATTCAAACGCCGCCAGGGTCGACATTGGAAAGAACCAATCTAGCGGCCCAAACATTGCAAAAAGAAGCTGAAAACATTGATGGTGTACAATCGGTATCGTCGTTAGCTGGTTATGAAATCCTGACTGAAGGAACTGGAGCAAATACAGGTACTTGTTTGATCAACTTGAAAAGCTGGGAAGAACGTAAAGAATCCTCGCAAGAGATTATTGAGCAACTAGAGGCTGCTGCCAAAAATATCCCAGGGGCGTCTATCGAATTTTTCCAACCACCGGCCGTACCGGGCTATGGTGCCGCGGGTGGATTTGAGCTTCGTCTTCTGGACAAAGCCGGTTCTGGTGACTACAAGAAAATGGAAACGGTAAGTAGGGATTTTGTGCGTGAGTTGAATAAGAGACCTGAATTATCATCCGTATTTACCTTCTACAGTGCGAGTTTCCCACAGTATATGTTGCATATAGACAATGATCTGGCGCAACAGAAGGGGGTTACTATTGATAATGCACTGAATACGCTTTCGACTTTGGTTGGTAGTAATTACGAAACGAACTTCATTAAGTATGACCGCCAATATAAAGTTATGGTTCAGGCTTTGCCGCAATACAGGGCTTTGCCGGAAGATATCTTAAAGCTATACGTGAAGAATGAAAAAGATGAGATGGTTCCATTTTCAGCATTTATGCATATGGAAAAGGTTTACGGTCTTTCTGAGATCACCCGACACAATATGTATATGGCGTCCGAAATCTCAGGCTCTGCCGCACCGGGTTACAGTAGTGGTGAAGCAATTCAGGTGATTAATGAAGTCGCCGCTAAAACTTTGCCTCGGGGCTATGGTATTGATTGGGCTGGTATCTCCAAGGATCAGGTAGGGCGCGGAAATCAGGCGATTTATATCTTCTTAATTTGTCTTGGTTTCGTTTATTTGATACTTTCCGCACAATATGAAAGCTTTATTATGCCTTTTGCGGTGTTGCTTTCTTTACCAATCGGGATCTTCGGTGCCTTTCTACTATTGAAGTTATTGGGATTGGAAAACAACATTTATGCACAGGTCGCTTTGGTCATGCTCATAGGTCTACTTGGCAAAAATGCCGTGTTGATTGTTGAGTTTGCCGCTCAGCGGCATTCGCAAGGATTGAGTATCATCGAAGCTGCCTTGGACGGTGCAAAAGTAAGGTTTAGACCTATCTTGATGACATCTTTCGCCTTTATCGCCGGGTTGATTCCTTTAGTTATGGCATCTGGTCCTGGGGCGATAGGTAACCGTACGATCGGTACAGCAGCAGCGGGAGGTATGTTGTTTGGAACAGTGTTCGGTATTTTAGTGATACCAGGCTTGTACTATATCTTTGGAACTATTGCCTCTAGACGTAAGCTTATTAAACACGAGGATGAAAATCCATTAACTGAAGAACTTGATAATAATGACTAATCGCAGAAAAATACAATGGGTCATTGCATTTTCGCTTTCAGCAGCAGTGACGGGATGTAAGGTTCCGAAAGCGACACAAATACAGGAGAATAAATTTGTTCCGCAGCAATTTACAGACGTAGATAAATCTGACACAACGAATTCAGCATCGGTTAAGTGGCGTGAATTTTTTACTGATCCAAATCTAGTTGTATTAATAGATACAGCTTTGAAAAACAATCAGGAACTGAATGTTACTTTGCAGGAGTTGGCAATTGCAAAAAACGATATTCTTTTACGAAAAGGGGCGTTGAAACCTACCGTTGGTTTACGTGCCGGAGGAGGTGTTGAAAAAGTTGGACGATATACCAGTCAGGGGGCGGGTGATGCCAGTACAGAAATTGCTCCTGGAAAGGAAATGCCGGATCCACTGGGAGATTTGACAATTGGTGCGTATGCAAGTTGGGAAATCGACGTTTGGAAAAAACTTAAGGACTCCGAGCAAGCCGCACTCAACCGCTATCTTGCTACTGTAGAGGGGAAAAATTTTGTCTTGAGTAGCCTCATTGCCGAGGTTGCCCGTTCGTATTATGAATTATTGGCATTGGACAATCAGTTGACCATTATCAAACAGAATATCGAGCTACAGGACAATGCGCTTGCGGTAATCCGGTTGCAGAAACAGGCTGCTCGTGTAACAGAACTGGCGGTTCAAAAGTTTGAGGCTGAAGTGTTGAAAACCAAAGGTATGGAATTTGAGACGAGGCAGCAGATCAAAGAAACTGAAAACCGTATTAATTTTCTGTTGGGGCGTTTTCCACAAGAGATCAAACGCGACAAAAGCAATTTTGTCGATTTGATCCCGGCGAAGGTTCAAACAGGTATACCGAGCCAATTACTGAGCAATAGACCTGATATTCGTGAGGCAGAGTATGAGCTCGCTGCCGCGAAGTTGGACGTACAGATCGCGCGGAAAGAGTTTTATCCTTCTTTGGAGATTTCGGCGGCTTTGGGTTTACAGGCATTCAAGCCTTCCTATCTATTTAAGATGCCTGAATCAGTTTTATATAATCTAATAGGGGAGCTTGCAGCGCCATTGATAAATAAAAATGGGCTTAAAGCGGAATTTAATACGGCCAACGCGAAACAAATACAGGCGGTATATAATTACGAGAAGACAATTCTGAATGCTTACTTAGAAGTCTCTACACAACTTTCTAATATTGAAAACCTAGGGCGCAGCTACGATTTCAAAACAAAAGAAGTTGAGGTTCTGAATAATTCCGTGTCTGTGTCCAATGATCTCTTTAAATCAGCGAGGGCAGACTATATGGAGGTTTTAATGACACAACGCGATGTGCTGGATTCGAAACTTGAATTGATAGAAACGAAGAAGCAGCAGCTCAATGCTGTTGTCAATATCTATAAAGATTTGGGAGGAGGCTGGAAATAAGTTGTTTGTTTGAATGGACCCCGCTAGGCGGGGTTCTTTTTTTATAAGCCTATGCAAACTTCTTTCTTGTGGAAATAGAATTAATGCTTATTTTTAATCGTTATTTAATCAATCGTATTTGTTTTATGGAATCACAAGAGTACGTTCTTATCAATGATGACGCTGAAAGGGGAGTGTTTTATAAAAAAACTTATCTTCATGTTGCGCTTTCGATTTTAGCATTTATCGTTTTGGAAACTTTGCTGATCAAATTGATCCCTTATGATTTTATCGTTTGGATGGTTAGCGGAAAATTTATTTGGTTGTTTTTATTGGGATGTTTGTGGTTAGGGTCCACACTTTCATCAAGATGGACACTTTCGCAAAGCCGTCAAACCCAGTATCTAGGACTAGCTTTCTATATTGTACTGGAAGCAATCATCTTCCTGCCGATGATTTTTATGGCGGTGTTTATGACCGAAGGAATTAGTGTCATTTATCAAGCAAGTATAATGACTTTGGCATTGTTTACTGGGCTTACTGTCGTTGCATTTGTATCCAATAAAGATTTTTCATTTCTCAGGAATATCCTGGTAATTGGGGGCTTCTTATCCTTGGGGGCAATTGTCGCTGGAGCTATTTTTGGTTTTGAACTTGGATTATGGTTCTCGGTTGCAATGATTGCACTTGCTTCCGGAAGCATACTCTATCAAACTCAAAATCTGAAGTATAGTTACGGCAACGAACAATACGTTGGGGCGGCCCTACAGCTATTTTCATCAATAATGTTGCTATTTTGGTACATTCTACGAATTTTAATGCGCAGAAGATAAATTTTGTTCATTTTAAAAATAAGAAACGGTGGTTAAAGTAAAGTTTATTTTAATCACCGTTTTTTACTTTGTATAGTCTCTATTTTAGTCTATTTTTTAGATTCTTCAACCCTTGATCGAAATCTTTGTTCATATTCATAAATAAATTCATAAAGTTCCATGGATAGGGCGATTTTCCTGAAATACCCCAAGTCACTGAGGTTTGATTAGGCGAGATCTCTTTTAGGATAAAATAACCTTTGGCTGGTTCGCCCATGCCGAAATCGAGGGACGTTTCGATCGTTTCGCCATCGACGATTTTTGTAATAGTCTGTGAACCTTTACCAACTTTCTTACCATCCCAGCTGGATTTATAGCCAACTTGACCATCTACACCCTGTTCAGTTTTTTTCATTTGGGGATCTGAGAGTTGCCATACACCAAAGTTATCTTGGTTCTTAAGCATTTTTACATAGTTGAACACTTCCTGCTTTGGCTTATCGATCGTGATCTCACTTTGGGCCGAGAAGTCTTTACTGACGAAGATCGCTGTAATTAAGGGTATAGCGATGATGATCGCTAAAACAATTAGGATTTTTTTTATAATTTTCATAATCATGTATTTATATAGGTTTTCCTAATAAAGATAAATGATAATTGTGATTTTAACAGGAAAATAAAAGGAAATTATTTGTAAATGAAAAAGCCTTTTCCAATATTGGAAAAGGCTTTTTTGCGAAAGCGCCTAAAACTACTTTAATAGTTCCAAATGCGTGCTGATGCCAATTCTATTCCACGCATTTATGGTAATAATTGCCATAATAATCTGTGCAATCTCCTTTTCTTCAAATATTTCTTTTGCTTTTTGAAAAGTGCTTTCTGTCAATCCCTTTTGATGTATCAATGTGATCTCTTCTGTCATCTCCAACAATATCTGTTCTTCCGTAGTGAATAGATCCGTTTCTCGCCAGGCATTTAATAAAAATATCCGTTGCGGAGTTTCACCATACTTCAACGCATCCTTTGTGTGCATATCTAAGCAAAAAGCACAGCCATTGATCTGTGAAGCACGTATTTTTATGAGTTCCTTTTGAATAGGATTTAAAAAAATATCGTTGAGATATGTTTCCAATCCCATCATCGCCTTATAGGCGGTTGCATCTACTTTTGCAATATTAAATCGTGTGGTCATTGTTTTAAATTTTGATAAGACAAAGTTGCATCAAACATTCAACACAAAAGTTAAACTGGTTTAAGAACGGATATTTTTTACTGATGAATACAATCCAACATGCGATTGACAAACAAATAGATCTGACTAGGCTGATACAATCAGGTAATAGTTATCGGGGTCACGTAGGATAAATTGATCCTTCAGAGAATTCTCATTGTAATGTATATCTTTCTCAATGACTGCATTTAGCAAAGTAGCGTTTTCGAAAATTTGCTGTAAATTGTCTACTCTAAAGAATAATATGAATCCATTCCCTGCATGTATTTGATCCCGCATAGTAGGGTGATCATGTTCACCCCATTTGTGTAAACAGAGAATAACGGTTCCGTTATCCGTGAGAATTTCAAATGTTTCTCCTCCATGTTGACCGGTACAGCCTAAAAGCTTTTGATAGAATTGTGAGCTTTTGGGAACGTTATCCACTGCGATGATTGGTTCTGTCCGTATCATGTTATAGTTGATTTTAATTTACTAAGGTTAATAAAAGAGACTTAGTGATTTCTCTTCCACCAAATCTAATATCATGCGATATGCAGCCACAGAGTTACCGTGTTGATCCAAGGCTGGACTATAGGCCCCTATACCCATTTTATTCGGTACACTTACTGCGATTCCGCCACCAACGCCCGATTTACTCGGAAGTCCCACAGTTCTGGCATATTCGCCACTAAATTCGTACATCCCTGCAATGAGCATTTGCGATTGAACTAACTGGGATAGACTTGGATTATTGTATTGCTTATTTCCATCATAGCGCACACAATGATTGGCAAAAAAGAAACCTATTTTAGCCAGATCCTCTGCGGTTATCTCAATTGAGCACTGTTTAAAATAATTATTTAGTTTATCTTCACCTTCACCATCAATGAGTCCATTGTTGCGCATCAGGTAGAACATACCTCTGTTTCGATTTCCAGTCTCCCGCTCCGAATTATATACGGATTTACTATAATCAATATTTTCATTATTTGTTATAAAACGAATCATATGGAGTATTTTAAGAAAAGGTTCCTCACCTGTTCCTTTAATGAGCGATGTTGTTAAAATGGCGCCGGCGTTCATCATCGGATTGAGCGGTTTGCCCGATGTTTCCAAATTCGCAAAATGATTGAAAGGTTTGTCTGTACCAAAGTACCCCATTTTATCAAAAATATTTTGTTCTCCGTTTTCCAATACAGCAACCATTAATGAAACAATTTTTGAAATACTCTGAATGGTAAATCTTTGTTGTACATCTCCGATACTAACGATTGTTCCATCACTATTTACAACCGAAAGAGCAATGGATGATGCGTTGGCTTTACCCAATTCCGGAATATAATCGGCCACTTTACCTTCTTTGAATGACTGTCTATTTTTATCCAATATTCTATCCAATAATGCCTTATCAATAATCGCGGTTTTAGGACCCTGCTGGTTTTGAATGCTATTTTGAGCAAAGGCTACAGGAATTGATCCGCAACATATCAAGCCAATAATACAGGCTGCCAACCTAAGATTTTTTCTCATTTTTTAATTATTTGTTCGTTCCAAAGATAGGAAACAGTGTATTAAAAAGAAAAGAGGTGCTAAATAGATAACGTTTTAGCACCTCTTCTTAGTAGGTCATCCTTTAGGCTGCATTTGGAGCTGGATCAACATTCCAACCGGAAAGTATTCCGCCATAGAAAAAGAAGGTGACGTAAAAATTCTTTTTGCTCACCTTATCAGTAACGAGGTACTTTTGAGTGACATCATATGCATCTATTTTTTTATATTTAGATAATGCTATCGGGCTGGCAGCAGGGTTTTCTGAGCGGACCAAATCTTGTATCTTTTGGTTGATTAATTTCATAATACCTTCTTTTTTGAAGGGATTATTTTCGATTTTCACGTGCGCCAAACGTGTTAAAGTTCCATTATTTTGAGCTTTTCTCGCTTTCGCAGCAGTTGTATAGGCTCTGAATTTTTCCCTGATCTGAGGATCTTTTAAGCTATGGATGGTAAAAATAGAAATTCCCTGCGCACCATTATTTAGTGCCTCATCCATATCGGCAAATATTTCCTCATTATTTTTAGCCATCAATCCACAATATAGGGTAGTATTTGCACCTTTGTCGCGCACATTTTCTAAGGTACAATCGCTAATAAAGCTTGGATCTTCTGTATAAAAATTGCTGTATACCATCGGAAAAACAACATCTAAATTCCACTTACCCCAATCTTGACGTACCATACGCGAAGCCATTTTGGGGGTCGGAAATGGGGATGCTGCCATTGTTTTGCCATGAGAATGAACAATTTCTGCAATCATATTGGCGATATCTGTTATCTGATCGCAACGAAATTGGCGCCATTTGAGATCTTTCGATGGATCTTTTTGTGCACGAGGGTCATAGCCATATTGTTTTTTAAATTTTTCTATAGCAATGGGATGGTATCCGTAATCCCAAGCGGGATACTCGCGATCTTGGACAATATTATATTTAGGCCAAAGGGTTGTGGGGAGGACAACATCCACATAACGATTGTAGTCAATAGAGATACCCGCCAATCCCTCAACTTCACAATAGGATTCAATTTTCTTTTTGATATATTCTTTTACTCCTGGTACTACAGGCGATAAAAATTTATAATAACCAACGTATGCAGTGGTATCTGCGAGACTTTTTCCGTTGCGATTGACACTGAACCAATCTGGATGCTCTTTAAGTATTTTATCTCTATCATGTTCCAGATTCATCGTCCAAAGCCACGCGATAACTTGGATGCCATATTTTTTTGCAATAGGAATTGCTACACGATACTCATCTGGACTAGCAGCATTTAACATCACGCCATCGATTCCTAGGTAGTTCATCTCACGGCAAATAGAATCAAAGTTTGTTTTGGCGTTGTAATCTAGCCAAGTCCAAAACATGGCAGGTTTTTCCTTGTCTGAGGCGTGAGCGCTTGATACTGAAAAGCTTTGGATCAAAAGAAGCGCAAGGCCAATAAAGCATGTTCTGATTAGTTTTTCTTTCATAATATATTTATCGATTCTAAAATGTATTACATATTTAAATGACGAAGTTTTTTCATGAAGTGCAAAATTCATGAAAAGATCAATCTATAGGTTTTAAATTTAGATTGTATTGAAATTCGCCTGTGAAATTACATAAAAAGGTGGAATTTATACCTGATCTTTTTTTAATCAGTTTGATTTTCTTACAGTTATTAAATTTTATTAGAATAACAAAACATTTTTTAAAGCTATGTGTTGTACCTACAACATTAGATTTAGAACGACAAGATTATTAACAATGAGAAGTAAGCTGGGCTACTGGCTAAGAAAAAAATTGTTTAAGTATGAAGAAACGCTATATTCCAATTTCTATTGCATGTTTATTGAGCCATACCTTGGTCAAAGGGCAAGAACCAGGTACTGTACAAGAGAATAAAGTTGATTCTGTGCAACAAAAAAAAGACGACACGACGTATCCCAAGCTTCAGGTGAAAGGTTTGTTTCAGGCCCGTTACCTTGTTAGTGCTACAAAAGATGTTGATGTCAATGGGCTACATCACAGTGATGGTTCAGGTACGGATAACAATTTTATGGTGAAATATATGCGGGTACAGATGCGCGCTCAAATTAGCAAGCGTACTGAAGTTGCCGTATTAGCTAACCTCGCAGATTTCAAAAGCGATCCCAAAACAAAAGTGCTCGAAAATGCCTACTTGAAATATACATTTAGTCCCAAATTGGCAATCACAGTGGGCCAATTTCGTCCTTGGTTTGGCATCGAGGAAACTTACCCTATTGACATCATCAAATCTTTGGACTGGTCGAACCAGTATCTTGAATTCGGTAAATTAGGTTGGGCAAGTTTTCAAATCGGGGTTGCTGCGACAGGCGAGACTACACTAGGTGATATGCCCTTTAGTTATTCCTTATCTGTGGTAAACGGGAACGGGAAGAATCAAGTTGTTGATAACGATAATGGTAAGCAATATGCCACCCGTCTGGTCTTTGGGCTTTCAAAGAAGTATGGTGTTAATTTAGGGCTTAATGGTGGCGTAGGTGATGTGATGAAAAAACAAGTACATGCATTGGGGGTAGATCTAACTGGTAATGTTAGTTTTGGTAAACGATGGAATCTTGATATGCAACTGGAAGCAAAACAGGCGATCAATCATAACCTGTATTATTCTTTGGAAGAAAGTGCGCGAACATCCAAGTTGAGCGACTATTTGGTCCGCGGTATCTATTTTCTACCCAACTTAAGATATGAAGTAAATTATTTCAATCTAAGTGCTTTTGAGCTATCATGTCGGTATGAGTATATTGACCCAAATTACAAACTCAATGCAAATGCGCGTCAAACATATACGCCGATGTTTGGCTTGGAATTTTTAAAAAATTATGGTGCAAGGATACAATTGGGACTTCAATTGGACCGATATAAAAAGCAGACAGAGAATACCAGCGAATTCAACAAAAATTTATTTATTGTTCAGGTACAAAGTCGATTCTAATCTATTAAACTACGTTTATCATGAAAGAAATAAGTATTAAAAATGTTGCCATTACTTTCTTAGTAGCACTCATTTTATGGTTTATCCCAATACCGAAAGGCGTCAGTCCGGAAGCCTGGCATTTATTTGCAATTTTCGCCGCAACCATTCTTGGGATTATTTTAAAAGCGGCTCCTATGGGTACCATGTGTATGATGGCCATTGCGTTTACGGCCCTGACACAAGTATTGGCCCCTGGAGATGCGGGTAAGTCGATTACTAAAGCTTTGACGGGTTTCGGAGATAAGGTAATTTGGTTGATTGGTATCTCATTTTTTATTGCCCGGGGGTTTATTAAAACTGGACTGGGAAATCGAATTGCCTTTCTTTTTATTCGAGTTTTTGGAAAGAGTTCATTAGGGTTAGCTTATGGATTGGGGTTGGCAGATGTTTGTTTAGCTCCGGCGATTCCCAGTAATACAGCCCGAGGGGGAGGGATTATTTATCCCATCATGAAATCGATGGCAATTAGTTTTGATTCTGTTCCAGATAAGCCAGAGACACATCGAAAATTGGGATCCTATCTAACTTTAAATAGTTATTATATGAATCTAATTGCGTCTTCGATGTTTTTGACAGGAACGGCCAGTAATCCAATGTGTCAAAAATTTGCTGCGAACCTAGGAATTGATATTACCTGGATTTCCTGGGCTATTGCTGGATTTATACCTGGTATTGTCGCATTTTTTGTAGTACCGCTTGTTCTTTATAAGTTATATCCACCTGAATTGAAAAAAACAGGTGATGCACCTAAGATGGCGGCGCAGAAATTAAAAGAGATGGGACCAATTTCCAGGAATGAATGGTTAATGCTTTTGGCGTTCTTTATCTTGTTGGCATTATGGATTTTTGGTGGTTCTTTTTCAATTGATGCGACAACTACAGCCTTCATCGGTTTGACGCTACTTTTACTGACCTCTGTATTGACCTGGGAGGATGTTAAAGCCGAAAAAGGAGCATGGGATACGATTGTTTGGTTTGCTGTTTTGGTTATGATGGCCAGTTCTTTAAATGAGCTTGGCTTTATCGGTTGGTTTAGCGACCTGATCAAAGTACAGATTGGTGATTTAAGTTGGCAAATAGCCTTTCCGGTAATCATTCTTGTTTATTTCTTTAGTCACTACATTTTTGCGAGTGCTACCGCCCATGTTGCGGCTATGTATGCGGCCTTGTTGGGGGTTGGTGTTTCTTTGGGTATTCCGCCAATGCTGCTTGCAATGATGCTTGGATTCTTGGGCTCTATCTATGGTGTTTTGACACATTATGGCCATGGCCCTGCACCGGTATTTTTTGGAAGCGGATATGTCGATTTAAAATCATGGTGGCTGCGTGGACTGGAAATTGGTATCGTATTATTGGTGATTTATATGGGTGTCGGTGGATTGTGGATGAAGGTTATAGGCTATTATTAAAATTAAGATCTTATTATGTTATCTACATTATCAAAGAAGATGCTTATGTGTCTGACGGGTTTATTTTTAGCGTTCTTTTTACTGATTCACTTTCTAGGGAACTTACAGCTATTCTTACCGCAGGAACAAGCACATCTACAATTTAATGCCTACTCACATTTTTTGGCAGGCAATATCTTGATCAAAATTATTTCTTACGTACTTTATGCCAGCATTATTTTGCATGCTTTGGACGGATTGATCATTACCGTAAAGAATAAAAAGACCGGTGCCCACTATGTTTCAGATCATCGGGGAAGAGCAAGTAAGTGGTATTCGCGCAATATGGGGATTTTAGGGACCCTGATCCTCATTTTTTTAGTTATCCATTTCCAGAATTTTTGGTACGTGTACAAATTTGGCGCTCCTCCACTTGATGAACGTGGTAACAAGGATTTATATGTGCTTGTAATCGAGGTTTTTCAGCAATGGTGGTATGTTCTTATTTACGTTTTATCGATGGTTGCCCTGTGTTATCATCTTATTCATGGGATTCATAGTGCGATTCGAACTTTAGGCTTATTCCATCCCAAGTTTGTTAAATGGTTTAAGATTATTGGTATCAGCTATTCGGTCATCATCAGCATTGGTTTTGCTTTGATGCCCATTTATATATTTTTTACAGCTAAATAAGGGGGAGAAGTCATGACATTAAATTCAAAAATACCGAATGGACCATTGGATCAAAAATGGACTCGTTATAAAAAGACTGCCAAGCTTGTTAATCCTGCAAATCGTAAAAAACTAGATGTTATCGTTATCGGAACCGGATTGGCGGGTAGCTCCATTGCAGCTTCTCTTGGGGAGATGGGGTATCAGGTAAAATCCTTCTGCTTTCAGGATAGCCCGAGAAGAGCGCATTCTGTGGCTGCTCAAGGTGGTGTAAATGCCGCAAAAAATTATAAAAATGACGGGGACAGTGTTTATCGTATGTTTGTTGATACCCTAAAGGGTGGTGATTTTCGTGCCCGTGAGGCCAATGTATATCGTATGGCCGAATGTTCGCTCAATTTAATCGACCAGGCAGTTGCACAGGGTGTTCCTTTCGGTCGTGAATATGGAGGCTATCTGAACAATCGATCTTTCGGAGGTGTACAGGTAAGTCGTACATTCTATGCGAGAGGTCAAACTGGACAGCAGCTTCTTTTGGGAGCTTATCAGGCACTTATGCGCCAGGTTGGCAAAGGTGCTGTACAGCTTTTCTCCAGACATGAAATGCTCGACATCGTTGTAATTGATGGAAAGGCCCGTGGCGTTATTGTTCGAAATCTCGATACAGGGGAGCTTGAACGACACGCTGCACATACCGTTATACTAGCAACCGGAGGGTATGGTAAAATTTATTATTTATCGACATTAGCAATGGGCTGTAGTGGCTCTGCCATTTGGCGGGCACACAAGAAGGGGGCATTAATGGCCTCCCCGAGCTGGATTCAGATTCATCCGACTTCGTTGCCGCAGTCTGGCGATTATCAGTCTAAATTAACACTGATGTCAGAGTCGTTACGCAATGACGGAAGGATTTGGGTTCCGTTGAAAGAAGATGAGAAGCGGGAACCAAACGCTATTCCTGAGGAAGAGAGAGATTACTATTTAGAACGTCGTTATCCGGCATTTGGTAATCTTGCTCCAAGGGACATTTCATCTCGAGCGGCCAAAGAACGGATTGATGCTGGCTTTGGGATTGGTCCACTTAAAAATGCTGTTTACCTTGATTTTGCGAAAGCTATTAGAGAACAGGGGAAACAGAAAATACAAGAGAAATATGGTAATCTGTTCGATATGTATGAAAAGATTACGGGATATGATGCTTATAAAGAACCAATGATGATTTCACCTTCCGCGCATTTTTCAATGGGGGGATTATGGATAGATTATGAGCTGATGACAAGCCTACCGGGCTTATTTGCCTTAGGTGAGGCTAATTTTGCAGACCACGGTGCAAATAGATTGGGCGCCAATTCCTTACTCCAAGCCTCTGTGGATGGTTATTTTATTGCGCCCTATACGATTGCAAATTATTTGGCAAACGATATTCACACGGGAAAAATTTCTACAGACCATATTGAGTTTGAACGTGCAGAGGTAGGTGTCAGAGCGCAAATTGATCGATTTTTAAAGATTAAAGGCAGTAAAACCGTGGATTATTTTCATAAAACACTGGGTAAAATACTCTATGACTATTGTGGGCTCGCACGCAATGAAAAAGGGCTCCGTCATGCTATTGTAGAGATTAATAGACTGAAGCAAGAGTTTTATAAAAATGTTATTGTTAGTGGTGAAGCCAATACTTTAAATACGGAATTGGAAAAAGCTGGACGTGTAGCCGATTACTTTGAAATTGGAGAATTGATGTGTTATGATGCGTTGACGCGGAACGAATCCTGTGGTGCACATTTCCGGGAGGAATATCAGACTGCAGATGGCGAGGCATTACGGAATGACGCTGAATACCAGTTTATTTCCGCTTGGGCCTGGAAAGGAGAGGGACAAGAACCTGAGCTAATTCGGGAACCATTAATTTTTGAAGAGATACAACCAACTGTAAGGAGCTATAAATAAATAGAACGATTATGGATTTACACCTTAAAATATGGCGGCAAAAAGATCGCAACGCTACAGGAAAATTAGTTACTTACACCTTAACAGATCTCAATCCACATATGTCGTTTTTGGAGATGTTGGATACCCTGAATGAACAGCTTATTACGCATGGAGACGACCCTGTAGAGTTTGATCATGATTGTCGTGAAGGGATCTGTGGACAATGCGGTATGATGATCAATGGCATCGCACATGGACCTCTTAAGCATACAACCACCTGTCAGCTACATTTACGTTCATTCAAAGATAACGATACGATTCTTATTGAACCTTTTCGATCAGCAGCATTTCAGGTTAAAAAGGATTTGAAAGTGGACCGTTCGGCATTTGACCGAATTATTTCTTCTGGGGGATTTGTATCCATCAATACTGGTCAAGCCCCAGACGCTACAGTGATCCCTATTTCTCATGAATTAGCTGAGTCAGCATTTGACTCAGCGGCCTGTATTGGCTGTGGTGCTTGTGTTGCAACGTGTAAAAATGGTAGTGCTGCACTATTTACCTCTGCAAAGATTACCCATATGGCTTTGCTTCCACAGGGAAAAGAAGAGCGCAGTGAACGCGTTTTAAATATGGTGAAGCAAATGGATTTGGAGTCATTTGGTCACTGTACGAATACAGAAGCCTGCGAGGTGGAGTGCCCACAAGGTATATCAGTTTTGAATATAGCGCGCATGAATTTTGAATATAACAAAGCACTATTTTTTAAAAAGAAATAGAGACCAACTGTCGAAAAAAGTGGCACGATTGTTTCTTATATCGGATTTATAATAAAAACTGAAGCCATAAAAAGAGGTGTACGGGATTGTTGAAGGTTACTAACCTTATCCCTGAAAATAGGGATTTGTAAGATTTTATGGTTAATAAATAGGTTTTTGTAGTAATTTTGAAAAAAGAAATTCATTAAAGTTATAGCGATTGATATGAAGTGTAGTAGGTTGTTTGTGGTACTTTTCATTTGTAGTACAATGTTTAGTGTAACCGCATGTAAGGATTTTTCAAACAAAGTCTTGGGGAAAGGCGAGCTGAAGGACACACTTACGGAGAAATTGGTTGTCAAGGAAAAAATACCACATTTGTTGAATAGGTGGGATTCGCTTCAGAAAAATCAGATTCAATTTACAGTAGATAGTTTGCATCCTGTTCCGATCAAACAACAAAAACGTGAACTTAAGGATTCGCTGCGGAAAGCATTTAACACGTATCCAAAACATATCTACCTGACTTTCGATGACGGACCATTGATTGGTAGTGCCTTTATTGATTCTATTGCGAAAGAAAAAAACATTAAAGTGAGTGTATTCTTGATTGGTAAGCACGCTAATATGAGCAAAGGGAGGAAACGTGATCTTGCCCGTTATGAATCCAATCCGCTTATAGCCTGCTATAATCATAGCTATACGCACGCAAACAATCAGTATTCTCGATTTTATAATAATCCCCAAAATGCTTTTGCTGATTTTGAAAAGAATGAAAAAGATCTCAATCTAAAACATAAGATCGTTCGACTTCCGGGCAGGAATATTTGGATATATGATAATGTTCGTAAGATCGACCTTAAAAATGGATCTAGCACCGCCGATCTATTACATAAAAACGGATATACAATTTATGGTTGGGATGTCGAGTGGCGGCTTAATAGCATCACTGGTGCACCTATACAAAGCCAGGAGTCTACTTTGTCACACATTCGGAATTACATGAACAATAAAAGCTCAATGGTGCCTAATAATGTTGTTTTCTTGATGCATGATGATATGTTTCAAACGCAAAAGGGACAGCAGGAGTTGTCTTCTTTAATAGATGCATTGAAAAAAGATGGTTATCAGTTTGAATTTATGCAAGACTATCCGATTAAATATTAAATAGGATTGTTAATTAGCATCAAATCATAATGAAGAGTTTGGTTTATGAAATAACACCAAACTCTTCTGGATAATGGACAGTGCCCTGTATACCTTTTAAGGAATTGTCTGTTAGTTCTTTTATCATACAATTTTCATCAGGAACATCAAATGGAAATTTTATACCATAGACTGATGCAGGTACATATCCAAATTTAGGATAATAGTCTGCATGTCCGAGCACAACTACCGATCCAAAACCTAATTCTATTGCTATCTGATGGGCGCCAAGAATTAATTTACCGCCAATTCCCTTTCCTTGAAACTGAGGTAGCACAGCGACGGGAGCCAAGGCAAGAGAATCGAATGCTTTTTGATTCTCTTTATCAATAATCTGAATCTTTGTCAGGAGGATGTAGCCTGCTATTTCTCCTTCAACTTCTGCCACCATAGAGAGTTGTGGTATAAATTCTGCTGTCTTTCTCAGTTTTTCTACTAAAATGTGCTCTTGATGATCACTAAACTGTTCGTTTTCAAAAGCGAGTCGGATCAGTTCGAATACAATAGTTGGGTCACTTGATTTTTCTTGCCTAATTTTAATGTTCATAGTTTTGTTTGTAGATATAAGTATTTCGTTGCTATTAATAAAGCCGTATTTGGCTCCATTGTTTGTACATACATAATTGTTTTTAAAAAATCAATTATAGATCTAATTATAAAGGATAAAGATGCATATTATTATTTTAAAAATTGATAATATACTTTCGATATACTAGAGTTTACTTTTCTTGCAAAAATTTCGTTTAAAGACGAGCTGTTAGCGATTTTTGTACCATGTATCATCCTCATAAGGCTGGATTATATCTGTTCGAAAAATAAGGCTAACCAGTTTGCTTTATCAAACCGCTTACTTTCAATTGATTAATGTTAAAATGTTAAATAGTGTAAAATTAACACTTGCTTTGTATATTTATTTTCGTATTTTCATGTTAGATAAACAATTATAAACCACTTCTGATAAGACGCCTAAACCGACATGTCTTTAAGAGGTAAAAAAATAACTAATTAAACACAAAATTTAAACAATTAAACAGTTTTTATGATTAACTGCCATTATTTCTCAAATCAATGGAAGAGAGCGTTTTGGACTGGATCATTGTGCTCTTTAGTGGCCCTGAGTCCTCAAATCGTTGATGCTGCAACCCTCGCAAGCCATGGAATTCTCTTTCAACAGGAGCTAAGTGTTTCTGGAACGGTACATGATGAAACAGGAATGCCAATTCCTGGAGTAACAGTATCTGTAAATGGAACGAGCCTAGTAACAAAAACCGACAATCAAGGTAAGTACAAATTGGATAAGGTCCCTATGAATGCGATCATTAATTTTCGTATGGTGGGTAAACAGTCGATGGATGAATCTGTAAAAGGACGGCATGCGATAGATGTCACGCTTTTGAATTCGGAATCCAATCTCGAAGAAGTCGTTGTTGTTGGTTACGGGAAGCAACGTAAAGAGACTGTTACAGGTGCTGTAGCTACTGTCAAGGGAAGTGACCTTGCTCAATCTCCCGCGTTGAACGTTTCCAATGCATTAACAGGACGGGTACCGGGAGTTACAGCGACCAATGGGAGTGCTGAGCCTGGATACGATGGTTCCAATATCAAAATACGGGGTACGAATACATTAGGAAATAGCAGTCCTTTAGTCGTTATTGATGGGGTTCCTGCACGGGAAGGCGGAATCGACCGGATCAATCCCCGCGATATAGAAAATATCTCGGTTTTAAAGGATGCTTCTGCTGCCATTTATGGTGCCCGGGCAGCAAATGGGGTTATTCTTGTGACGACAAGAAGAGGGAAGACAGGAAAGCCTCAGTTTTCTTATACTTTTAATCAAGGGTATTCTCAGCCGACTGTAATACCTAAATTGACCAATGCAGCTCAATTTGCTGAGATCCGTAATGAACTTGAGATCTATAATCTTCCTGTTGAAGAATGGTCTGCGGCTTACACCGCTATCAGTGATAAAGGTAGTTACAATAAGCAAGGTGGCGGAGTATTAGATGCGCCATTTAAACCGGAAGATATCCAAAAGTTCAAGGATGGATCAGATCCTTGGGGACATCCGAATACGGACTGGTATAAGGCAACTTTAAAAGACTGGTCCCCTCAACAACGGCATAACTTGCAAATTAATGGGGGTACCGAGGATGTAAAGTATCTCATGTCTTTGGGGTATCAAAATCAAGATGCCTACTATAAAAATTCGGCTACAGGATATAAACAATATGATTTAAGGATTAATCTAGATGCTAATATCAGCCAGTATATCAAAACACAATTTGGTGTTTTAGGAAGACAGGAAAATCGGAATTTCCCTACTAAGAGTGCTGGTACTGTCTTTAGGATGTTGATGCGGGGAAATCCGACACAACCAGCAATATGGCCTAATGGAATGCCAGGACCAGATATCGAAAATGGCGAAAATCCGATGGTAATCACCACTAATGCGACAGGCTACGATCACGATAAACGCTACTATTTTCAAACAAATGGGCAGGTTGAGATTACAAATCCATGGATAGATGGCCTTAAATTAACATTGAATGCCTCTGTTGACAAATATGTAAAAAATCAAAAAACATGGGTTACACCCTGGACATTATATTCTTGGCAAGGGGCTTATGAAGCGGATGGTAGTACACCACAACTGGTTCCGGGAAGACGCGGGCCTGCCGATCCAAATTTGAATCAAAGTAATGAAGATCAGTTAAATATCTTACTCGGAGGGATCTTGAGCTTTGACCGAAAATTTGGTGACCATCAAGTGAATGCTATTGCTGGTATTAACAGAGAAACAATCGATAATGATAAATTTAGTGCATATCGTCGCTATTTTCTTTCAAATGCCATCGATTATCTTTTCGCGGGTGGAGAACAGGAAAAAAATAATGACGGATCTGCATGGAAAAGAGCAAGGTTAAATTACTTTGGTCGATTCGGCTATAATTACAAAAGTAAATACATCGCGGAATTTCTGTGGCGTTATGACGGCTCGTATATGTTCCCTGAAAGTGAAAGATTTGGATTTTTCCCAGGTGCTATGGCGGGCTGGGTCGTATCGGAAGAAAATTTCTGGAAGGAAAATGTACCTGTAATTAATTATTTCAAGATACGTGCCTCCTATGGCCAGATGGGGAATGACAACATCTATTATGATGACAAGTTACAAGAATATCAATATTTTTCAACCTATTCTTTTGGAACCTATATCGTCAACGATAAACTAGCCAAGACTCTTTATGAAAGTCGCGTTCCTAACGAAATGATTACTTGGGAGGTCGCCAATAATTATAATCTTGGATTTGACTTTCAGTTTTTGCAAGGAAAGTTAAATTTCGAGTTTGACATCTTTAAAAATCGTCGTAATTCTATTCTATGGCGGAAAAATGCTTCCATACCGCAAAGTACAGGGATGACATTGCCAGCAGAAAATATTGGTAAAGTGGATAATAAGGGCTGGGAGTTTAATTTAGGTTACCGTGGTAAAGTGGGAGATTTGGGCTATACTGTAGGTGTCAATGGTGGTTATGCGAAAAACAAAATTATCTTCTGGGATGAAGCTCCTGGCGCGCCAGCATGGCAACAAAGCACAGGTAAACCTATCAAAACGGATATTTATTATGTTTATGATGGCGTATTTCGCGACATGGAAGACATTGCCAACAATAAGTTGGATTACAGTGCCATTACAAAAACTCTACGTCCAGGAGATATGAAGTATCAAGATTTCAATGGTGATGGAAAAATAACACCAGATGATAAAGTTAGACGCGACAAAAATAGTGATCCTACGTTCCAGGGCGGGTTCAATTTTAGCTTAACCTATAAAGACTTTGATCTATCGGTACTATTTCAGGGAGCTACAGGTGGAGAGATACGTGTAGGCACGGATGAATCGGGTTCTATCGGAAATTTTGTAGAAGAGTTCTACGATAAACGTTGGAGCATTAGTAACCCGAGCAGTGTATACCCCCGTTTGACAGATCGTGGTAATCAATATTATTCCTATAACAACACCTATTGGATGCGCAGTACAGATTATCTAAGGTTGAAAAACGTAGAATTGGGGTATAATTTAGCCTCAAGTATTTGTAGCAAAATTGGTATTGGTTCATTACGTCTCTATGCAAATGGGATGAACCTCATTACTTGGAGTAAGATAAAAATGTACGATCCAGAAGCTGTGAATGCGTTGGGCCAATATTATCCGCAGGCGAGATTGATTAATGTCGGTGCATTATTATCGTTCTAACCAGCTGTTATCGCAAGAACTTAACTAAGAAAAAAAATGAAAAAAATTAAGAATATATCCCTTATACTACTTGTACTTTCTGCTTCATTACAAGCTTGTAATGACGATTTTGTAAGCACAAAGCCACTCAGTGAAGTGCCACAGGAGATCGTTTGGTCGGATGCTGGGTTGTCTGAGGCTTTCGTGACAGAAATCTATAACGGTTTTGGAGTAGGAGGCTTTTATGAACAGGAAATGGCATCCATGACAGACGAGGCTTTATTTACACACCCTAACCGCGGAATAAATACTGTCACCGAATCTCGATCAAATCCAGCTGATCAAGGCTATATAATGGATACTTATGAATATGGACGTATGTATACGCGTATACGGGCAACAAATATCGCCATTGCTAATTTAAGCTCACCCAAGTTTGACAAAGCAAAGGCTGACAAGCTTTTAGGCGAGGCTTATTTCCTACGTGGGTATTATTATCAACAGCTGTTACGTTTTTATGGAGGTATACCAATTGATAATAAGATCTATACATTGAATGATAAAGACTATATGGTGCCAAGAAACAGCTATGAGGAGTGTGTCAATGCGATCGTGAAGGATCTCGATAGTGCAGCTCTTTTGCTAAAGGGTATTTCATCGGCAAAGGGACGTGCAAATGAAACCGCTGTATTGGCCTTAAAGTCAAGAGTGCTATTATATGCTGCCAGTGACCTCCATGATGGAAGTAAAGCAAAAGCAAAATCTACCTTATTAGCAGGATATAAAAATCCAGAGTATTTAATGTATACCAATGGTAGTCAAATGGAACGCTGGACTAAAGCAAAAACTGCAGCAAAAGCCGTATTGGATCATACAGAATTCGCCTATAAGTTAGACTTGACTCAACCAGCGTCACCTAGTGAGGGAACGGCCAACTATATGGCTGTATCATTAGGAGGGGGTAGTAAGACCGTTGATTTTACAGCTGGAAAAGATATAATTTTAGGTCGATTCTTTATTGATGAAAAAGATGAGCGAGGTGGTTGGGTAGGACGTGACAATGGGCCAAATGGTTATCACAACTGGGCAGGAAATACACCGATTCAGCTATTGGTAGACGACTATGAGACTAGTAATGGCCAAAAGTTTGATTGGTCCAATCCTTCTATGGCCGCAAGCCCTTATCAAAACCGCGACCCACGTTTAAAGGCAACGATTTTATATGATGGTGCAGATTGGAAGCCTAGGACAGCAGATGTTGCTGAAAGAGATAAGGCAAATCAAATTCAAACTGGACAATACGAAGTAATTAATGCGAAAGGACAGAAGGTTATTCAATTTGGTCTCGATACAAGAAAGAGTCCAATTGAAGACTGGAATGGTTCGAGGACGGGGTATTATATTCGTAAATTTACAGATCCAGATCCTACAATGGAAGATCAAAATACACGACAACGTATTCCTTGGCCAATGTTTCGCTATACGGAAGCGATATTGAACTATGTAGAAGCATGTATTGAATTAGGGGAAGAGAATGAAGCGAAAATATGGTTAAATAAAATCCGATTCAGAGCAGGAATGCCTGCAATATCCACAAGCGAAACGGGTACAGCATTAAAAGCACGCTATAGAAACGAGCGCCGTATCGAATTGGCCTACGAAGAGCACCGCTTCTTTGACGCTAGACGTTGGATGATAGCTGCAGAAACTATAGGTCGTAAGGCAAATATTATAAATATCACGGGAACCCTTAAGGCTGGTAAAAATGTGACTCTTTACCAATATAATCCAGAGAATTACACTTATACCTATGCTGTTTCAAATATAGATCCAGGAATTGAAAATAGAAGTTGGGACGACAAGATGTATTTTACCTCTATAAACAGAGATGAGATAAACCGAAATACTAAACTAATTCAAAATCCAGGTTATTAATACTGAAAAGCCCTTCTTTAATAGTAAGAAGGGCTTTTTAAAGGATTAATTTTTCCTTTGAGTAATATTAGGCAATAAGCCTGTAACTATTCCAATTAGTGGAAGATAAGCACAGATGTTGAATACATATTCAATTGAAGTACGATCTGCGAGCCAGCCCAACACAGCTGATCCAATGCCCCCCATGCCAAAAGCAAAACCAAAAAATAAGCCTGCAATCATCCCAACCTTTCCGGGGATAAGCTCCGTTGCATAAACCAAGATAGCTGAAAATGCCGAGGAGATGATCAAACCGATTATAATAGCAAGGACAATGGTTAGTCCAAGACCTACATGAGGTAATAACAAAGTGAAAGGTGCTGCTCCAAGAATAGACACCCAAATAATTAGCTTACGACCATATCGGTCTCCCAAGGGACCACCCAATATGGTTCCGGCGGCAACAGAAGCAAGAAATATAAATAAGTAAATCTGAGATTCCTGGACCGAAACATGGAATTTATTGATCAAATAGAAGGTGAAGTAGCTGGTCATCGAAGCCATGTAAAAATACTTGGAAAAAATGAGTACCAATAAAATCACAAGTGCAAATATCACTTTTGATTTTGGCAGGTCAGCTTTTAAAGCACTAACAGAAGTTGTTTGTGTCTTAGGCTTGAGGTGTATTTGATACCAATTACCGACATAAGTAAGAATCATAACGGCTACAATGGCCAATACGCCAAACACACCGATGTATTGTTGCCCCAAAGGGATCACAATAAGCGCTACAAGAAGGGGACCTATTGCACCACCAGCATTACCGCCGACTTGAAAGATAGACTGTGCGAGCCCCTTTTTGCCTCCGGAAGCTAAATGGGCAACTCGAGATGCTTCTGGATGAAATATAGACGAACCCATCCCAATAAGGCTTACAGAAAGGAGAATGTAGATAAAGTTTGACGCAAATGAAATGCATATCAAACCGGCTAAAGAGAAAAACATCCCCACGGCAAGTGACCGAGGTGTAGGGTTTTTATCTGTATACAAACCAACGAAGGGCTGCAAAATAGAAGCGGTAAGCTGAAAAACCAACGTTATAATACCAATTTGGGTAAAACTAAGGGCATAATTTGACTTTAACATGGGATACACTGCTGGGATGATAGATTGAATCAGGTCATTGAGCAAGTGTGAAAGACTAATCGCAAATAAAATCGGATAGACGGTTTCGGAACTTTTCCAAGATCCACTCGGGTTTAGTGATTGTGTTTTCATAAAGGAAATATTCATCAGGTCATCTGATGTTTTAATTGATAAAAATAGAATATATTGATATTGATAATTTGCATATGCTACAGGAAAATTACAGTTGTTGGATAATTCGGTTGGCAATATCAACAGCTTTTTTCACTTCTTTATCTTTGATTGCCAACATCAGTTCCTCGTGTTGCTGTTGTGAAGCTAAGAAGGGGACTGTATCCTTATAAATAGTCATGAAGAACTTATTGACATGCTCAGATAAGGTTGTATATAACGCGGTCAAAATACTGTTTCCACATGATTCAGCAATTGCACTGTGAAAGGATATATCAGCATTCACGCATGCTGTCAAATTTCCCATTTCGGCATATTTAGCTCTATTTTTAAGTGCTTGCGCCATATCTTTGAGGCCTTTCGAAGTACGATTTAAGGCTGCTTTTTCAATAATTCGCAACTCTAATACGTGTCTAACTTCAAAAATATCGTTAAAATTTGCTTTCTCAATTTTTGAATCAAGGGCATGATGCCCCGTACTACTTTTGACAAAAGTACCAAGCCCCTGTTGCACATTTAGATAGCCTGATTGACTTAAATATTTGACAGCTTCACGAATGCTGGATCTGCCCACAGCAAATTGTTTCATCAATTCTGGTTCCGTAGGAAGTTTAGACTCTACAGGAAATTCGCCCAATTTGATTTTTTCTTCTATTGCTGCGGCAACTTCCTCCGCCAAGGATCTTCGTACGATAGCTTCAGTCTTCATATAGTCATATCATCTGATGATTGCAAAGGTAGTAGAATTTTTTGAATTCTTATTTATTTTCAAAAATTTTATCAAATTAACCGAATATTGTTACGACCACATCAGATATTTATTACAGAGTTTACTGTATTAAATTTATTGGCAGTTTTAGGTTAATTAACAGAGAGGACGGTCCTCCAATGTATTTATCTAAAACTTAGAAACATGAAAAAATTAATGATGAGCGTCGTAGCCTTGGCTTTATTGTCATCTGCTACTTTTGCAAAAACAGGTCCAAAAGTGGTCGACAACAGTGTTGTTGAAAAATCAAAGATTTACAAATCACAAACTGAAAAAACTCATTTAAATATCGTGAGCGAAGTCAAAGAGATCAAGGTCGGAAAGTCTCGCACGCTATGTAGATTGACGATGAGTATCTATAATACAAGCGGTCAGTTGATCGAAACTCAGGTTCTCACATACAACAGCTATGGTACCAATGATATGTATTATAGCAGCTGTGGAGCATGGTTTAGCGCTACTATTCAGAATTATCAAAACTATTATGGTAACCCCAATCATTAGGGATCAATTAATCAAACGATGTGGCGGGAGCTAGTATGCCCCGCTCATATTTTTCTGTAATACAACCAAAAGGAAACTTTTATTTACGATCCTACTACGACAATGAAGATGGCTGCTGCATGCGAACATGCGATAAGGCAGACAGGTGATGATGTTAGAAAATCGAGGTACCACTTAGCTAATTAAATTGATCGTATTCGGACATTAAAAGTCCGAATACGATCAATTTATATTAAAGTATTGCTATATTAAATTGTCTTATAGCTACTTATCTTTTTGGCAATAAAATTGACATTAGATTTCAATGAAGAATTACAAAGCTAAAGATTGATAGGAGAGACGCTTTGTATTAACATTTAAATGATCATAAATAAAATGAAAGCTTTACCAATTACTGGAATTTTTGCGATACTAGTGTCAACCGCATTTGCTCAAACGGCCCATCAAAAAATAAATGAGATTTCTCATGTCGAATCCAGTCTAATACCCCCTGTTCGTTTTGAGGGTGAGCCGACATGGAATATTATATCGCGTATGGAATTCTATCAGGTTCCAGGGGTAAGCATCGCTGTGATAAAAAACTCTGAAGTATTATGGAGCAAAACTTATGGTTTTGCGGATCTCGATTCGAAAACGCCTGTCAGGTCAAATACCTTATTTCAGGTAGCCTCCATGAGCAAGCCTGTAAGTGCATATGCCGCACTGAAGGAAGTGGAGCTTGGCAAGTTGGAATCCAATGCCGATGTGAATTTGTACCTGAAATCTTGGAAAATACCAGAAAATAATTGGACCAAAGTGAAAAAGGTTACACTCAAAAATATCATTAGCCATACTGCGGGACTTACTGTAAGTGGATTCCCGGGGTATCGGATAACAGACCCAATTCCTACAGCGGTTGAAGTACTGAGTGGTCTAAAGCCCGCTAATACACCTATGGTTTATGTTGATAAACTTCCTGGCTCAAATTTTCGATATTCAGGCGGTGGGTATACGGTACTTCAACAGATGCTCGTTGACATTGAAGGAAAAGATTATGGCAGTATTATGGAAGAAAAGGTACTTTCACCTTTAGGTATGAAAAATAGCACTTTTGCCCAGCCTCTTCCTGAATCGAAAAGACAATTTGCGGCGACGGCTTATACGATGGATGGCAAGAAGGTCGAAGGAAGATATCATGTCTACCCAGAACAGGCGGCTGCGGGCCTATGGTCAACTGCAGAAGATTACGCTAGATTCGTAATCGATATTCAACGGACTTTAAATGGCAAAAGTAGTCTTGTTATCTCTAAGAAGATGGCAGAAGAATTCACAAGTTCCTATATTGAACCCATTATAGGATTAGGTGTATTCCTAGAAGATTATAACGGCTCATCTTATTTTTGCCATGGTGGATGGAACGAAGGCTTTAGCTCCTATTTTATTGGAAATAAAACAAGCGGTGATGGAGTAGTTATTCTTACGAACACAAACAAACCTGAATTTATCAACGAACTTGTCCGAGCGGTCGCATTAACTTATCAATGGCCCAATTATCTAGCCCCAATAAATAAAATTTTGCCACTAAGTCCTCAAGAACTGCATGACAATAGTGGACGTTATAGATCTGGAAAATATGGTGTTATAAGGGTCTATAATCAAAATGGCAAGCTAATGTCAGCGCAAAATCTAGACAAGCCTGTAGAATTGGTTAAAGTTTCTGCAAATACATTTGCTATGCGAGATCGAAACGTAAACGTAATATTTTCAAAGGATACCGAAAGCGGTCAATATGAGCTTGTACAGATTTTGCGCGATAAAAAGATTTATTCCAAAAATCCGAAAGTCAATGCAAATGACTGGACTCCGCTAGAGCTTATTTTAGAAGGAAATTTCGAGGATGGATTAAAAGCTTATCAAAAAGCAAAAGAACAGGATAGTGCAGATGATTTGCTTTCAGAAGGTTTCCTGAATGGCGCAGGTTATGAACTGCTCAATCAGCATAAAATAAATCAAGCTATTGATATATTTAAGGTGAATACGATGCTACATACTAAAAGTGAAAATGTTTATGATAGTTTAGCGGAAGCCTACCTGAAATCAGGACAAATAGATAGCGCTAAGGAGAATTATCGAAAAGTTTTAGAAATTAATCCTAAAAATGAAAAAGTCAGTAAGATTTTAGAAACGTTATGACACAAATATAATGAGCTTTTTTTTTGCTAATTTGCGACCATGTCAAATCAAGCTAATAATTATCGATTGTTTTCCAAGGAAATTCTCTCACTTTGGAAAAGCCAGGATGTATCATATATTAAAGTAGAAGAATTATCCATTGTTGAAGGAATCACTTTTTTTGAACTTATACCAGATTCCGAACTGTTGGATGAAGGCGGGGTAGAAACACTCTATGCCATAGATTCTGAAGATGTAGAGGATATGTTGGTGTTTAGCAAAAATATTCGTTTTGTTGTCCACGACATTTATTTGGATGAAGATTAAGTAAATTAGCTATTTATGATCGACAATTCAAACGGTATTGTCGATCATAAATATACAGCAGTAGGCTGATCTAGGGGTAAACTAACTTCTCATATTCAATCTTTCTTCCTGAAGATCTAATAAACGAAGGTGTTTTCGGATGATCTCTTCGTCCAATAAAAGTTCCTCGCGGTTTTTATTGATCAGCCAAATGCGTTGGGTTTCGAGGATATCGATATAGATTTTACGGTATTCGGTGTAATTAATGATGATCTCGGAGCTCCGCAATTGATTTTCGTACTTCTGTAGTTGATCCTTCAAGGTAGGAAAACTTTCAACTTTGTCCGCGTAATCATTACGAATCTTGTCAACGGCGACTTGAGCCAGTCTGTTCTGAATTTCATAATCGATCTCCTTTTCACTTCTTACAAAATCTCTATCTATTAATTTGATTTTTCTTAATATAAAGGGGAGCGTCAAGCCTTGAACAAGTAAGGTTAACAGAATCACGACAAATGTGATGAAAAGAATGAGGTTTCGTTGAGGGAAAGGAGATCCATCGGCTAAAGTTAATGGGATGGATAGTGCTGCTGCCAAAGAAACGACGCCACGCATTCCCGTCCAGCCGATAATCATTGGCGTTTGCCAACCGGGCGATTGAGCATCTGCAACCGTTATAAAATTTCTCATGATCAAGGTGGTTATTACCGCAGCATACCCTGCAAAAACTCGTACAAGAATAAGGACTATTGTAACGGCTACGCCATAGCCAATAGCAGTAGAGATATTAGTATCACCCAATCCAGAAACAATTTCCGGTAAATCTAAGCCGATAAGCATAAAGACGATGCCATTCAACAGAAAGCAGAAGCTTTCCCATACGGTTACTGTCCGGATCCGGGATGCACTGCTCAAAAAATCGTGACTACGATAAGAAAGAAATAAGCCGCCACTGACAACCGCAAGAACCCCAGAAGCGTGGAGCTGTTCCGCTACCAAATACATCGAGAAAGGTGCAATAAAAGTTAGCAATATATCTGTATTGGAATCGGTTGGTAAAAGTTTGTGCATTTTCAGAAAAACATAGGCAATTGTAAGTCCGATTCCCACTCCACCAACACACATCCAAATAAAGCTTCCGGCGGCTTGGTACCATACATATTGGCCAGTAGCAGCAGCAATCATTGCAAAGCGAAAAATTATTAATGAGGAAGCATCATTCAACAAACTTTCGCCTTCCAGTATGGACGCCAGCCTTTTGGGTACCTTCACGAATTTTAAAATTGCACCGGCACTAACCGCATCAGGAGGGGAAACTATTCCACCCAATAGAAAACCGAGAGCTAAGGAGAATCCTGGAATAAAATAGTTGGCAAAAACGGCAACGGATAATGCTGTAAAAAAGACGACAACAAAGGCAAAGCTGAAGATAATCCGACGCCATCGCCAGAGTTCTTTCCAGGAAGTTGACCAAGCTGCCTCGTAGAGGAGTGGCGGTAAAAAAATAATGAATATCAATTCGGGTTCTATCTTTATAGGAGGAACTTCCGGGATAAAACTTATTACAAGTCCCGCTAATACAAGTAAAACAGGGTATGCAACCTGAATTTTCTTCGCCAGCATTATCAACATAGTGATTAGTAGGACTAAAAAAAGGTAAAACTCAAAATTCTCCAACATATGTAAATTTTAGGTACATAAATATAGATCAAATTTCTAGAAATATTTAAACTAGCTTGGCGGTATTCATGGTTGCCTACGAATTGCTACAAGAAAGTCATCTACCAACTGGACAATTGAAGAGAACATGTTTTAACTTAGATTCCTATGGTAAATGTTCCTAAATTAGGCGAAATTTATCTTTGACTTTACCCCAAGATTTAAAATATTGGATGGCGTCACTATAAACAAAGCTTCGTCTTTTAAGAGTTTTTACTTAAAATCTTCTTTAAAAAGCTGCATAGGGCTATATTTTAAGAGTAACAACGCGAAATTGTTAGAATACAACGATAAGTAGCCTAATTACAATTGGAGGTATTGGTATAAAGTTGGCTGATGTAAAATTTACAGCGTCGGATCTCAGAAAAACCATTTTTGAATACTGTGAATTTAATGGTGTTAGCTTTAAGTCTTGTGATATGAGAGGTATAAACTTCGATGGGCAAGTTTTTGTCGATGTAAAATTCGATAATGCAGACCTTGCAAACAGTTCATTTAGCGGGGTGATTCTTAGAAATGTTTCCTTTCGGCCAACGTTTGCGCTTACCAATAAATACTATAAGAGTATTAAAACTATTGATTTTGACGGAGCATCAATGGACAAATTAACCTACGCAGCTCTTAAGGGAGTGGGCGTATCGCTTGAGGATATTGTTCTCCTATAAACAACACTGCACATACAGACGGCATGGTTCTGCAGGTATGAACCATTGTCTAAGTATAATTGCTATACCAATGAAATCCATAATTTCGGGAGGCTAAATTAAGATAGTCATTGGTACAGAATCGGAAAGCTGAATCATTTGAAAGCCAAAATACGCTAGACTAAATTATCAGAGAAAGATTGGGAGACGAGTTGTATTCACGATTTCTTTCATCACAAAATAACTTTCCATATGTCTGATTCCCTTGATTGTTGCCAGTTTATTAAAATTGAATTCATGATAGTGATCAACATCCCTAACCATGACCTTTATTTGATAGTCAAATGCGCCCGTTACGTGAAAACACTCGACTACTTCTGGAATTTTTTTTATCTCTTCCATAAATAACAAGGCACTTTCATTGGAATGTTTTTCCATACTGATGGATACAAGCACCATTAGATTAAGATCAAGTTTTCTTCTGTCCAGCAGAAAGACTTTCTGCTTAAGAACAGAGGTTGCTATTAATTTCTTAATACGTTCGTATACGGGAGTCATCGATAAATTAACACGGTCAGATATTTCCTTGTTACTTATATTAGCATCCTGTTGCAACAGGTCCAGAAGCATGAGGTCTTTCTCATCCAATTTCATGATCGTAGTAAATTAAATCTAAAAAAAGTATATCTAAGATTATAGTTAGATCGTATACACTAGCAAATGACATCTAACCATATTGTTTTACTAAAATAGCTATAATTACAGATATATAACACTATCATTTAAACTATATGTAGTAAATTTAGATTAGTTAATTACTATCAATTTACCAACCTAAATAAAATTATGAGTGAGCCTCAATTAAAAAAAGTCCTTGGTCCAGTTATGTTATGGGGATTAGGTGTAGGCTATGTTATCTCGGGAATGTATTTTGGATGGAATCTCGGTTTGGCGGAAGGCGGCACATTGGGATTGGCCATTGCTACAGTATTCGTTATTATCATGTACCTTACATTCACCTTCAGCTATACAGAGCTGGCTTGTGCGATCCCTAGGGCTGGCGGAGCCTTTGAATATGCCAATCGAGGGCTGGGCAAGCATTTGGGATTTGTCGCCGGTATTGCACAAAATATCGAGTTTGTTTTTGCACCGCCTGCCATTGCCGCTGCTATAGGTGCTTATCTACATTTACTACATCCTTCGGTTGACTATCTTATTTTTGCGATTGGGGCCTATGTGATTTTCACTTCAATGAATATATTGGGGGTTAAGCTCGCCGCATCATTTGAATTGGTTGTAACTGTTCTTGCGGTTATTGAATTACTTATATTTGCAGGGGTTACATTTCCAGCTTTCGAATTTTCCAACCTTGAGCACAACGCATTGCCCAATGGGTTCTCGGGTATTTTTGCTGCTATTCCGTTTGCCATCTGGTTTTTTCTCGCTATTGAAGGTGTGGCCAATGTCGCTGAGGAAACTATCAATCCACAGAAAAATGTATTAATCGGCTTTGGATCGGCCATAGTGACTTTAGTTGTGCTTTGTATCATTACATTTTTATCGGCGGTGGGTGTCGGCGGTTGGGAGGCTGTTGTGTATCCTGTCGGAAGTACTGATCCGTCAGATTCGCCGTTGCCACTTGCTATTGCACATGTCATTGATAATCGCCATATTCTTTATAAATTACTTATAGGTGTTGGCCTATTGGGTCTTATAGCCTCATTTCATGGTATCATTCTCGCTGGTGGCAGAGCTACCTTCGAGTTTGGGAGAGTGGGTTATGCACCGTCGATTCTTGGAAAAGTACATCAACGATTTAAGACTCCGGCCAATGCACTCTTAATCAATATGGCTATTGGCATCATAGCATTATTGACCGGGAAGACCGCAGGCATTATTACCATCGCATGTTTTGGGGCAATCTGTCTTTACATTATATCCATGTGGTCATTTTTTGCCTTGCGAACAAAGGAACCTGATCTGGAACGCCCATTCAAAGTTCCGTTGTATCCGCTGTTTCCAGCGATTGCGTTGATTATCGCTGTCGTGTGTCTCATTGCAATGATATATTATAACCCATTGACAGCTCTATTATTCTTTGGGCTTGTCATCTTATCATACCTCTATTTCCTAATCTTCCTTGACAAGGACAAAACCATCAAATTATGATAACTAAAAATGAAATAATTTCCAAACTAAAAGCTTGCACAAGTACTCACGTTAAAGTTGCCGTTGCAGATATAGACGGGGTCTTACGTGGAAAATTCATGCATCGCGATAAGTTTATCTCTGCACTGGACAATGAATTTGGATTTTGTTCGGTGGTGTTTGGATGGGATGTTAATGATCAGGTTTATGACAATGTGGAAATTACAGGCTGGCATACAGGATACGGCGATTTCCCGGCACGTATTGATGGAAATACATTTCGACAGATTCCCTGGCAGGAGGATATTCCCTTTTTTCTAGCTGATTTTGAATCTCCACTTTCTCAGGACCAAAATGTGTGTCCAAGAGCTCTCCTTAAAAACATAATTTCACAGTCGGAGACTGCTGGATTTAAACCAGTTTTTTCACAGGAATTTGAATGGTTTAATTTCGTGAAAACCAATGATACCTCTTCCCAAAATAGTTTTAGAGACATGACACCAATCACATCTGGTATGTTTGGCTATTCCATCTTACGGATGTCCGACAATTATGGTTTTTTTCAGGATCTTTTAGCTATGCTCGAAAGATTCGGCGTACCTCTTGAGGGGCTGCATACGGAGACTGGGCCGGGTGTACTGGAAGCTGCTATCCAATGTAGTGATGCTCTTGAAGCTGCAGATAGGGCTACTCTCTTTAAATCTGCCGTCAAAGAAATTGGGAAAAAACATAATATTACCGCGAGTTTTATGGCTAAACAAACAAAGGACTTACCAGGCTGCAGCGGCCATGTGCATCAAAGTCTTTGGGATCTCAACAAACAGAGCAACCTCTTTTATGATAAAGAAGATGAACTCGGAATGAGCCAGTTGATGAAGCATTTTCTTGCTGGGCAATTGTATTGTTTACCTGATATTCTACCGTTATTGGCACCTACTGTTAATAGTTATAAAAGGCTGACTGAAGGAGCATGGGCACCTACAACCCTGACCTGGGGCATAGATAATCGTACCACAGCACTCCGCGTCATTGAAGGTGGCCCTAAAGCCACGCGCATTGAACACCGTGTTGTCGGTTCAGATGTGAACCCTTACTTGGCCATAGCAGCATGTTTGGCTAGCGGGTTGTATGGCATCAAACATAAATTGCCATTGGACAATCGTCATACTATTGGTAATGGTTATGAAGATCTGCAACACGGCGTATTACCAAGAAATCTCTACGATGCGACCACTCGAATGGCGCAATCGCAAATAGCATCCGAGTTGTTTGGCCAAAAGTTTGTCGATCATTTTTGTAAATCAAGGTTATGGGAATGGCGACAATTTTCAGAGCAAGTAACAGATTGGGAAACAAAAAGATATTTTGAAATTATATAACTGAACGATGGATACAGCAAAAATTTATGGTTTTAATTTTCCTACACCGATCCGTTTTGGTGCTGGAGTGATCGACGAGCTCCCAGGCTATTTATTGGCCAATGGACTTAGCCGCCCTTTATTGGTAACGGATCCGACTATTGCCGAACTGCCATTTTTTAAGGAAGTTCAACAAAGGCTGACGAACAAAGGGATCGACGTTATTGTCTTTCATGAGTTGCACAAAAATCCTGTAAAATCTGATGTTCTCTTGGGAGGAGATGTCTTTAGAGGGCAAAATAGAGATTCAATTATTGGCGTTGGCGGTGGAGCAGCACTCGACGTAGCTCGGGCGATTGCCTTGCGCGCAAATCACCATCTTGATTTATTTGATTACGACGATCTGATCGGCGGCGATATCTATGTGACCAACGAGATACCACCATTGATTACTGTACCTACGACCGCCGGCACCGGGAGTGAGGTAGGCCGTAGTGCTATTATTTCAGAAGATGAAACCAAGAAAAAACGAATTCTGTTTAGTCCGAGATTGATGGCAAAAATTGTATTTGCCGATCCTTTACTTACAATGGACCTGCCACCGTTTATTACGGCGGCAACGGGAATGGACGCACTTACGCACAATATGGAAGCCTATCTGGCCAAAGGGTACCATCCAATGTGTGATGGTATTGCGCTTGAAGGAATGGCCATGGTGGCTACTTCGATTGAGTGCGCTACAAAAGAATCTGACTTGCCATCGCGCTCTAAAATGCTTTTGGCATCATTGATGGGAGCTGTTGCATTTCAGAAGGGATTAGGAGTCGTTCATAGTTTAGCGCATCCGCTTTCTTCGCTCCTCGATACTCATCATGGACTGGCCAACGCGGTGAATCTTCCTTATGGCATGCAGTTTAATTATGTCGGTTTTGAAGATCGTTTCGATAAGATGGCCATGGCTTTGGGGCTTGGCAACAATGCTGGAGACAAGGTTGTTGACTATCTGTTTGACCTCAATGTACGTTTGGGACTACCTACACAGTTATCCGCAATTGGCGTACAAAAGGAACATTTGCAACCTTTATCAGAACTTGCGCTTGCAGATTTCTGTCACCCATCGAACCCCAAGCCCGTTAGTAAAGCCGATTTTCTTGCAATTTATGAAACCGCATACGAAGGAAAATGATATGTTAAAAATCGGTATTAGTGCCTGTTTTTTTTATCCTGACCCCGACAGGACGGTCTTTGGTCACAAATCACTGAGTTATATGGAAAATGATATGGCTCGATGGATTAGTAAAAAAGGTGTGCTTCCTATATTATTGCCGGATCTTGAAGAATCATTATTAGCGGACATCTTACAACAGATGGATGGCATAGTTCTTCAAGGTGGAAGCGATATAGCTCCTCAACACTATGGAGAAGAACCTATCGGCCCCTGGAAAGGAGACCCTTATCGGGATCAATATGAGCTAAAGATATTGGATTATGCCATCAGAAATCATAAGCCTGTCTTAGGTATCTGTCGGGGATTTCAGTTGATGAACGTGTATTTTGGAGGTACAATGTATCAGGATATCGTTAGTCAGCTTCCTCATTCGGCTGTACATCGTTCAGCAAGTTTATATGATACAATCAATCATCCGGTGCATATAGAACCAGGAACACTTTTCGACAGACTATATGGCCATGTTGCCAATCCATTGGTCAACACGGTACATCATCAGGCTGTTAAAGATCTTGGCCGTGATCTCGAAGTCTATGCGCGCTCGGAAGATGGATTTATCGAGGCATTTGGTTATACCAAAGAAGCGACCGGGAAAGTTATGGGTGTCCAATGGCATCCCGAATTTTCCCAAACACAGAAGGGAATACTTTTAGATGAAAATTTGATTTTTAATGTTTTTATTGAACATGCAAGACAACATAGAAATTAGAAATCCTGCAACTGGCGCTGTAGCGGCAACGTTGCCTTCAACCACAACAGTTGAGTTGGAAAATACACTATCCTTACTAAAGCAAGGACAGCACACATGGGCAAAAGTTCCTTTAAAGGATCGTTTAGCGTGCATCATACAATTTGGGCAGCTGATCTTGGCAAATAAACAGGAGCTTGCAGAGATCCTTACCAAAGAAACGGGCAAACCCATAACACAATCGCTTAATGAAATTAACGGAGCACAGAACCGCATTGAACATCTCCGAAAAAATGCTGAAAGATGGCTTTCAGAAGAAGTTATTGTGCGTGATGGCGCAACGCTAGAACATATTCGATATGAACCACTTGGTGTAATTGCCAATATTTCTGCATGGAATTTCCCTTATAATGTCGGCTTCAATGTTTTTCTCTATGCCTTGGTTGCGGGCAATGCTGTTCTCTATAAACCTTCTGAATTTGCCACGTTGACAGGCTTGCAGTTTGCAAAATATCTTTATCAGGCAGGCGTACCTGATAATGTATTTCATTGTGTTGTAGGAGATGGGCGGATTGGCCAGCATATCTTATCATTGCCATTGGACGGCTATTTTTTTACTGGATCCTATAAGACAGGAGTGCATATTGCCAAGACCGTAGCACATAAATTAGTTCCAGTCCAGCTTGAGTTAGGCGGGAAGGATCCGCTATATGTCACTGAAGATGTCAAAGATATAAAACAGGCGGCAGTGTCGGCAGCTGAGGGCGCTTTCTACAACAATGGGCAGAGCTGTTGTGCTGTTGAACGCATCTATGTTTCAGAACAGATATACGATCAGTTTATCGAGGCATTTATTGAGGAGGTAGCGTCCTATCGGGTGGGCGATCCATTCGCTGAAGATACATTTATTGGCCCTTTAACCAGAGCTGCTCAACTGGACGTTCTTGAAGAGCATGTGAAAGATGCCCTTAAAAAGGGAGCAATACTGCGGTTGGGCGGACACGCATTAGAAGGTGAGGGATATTATTATGCCCCAACTGTATTCGAACATTGTAATCACAATATGGCACTTATGCGTGAAGAGACTTTTGGTCCGCTGATAGGTATACAAAAGGTATTTTCAGACGAGGAGGCAATAACGCTGATGCAAGATACGACGTATGGCCTTACTGCAGCAGTGTTTTCTTCCGATCAGGACAGAGCAATGGATATCCTTGGCAAAATGGATACAGGAACAGTATATTGGAACTGCTGCGATAGGGTAAGCCCTAATGTACCTTGGTCCGGACGGAGAAATTCTGGTTTAGGTTCAACCTTGTCGGCTCAAGGTATTCGGGCATTTGTTCAGCCTAAAGCCTATCATTTAAGACCCGTATAATTCATATCTATTTTACTGATATAGCCCATTATGCCGATAGTTCATCGGATAATGGGCTTTCCATTTATACGATGTTATAAGCCTAGATCCATGAAAATATTGAAACCATATTATCCTCTTAAAGAGCTATTCAAAATGAAAGATGAGTGCGTAGAGATTATTAGCTCGCCTCGTGGTAAAGCTGTCACCAACGCGATTTATGCCGATGAGATAGATACGCAAGTCGTCACTTAGGAGATATAAACTGAATGAATTCGCTAAAAATGCTTGAAGACTCTCACAACATTTTCTATTTTTGTTACAAACAGAAAAGAGATGAGCAATGAAGTGACAGGTTTGAAGCGCGTAGCCACACTATGTATATTAAGAAATAAAGATAAGTTTCTATTGCTAAAACGCCTTAAAGAACCCAATAAAGATATGTATGTTCCCGTTGGTGGAAAATTAGACCCATTTGAAAACCCGGATGATGCAGTGGTTCGTGAAGTCATGGAAGAAACAGGAATCCATATCACTTCAAAACAATTTTGTGGCATGTTAACCGAAACATCACCGGTCAATTACAATTGGATCAGCTATGTATATGTATCCGATATCGAATATGTAGAGGCCCCCTATTGTAATGAGGGTGACCTCGAATGGATCTCTGCAGACGAACTGGAATCTATTCCGACCCCTTTAACTGATCTTTATATCTATGATTATGTGGCTAAGGGAAAACTGTTTGCTTTTAATGCCGTATATGATTCAGACCTAAACTTGACGGGGCTATGGGAACAATATGATGGTACCAAGATCAAGTAAACTTCGTAAATTGAATTAAAATTAGAATGATTATCAATAAAAATGCCATTAAAGTCATTGCATTCGATGCAGATGATACATTATGGATAAACGAGCCATATTTTCAAAAAGCAGAACATGATTTTTGCGCACTATTGGAAAATTATCTTCCACAACATGCAGTATCAAAAGAGTTATTTGAAACAGAAATGAATAACCTGTCCCTCTATGGGTATGGTGTGAAAGGCTTTATTCTTTGTATGATAGAGACAGCCAGTCGTATTTCTGCTGGACAGCTATCGCTGAAGACAATAAACAAAATCATAGCGATTGGACAGGATTTACTAAGGATGCCGATTGAATTATTGGAAGGTGTCGAAGATACGCTGGTAAGGCTTAGTGCACATTATAAATTAATTGTAGCCACAAAAGGGGATCTTTTGGATCAAGAAAAAAAGCTAAAAAATTCGGGGCTCCAAAAGTATTTCCATCATGTGGAGATTATGAGCAACGAGAAAAATGAGGATTACATAAAATTATTGAACAAAATTGAATGCCCCGCCGAAAATTTTATCATGATCGGAAATTCAATCAACTCCGATGTTCTGCCAGTATTGGAATTGGGAGGGCAGGCAATACATGTCCCTTACCATGTGACGTGGACACATGAGCAAGCTAGTGATGAGGTTAAACCAATCAATTTTCTTCAGGTAGAAAGTCTGGATCAACTGCTACCGATTCTGCTTTAATCGAAAATGCGCATCTAGATGCGCATTTTTAGTAACATTTCAATGCCCACTATTTTTAATCTTTATCCTCCATACCGATCTGCAGTCGGTTCAGTGCATTCATCAAAATGATCCTCGCGGTTAGGTCGACGATCTGTTTATCACCGAACACAAAGCATTAACTGACTATTCCCCTGCAAGGAGCTGCTAAACAATTAACTGTTTTCCTTTGTTATTCATTAGTACAGTTAACCTCTCACATGGCAATAATTACGAAATATCTATTTTTCTTTTTACCTCTTTTTATTTTAAGCTGTAAGAGCAATCAGCAAAAAGGGGATGCTTTCTATTTTGGTGGAAATATTGTAACGATGGAAGATGATTTACCTCAAGTAGATGCTTTAGTATTAAAAGACGGGAAGATTCTTTTCGTTGGTAACCGGAAAGAAGCAGATCCCTATATAGGAGAAAATACTAAACAGATCGATTTAAAAGGAAAAACTTTATTGCCTGGCTTTATTGACGCCCATGGCCATATCACTTCAAGAGCAGGAATGGAACAGGCAATAGATTTATCTCCAAGTCCATACGGTACCGTTAATTCAATACCCGATCTTCAAAAGGCTTTATTAACAGTTATTAAGCAAACAAAACTAGGGGGAGCTGTTCCTGTATTAGGAAATGGCTATGATGACGCCATCATGCGTGAGCATCGTCATCCGTCTCGTCAGGAATTGGATGCAGTCAGTACGACAAATCCAATTATTGTCATTCATGCTTCTGGTCATGCAAGCGTTGTCAATAGTGCGATGTTGAAGTTGTTAGGTATTGCCGAAAATGTGAAAGACCCCGAGGGAGGGCATTATGGCCGAAGCCCTGATAATCAACTAAACGGTAAGCTGGAAGAAAATGCCTCTTTCGCCGCGTTGGTGAAGTTAACGGATATGATTCCCAAGCCCAAACAGGCAAAAGATGAACTATCCCAATCCCTAAAAGATTTTGTCAAAGCGCAGGACGAATGGCTTAGTTATGGTCAGACAACAATCTGTGATGGACGTTCGATGGGAGTGAGTGTTGGCTTGTTAAAGGAAGCTGCTTCGAAAAATCTTTTAAAGGCTGACGTGGTTTATTTTCCGGATTTTGAAGCAAACAAAGCCGAATGGAAGTCCTTTAAACCCAATTACATGAAATACGAAAAGCACTTGAAATTTGGTGGATTTAAATTTTCGGACGATGGTTCACCTCAAGGAAAGACAGCCTGGTTGACAGAACCATACCTCGTTCCACCAGAAGGCCAATCGGCCGACTACAAAGGCTTTCCAATTTTTTCAGACGAGACCCTCTACAATGATTTAAAAACAGTGTTTTCAAATGATATTACAGCGCAATTACATGTTAACGGCGATGCGGCTATTGATCAAGCGCTTCGTGTGATCGGCAAATTGAAAACCGAAGGAATTTATAAGCCTGAGCTTAGGGCAACCTTGATACATGTGCAGAACAGCCGACCTGATCACATCGCCAAGATAAAAGAGATCGGTGTTATTCCTTCATATTTTTCGTCCCATGTTTATTTATGGGGGGATTGGCACTATCAAAGTGTTTTTGGCCCCAAACGTGCGGCGTTTATTAGTCCAGCTCAATCAGCAAAAAAAGCAGGAATATTGTTTACCATCCATCATGATAGTCCTGTAACACCTCCCGATCTAATGACTGGGGTGTATGCTGCGGTCAACCGGACGACACGTTCGGGTATGTTATTGGGTCCAGATGAACGAATTGATGTAAGGGACGCGCTCAAAGCAATTACGATCAATGCTGCCTATCAGTATCAGGAAGAAAAAGATAAAGGCTCTCTTAAAAAAGGAAAACTAGCTGATTTGGTTATTTTGGATCAGAATCCGTTAACAATTGACCCCAAAAAATTACGGGATATCAAAGTAGTTGAAACCATCAAAGAAGGGAAGACAGTCTTTAAGCGAAATTGATCAATCTGCAAATCCAATAAATAAAGACATCATTGTAAACCATATTTTAATTCGCAATTGTTTGGGAAAACCCGCTATTATTGTATGTTTTTCCCATTCTATTGGGAGGATGACGCTAAGTAGAAGTCCTTGTTTTCAAGCGGATCAAATGTTGAAATAAAACAGGAAAGTTGCATGACGATACAGCAGCATCAAATCTTCTTCTTTTAAAAAAATATAGCGAATAATAAATCGCCGCATGCAAATATAAAATGGTCTTTAACTCTTGTGGCTTGTGGCCTATCTTTATAAGATAATCAGTTCAAAATTTCATTTTTAAATGAATTGATCTATTTTATCATGCGATGCAAGGAAGTTCATCTCAGATAGGATCCTTCTCTTACTAAAATCAAGAAATAAATATGAAATTGATGTTGATATTTCTTTTTTCGATAAGCCTTGTTTACGGTCAATCTATACCAAATTTAACAGTAGGTTATGGAGACAGGTATGATAGCTTACCTAAATTAGTATTCAATACGGCTACATTAGAAGACTATCGTAAAGCATTTAGCTCCAATCACATTGTCAATAAAACTCCTGCTGTTGAAAGGAAAAATCTTGTGATCCCAACAGGCAAAGGCAAGCTAGAGTTCAAGAAATATAGTTTTTCAGCAGATCAGGGCGATGGATTTAGGGGCTGGGAGTATAAAGGCTATCTTCCCCAACTGAAAATGCATATTCTCGTAAGCAATCATGTTTCCGAATCATTAGGTTTTAGCGATCTGGTTTTACTCGATAGCACCAATGGTAGTCAACATACAATTGCTTCAATTGGCGATGGTGCAGTTGAAATACCAATTCCTTCTCCAAACGGATATTTTCTCACTTACTATTACAATCAGGTATATACTTCAAATAGTTGCTTTATTGGGATCCTTGCTGTCCGCAAAGGAAAAGCTCCTTTCCGGATCAAACTTTCCGAATACAACAGTTTTGAAACGGATAATTGGGCAGTGGAAGATATCAGATGGGTCAATAATACGACAATTATCATAAAAGCTTATACGCTTAAGAAAATTGACAATGAAAACAGCAAGCAGTTTGCCTACTACATTGCCCGATTAAGACAAGAAAACAACAAGTAAGGTATAGTGACTTGCTGATCACTTGAGTAATAACGGATCAATTTATTTAATAAGGTAAAGTAGTATCTACTTTACCTCTTAAAAACTTTATGAAAACACGACATAATATCATCATTTTAACTGCTGCAATTTGCTCTTGTAACAACCCTAGCATCCCCCAACAAAAACAGGTTGTGAAGCAATCAGAACATCCTATTGACGGAGAAGTAGCAATCTCCCAGCAGCAGATAGATACTGCACCTAACTCACATACTGCGAATAACGTGAAGACTACAACAGCAATAAGGTTCAATGAATTTGTCGTTTCGATTCAAGGCATGGCCATTTTTGATCCAGAAAAGATGGATCAGCTACAAAGGGACACTGTAGAGATCGATGCAGAAGTCGGAGAAAGTATCGAGGGAAGTTATATTTCTATTTTAAATGATCAGATTAGTGATTTGAAGGTGGAACAACGCTATGAAACCAGCGTAACTATTATGAACGAAGGGCCTCATTGTGATCTTACTGATTGGAAACATTTTAACTCAGACTGGAAGTCTTTAAAACAAAATAGGAATGGACTATTTTTTAGTGAAGAATATACCGATCAGGACTATCGATCCTTTCCCAGCGTGTCTATGGACGAGTTGAGGCAAAAAGTAAAAGAGCACTGTGGTGAAGAATGGTTTAAACTTTTGGCTAAAGTAAAATCGCCAACTGAATACCCATCATCAGTCAGTATAAGCCGCTATTTCTTACGGATCACATGTCGTCGTAAAGACAACGGTAAAGAAGTTACCAAATTTATAATTATCAAAACTCCTATGGGATGTTAGTAGTTTAGTTGCTGAATCACAAAACTAGTGTTTTCCAAGTTATAAATCTATGCAAAGAAATTATGAAAAAGTAATGTACCTTCCGAAGTGTCAGCATTATTTTAACGATGGTTTTATTATTTTTGTTACGGACTGAACCAATAAAATACCAATTCAAGAACACAACGATGAAATTAAGCCTATTGACTAAAGCTATTTTTACTATAGTACTCTTATTTTTGACAGAGAATAACATTTTCGCTCAAACCAAATACCAAAAGGATTTTTATGAGTTTTGGTCTGATATCAATAAACATTATGCCTATTTAGAAAGGCAAAATATCGACTGGAATAAAGTCAAAGAGATTTATTCAGCACAAGCAGAAGAAGTTACAAACGACAACGAGTTTATTCAGTTACTTGAAAATACGTTGAATGAGTTGTACAATGGACATTCCTCATTAAGCATGAATCTTAATACATCAAACAGGCTAATTCCATCGTGGTCCGACATACGTATCGAAAAAGATCAGAACAAATATTTAATAAAAGACTTAAGAAAAGGTTTTGGTGCAGAATTAGCGGGGTTAAAAATTGGTATGCAAGTAACTCTTTTCAACGGAGTATCAATAGATGAACAGTTAAAAAGTTTCTTACCTCGATTTACAGATTATCACAGTCCAAAGATGTATCAGTATGCTTTAGATATGCTTTTTGCAGGAACTCACGATAAAAAGCGGGTGATTACCGTAGTTGAAAACGGAGAACGCAAAACATTTGAACCAGTGAGCTATGGCAATAGGAATGAATTGTTGTATTATAAAGTTATAAATGAAAACACGGGGTATGTCAAAATCAATAATTCATTGGGAAATAACAACTTGATTGGTGAATTTGATAAAGCTCTTGACAGTTTGATTTTCCATAAAAACCTTATTTTGGATTTGACTGAAACTCCTAGCGGCGGAAATTCAACTGTTGGGAGAGCCATTATGGGGCGGTTTGTTAATAAACTTCTACCTTATCAGATTCACGAATTTGATGAGAAGGATTATGACACAAAACGACATTGGGTGGAGTATGTAAGTCCACGTAAGAAAATCTACAAGGGTAATGTGTATGTCCTCGTGGGACACTGGACAGGAAGTATGGGAGAAGGGATAGCTATAGGGTTTGATGCACTAAACAGAGCGACAGTTATTGGCACACCTATGGCGGGACTATTAGGCGCAATTTCAAATTTTCGTCTCACAGAAACAAAAATTGGATTCCAATTCCCGACTGAGAGATTGTATCATATCAACGGAATACCAAGAGAGGATTTTATTCCCAAGATTTTATGTGAAAATATCGAAGAAACATTAGAAAAAGCTAAGGAGGTAGCTTTGTAGATTAAGTAGGAGATTACGACTCAGTTTGTCCTAAAACTTGTGGAGCAATGTTATGATCAATGTGAACAATAAAAAGTTTATGCTTAATAAAGTTAACGATACTTTTATCCTTCTTTTGTTTATGCTTCTTTCCAACTACTGCAAAGCACAAACGGAAAATAAGAGCTTAAATATACCTGTATCTGTTAAAGGATCTACCTTTTTTAACGCGGATAAAAAAAACTGCATAGCGCTTCCATTTGGCTATTCAAATATCTCAAAACAACTGCCTGTCGACTCCATAGTGTCTGCTATACAAGATCATCGTGGCTTAGAAAATCTTTATGCGCTCAAATTTGAGCAATTACTCAAAAACGATCTTGTGATGCTACCCGAAGCATATGACGTTTCTTTTCCATTTGAGCAAGGTATCGGCAAAGAATATAGTCATATTAAAATTGCCTCTAATTTTCTCAGTTATAGAGGTTATTCGCTGCATTTTCTGGCTGTATATAATGCCGCCCGCTATAGCGAGCCATTCGTAGAAAAAATATATCTAATTTCAGTAAAGAATGGGAAGCCAGTTGATATAAAAAGAATATATCTTCATCATGAGGGAGAAATGGGATTCACGGACTATACATTATTTTATATAGATAAAAACTTTATAATCTCATTGCGGGATTATGAATTTAATGAAAATCCCTTTAGACAAAAACCTGTTTATCAATTTCAGCTTTTACGTAACGGAACATTTGTCAGATACTATGATCAGAATGGTTTATATAAAACTGATGAAGAAGAGGGCTCAATAAAAAATCACCACAAAGAAGGAAATTGGATAGAATTTAAAGCAAATCGGTATGTGGATTTACAAGAATACCCATCATTTACAGATTCGTATACGTACTTGGAAGCAAGGTATAAAGGAGGTCTTCCTGATGGCAAATGGAACTGTTATAAATTATTGCAAGAATATAATGAAGAAACAGGTGAACCAATAATCAGCACAAGAAAAATGGGACCATTGATTTATACTGAACTATACAAAAATGGATTATTGGAAAAACGAGAGTTTCATGTTCTTGATAAGTAGGTAGTCTGTTATAACTGATAAAATATGTAACTTGTATTTGAAAAGGCAAAAAGGTTCTTAAGTTCCTTTCTACAAGAACTTAAAATATGAAAATAATACTATAGTTGCTATTCGTTTTGTAATTTGCAAATATTGGATATAGCCAACAAAAGGCAAAATAATAGACGTAGATTCTTAATTATGGAAATAATCATCAGACAAGCAAAAGAAAGCGAAATCAATGTATTAATCGAGTTTGAACAAGGAATTGTTGAAGCTGAACGACCTTTTGATAATACATTGAAGTTAGGCGAAATTCATTATTATGATCTCCTAGAACTGATCAGGTCCAGGGAGGCTGAAGTTCTTGTTGCAATTGTTGACGATCAAGTTGTCGGATCGGGATATGCGAGATTATTGGATGCAAAACCTTATCAAAAATATGAAAAGTATGCTTACCTCGGATTTATGTTTGTTAAACCCGAATATCGAGGGCAGGGTATCAACAAAATGATTTTACATCGATTGATCAACTGGGCAAAAGAAAGAAATATTTCAGAAATAAGACTTCAGGTTTATGAAGAAAATACGAGTGCAAAAAAAGCCTATGCAAAGGCAGGATTTAGACCAAATCTTCTGGAAATGCGTATGGAAATCGATGACTGATAATAATGAAAATTCATTGGGATAATTTCTATAACAAATTAAAAAAAAGACAGCTTTTAAAAATTTAAAAGCTGTCTTTTTTTTGACGTTATGCACTCATTCGAAACCGATTTATTCATTATTATGCTCAATTTCGGCAATGATTTCTTTGGCAGATTTGATGACCTGATTATTCAGCTGAATAATCATATTTGCTTGAGATGCTGCATTGATAAGGATTCCTTTTACTTTTGGCGATGCATTAACTGCTTTATACATCATATCGGGATTTATATTTGCATTAGGAATGGATACTAGTTCATCGGCGAGCTTAAAAACCAATGCGTTGTAGTAGGTTTGCCAATCGTCTTTTGATGGCACTACGGTTTGATAATATTCCAAAATTCCTGTTTTTAATTTTCGATCCTTGATGAGACCAATTTTCCCACTAGATCGGAATCCTTCATAATTTCCGGTATTTCTAATCTTAAAGATCGGATTAAGGTTCATCTTAATACGGTCATTCGGGTTGACTTTCACCAAGCTATCAATTTTTTGCTGGTTCAGTTCTCCGTAAAATTTACAACCTTCAGCTGTATTTGTCAAGTAGGAATTTTGCTTTTCTAAGTCGTGGACATCTTTTTGGAGGTCGACTTTTAGATCTTCCAAAAATTCTTTTACTTCTTGTTGTTCATGCCGATGCTCGCTCCAGCCGTGAAGCCATATAGAAAGTGATACTGCAAAAACGATAATGAAGATCTCAATGGATATTTCTTTCAGTTTTTCAGAGAGGCTATGCTTTGGCTCTTTTGCGGTTTTATAAATTTTCTTCGTGTGCTTAATGATCTCGTCTTGCATTTTACAGCTTTAAGTTAATATAAAGGTGATTTTGTTAAATATTGGTGTTAATACACAAAGATGCAAAAGTTTGGTAAAACACACAAATTAATAACTTGTCCACTACTTTTTTGAGGCAGAAAACAGGTATCAAGTTGTTTTATTAGGGGATATGCCATGGTTTAAAGAAGATAGTAACAGGCTCAGAACAGAGAAATTGCGTATATTTATGATAGTAAATTACCAGAAAATAGACTATATTATGAAAATATGGGCAGGATTGCTATTAATAGCGGTTTTTATACTTCCTTTCCTCGTTTGTGGGCAAAATCGCTATCAGATTAATGGGGCAATACCTCAATTGAAGGAGGGTTCCAAAGTATTTTTGATCTACGAAATAGAAGGTAAGTCTGTTGTTGATTCCACTTTTTCAAGAGGTGGAAATTTTTCATTTTCGGGGACGGTAGACTATCCTGTTTCATCGTCGCTATATCTCAATAAAAATCCTTATGTAAATAGACCCTCTCGCAATGAGCAAATGGATTTTTTTCGTTTTTATCTTGAGCCTGTCACTATGCAAATGCAAGCAAGCGACTCCTTGAAAAATATAACGATCAGTGGATCTCAAATTAATCTCGACCAAGATGCTTTTAAAAAGATGCGTAGCTCCGTAGATGATAAATTTACAGCACTTAATAAAGAATTTTATGCACTTTCAGCTAATCAACAAAGCGATCCTAAAGTGCGGGAAGCTTTTATTGATCGGGAAAAAGGATTAATGGATGACCTATATCGTGTTCATTTAGCATTTGCTCGTCAGCATCCATCGTCCTACCTTAGCTTAATCAGTTTATCCTTTGTTGCTGGACAGGAGAAATTTATGGAAGAGGTTAAAAGGATATATGCCGATTTAACTGAGAAGCTCAAAGGCTATCCTTTGGCCAAAGAGGTACCCATGCAGTTAGAATCGTCAATCAGGACAAAAGTTGGACAGGTTGCCCCCGATCTCGAACTTCAAACTCAAATGGGTAAGCGTCTAAAACTATCTGAATTCCGGGGAAAGTATCTATTGGTAGACTTTTGGGCTAGTTGGTGTGGGCCGTGCCGCGAAGAAAATCCAAATCTAGTAGCGCTTTACAATAAATACAAAGATTCGGGATTCGAAATCTTAGGAATATCGCTGGATAAAGTAGCTCAACGCGAACAATGGGTCAAAGCAATTGCAGATGATAAGCTGAGCTGGCCACAAGTATCTGATTTAAAAGGTTGGGATAGCCAAGCAGCAAAACGTTATGGCATCAATTCCATACCGGCAAGCTTCTTGTTGGATCCCGCAGGAAAAATTATACACCGCAACCTCAGAGGAAAAGATTTAGTAGAAAAATTACAGGCAATCTTTTCAGATAAACGTGATCGTAAATAGCCCGCGTATTAGTATATCCGATAAGCTATATTAATACTGGGATATTCTTGTTAGGGCCGCGAAACCTAAGTGTGAAACCGATTGAGGGGGAAAGACTGATCAAAAAATCGCTCATTAATCTAATCTATATATAAATTCCTCAATTTCGATTTGGCGTGCATTAGCAAAACCTCGATCAGTACCAACCTTAACAAAGTCACAATTTTCCAATACTTTTTGGGAACCGAGATTATCGAAAGCGACGCGCCCATAAATAGGACGGTTTGTTTCAATTGAAAGAAACGCTTTAAGTGCTTTTGTTGCAATTCCACGTCCCCAGAATTTCCGGTCAATCCAATAAGTGATCTCAGCATCACCTTCAATAATAAACTTCGCAATACTTCCTACAATTATCCCATCAATCAGAATCGTTTGATTGTTTATGCTTGGCTCATTGTGAAATTTAGCATATTTCTCAAGGTAAGCTGTCTGATCTGAAGAAGTACTTGAGGTAAAAGCTGCGAGATAATTTGCTTCTTCATCAAGCTGAAACTGATAATGTGTTTCTAAATCCGCGTATACTGTCGGTCTAAGAGTAAATTGAAAGTTGAGGTCATCCATGCTTTTTTATGTTCGGTTTATTCCCAAATATAGTAATAAATACTTTTCCTTTAGTCTTCATCGAAGTCAACCCGACGACAACTTGAGGAAAAGCCGAACAGTGCTCAAACAAAGGTAGAATTTAAGCCGATGTGATGTTGCTTCATTGAGCCCATATGGGGAGATAGGTAGATACCTCGATTCCTGAAACATTATCCTGATATTTAAACACAGTTTCAGGTACCATGTGGTTTTCGCTTATATCGACCCCCTTAACAGAAGAAAAGAGATTTAGATGCCTTTTCACAAGCGGCATGGTATGAATATATAAATGGGTTATTTTGTCAGTGCTAGAGTCGCAATCACTATTTTTCTTAGCTTTAGACCTCGCATGGCATATATACATATTATCGGTGTAAAAAAAGATCATTTCAATCTTATTTTCAGGGTACAACGCTTTAATATCGTGTAGCATTTGAAGATGCGTCTTATTAACCATATTGACCTCCACAGCAAAATCTTCGTCATTACTTAGCAGCATCAATAGCTGTTCCTCAAATCTCCTATATCCATCTTTTAAACCTAGTGCAGCATAGCTTTGAACAAAGAGATTAGGGTCAAGTATCTTGATCCCCTCGGGAATGAAATACTGTCCACAAGTACTTTTCCCAATATGAGGAGGGCCAGTTATCACATATATTGTCGCCATGATCAGATATTTTGAATTGTCCCATCGCTATGCTCTTCAACCATTTGCCCATCCTTGCTATAAACCAATGGCTGTTCACGAGAAAACAAATAGGAGCGAATGCTCTTTTGCAATTCTTGCCTCCATTGTATCTTTTCATCCGCAGACATAGTGAATGGATCTTTTTTCATCTTTCCAGTTTTGACAAGTTGTTCTTCTTGAATTATCCTTTTCATTTAAAAATTAATTAACATTAGCTTGTACGATCAATTAAATATAAACATATATTAATATAATATAAAAAAATATTAACACAAAATGCGTGAGAAATTTGATAGACCGACTTTAAATTGGCAACAAAATCCATTATAAAATTAACAGGCGCTGTATATTCTTTTTATCAAGAAAGTATACAAAAGAATTATACAGTTGATTGTTAAAGTTATATACCGATTTGAATATCTCAGGGGCTGAAGGTAAAATTTAGACAACTAACAAAGTTTAGAGAGTTACTTTTCACTCGGGCAACTATTTCCTTTCCTGAAGATAATGAATATAGTTTATTCCATCTCGAACATAGAACTTTTTGAACTTACCAATTTGGCCTGGGCTCTCGTATTAATAAACAACTCTCCAGTCACCGGATTTGGCTCCAATAATGCGTGGAATTTTGAAAGACGAAGTTCTCGTAAAACGTTTCCTCCTTTGGTTTGGTTTTGGTGCTGGTACATCACCTAAAACAGAAAAACCGTTCTTAACAGTGTTAAAAACGGTTTGTTTTGCGGAAAGGGAGGGATTCGAACCCTCGATACAGTCATCCCGTATACAGTCTTTCCAGGACTGCTCATTCGACCACTCTGACACCTTTCCGTGTTTCAGTGCACAAATGTAGCAATTTTTTAATTTATTGCAACCTTATTCGTGTTATTTGCCATCAGATTTGTTATATTCTATTGAGACTAAGTGTATTGTTTTTATTTTTTAATGAATAAAACTTATTTCTTATTTTTCGGAATGACAAATAATTATTTCGACATAAAAGGGGAGATCCTCGACATAGCACTAAAACGTACTCAGGAACGTATCACAATGATAGAATCTGCTTTAGAAACAGCCAGAGATTCAAGTAATGACGATACCAAAAGTAGTGCTGGGGACAAATATGAAACTTCACGTGAAATGATTCAACAGGACATCAATCGCTACCAAAAGCAACTCCTGGAAGCCAATAAAGATCTACAGCAACTGATCAGTATAGAATCATTACAAAATGATGTAATGGATGTCGCCAGACTAGGAACGCTTGTTCAAACCAATGTTGGACTATATTTGATCGCCACAAGTATTGGAGCCGTAAAAATAGGGGCTAATAATATCTTCGTCATTTCGCCTGCATCTCCAATTGGACAACTACTTATCGGAAAAAAAATAGGTGATAGTTTTGTTTTTAACAACGTTAATCAAAAAGTTATTGCAATCTACTAAGTGATGAAAATACCGAAAAATTAAACAATATGCCGATGCATCTGTTCTTATTTAGTACAGAAACGAAGAATGACATGAAATTGAATAATTTACTTTTAATCTTCTTACTTGGTGCTTTACTGTTTATTCACTCTTGTAGATCGCCCGAATCCGACGAAAAACTAAGATCAAAAATCGAGGCAGCATTGGAAACTACTGCAGGCATCGAAGTAGATGTCGAGGAAGGGAATGTAACGTTGGATGGACAGATAGGTTCGGATTCGCTCAAGCAGGATATAGAAAACAAAACAAAATTAGCAGGGGGAGAGGATATCAAATCCATTCACAACAATATCATTGTAAATCTTCCTGAACCAGAAGATGCCCGTGAAAAATATCATGAAATTATGGGCGGCGCGATAGATTCTACCTTAACGAGAGATGTCAATCTTGTCCTGGAAGATTTTCCAACCATTACGGCCCAGGTGAAGGAAGGAATTATAATTGCGACAGGTAATCTTGAAAAATCAAAAATCGATACACTAAAGAAAAGATTAGAGCATATCAAGCCCAAAGGCATTGATATGAAAGGTGTCACCAGTCGTTAAACAAAGAAAAGAAGCTATCCATCGATTGACGGGTAGCTTCTTTCATTTGTTCATATGTTTATTTAATGCCTAAGTTAAGCATTTTCTATTAAATCTCGTATAGCAACAGAAGCTATTGCCCCACCAAAGGCTGCTGGTAGATATGACATGGTACCGTAGGCAGACTTTTTAAAGTTACTCCCATCAGTATATAATAATGAATCCTTGTTTGGAAGTTCAGTTGAAAATGCCACTTTTACCCCATCTCGAATACCATGTTTGCGCAATTTTTTACGGATATGATGCGCTAATTTACAATTATAAGATTTACCGATATCGTCAATTTTTATTTTCGTGGGGTCCACTTTCCCACCAGCACCCATTGAACTCACAAATGGTATATTGGCTTCCAATGCCCTCCGAATGAAAAATAGTTTCGGTGTAATACTATCAATGGCTTCAACACAATAATCCGGAGCTAAATCTAATAAAGCTGGTATTTTTTCTGGAATGATAAAGTCTTGTATTACGGTTAAATCCAACTCAGGATTAATAGCTAACAATCTTTCCCGCATAATTTCAGCTTTTGCTTCACCATGATTGGTTGCCAAGGCAGGCAATTGTCTATTACGGTTGGACGGGTCCACTGTGTCTCCATCGATAATGGTCATTTTCCCAACACCTGCCCGGCATATAAATTCTGCAGCAAATGAACCAACACCACCTAATCCCAAAACCATCACATGCGAATTAGCTAATTTTTCAACCGCCGTTCTACCGATCAATGCTTCGGTACGTGACAGCCAGCTTAAATCTTTCATCTATTTAAATTTGTTTTTATATTATGATGAATTCCCAAAATCTATCATTCAACGTGAATAATCAAATTATGATGGGTTCATTTATTAAATACTTTCTTATAATTTTGGAATAAAGCCCGTTTTAACTCTTCCAGTTCGATCGATCTGAGCCGAGCTACGTAGCGATAAAGTGTAGCAATTTCTACAGTCGTATCTGTATCTGTTTCTAAAAACAAATGGCAGAGTGAAATATTTTGTAAAAGTTCGTCTTGACTTCCGTTTAAACAATGTTTTCCTATGGAAAGATAATACCCTTGATCGATTAACTGTTGAGCCAAGGTCCAGTTCTTACGATATCCATGAAAAACAACAGCTTCGTTAAAATTCACTTTTTTTAGACAATCAACAATCTCCTGAAAAGCTCGAACACAATGAATTATCAAGGGCTTCCTATACGTTTTAGCCAAGCGAACCTGTTGATCAAACACAGGCTGTTGGTCGGAGAGGGAAGTGGCGATATTTTTGTCTATACCACATTCACCTATGGCTAAAACTTGACTCCGAGCTAATGCGTCTACCAGGAGTTCCAAATCGTGTTCAGTATTCTCATTGATATACCATGGGTGTAAACCTACTGAACAATCCGCTTCAGAAATTGTCTCCGAATGGTTCAACGTGATATTCTTAATAGAAAGAGTAACACGTTCTTTGACCGGATAATTCCGATGCGTATGTAGATCGATATAGGGAATCTGTGTAGCCAACGAGACAAAGGTCGAAAAAATACTTGAAGCAAAAAATATTCTCTACAAAATTAGTATAGTTTTATTCTCCCAAGCTAGCATCTAAAGCTTCAAGAATACCAGAAGCCTTCAAAAGACATTCTTGATACTCCTGATCGGCAGCTGCCTGATTGGTAACTGCTCCACCAGTATGAAAGGAAAGGTACCTTTTTTGTTTATTGTAAAGCAATGAACGGATAACGACGTTAAAATCAAATTCATCATGCACAGTGTCAAAGTAACCGATAGATCCAGCATAGATACCTCGCTTTCGAGCTTCAAGCTGATCGCAAATTTGCATAGCTGCAATTTTGGGAGCACCTGTCATCGAACCTGCCGGAAAGGTATTTCTAAATACATCCACATTGGCGACTTCTGGATCTTGCATGCAGGTAATAGTCGAAATCATTTGATGCACTTGTTCGAAGGATTGAATCTCAAAAAGGCGGGTGGCCTCAACCGTTCCGGGAAGAGCACTTCGTGTCAAATCATTACGAACCAAATCAACGATCATCACATTTTCGGCGATCTCTTTTTTTGACCTCAACATATCAGCTATAATCTGTTGGTCCTCTGTTGGATTTGCCCCCCTTTTGGCCGTTCCTTTAATCGGCTGAGAAATCAACTTTCCTTGTCTTTTCGCTAAAAATCGCTCCGGAGAAGCACTCATGATAAAATGATAACCTACCTTGAAAAATGAACTAAAGGGCGTAGGTGATATGGTATTCAACCGATGATAAACTTCCATAGGAGAGATATCAGCATCATCAGCAAAAAATTCCTGGCAAAGGTTCACTTCATAGATGTCTCCACGCTGAATATGTGCCTGTACATTTTCAAAAGCTTTGACATATTCACCCTTTGTCCAACGCGACTGCACCTGCACAGAAATTGGGGTTATCGCAGGAATCTGAGTATCGGAAATAGCCTGATAGATTTTAACAGGATCCTCGGCTTCTATATGCACTTGACCCGCCATCCATCGAAGTGTAATTGCCGGCACAAAGAAATAAGCTTCTGGAAATTCGAGCTGATCCTTTCCTGTTGTCTGTAATTCTTCTATCTCATTCTTAAGGTCGTAGGATAGAAATCCGGGGATAAACTGAGATTGATGTAATCTCAAAAAAGCGTCGAGCTGGTCAAATACATTTTCATTTGCACGGAAAGAGAATAATGCCTTGACAGCCAAGATCTGTTCAAATTTGCCCCATTGATCGGACATCCCATTACTATTAAAGAAAGAAATTTCATCAAATTGCCCCGACCAGTGCAGGGCTTTTTGATGAAATTTATCTTTAGAATCGAGAAGATCAAAACTTTCGATCCGCATAGTTTATTTTGATAAAGCTAATGTTTGTTTACGATCAGGACCTACCGATAGGATCGTGATAGGTACTTCAAGAGCTTTCTCTAAATAAGAAATATAATTTTTTAATGCTTCAGGTATTTCTTGTTCAGACGTTATACCGGTCAAATCTTGTTTCCACCCATCAATTTCTTCTAAGATAGGTTCTGCTTGATGCGTGATGATTTCATAAGGCATATAATCAATCACTTCACCATTATACTTATAATGTGTACATGCGTAGATTTTGTCGAAGGTATCCAAAACGTCAGCCTTCATCATAATCAAGTCTGTCACGCCATTCAACATAATGGCATATTTCAAAGCTGGAATATCGATCCATCCCGTACGACGAGCACGGCCTGTAGTCGCTCCAAATTCATGACCTAATTGACGTAATTTTTCGCCAGTTTCATCGTGAAGTTCAGTAGGGAAGGGACCGCCACCTACGCGAGTCGCATATGCTTTAAAGATACCATATACCTTGCCGATTTTATTTGGTGCGATACCTAAGCCTGTACAAGCTCCGGCCGTTGTGGTATTAGATGAAGTAACAAATGGATAAGAACCAAAATCAACATCCAAAAGCGTACCTTGAGCACCCTCAGCTAACACACGTTTGCCTTCTTTCAAATATTGATTCACCAAATGCTCTGAATCCACATGTGGGATAGATTTAATGAATTCGATTGCATCTAAAAATGCTTTCTCTTTTTCACTGAAATCAGGTATTTCACCGTAATGCGAAAGAATACTTAGATGTTTTTCTTTCAACTTTTGGTAACGCTCTTGAAAATCTGGAAGCGTTGTATCACCGACACGTAAACCATTTCTACCGGTTTTATCCATGTAAGTTGGACCGATACCTTTCAGCGTGGATCCGATTTTTCCTGCACCCATTTTTGATTCTGAGGCAGCATCCAATAATTGGTGCGTCGGCAGAATAAGGTGTGCTTTACGCGCTAAAACCAAATTGCCTTTACCCACCGGATCAAAACCAGCTGTCTTCAGGTTGTCTAACTCTCTTTTTAAGATAATCGGATCGATAACGACGCCATTACCAATAAGATTTAGTGTACCTTCATTGAAGATACCAGATGGAATTGTGTTGAGTACGAATTTCTTGTTATCGAATTCCAACGTGTGTCCGGCGTTAGGGCCGCCTTGGAAACGAGCGATTAAATCGTATTTTGGACAAAATACGTCTACGATTTTACCTTTACCCTCGTCACCCCATTGTAAGCCCAAAAGCACATCAACTTGCATAGCTTTTAAAGTATAGTAATTAAAATGTTATTAATAAAAATAGACTCTATTCAAAAATAAAATGTTCAGGAATTTTCCCCCTGAACATTCCTGAACAAATGTACTATTATATTTAAGAAAATATAAGATTAATTTGAAATAGCTTCGTGAGCGACGGTCTCTTCTTTTTTGTTCTTAAGTTGACAGTCTTGACATACACCATACAAATTGAGAGAGTGGTGCTTAATGTCAAATTTTAAAAGATCCCCCATGAGACTCTGAATTTGATTGATACGTGGATCACAGAATTCAACGACCTTATTACATTCAATACAGATCACGTGATCGTGTTGTTTGAACCCATAAGACTTCTCAAATTGCGCCATGTTCCTTCCAAACTGGTGTTTTGTAACCAAGTCACAAGAGACCAAAAGTTCTAGGGTATTATAAACTGTAGCACGACTGACACGATATTTCTTGTTCTTCATATGGATATACAAAGACTCTACATCAAAGTGATCAGTACGTGAATAAATCTCTTCCAAAATCGCATAGCGCTCTGGTGTTTTTCTTAGATTTTTATTTTCTAAGTAGGCTTCAAAGATTTTTTTTACAGTTGCAAAATTTTCAGCTTGATTCATAGTAAAAATATTCTTGTACAAATTTACCAATTAAGATTGATATTTCCTCTATTAAAAATAGTGCTTAATAGTAGTCGCCTTAGCGTAATTTTCAATCCAACTCTTGGCTATTAATTTTCCGATTCATATCGATTGACACCTGTTATCCCTCTGACTTGCTTTAAATTTCTCATCAAACTTTCAAGCTGAGCAGTATCATTCACATAGACCATAATATTACCATCAAAAATACCTTCGTTACTTGAAATTGACAAGGACCGAATATTAACAGCAAATTCTTGCGAAATAACAGTTGTAAGCTTATTTACTAATCCAACATCATCTATGCCAACTATATGTAAACCTGTCAAAAATGCAGAATCTTTTGTAGAAGCCCAGCGTGCTTTTAAAATTCTATAGCCATAATTTGCCATCAGCTTGGAGGCATTTGGACAGCTCGTACGGTGAATTTTTATACCATCATTAACTGTCAAAAAGCCAAAGACATCGTCACCAGGGATAGGGTTACAACAGGGTGCTAACGTGTAATCGACTTTCTGCATGTCGTCACCAATTAAGATCGTGTCGAATTCCTTCTTATTTATCTTTTCAACTAGTCCACCTATATGGGTATTAAATTGATTTCCTGATGAAGAACTTACATTAATTTCAACTGCTTTTTCATGCGCGACATATTCTCTCAGTTGCCGAATATCAACAATGCCCTTAGCAACATTGTAGAAAAGATCCTGCGAACTAGGATATTTTAAAAAGTTGGCAATTTTATTAATATTATCCGTATTATAGGTAACTTTTAGCGATTTCAACTTACGTTCCAAAATCTCTTTCCCATCCTCCGCAACTCTTCTCTTTTCCTCTTTTAAAGAAGATCTGATTTTGGATTTGGCTTTTGCAGTCACAACAAAATTCAACCAATCCTCCTTAGGCGACTGCTTGCTCGATGTAATAATCTCTACCTGATCCCCATTTTGCAAAATATGACTCAAAGGAACAAGTTTGTGATTTACTTTGGCGCCAATACAACTTGCCCCAATATCAGAGTGGATCTCAAAGGCAAAATCTAAAGCAGTGGCATTGTTGGGTAGTTGAATCAGTGTTCCTTTGGGGGTGAATATAAAAATCTCATCGGAGAAAAGATTCATCTTAAAATCATCCACAAAATCCATCGCATTTTGATCCGGACTACTTAAGACATCGCGTACCTTTTTGATCCATTGATCCAAGCCAGAATCTGAATTTGATTCTTTATACTTCCAATGCGCTGCAAACCCTTTTTCGGCAATTTCATTCATCCGTTTGGTTCGAATCTGAACTTCTACCCACTGCCCTTTAGGTCCCATTACCGTAGTATGTAAAGACTCATAACCATTTCCTTTCGGAGAGGAAATCCAATCCCGAAGACGGTCGGGGTTAGGGCGATACAAATCTGTGACAATAGAATAGACTTTCCAACATTCGGTTTTTTCTTTTTCATCCACAGCATCTATTACAATACGTATAGCAAACAAATCATAAACCTCCTCAAAAGGAATCGATTTTTTTCGCATCTTATTCCAAATAGAATGGATTGATTTAGGTCGCCCAAATACGGACGCCTTAATACCCTGTTCCTCCAATATCTCTTTGATGGGACCAATAAAATCGCCTATAAATTTTTCGCGCTCGGCTTTCTTCTCATTCAGTTTTCGAGCTATAAATTTATAGGTGTCCGGATCGGTAAATTTCATCGAGAGATCTTCCAATTCGGATTTTATCGCATACAGCCCAAGACGATGTGCTAATGGTGCATAAAGGTAACTTGTCTCCGAAGCAATCTTCAGCTGCTTATCCCTGGCCATAAATTCCATAGTACGCATATTGTGCAGCCTATCTGCCAATTTAATGAGAATTACACGAACATCGTCAGCCAGTGTGAGCAACATTTTTCTGAAATTCTCCGCTTGCATGGAACTGTTTGGATCAAAAATCCCTGAAATTTTGGTAAGCCCATCGATAATTCGGCGAACTTTCTTACCAAACATTTCTTCAATTTCATCCAATGTAACATTGGTATCTTCAACTACATCATGGAGCAAGGCGCATACTATAGATGTTGTTCCTAAGCCAATCTCTTCAGCAGCAATCTGGGCAACAGCTATTGGGTGATAAATATAAGGCTCTCCTGATTTGCGTCGCATCTCTTTATGACTATCCAATGCTAAATCAAATGCCTTTCGGATCTCCTGCTTGTCTCCACGCTGTAAAGTTGGCTTACAAGCGCGCAACAATGCACGGTAACGTTTCCTTATCTCTTTGTTTTCTGCTTCAATATCAATCACATAATCTTTCATAAACGTTGCAGGTAAATGATGTTTTTTGAGTAAATTTGTGTAATTTAGTTAATGTATTCTTGAATACTATTTTCAAGCTAACTTATTTTGTAATAAATCTACCAAAATATTATAGCATTGACAAATTAAAAAGCGTTATATAATTGCCCAAATGAAGACAATATTATTTTGTTTGCTTTTCCTCACAAGGACTTTGTCCGTATGGGCACAGTCTCAATCACTCACTCTTCCTTTGTATGGAGAGGGGGCGCAGGAGATCGTAAACAGCTATATGACAACAACCTTGACAAGCGGAGAGGTGCTACCTTGGTTTCCGATTCCAGAGGTCACTGTTGTAGCCAAAAGAACCTGGTCAAGTGAAGAAGCACGAAGAGAATATCTCCGCTTTAGAAGAAATGTCCTAAAGGTTCTTCCTTATGCTATATATGCGCAAAAAAGATATGATCAGCTAGACAGAGATCTCGCGCTAACTTCGGACAAAAAGGAACATAAAGCATTGGTTGAAAAATGTGAAAGTGACGTAAAACAGATGTTTGACCGAGAAATCAAAAATATGACTATTTCACAAGGCAAAATACTCATTAAATTGATCGATCGTTATACGGGACATACCGGTTATGAAATGGTAAAGGAAATGAAGGGTGGGATTTCCGCTTTTTTCTATCAGGGAGTCGCGAAAATATTCGGTCACAACCTAAAGTCAACTTATGACCCAAAAGAAGACTTTGCCATTGAAAATATCATTAGGGAATTCGAGAAGTCGAGACCTCAACCTGTTATGTGACCAATCAAACCAAAACCAGATGAAAACAGTATACGACTTTGACGCACTTCAGTTTAACGGTAAAAAAAAATCCCTCGCTGATTTTGAAGGTAAAGTTTTACTCATTGTCAATACTGCCAGCCAATGTCTCTTTACCAGACAATTTAAATCGCTCGAAAAACTTTACCAAAAATATAAAGACCAAGGTTTCGAAATTCTGGCATTTCCAGCAAATAATTTTCGTAACCAGGAACCGTTAACCGGTAGTACGCTAGAGACATTCTGCCGGATCAATCAACAGGTGAGTTTTCCTATTTTTAAGCGTAGCCATGTTATCGGCGAATACACAACACCTTTATACAGTTTTCTTTCGAGCAAAGATCAAAATGGACATATTAACAGTAAACCTTCCTGGAATTTCCACAAATATCTGGTAAACAAAAAAGGAGAGGTCATTGATTTCTATTATCCGACTACTTCGCCATTATCAAGTAAAATTTGTCGCAATATTGAGCGTCTTTTACAAGAGTAACCCATAAACTGCTTACATTTGCCGCAGTTCCCCACAGCACAGGCCGAGTCGTATATGGACTTGGGATCAATAACCACACGGGATTAGTAAAGGTTTTTCGCCAAAACTATCCATCGGTCAATTGGAATGATTTGTCATAAAAAGGGAAGCCAATTAAAAGAGAGAAATATTATATGTTAAAATTAGATCTACTTATCATTGCTGTACATCCAGATGACGCTGAGCTAGGCGCAGGAGGTGTGATGGCAAAATATGTTGCAGAAGGAAAAAAGGTAGGAATTGTTGATTTAACCCAAGGTGAGCTCGGCACGCGTGGCACAGCGGAGACTAGAGCACAAGAAGCAAAAGATGCTGCCGAAATATTAGGGCTGGCCGTTAGAGAAAATCTTGGCCTAAGAGATGGTTTCTTTGAAAATGCTGAAAAAGAAAAAATGGCTGTAATAAGGGCCGTCCGCAAATACCAACCGGATATTATCATTACAAATGCCATTACTGATCGCCACCCAGACCATGGAAGAGCGGGACAGATGGTCAACGAAGCCTGCTTTCTTGCTGGCTTGAGAAAAGTGGAAACTTTTGATCAGGACAATATTCCTCAGGAGGCCTACCGCCCTCGATTGGTACTGCAATTTGTACAAGACTATTATATCAAACCTGATGTTGTCATTGATATAACAGATTATTATCACATTAAAGAAAAATCTGTACTAGCTTACAAAACTCAATTCTATACCGGAGAAAATGTAAATCCTGATGAACCACAGACGTATATTTCTAATCCGGATTTCATGGAATCGACTGCTGCTAGAGCGCGAGAATTTGGACGGTACATTCAAGCGAAATATGCCGAAGGATTTACTTCCAAGAAGATACTTGGCGTTGATGATTTATTTCATCTGAAGTAGGAAGTAGAATCTATCTGATACTATGGTAAAATAAAATGCGGGATTATTCATATTTTAACTAGAATGGTCCCGCATAATTCCTTAAACGAGGTTTATAAACTGATTTTATGGAAACGATATCGGTGGCATGCTGATTTTACTGATGTTTATCCCAACAAAGCAATCGTCTTGACAATTATCGGGAACATAGCCCGCAGAAGAAATTAGACCATTGTTTTTGGCTTCAAAATAGATCTTTGAGTCTTTTCTTTTTATCAGCCAATCCTTCTTTGCTCTCTCATAAACTTGATCCAGCGTAGAAGCTTCATAGCCTTCGTCGTGCGTATTTAATTCAGTCTTGTTTTCGGTCCATTTAGCATAAGTCTGCACTTTGCCATCTTCGAGGTGTGTTTTGGCTTCATATGATCTATGTTCTACCTGACCGTTAAAAACTGTTATTGTGGTCGTACTATTACTTCCTGTCCAGGAAGAGCTGGTAACAGTATATTGATAAGAATTAGCATTCTCCTTTTTATATTTTTGATAAGCTTCATAACTCTTATCAAATTCAGAAGAATAAGCGACATCTTTACTACAGGAAATAAAAAAACTTGACAGGACCAATGGTATGGCAATAAAACAGCTACTTTTCATAATTAAGTTATTTAAATCTTAATTAGAACGATCCCGCCTGCACATTTGCTACACCTAGGAAATAAACCCTTTTACATATTGTTTTGTTATTTCATTTTGAGGATTTAACAGAACCTGCTCTGTTGGGCCAAACTCAAGGATCTCGCCCCCGTAAACAAAAAGGACATAATCAGACACGCGTCTTGCCTGTCGCAAGATGTGCGTCACCAATACAATGGTATAATCTTTCTTCAATTCAATTAATAATTCCTCAATTTTAGCAGTAGAAAGTGGATCTAATGCAGATGTCGATTCATCCCCAAGGATAATCTCAGGTTCTACAGCCAAACCTCTTGCAAGACAAAGCCTTTGTTGCTGACCAATGGACAATCCGCTAGCCGAATGTCCGAGGCGATCCTTGACTTCGTCCCATAGAGCCACATTTCGCAATTGTGTTTCCACAATTATGTCCAACTCCTTTTTGCTTCGAGTACCATGTATACGAGGGCCATAAGCCACATTATCATAGATCGACATTGGTAGCGGATAAGGTTTTTGGGACAAAAGTCCCATTTTCTTACGAATATGCGTTACTTCAGCATTTCTACCATAAATATCCTCACCATTAACGAGAACCGAACCCGTTATTTCAACACCTTTAGTATCGTCTACCAATCTATTAAGCGTCTTCAAAAGTGTTGTTTTCCCACAACCTGAAGGACCAATAATAGATGTGACACTATTGTTTGGTAGCGCGAGGTTGATATTTTTGAGTATATGTCGCCCGTCAATATAAACGTTAAGATCCTTGATTTCAATATGTGGATCGATCAAGGGATTTGTTATCGACGATTTTTTTGTTTCGATTGAAGGATATGAGTGCATACTACAATAATTAAAATAATGATTGTTAAAACTAAAGCTGAAGCATAAGCGCGCCCCTGAACTTCAGGAATAGGACTACTTAACTGAAAAAATATGGCCAATGGCAACGTTGCTGCCGGTTCATCAATATATTTTGGAAGATTATCACTAAAACCTGTTGTCAATAAAACGCCTGCAACATCACCAATAGCACGCCCAAAAGCCAACAAAATTGCAGTAAGAAGCCCTGTTCGGACACTCCTTAGCATGACCTTAGCCAATTCCCAGCGTGTTGTCCCTAGGGAAAGAGTAACATTCTTTAGGTCTTCAGGAATGGTTTTGATCAATTCGTCCACAGTACGAACCACAATTGGAATCGTTAGCAGTGTCACTGTAATGATACCCCCCAATAGCGATGCTCGAATACCTAAATAAACCATAATTCCAAAACCAACAGCCCCATAAACAATAGAAGGAACACCATACAATACATCAAACAACAATTTAGAAAGTTGAGTCACTTTTGATTTCGCTCCCAAATAAACATTAAGGTACAACGAAATCGGAATTCCTATAATTGCAGACAGGGCTGTTGCCACACCTGCTAAATAAAGAGAACCCAAAATCGCATTCAAAATCCCACCTTCCTTTCCAATATAAAATCCACCTTTTGGCAACTGACTAACCATCGCCCAACTGAGATAAGGAAGCCCCTTATACAAGATAGTTCCTACGATAAAAAATAGGGAAGCAGTGACAGTTATCCCAGAGAGATGCATAAAACCTTTGGCTACCTTTTCACTCAATAGCCGTCTTTTCGTATTATCCATGCTGAGCTCCTTCCAGTCGTCTCAATATAAGACGAGATATTAAATTAAAAACAAATATGATCACGAACAGCAGCAACGCTGAGAACATTAATGCAGATTCATAAAGCGGAATTGACATCATTTCCCCAAAATTATTGGCTATTAATGCTGGAATTGGATATCCCGCATCAAATACCGAAGTCGGCACCTTTGCAACATTGCCACAGACCATCAATACCGCTATTGTTTCACCAAAGGCTCTAGATGTTGACAAAACAATGGCAGCAACAATACCCGGCCTAGCTTTTTTCAGAATAACATGTTTGATGGTATCCCATTTTGTCGCACCTAAAGATAGCGAGGCCGCCTTTAAGTCATAGGGAATGGTCTGAAGTACCTCAACCATGATGGAGATCATGATGGGAAAGATCATCACCGCTAATACAATACCGCCAGCAAGCACAGAATATCCAGAGGTTACAACACCAAAGATCGGCGCTATATACAACTGAATCAAGGGTACAATAAACAAGACACCCCAGACTCCATAAAGTACAGGTGGTATTGCAGCCAAGATATTGACCAAAGGAAGCATCATATTCTTTAAAGCATCCGAAGCATATTCAGTTAAGTAAACAGCAGTCAGTATACAAAGTGGAATCGCAATAATAAGAGAAATCAAGGTAACGGCAAGCGTGCCTGCAATAAAAGGCAAAAAGCCAAACGACCCTTTCATTGGTGACCAAACCTTATCGGTTAACAGTTGAAAGATATTACTGTATTCAAATAACGGAATCGATTTTATGGTTAAACCAACCGCAATAATCACCACAACTGAAAGTGAAATCAGTAAGAGGAGCAAAGTGGATCGCTTGACCAATATATCTTTAACGAGACGAGTATTTAGCATGCTATAACTTATTAAGTTCTTCTTTTATCAGTGTTTCATTTAGTGGGACATAACCATTTTCAAGGAGCTGCGATTGCGCCTGTTTCTGGAGCACAAAAGAAATAAACTCCTTCAACAGAAGGGATTCGGTCTTATTACGCGTTACAAAGGTTAACTCTCTTGAAGGTGGAGCAGGGTATTTCCCTGTAGCAACGGCCTCTGTCAAATTAGATAGTGTACCATAAAACTGCTCATTATCTTCAACATGTCCATTTTTATTCAGATCCAAAGGAACAACAGCAATACGGTCAAAGACCTTGTTAGTTTTTAGATTATAAACGTAATTAATGTTATTGAATCCAATCCCATTGATATCATCCTTAATAGCTTGGGCAATCCCGGGATCACCAAAAATGCCAATACCTTGCAGATCTTCCTGCTTATGACCAAAAAATTTGGCCCATGTTTCAGCTGCTCCAGCAGCATCCGAACGCACATACACGTTGATAGGATCCGCCGTAAACTGAGAATCAATTTCTTTCCAGGTCTTAAACTTTCGATTCACAAAAATATTCAGCAATTCTTCGCGACTCAAACCACGCTTCAAAATAGTAGGATAATTAGGGTTGTCAGGATTGATCGTACAGATAACGGCGTCTTTTGCAACAATAATTGGAACAGCCCCTTTTTTTATTTCCTGCTCATGTAGATCTCTAGATACCATCCCAATATCAACCATCCCTGTAAGAACATCTGCAATTCCTTTTCCAGCACCTCCAGCTGAAATATTGAAGCGAACATTGGGGTGTATTTTTTTAAAATCTTCACTCCAAACCAGTGCCAAAGGATAAAGGGCAAATGCACCGGACAAAGAAATATTACCTTCAAAACCATGTTCCTTGCTGTAACCATTTTTAACTTTCGGCGCACAGGAAGTCATTTTAAATACGATTACATAGCTTAAAATCAGAACTATAAAACACTTTCTTATCATTACACCTAAAAGTCTACAGGTTTTGTATATTAAATTTTATAGGGCAAATATATATTAATTTGGTAGATATTATAGAATATTAAAAAAATATTTTTACATTTGACCCTGAGAAAAGAATACTAAATCAATAGATTTTATTTGTTATATGCAAAGCTTCCGCACAGAATTAGAAAACCCAATCGTGGAAAAGGAAATTATCGAACTTGAAAAAAAGATTCGATTGTTCCATGAGGGCAAAATTGCCGACGAGAAATTTAGATCGTTGCGTTTGGCTAGGGGGGTATATGGACAAAGACAACCTGGAGTTCAAATGGTTCGTATAAAACTTCCATTTGGAAAGGTTACGTTTAAGCAATTGAACAAAATTGCAGCGATATCAGACGAATACGCAAGCCGCAACCTGCACCTGACCACACGTCAAGATATACAGATTCATTACGTTAGCCTTGACCGTACACCGGAACTTTGGTCCAAATTGGCTGAAGACGATATTACATTACGTGAAGCTTGTGGGAATACAGTCCGTAATGTCACCGCTTCTCCAAGTTCAGGAATCGATCCAAAGGAACCTTTTGATGTTTCGCCATATGCTCAGGCTACCTTTGAATATTTTTTACGTAATCCAGTATGTGCGGAAATGGGACGAAAATTCAAAATGTCATTTTCCGCCAGTGATGAAGACACGGCGTTTTCCTATATTCATGACCTTGGTTTTATTCCAAAAATAAAAGTTGTCAATGGTGTGGAAACTAAGGGTTTTAAAGTGCTATTGGGTGGGGGATTGGGATCTCAGCCTTTCTTAGCATCAGTAACAAGCGAGTTTCTACCAGAGGATGAACTGATCCCCTATATAGAAGCTACACTTCGTGTCTTTGATCGTTATGGCGAAAGAAATAACCGCAATAAAGCTCGATTCAAATACCTTATTCAGAAATTAGGGTTAGAAGAAGTGCTAAATTTAATTGAAGCCGAAAAAATTGCGACGAAGGTTAAAAGCTATCCGATCGACCGAACCAAAATCGAACAGCCATTACCACCAGACGACAGCCAGTTATCAGCTATTGATCTAGATAGCGACCTAAACTATCAGGTCTGGAAGGGCACCAATACATTCGGACAAAAACAAGACGGATATTATGGTGTCTATGTACGGGTATCCACGGGTGATATTGGTACAGATAAAGCACGTGCGTTGGTTGCTGGTCTGAACAATTTGGTCGCTGATGATATCCGTATCACGCAAAACCAAAGCTTACTGCTAAAATACGCAACAGAAAAGTCACTGCCACATATTTATCAATTACTTAAATCTTTGGATCTAGCTCAGGTCGGTTTTGATAGTACAGCAGATGTAACAACTTGCCCTGGTACGGACACCTGTAATCTAGGCATCTCAAACAGTACCGAAATGGCCCGGGTTATTGAATCTTATATCGCTGAATTTCATCAAGATTTTGTCTTTAATCGTGATTTAAAAATCAAAATTTCGGGCTGTATGAATTCTTGCGGCCAACATGGTCTGGCACATATTGGCTTTCATGGTAGTTCAGTCAAAGCGGAAGGCAAAGTGGTTCCTGCAGCACAAGTTATGCTTGGCGGTGGAACAATTGGCAATGGTGAAGGGCGTGTTGCAGAGCGTATTATCAAAGTACCAACAAAAAGAGTCTTACATGTTGTAGAATGGGTGCTAAATGATTATAAAAAAAATGCGGAAGCAAATGAAAATTTCCATGCTTACTACGACAGACAAAGTAAGAATTACTTTTATAATCTTTTAAAACCGCTATCGGATCTGACCAATCTCGCTGAAGACGAATTTGTCGACTGGGGGCATGAAGGAACTTTCCAAACGGCAATCGGGGTTGGCGAGTGTGCGGGTATCGTTATTGACTTGGTTGCCACATTGATCTATGAGGCGGAAGAAAAGTTGCAATGGGCAAATGAAACATTTCAAGAATCCAAATTCTCGGATGCAATTTATCATGCCTATAATGCCTTTGTACAAGCAGCAAAAGCCCTATTATTGGATAAGGGAGTTAGCGCAAGCACACAAAATATCGTAATAAACGAATTCCAAACACATTTCGTGGAAACAGGTGAATATAATTTTGACCAAACGTTTCCGGAATTAGTCTTACAGATTAGTAAAAATGAACCAACGGAGCATTTTGCAATCAACTACCTTCAGGAAGCAACGAAGTTTATCAATGGAGTCTATCAACGTAAAAATTTAAAACCAGTATTGGTATAGGAGGGAATAGGTATGTCAATAAAAGCAAAAGTAACATTAGTCGGAGCAGGTCCGGGTGACCCGGATCTGATCAGCCTAAAGGGCATCAAAGCAATAGAAAAAGCAGATGTCATTTTATACGATGCCTTGGTGAATGAAGAATTACTGGATTACGCACAGGCTGAATGCATCAAGATATACGTTGGAAAACGAGCAGAACAACTCTCTACTTCACAGGATGAAATTAATCGCCTTTTGGTGGATTATGCCTTAAACTATGGCCATGTTGTCCGTCTAAAAGGTGGTGATCCATTTGTTTTTGGCCGTGGTGGAGAAGAAATTGATTACGTACAACAATATGGTATTGAAACGGCAGTTGTGCCGGGTATTTCCTCCGCAATTGGGCTTACCGGACTACAACAACTTCCATTAACTTACCGGGGAATCAGTGAGAGCTTTTGGGTCATTACAGGTTCCAAATCGGACGGCTCACTGTCAACAGATCTTTATCTGGCGGCAGAATCCAAGGCCACTGTCGTTGTCTTGATGGGCTATGGAAAATTGGCAGAGATCGTGGAAATTTACCGTCAAAGAAATCTGCACAATTTACCAATAGCCTTAATTCAAAATGGTTCATTGCCTAATGAAAAGGTTGTACTGGGTACTATCGATAATATTCTTGACGAATCAACAGAGAAAAGGGTCGGCGTACCGGCGATTATTGTAATCGGCGAGGTCGTTGCTAAGCATCGTTCATTCCAACACATTAAAGAAAAAGCTTTAGCTTTATAGATATGAACCAGCTATTTCCAATATTCGTCAAACTAAATCAAATTGACACCTTACTTGTTGGAGGCGGGAAAGTTGCATTGGAAAAATTTCAGGCTTTAATATCCAATGATGAAAGCTTAAAACTGACCATTGTGACTAGGGAAATCATCCCAGAATTTGAGGAACTATTGCAAAATTACGCACAAATTCAGCTCAACATTCGTCCTTTTGCACCAGATGACCTTACGGACAAACAACTTGTCATTGCAGCAACCAATAACATTGAGCTTAACGAGCAGTTGCGTAATTTAACAAGGCAAAATAACATACTATTTAATGCCGCGGACAAACCCGAATTATGCGACTTCTATCTCGGATCCATTGTAAAAAAAGGCAACCTGAAAATAGCCATTTCCACCAATGGTAAATCACCAACGATTGCCAAAAGGGTGAAGGAACTATTAAATGACCTGCTACCGGAGGAAATTGACGAAACACTGTCGCTCATGAGTACTTATCGAGAGCAGCTTAGAGGAGATTTCGAATACAAAGTAAAGCAGTTGAACGAGCATACCAAAAATATATTACGTTATGAACGTTAAGGAAATTAAAGAAATTATTGGCAAAAAAAAAGGAGTGGAGCTCTTACAAACAATAGCCTCCTTATTTCCTAATGAGGTAGTTTTTTCGACCTCTTTCGGTATTGAAGATCAAGTAATCACGGAATGGGTCGGTAAAAATAATATCAATATCGAAATATTCACGCTGGATACTGGACGACTGTTCAAAGAAACCTATTCCCTGTGGAACCGTACCTTGGAGCGCTATCATTTGCACATCAAAACCTATACTGCTGATACAACATTGTTGGAAGATTTTATCAGCAGAAAAGGCCCAAACTCCTTCTATGAGTCGGTTGAGAATCGAAAGGAATGTTGTAGGATAAGGAAAATTGAACCTTTACAACGTGCGATTAAAGGAAAAAAAATTTGGATAACGGGCATCCGATCAGATCAATCCATCAATCGCCACGATATGGACTTTATCGAATACGATGAAGCAAACCAAATCATCAAAATCCATCCTTTATTTGACTGGACTTTTGAGGAAGTAAAAAAATATTGTAAAGAACAATATATCCCTTACAATGTGCTGCACGACAAGGGTTTCCCAAGTATCGGTTGTCAACCTTGTACAAGAGCGGTACAAGAAGGAGAGGACTTCCGCGCTGGTAGATGGTGGTGGGAAGATCAAAGTAAAAAAGAATGTGGTTTGCACGGTGTTAAATCATAAAATAGCGAAGCAGAAACCCAAATTCATTAAATCAAATTTTATTATTTCAGAGAATGGACTATTTAGATCATTTAGAAGCGGAAGCAATATATATTTTAAGAGAGGTAGCCGGACAATTTGAAAAACCAGCGCTATTATTCTCTGGTGGTAAGGACTCGATTACACTTGTTCACTTGGCAAAAAAAGCATTTAGACCGGGTAAATTTCCTTTCCCATTAGTTCACATTGACACTGGTCACAATTTTCCCGAAACAATCACTTTCAGGGATTCTCTGATTGAAGATATAGGAGAAAAACTTATTGTTGGTTATGTTCAAGACAGCATTGATCAAGGGAAAGTTGTTGAACAAAAGGGAAAAAATGCAAGTCGAAATGCCTTGCAGACAGTTACCTTACTCGATACAATCTCAAAACATGGTTTTGACGCTTGTATCGGTGGCGCACGTAGGGACGAAGAAAAAGCCCGTGCCAAGGAAAGAATCTTCTCAGTGCGTGACGAATTTGGACAATGGGATCCCAAACGCCAAAGACCTGAGCTTTGGAGCATCTTTAATGGCAAAATAAATAAGGGTGAAAATGTCCGCGTGTTTCCCATTTCAAATTGGACCGAGCTCGATGTTTGGAATTATATTAAACGCGAACAGATCGCATTGCCATCTATCTATTTCAGCCATGAACGGGAGGTTATTACCCGCAATGGGCAATTGATGGCTGCCGCCTCATTCTTAAATATCGATGCAGAGGATAATATAGAACGTAAATCTGTACGTTTCAGAACTGTGGGTGACATGACTTGTACAGCAGCGGTAGATTCAACGGCAACTGAGCTAGATGATATTATCGCTGAAATCAAGGCCTCAACGGTAAGTGAACGTGGTGCCAGAATGGACGACAAAGTATCTGAAGCAGCTATGGAAGAACGTAAAAAACAAGGATACTTTTAATTCAAATCAAACACCTGATATTGACAACAATGAATATATTGAAATTTATAACGGCCGGTTCTGTAGATGATGGTAAAAGTACCTTGATTGGCCGATTACTATACGACACAAACTCCATTTTGGATGACCAATTGGAAGCTATACAACGTGCCAACCGGAAAAATGACGACGGGACAGTAGACTTGGCCATATTGACTGATGGACTTAAAGCTGAACGCGAACAAGGGATAACAATCGATGTAGCATATAAATATTTCCAGACTGAACAGCGAAAATATATTATAGCCGATGCTCCAGGACATATCCAATACACCAGAAACATGGTAACTGGCGCTTCCAATTCCGATCTTATAATCATTTTGGTTGACGCTAGAAAAGGCGTAATAGAGCAAACAAAACGCCATTCTTTCATTGCTAAATTATTGGCCATGAAACAAGTTTTGGTCTGCATTAACAAGATGGATATGGTCGATTATAGCGCTTCTGTTTTCGAACAGATCAAAGCCGATTATTTAACTTTAGCAACTAATCTCGGACTTAAGGATATTGATTTCATACCTGTTTCAGCCTTAAAAGGAGACAATATTGTCCATAAGTCCGAAAGAATGAGCTGGTATGCAGGCGAATCTTTATTGGATTACCTGGAAAATGTAGAAATTCACGAACAGGAAGCAGCCAGTTGGCGGTTTCCCGTCCAATGGGTTGTAAGACCACAAACAGAAGATTTGCACGATTATAGAGGTTATGCAGGCCGCGTACTAGGAGAGGGCTTAACGGTTGGTGACCAGGTCATTGTTTATCCAGCAGAAACATATAGCACAATTCAAGCGATTGAATTAAACGGACAACAACTTCAACGGGCTGAAAACGGACAATCTGTCATTGTACACCTCAGTGATGATGTTGATATTAGTCGTGGCGATACCATTGCGAGTGTAGAACATCCACCGAAGTTTGAGCGTAATATTCAAGCAAATTTATGTTGGTTCGACAATAAACCTTTGGATACAGAACAAGTTTATCTTGTCCAAAGCCACAGTAAATTAACCAAAGTTAAGATAGTAGATGTGTTGTATAAATTTGATATCAATACACAGGAAAAAATATATAGCGACCCGATCAAACTCAATGATATTGGTCGAATAGCCATTAAATCCGCTGAGAATCTAGTATTTGATTTGCAGCAGGAAAATGCTGCAAATTCTCAAGCCATTGTTATTGATCCACGGACAAATCTAACCGTTGGAGCTTTAATGATTCAAGCTGTCGATTAATATTTTTTAAACGTAAATATTCAACCTAAATATTTTTCAAGGAACTCAGACATTGTCTGAGTTCCTTTTTTTACGAAGTTTAACTAACAGGGCAGGTCCCGATTTAAGATATTTAACATAATATAAATTATAAACAAATAATGTACAAAGAGGGCGTAGGCATCCGGATTAAAACTAAGCTGAATATTTGCCAAATAATCAGTAAAAAGCATTAGATGTTAGATATTTTATAATTATAGACCTCATTTTAAAGTATTTTATCAAAATAGAATTATTTTCGTTTTTCAATAACAAAAATCGAACAAAATACAGTTAATACATCACTACACACACATTTCACCAACGAATCATCGATTTTAAACGAAAAATATAAAATATGAAATTTCATTAAAACAGATTAATATTTGTAAATAATTAACAAATATTGGTTTTTCATTAAAAAATACATAAATTAGTGCCAGCCAAAGGGAAATTTTACTAATTAAAACATGTCAAAAAATTTTAACGAGTTCATCTCAATCGTTGAGAAACGCAATCCAAATGAACCAGAATTCTTACAAGCTGTAAAAGAAGTTACCGAGGATTTATTTCCTTATATTACCGAAAACCATCCTGAATTTTTCGACCAAAAGATTCTTGAAAGACTGACTGAACCAGAGCGGATTATATCCTTCCGTGTAACTTGGTTGGATGATAACCACCAGGTACAGGTAAATCGTGGTTATCGAGTTCAAATGAACAGTTCAATCGGTCCATATAAAGGCGGTCTCCGCTTCGCTCCTTCTGTTAACCAAAGTATTTTAAAATTCCTCGCTTTTGAGCAAGTATTTAAAAACAGCTTAACAGGACTGCCAATTGGTGGTGGTAAAGGGGGCTCTGATTTTGATCCTAAAGGTAAAACAGATAATGAAATTATGCGTTTTTGTCAAAGCTTTATGACTGAACTTTATCGTCATATTGGCGCAGATACAGATGTTCCTGCGGGAGATATTGGCGTTGGTGGACGTGAAATTGGATTCTTATTTGGTCAATTTAAACGACTTCAAAACAATTTTACAGGGGTTCTAACGGGTAAAGGTGAATTATGGGGTGGATCATATATTCGTCCTGAAGCTACTGGTTATGGGCTTCTATATTTTGTTGACTGTATATTCAAATATCAAGGAAAATCTTTACAAGGTAAAGTAGCGACAGTATCTGGTGCTGGCAACGTAGCCTTTTACGCTGTTGAAAAAGCCGTTCAACTTGGCGCCAAAGTAATTACAGTTTCAAATAGTTTGGGTACACTTTATGATCCTGATGGTTTTGATGCTGAAAAAATGGCATTTGGGGCTACTTTGGGAAGAAACCTCGATCAATATCCTGCACGTTATCCGAATGCCCAGTTCTTACCTGGTCAAAAGCCTTGGCAATTTAAATGTGATATCGCATTACCATGTGCAACACAAAATGAATTAGAAGAATCGGATGCTAAAGCGCTTGTAGCAAATGGTTGTATCTGCGTAGCTGAAGGTGCTAATATGCCTTCTACTGCAGAAGCTATTAAAGTTTTTCTAGACGCAAAAATCAGTTTTGCTCCTGGTAAAGCTGCGAATGCTGGTGGTGTTGCTGTCAGTGGCCTGGAAATGTCTCAAAACTCAATCCGTACACAATGGTGTACAGAAGAAGTTGACAACCGCTTAAAAACTATTATGGAAAGCATTCACGAAACTTGTTTGAAATATGGGCAAGACAGTGGATTCGTTAATTATTTGAAAGGTGCCAATATTGGTGGTTTTATAAAAGTCGCTAACGCGATGAAAGCACAAGGTATCGTATAACACGCCTTTTTCTAATCATATCATAATCCTGAGCGCTCAAATGCATTGCATTTGGGCGTTTTTTTATATTTTTATGCTAATTTTAAAAAACACGAAATTTACATGAGATTAATAGCTGAACTCCCCCATCCCGATTGCAAGATTTCAATTTTTGGTATGAATCAAAAATTCATTATTAAATTCGAGCAAGGAAACTTAGAACAATCCTATAAAATTGCAGAAATGGATATAATTGGCGGTGTAAATGGGGTCTTTGATTTACTCGACGAAGAATTTCTAAAAAGTGTGATCGATCAATTCGCATCGATGCGCCAATCTTTTAACAGTGCTTACAGTAGATACGAATAAAAAATCCATGCTGAACTATATCTATTTTGTGGCATTTTGGGCCTGCCAAATTATTTCATCTATCCTGTTTAAACTTGGCGGGATACATCCAAAGTATAAATGGACAACTTTAATTATTGGAAACATTATTCTTTTATCGGCAAGTTGGTTTCTTGTACAGTTATTTAAAAATGTCTCTCAACCTATCGTAATTGCCTTATGTTCTGGCGGTACATTTTTGACCGTCCAGTTAGCGATGGCGCTATATTTTAAAATTCCATTGAGCTGGCAGCAAGTATTGGGTATGTTTGTCATTATTTCAGGTATGGTTTTGATTACTTTTGGAGGTAAAGAAACGACCTAAGCTATGCTGAGATTAGTTATAGATCTGTTTATTTGTTATAGTAAAACTCATCTATAACTAATGAACCTGCCAATTGTTGGTTAAAACGATCTAGATCGTTCATTTTGCCAGAAATATCATACATTACCTCCAACTTACCATTGATCTTTTCAATAATACGCCTGGTAGCTTTAATCTTAAAATCCAATGCCAACTGTTCAAACTCATGTAAGTGATAAAACTCATTGGAACTAAATTTCACGTGTAGAGAACGGATTAGGTAATAACGAGCCAGAAGAATTTCGATCCGCTGAAAAAGTGCGAGTATTACCACCATAAAGACAGCAAAGGAAATGGCATAAACCAATTGCCCCAATCCGGCAAACATGCCAATACCAGCTGTCGCCCAAATAACGGCCGCTGTTGTGAGACCGCTAACAGATAGCTTACCTTTAAAGATCACACCTGCGCCAATAAAGCCTATACCAGTCACAATATTTGCAGCAACGCGATCCGTACTATTTCCAATAAACAAACAGGAGGCAATAGTAAACATCGCCGAACCGAAACAAATAAGCACTACCGTTCGAAATCCAGCAGATTTATTCCTATACTCACGTTCAAAACCAATTAAACTGCCACACAAAATTGAAGTGACAGCGTTTAACAGAGGCTCACTAGTCAAAAAGTTAATAATATTCTCCATACTAAACTTTGCAGAAAGATGAAACATGGAGCTGCGAATGTTCGGAGCTCCATGCAATTTAGGCTATAGATAAGCGTAAGTTATACCATCGCCCCCACGATCCTGATGCTCGTCCTCAAAACGGCTTACATGGCTATATTTACGAAGGTAGTCGCGAATAAATTTGCGCAAAATACCATCACCTTTACCATGAATAATTTTTAAGGATGGATAACCTATCATGACAGCCCGATCCAGAACACGTTCTAATTCATTCAGTGCGTCTTCTGTGCGCATGCCTCTTAAATCAAGTTCTGGTTTAAAATCAGCTACACTACCAGAAGATAGTGATTTTGATAGGCTTTTTGCAGACTTCTTCCCTTCCCGACCTTCGAGTTTAAGCACATTCTTTCGCTTTTGAACAGTACGCAATTCACCCATGGCAAGAATAAGATTGTTCTTTGCAATTTCGACAATCTGCGCTTCAGCACCATTATCTATAATCTGTACCCAATCCCCAATATTTAATACGGTGGATTCAGGCATTTTCTCTTTGACGATTTGCTTTGCTGGTTTTTGCTCTTTGGGGAGAACAGCTTGAAGTGCCTGATCCAAATTGCTGCGCAACTCACGTGTTTTCTCTTTGTCCGCTTTTGCAGATTTGATCTGTGCTACCGTATTTTCGATTAACTTATTCGAACTTTTAATAATCTGCTGTGCTTCCTCTTTCGCCTTCTTCAAAATCACGCGCTTATTTTCTTCCAAATAACTTTGCAATTCCAAATACTCCGATTTAATTGACTCCAGTTCCTTCTCGCGCTTATTAATAGCAACTTTTGTATCAAACACCTCTTTCTTTTCTCGTTCAAGATCGATCAATAGTGTATCTACCTTCTTCTGTTGAACACCAATTTTACTTTTAGCAGATTCCAAAATATCCTTACTTAATCCTATTTTCTGCGCGATTTCGAAAGCATAAGAGCTTCCTGGCTTGCCAATTTGAAGGATATACATCGGTTTCATTTCGCGATTGTCAAATAACATTGAAGCATTTTCCAAACCCGTCGTGTTACTAGCAAATACTTTAAGATTTGAATAGTGTGTTGTCACAACTCCCCTAATTTGTTTTTTGCTAAGTGATTCCAATACAGCCTCAGCAATAGGTCCGCCAAACAAAGGGTCAGTACCTGTTCCAAACTCATCGATCAGTACCAAAGTACGCCCGTTTGCAAATTCTGTAAAATATTTCATCTTGGACAGATGTGCACTGTAGGTACTTAAATCACTCTCAATGGATTGATCATCGCCTATATCTGCAAATATTTGCTTAAAAACACCGACTTTACTTGTCGGTTCCGCTGGTATTAATAAGCCCGATTGCACCATGATTTGCAACAGACCAACCGTTTTCATACATACAGATTTCCCTCCCGCATTTGGCCCTGAGACAACAATAATGCGTTGAATATTATCGATTTGAATATTCAACGGAACAACAGTATGATGCTGATTCAGCAATAGAAGCGGGTGTCGACCATTGACCAAATTAATCTCGGCCTCCTTCGATAACTCGGGCATCTCCGCCTCAATATCCAAGGCAAAAAGTGCTTTCGCGCGCACAAAATCTACTTTGGTCAATAGGCTATGATAGGAAAGCAATAGCGGAATATGTGGTCGGACCTTGTCCGTTAGCTCCACTAAAATACGGATGACCTCACGTCTACGTTCAAACTCTAAATCCCTAATCTTATTGTTTAACTGAAATACTTCTTCAGGTTCTATATAAGCTGTTTGTCCCGTAGCTGACTCATCATGAATCAAACCTTTGAGCTTTCTTTTATTTTCCGCAAGAATAGGAATACAGAGCCTTCCATCCCGTATCGTCAGATTCCCGTCCGCTGTCCAGCCACTGTCCTGTGCGCTCTTAAAGATACTATTGATACGTTTAAGTGCCTCCTGTTCTGCTCGTTGAATCTGTTGGGTTATTTCCAATAGTAATCGGGAAGCATTATTTTTAAGCTTTCCACGTTCATCAATGACCATTTCGATATCGCGAATAATCCCCTTTTCGATCGGTAAATGTTCAAACAATATTTCTAGATTGGGATAGAGTCCTTCCCGTTCATTAAAATAACGAATAATCGCGTAAACAGTCTTGAGGGATAATAACACCCGAAAGAATTCATCCTCGAATAAAAATGCTCCCTCAACCCGAGCCTTCTCAATAATGGATCTAAGCGGAAAGAAATTTTCAACTGGAAATGCGCCATCATTCATTAGAAGATCCTTAAACTCGCTGGTCTGTCTTAAAAATCGGTCGATTTGGTCAAACCGGGTTTGAGGTTGAATTTTTTCAACTAGCTCACGCCCCGACTCGCTTAAGCATTTTTGTTTTATTTTATCTTTTATCTCGGAAAATCCGAGTTTATCAATTGCATTTATTGGATATACCATAGAAATTATATTCTTTGATGGTTAAAGTTTCGTCGGCGGCTTGATATGTTGCGGCGGCGTAAGAATTGGTCTTTTTTCCAATTCATTTGTTGGTAATTGTGGCTCCACACGCTTTTGTGTCACAACAGTATCCTTGACTGAAGTACCAGGTGTTTTCAGTTTGGAAGCTGTATCTTTCTGTGGAGAAGGTGATTCAATTGGTAAATTTGAATTACCAACCGACAATTGGTTCATGAGATAGCCGTTCAAGCTTATACCAGTCTTTGTCTGAAAGCTTGTATTAAACAAGGAAGAAGCTTCTCTAAAGTTGAATTTCGTCTTATTTGGCAGATAATGGATAAGGGCTGCAATTCGTTCCTGATAAGCCTGCTGTGCACGCATAACGCGATTGGTGCTATCTTGAATACGCATATTCTGTATTGAATCGCGCGTTCGAATTGAATCTTGTTTTTTACGTTCTATATCTGCGTAAATCTTATTCTCCTTCGTTAAATTATCCTCCACTTTTTTATAAATCGCAGACATCACTTCAGCATCCTTACCATAATAGTCTAAATTCTTTCGAAAAGAAATCGAATCCAATCCATATTTATCAAAGGTCACTTGATACAATGGCAACATCACTTTACGTGCACTATCAATGGGTAAAATATTAAGATAAGAGTCTGTCAGCTGAATTTCTGTCAATGCATCCACAAACTTACTTTGAGAGATAATATCTTTCCCCCCAGTTCCGACACAAGAACCAAATAAAAAAATCACTGCAAGTAGATTCAGTATTAATCGTAGCATTTCGTAGTTTTGTACAAATTTACAAAAAGCACCGACATTTGGCACTTTTTACATCATCAAAACTATATCGGAAATGAGTATTGCTAATAATTTAGAAACGTTAAGATTGGAAACCGAGGCTGTTGGGGTACAACTTGTAGCAGTTTCAAAAACAAAATCCAATTCGGACATTATGGAAGCCTATGAGGCAGGACAACGTATCTTTGGTGAAAATCATGTTCAAGAATTAGTTGAAAAAGCAGAGCTTTTACCTAAAGATATTCAGTGGCATATGATTGGTCACCTTCAAACAAATAAGGTTAAATATATTACACCATTCATCAGCTTAATTGCGTCAGTTGATTCATTAAAATTATTAAAAGAGATTAACAAACATGCTCAGAAAGCGAAGCGTACAATCGACTGTTTGTTGCAGGTATATATTGCAGAAGAAGAAACAAAATTTGGTTTCGACCATGCTGAGCTAGTTGAGCTTCTTCGCGACGACGAGTTTCTAGAATTAAAAAATATTCGAATTTGTGGCTTAATGGGCATAGCATCCAATACGGATAAAGAAAAAGTCATTAAAGCTGAATTCTATGAGTTAAAAATGTTATTCGATGGGATTAAGGCAAGTTTTTATCGGAAGGAAGAGTATTTCAATATTCTCTCCATGGGGATGTCTTCAGACTATAAGCTGGCGATTGAAGAAGGTTCAACAATGGTACGCATCGGAAGCACAATATTTGGTAAAAGAGTAATCAAGCACTTCAAAAACAATGATTAAAGCAACCATACGAGAGGCAATTGACAATGATTGCCCACAAATGCTCGAGCTGATTAAAGAATTGGCTATTTTTGAAAAAGCACCAGACGAAGTCACAGTATCACTTGAAGAATTTAAAGATGCAGGCTTTGGAAAGAATCCCGTTTGGGGCGCATTTGTTGCTGAAGTGGATAGCGAAATTGTCGGAATTTCATTATATTATGTCCGATATTCGACGTGGAAAGGCAGAAGACTCTATTTGGAGGATCTGATTGTCACCGAAAGAATGCGAGGTCTGGGGATAGGAAAACTGCTTTTTGATAAAACTTTAGCTTACGGTAAACAATGTGGATTCCATGGCATGGTATGGCAAGTCCTCGATTGGAATGAGCCCGCTATAAAGTTTTATGAAAAATATAAAGCAAACTTTGATGCCGAATGGATCAATGTGTCAATCACTTATTAAATAACAGAGATAATCTATTCAATGCGATTTTACTTTTCTTTAATAGTATTAGTTATCAGCTGTTTGCTGTCCGCTTGCAATGACCACAAAAAGGCCGCTATAGCGACACAGCCCACAGACACACTCTCCTATAGTCAAAAAAGCATAGATGAGCATAGCAATTATTTTCTAAAAGAAGATGATCGACTGGATACAACGTATTTTCGCGCAAAATACCCTGTTTTTCAAGAAGATAATATTAATGAACTTATCACCACTATTGTTCATCTCGAAGGCGACACAAGTATGCAGGAGGCCGCCCGTCGTTTTATTAATTCTTACAATGAATATGTGGAGGATAATAACGGCAAATCCACTTCAACCTGGAACCGGGACCTACAGGTCGATGTGATTGCCAATACTCCTGTTTTTCTGGGACTAAGGACAAAGCAGGACGAATACACGGGCGGTGCACATGGTGACCACTTTACCCTTTATTCAAACTTCGATAGACAGTCAAACAAACAGATTATGATTGATGACATTATTCAGAAAGAGAATAAAGATAAATTTGTCAAAATCGCTGAGCAATATTTCCGCAAACAAGAAGGGTTAAGCACGGACGATTCTTTAAGTGGAAAGTATTTTTTTGAAGATGGTAGGTTTTCGCTCGCAGATAATTTTACGTTTGAAAAGGACGATATTCTATTTTATTATAACGTATATGAGATCAAATCCTATGCGGAGGGAAATACAGAATTACGTATTCCCTACACGACATTCAAACATTTGATTTCGGACAAAGGATTACATTATATAAATAGTATCAATTAGCAATCAACTAAACTAATAAATAAATGCAGGTTTTTAAATTTGGGGGCGCATCAGTAAAGGATGCAGAAAGTGTCAGAAATTCAGCGCGGATTATTTCAAAATACAAGGGCGAAGCCTTGTTAGTTGTCATATCAGCGATGGGAAAGACAACAAACCTTCTAGAAAAATTGACCAAAGAATATTTTAACAATACTGGCAACCAATTTCAGACATTGGAAGAGGCCAAAGAATTTCACTTTCATATCCTTCGAGAATTATTTCCTGAGGCTGAACACCCTATATTTGATGAAATTTCTAACTGCTTTGTGGAGATCGAGTGGATTTTAGAGGAGGAACCTCAAGATTCATATGACTATCTTTTCGATCAAATTGTATCGATGGGTGAACTTATCTCGACAAAGATCGTGGCAGCTTATGTTGCTTTTATCGGTGAAAAGGTAAAATGGCTCGATGCGCGTGATTATATATTCACAGACAATACGTATCGCGAAGCAGTTGTAGACTGGAATAAAACTGAAGAAAAAATTCGCACGGAGCTGCCTGCAATACTTGACGAATATATCGTGATTACGCAAGGTTTTTTGGGCTCTACCTCTGAAAATTTCACAACTACTTTGGGTCGTGAAGGCTCCGATTATTCGGCTGCGATCTTTGCTTCCTGCCTAAATGCCGAAAATGTAACGATTTGGAAAGACGTTCCGGGTGTACTTAATGCCGATCCAAAATGGTTTGAGAAAACCGAGCTAATTCCCGAGTTATCCTATACGGATGCCATCGAACTTACCTATTATGGTGCAACGGTCATTCACCCTAAAACCATCAAACCATTACAGAATAAGAAAATCGCATTGAACGTACGTTCCTTTGTCGACCCCGATTCTCCGGGTACTATGATAAAAAGTACGAATCAAACCTTACCTGTTCCTTCTTTCATATTCAAGGTAAATCAAATTTTTATTTCCATCTCTCCAAGGGACTTCTCTTTTATCGTGGAAGATAATTTAAGAGATATCTTCAATCTATTCTACGAGCATCGTATCAAAATCAATATGATGCACAACACAGCTATCAATTTCACCGTTGCAGTAGATGATACTGGAAAAAATCTGGTGGACTTAATCAATGAGCTGGAGCAAAGATTCAAAGTCAAATATGAATCCGGACTCGAGCTTATTACAATTCGTTATTACAATCAAGAAACAATTGATCGCGTTTTGGTTGATAAGCAAGTTATTAGTGAATTAAAGGATACATATACCTGTCAGCTTCTCGTAAAGAAAATATAAATGAATACATTGATCCTTCAAGAGGAGATTCAACAGTTTTTAGAAAAAAACGCACTTGAGTCCCCTACTAAAATTGTATTAAAAAAATCTCCTTTTGAAGGAATATCGTCTTCCGAGCTTGCCGCACAACTCGACGGAAGACAACGGGCTAGCACAAAAATTCCCTTATGGGCGGAAACGCCAGGAATCTATTTTCCTGCCAAGCTTAACTTGGAGCAATGTTCTTCGGAAACAACGGCAGTATTCAAAAGTTCACTGATTAAAAAAGGTACAAGCTTAATTGATGCCACCAGTGGCTTTGGCGTAGATAGCTTTTATTTCTCAAAACAGGCTGCACAGGTTACGTCTTGCGAGCTAAATCCTGATTTGGCAGCGATCACAAAGCATAATGCCGCTTTATTAAAAGCGGATAACCTTCAGATCATTGCCGCTAACGGTGTCGATTATATTCTCAATGATCCAATCAAACAATTTGATTACATCTATTTAGATCCTTCGAGAAGAGTTCAAAACAAAAAGGTCTTTTTATTGGATGAATGTGAACCTAATTTAGTGCAATTGCAGGATGACTTTTTTCAGCGCAGCAACACCATCATCAGCAAACTTGCACCACTATTGGATATCTCTTCTGCCATACAACAGCTGAGACATGTGAAAGATGTTTATGTTGTATCCTCACAAAATGACTGCAAAGAGCTTATTTTCGTGCAAGAAAAAGATCATGAAGGTGACGCCGTCATTCATGCCGTCAGATTATATCACGGACAGCAACAAGTTATCTCCTTCACCTATGAAAGTGAGCGCGCTCTCGTAAATGAATATAGCGAACCACTATCCTATTTATATGAACCAGATGTTGCTCTCTCCAAAGCTGGCGCCTTTAAAACGGTTGGCCAATTATTTGACATTAAAAAACTTCATAAAAACACGCATCTCTACACTTCCGATCAAAAGATCGAAAACTTTCCTGGTAAAACATTTATCGTAAAACAGGTAGAATCCTTTTCTGATTTCAAGAAAAACAAGAAATCATTGCAATCAGGGATCATTGCCAAAAATTTCCCGCTCAAAACAGAAGAGATTAAAAAGAAATTTAAAATCAAGGATGCTGGGGACTCCTTTTCTTTTTTTACGACAACCCTAAATGATCAATTTAGTGTCATACATACACAGCGAATACTAGAATAGACATTTTCATTACAATTGTCGAAAATCTTCTCCGTAATTTTAATGTATGGATAAAATAGCATTATCAGCATTGGATTTAGCTCCGATCAAAAAAGGGGAGCATACAGCGAGCGCGTTGGCTCGCACCGTAAAAATTGCCCGACATGTAGAAAAATTAGATTTTAAAAGAATATGGATGGCCGAACATCATAATATGGAATATATTGCCAGTTCAGCAACTTCACTCCTAATACAACATATCGCATCAAATACCAGTTCTATTCGCGTGGGTTCTGGTGGGATCATGTTGCCAAATCACGCTCCTTTAGTCATCGCAGAGCAATTTGGAACCTTAGAAACCTTATTTCCAGGGCGTATTGACCTAGGTTTAGGACGTGCACCAGGCACTGATCAATTGACCGCAATGGCTTTACGTAGAAACAACTTGAATACAGCCTTTCAATTTCCACAAGAGGTAAAAGACTTACAGCGCTACTTCAGTGCAGACAACTATGACGCAAAAGTACGTGCCTTTCCGGGAGAAGGACTGGATATTCCACTTTATATCCTCGGGTCAAGTACCGATAGTGCCTATTTAGCCGCTAGTTTAGGTCTTCCCTATGCTTTTGCAACGCATTTTGCTCCAGCTCAGTTTGCCTCAGCAAGCATGATCTATCATCAAAATTTTGTTCCTTCTAATGCATTGGAAAAGCCATATTTCATCTCTTGTGTCAATGTTATTGCTGCCGATAGTACCGAAGAAGCCAATTTTTTGGCAACCAGTTTCTATAATCTATTTGCTGGTATTGTGACAAATACCAGAAGGCCACTTTCAGAACCTACTCAAGAAGTTATCTATAAAGGCATTCCAGCTATAGAGCAAGCCGTGCAAAGTATGGCTTCCTGTGCATTTATTGGCGATGGCACTAAAATTCTTCCAGAAATAGAAAAATTCGTAAACGATCACAAAGTGGACGAGATCATGGCCACTTCCTATATCTTTGATGATGAAAAGTGTCTCCACTCGTTGTCATTGTTGAAAGAAATACTCACTTAAGGATCCAAGCTACTTTATATACGGTGAATTTTATATATTTAAACAAAATTCACCGTATATGAATGTTTTTTTCCCCCTCAGCCTAATATTGGGTTTGCTCTCCCTGCAGGCATGCACCAACCATACAACAAAACAACAGCAAGATCGACCTGATACAAAAAATGTATCAGACAGTCTAACGATATCGACTGTCGAAGACACAACATCTTCTATTTACCCAAAAGCAGATCCTTCAAAAGGTCAGATTTTCCTTGTTCGTAGTTACCGTATCTGGGAAAAGGAAGATCCAACGGCTGTCTTAAATAAAGATTGGTATGATATTTACGAAGAAAATGGCCAATACTATTTGGCAAAGGCGGATTATGTAATTAAAGATGGTTTTGATGATTGTGCTCAAGTGCCTTCTAAAAGTGTCGAATCACGAAGAAATTCTTTGTTATTCCTGAAATTTAGCGGCCTTAAGCCCGGTCTTATAGAACATGTTAAAATAAATCAGTCCGAGATTTGGCCAAAAGAATCCGTCCAGTATACTTTTAAGAACCAAAAAGTAAACCTTAAAGCACTAGGAGATATTAAATCCACTGAAGTGCAAACTGACGAAAATGGTCACGAGAAAGTATTTCATGAGGTTGCCAATTATAGACTCAACTATAGTGCAACTAATGGAAATAAAGAAAAGACACTTTTCCAGGTAGATCAATATGACCATGTGTTTATGAAGACATTATTTGTTGGAGATATTGACCGGGATGGCGCTCTCGATTTTATTTTTTCCAATCCAAGAAATTATGAGGAAGAGGCGCTATTGCTGTTGCTTTCAAATCATGGCAACCCACTGATTTTTGATGCAGAAGAACAGTTTGATTGTTAATAGAACGTGAAATGGGAAAAATAAACTATTACCTACATCGAATGCAATCCATTCATAGGGCACTGATTTCGGTCTGTATTTTTTTATTGATCTACTTCATCTCTCCCATTAAAACCATCCCCTTGCTCAATTTAATGTTGTGCTGGTTTGGTTTTTGTCTTTCCTACGTTTTTATATCTTGGTATATATTCTACACCACACCTATTTCTACAATTGCTCGAAAAGCACAGCAAGAAGATGGTAGTCGTCTCTTCGTATCCCTTTTTATTATTTTAGTGACCATAGGCTGTTTTATTTCAGTATTAATGATTATCATATCAAGTAAGGATAAACAGCTGAATGATGCTTACATTATCATTATTTGTATGCTAGCCATGTTGGCCTCATGGATATTGGTTCATACCATATATACCTTTCATTACGCACGCCTATACTACGAACATAATGCATGTGGAACTGGACTGGAGTTTCCAGGAGATGATCAGCCAGATTATTTGGATTTTGCTTATTTTTCATTTGTAATGGGCTGTACCTTTCAAGTATCTGATGTGGGAGTCTCTTCAAAAAAAATAAGAAGAGTAGCATTATTTCACGGCCTCCTCTCCTTTGCTTTAAATACGTTTGTCGTTGCATTGACTATTAACATCATTTCTGGTTTGATCAATTGAGATTTTGGCCAAAAAAGCTTATTTTAGCACAAAAAATTACACACATGAAATTGTTCATCCCCTTAGCTGCGCTCAGTTTATCTATTATTCTAATCACCTCATGTGCAAAAAAAGATAACACAGGGGACGGATCTGCAGGGGCTTCCGGCAGTTTTATAGGCCGTGTTCAATATCAGGATAATTCATTGGATGTGGATCGGGATAATCGTTTGATACGTGTTTTACAAGTGAGCGGAAACACCTATAAAATTGAATTTTATACAGGCATTCCGAATATTACAGACTTTGTATTAAATAAAACAAATGATAGTACCTGGGTCTCTTCCGACACCACCGGCTTAAAAAACGTGACGATTGAGGGGAAAATGCTGACAATTAACTACCAGTCCAATAGTCAAAGCTGGAACGTTACGGATGCAGTACGTAAATAATAATCAATCTAAATTGTCATATTAACTTCATTTTCTGTTTGAAAATTATCGCTTTCTCCCTATATTTAGGTAAGCATAAAGGAAAAGAGAAATGAAAAAAATAAATAAATTAGGTGCAATTGCATCGGTGTTTGCTATCGCCCTTGCTTTGAGTGCATTTAGCTTCCAACAGGAAAAACCTAAAGAAGAACCAAAACCGACCAATCTAAAAGTTCTTCCCAAGAATATCTCCCACGATGAATTGATTTCTACGATGAAGGAATTTAATGTCGCTTTGGGCGTAAAATGTGGTTTCTGTCACGCACCATCGAAAGAGGATCCTAAAAAAATGGATTTTGCAAGTGACGATAACCACAAAAAAGAAATTGGACGAGCGATGATTAAGATGACCCAAAAGATAAACAAAAAGTATTTTAATCGTAGCTGGGATAGCTCGCCTGCCAAAGCTATTTCCTGTAAAACCTGTCATGGCGGAAAAGAAGAACCAGAGATGGTCTTGGCAAAAAACTAATCAAACCACATATTCATGTAACACCATAATACCCTGTATTATGGTGTTTTTTATTTCTAATACATTTTAATGGAGAAAGCTGAAAAGCAGAAGAATGAGGCCATTAGTTTTGGAAATGACCTTAAGCTAAGCATAAAAAGCAGTGAGCAAGTAAGTAAGAAGTAAGTAAATAAAAAAAGCTTCTCTATTGAGAAGCTTTAGTACCCGGAGCCGGAGTCGAACCGGCACGGTTTCCCACTGGTGTTTGAGACCAGCGCGTCTACCAATTCCGCCATCCGGGCATATCCGTTTGGGATGATGCAAAAGTAAGCAAAGTTTTTATTATTCCAAATCACCATAACGCGCATTTTTAAAACTCACTGAAAATGAATGAGAAAATTTTAAAAAAACTTTTCACTGCCCTATCAATTGATTGAAAATGGCCTTTTTTACGTAATTTTAATCAGGAAACAATCAAATGATCATGGAAAAAGTAAAACTCGGAAACAGTGAAATTGAATTCAAACCTCTTGTCTTTGGTGGAAATGTATTTGGCTGGACCGTCGATGAGAAACAGTCTTTCGCCCTGTTAGATGCTTTTATCGATATGGGATTCAGTCTTATTGATACATCCAACAACTATTCACATTGGGTCCCGGGGCACAGTGGGTCCGAATCAGAAACAATTATTGGCAAATGGATCAGCAAAAGAGATATTCGCGATAAAATTCAGATTGCAACAAAAGTCGGCGGACGTCGAATAGACAATAGTAAACCTAATCTTAAAAAAGAGTATATTATTAAATCTGTGGAAGATTCCCTCCTTCGGTTGAACGTAGACACAATCGATCTTTATCAATCTCATCACGATGATCTGACAACTGGAATCGATGAAACACTGGAGGCTTATCATCACCTGATCCAGACTGGAAAAATAAAATGGATCGGTGCTTCAAACCTAAGTCCAGAACGTATTTCAGAATCCCTCCAAATAGCCGAAGACCACAATTTACCATATTATATCGCTATCCAGCCTGAATATAACCTTTACGACCGTATGAAATACGAAGAGCAGTATGAACAATTGGCCGTTGATAATCATCTGGGCGTAATCAGTTACTATTCACTTGCCAGTGGCTTCCTGTCGGGCAAATACCGCTCTATTGATGACATCAAAGAGACTAAGCGTTACGATGCATTAAAAGACAGGTTTAACGCGCGCGGCCTGCGCATTTTAGATGTGTTGGCTGAGATAGCACACACACAACAAGCTAGTATGTCAGCTATTGCCTTAGCCTGGAATTTACACAGGCCCTCAGTTACGGCGCCTATTGTAAGTGCAACCAGTATCCAACAGCTCGAGGAGCTCAGCAGAGCTGTAGAAATTAAGCTGACACCGGAAGAGTGTTTTCTCTTGGACAAAGCAAGCTCTTACTAGACTAAAAACAAGGGAAAAACAATTTAACACACTGAAAATAATAGTATTAAAAACACTTCAATTGCATTACCAAATAATATTTGGCCACACAGCATACAAGAAAGTGAAATGACCTTAATTTAAGAAAACATATTAGTTAGATAACGAATATAAGTCCTTGTTTTTCAAATATAAAAAATGGCTAACAAAATAATATTCTGTTAGCCATTTTTGTTAATACCTCGTTGACTTTACTCAGGTGACTTATCTTATCTTTTCATTCAACAAAGATAGAATGGAAACAGGCACCATTGTACTGATATCTCCTCCATTAAACCATACGTCTCTAACAATGGATGAAGAAATATGAGCCTTTCCAGATCTACTCATTAAAAAATAGCTTTCAACATCATTATTGAGCAATAAATTATTTTGAGCAACAGCGTTTTCAAATTCAAAATCATTAGTATTTCGGAGCCCACGCAATATAAAACGCGCTTTAACTTGCTTACAGAAATCTACTGTAAGACCTTTATATTTATGCACCTCAACCCTACTTACGTCCTTAAAAACACGGCTAATTGAATCTACCCGCTCGTCGTGATCTAACATTCCTTTTTTATTGGCGTTATAGCCCACGGCAATAATAATTTTATCAAATAGCGGCATTGCTCTCTCAACAAGATCTTGATGAGCTAAAGTAAAGGGATCAAAAGAGCCCGGAAAAACAGCAATTTTCATATTAGATAGTCTTAGCGTAAAAGGAAAATGATGAATACCCGTATTTTCTAGTTTCTATAAAATTTGGATGATCTTCCATCTGTCTTGTTGACGGATGCTCAACAACAAGAAGCCCATGTTCATGTAACAATTCTTGTTCAAAAATTAATTTTGGCAATTGTGGCAATTTGGGAATATCATAAGGTGGGTCTGCAAAAATAAAATCATAAGTATTCTTACAGCTGGCAATAAACTTAAATACATCGGCTTTCCTTGCTTTAATTTGCTCCAGTTTCATCTTCCCGGCCGTATCATTAATATATTGCACGCATTTGAAATGAAGATCTATTGCATCTACTGATTCCACATCCCGTGATGCGAGCTCAAAACTAATATTCCCTGTTCCTGCAAAAAGATCCAGACACTTTAAACGATCAAAATCCAGTCGATTCTGTAAAATATTAAACAGCGCTTCCTTAGCGATATCCGTGGTTGGCCTCACAGGTAAATTGGTCGGTGGGTTCAGCCTTAAACCACCTAAACGACCTCCGATTATTCGCATAGTATAGAATCAAACAATACATTATATGGGGCCAAATTTGACTCGATCTCGCTATCTGCCAATACGACTTTTGTCTTCAAATCCAATATTTCGATATCACCCGCATAAGTAGAGATACGTTTATAATAGGATTCATTTGGAATTTCTCCTGAAAGGAGCACTTTATTGATGGAGTCCCCTAGATTGAATTGTGTTAAAATATTAAGCACATAGTAGCTGATATCATCTAGATTATGAATTTCAAAACTATTATAAAGCTGGAAAACACCATTTTTAAACAGATAAAAATCAACTGTATTGTCAGCTACAAAATGAAGCCCCAACACACTCCCCCTAATGGATACACGCTCCTGTGCACGGTCAAGTACAACCGCAAATTCTGGAAGTATAACAGCATCAGGAAACAACCGCTTCCATCTATTCAATAAAAGTCCATCAAACTGATATACAGCAACTAAATTAAGATTATCTAAAGAATAGCTAAATGTATTTTCAAGATCAGTTGTACCTAAAAACTGTAGGTAATCGCTGATGTTTTCGCTCAGAAAAAATTCTTTTGGAATAAATGTAAAAGTTTGATGTGGTATCACAACGCGGACAAACCGAAACGGAAGGCTCATAATTCGTGTGGCATCCAAAATTGGCTCCTCAGACGGATACTCGATCAAAATCGGTACGATCGACTTTTTATCAACCACCGCCAAGACATCCTTCTGAAAGCCAGCCTTGACCAAAAGATTGTATTCCGGTAAATAATGAATATTAAATTGTTTTGAAATATAATTCATTCGCTGAATTGTAAAAATTAAAACTTCTTAGAGCAAAAATAGCTTTTTCTAGAGGATAAGACAAACCTTTTAAATAACTTTGAGGGTGTTCATCAAAAATCTGTTAATACAGCAATTCCCTTGGCAAGCCACCGAACAGCAGTTGGAGGCTTTCGAATTATTGCAAGAATTTCTACTCGCTTTTGACAAGCAATCCTGCTTTGTACTTAAAGGATACGCGGGTACGGGAAAAACAACGTTAATTTCTGCGCTAGTTAAAGTGCTACCTGCATTGCGAAAAAAAGCTGTTCTGCTCGCGCCAACAGGAAGGGCTGCAAAAGTGATCACCTATTATTCGGGACGCAAGGCACTGACGATCCACAAGAAAATATACCGTAAAAAATCTGCTGTTTCATTCCAGCTGGATTTCACCTTGGCGGAGAACCTGCATGAAGACACTTTATTTATCATCGATGAAGCCTCAATGATCTCCAATGCGTCTGTGAATGCATTTTCGGCAAGCCTTTTGGACGACTTGATCCGTTATGTGCAATCAGGGAAGAACTGTACCCTATTATTTGTTGGAGATACGGCTCAATTACCTCCAGTGGGACTCTTGGATAGTCCTGCCTTAAACCCAAGCTATCTCGAAAGTGAATTCCATCTTTGCGTTTATCCTTTTGAGCTAACCACGGTTGTCCGCCAATCCAAAGACTCCGGTATATTGTATAATGCAACCAAAATACGCGAAGAGATAGCCTCGGCAGAGGAAGATCAAAATGACTTCCCCTTTCCAAAATTCATAACAAATGGATTTAAAGACCTTTACAGGATGACAGGTGAACGGTTAATCGAGGGAATAAACTATGCATATGACAAATATGGGCTCGAAAATACAATGATTATCTGCCGTTCTAATCGATCAGCAAATTTATACAATCAGAATATAAGGAACAGGATTTTGTTCCGGGACGAGGAGCTCACTGGCGGAGATTATATTATGGTTGTAAAAAACAACTACTTCTGGCTGCAGGAAAACAACATGGGCGATGGATTTATTGCAAATGGCGATATGGCGAAAGTCCGAAAAGTAAGTAATATCCACGGTCAGCATGGATTTCGATTTGCAGATGTCACACTTGAATTTGTAGACATTGATGAAATAGAACCCATCACCTGCCGCGTTATCCTAGACAGCCTTTATACAGACAGTCCCAATCTGCCCTATGAAACCCAAAAAGCACTCTACGAAGAGATTGCTTTGGATTATGCCGACATCATGGATAAGAAGGACAGACTCGAAGCAATTAAAAAAGATCCTTATTATAATGCGCTTCAGATTAAATTTGCATTTGCAATTACCTGCCATAAAGCACAAGGCGGCCAGTGGCCAATCGTATTTGTCGACCAGGGTTATATAAACGATGACATGTTGGATCTTGAATTTTTAAGATGGCTATACACTGGGGTTACCCGGGCAACAAAGGAACTTTTTCTGGTCAATTTCAATGAAAACTTCTATCCATCATAGGATTATTACACGAATCATTCGCAAAAGAACCTAATAATAGATATTTTTACGTTCGGAACCATTATTATACAATTATCTATATTATTAATGCATAAGTACTACTTAATCTTAGCGGCGAGCTTATTGCCCTATGTTAGCACTGCACAACAGGCGAAGGAAGCGCCTATAAAGCCCAATTATCAGTTGGCTGCAAAATTCTCCCCTGAAAAATTAAAGAAAATGATTTTTTCGACTAGCATCAAACCAAATTGGATCAATTTTTCCGATCGCTTTTGGTATGATTACGCAAGTCCACAGGGAAGAAACTGGTACATTGTAAACCCTGCGCTGAAAAAGAAAGAACTTCTTTTCAATAATGAAAACATCGCCGCTCAGATTACTAAAATCGTTAAAAATCCTGTAGATGCCCAGCATCTGGAATTACAGGGGCTTCGATTTACCAAAGATGAGAAAAAATTAAGGTTCCAGGTTCAGAGTACCAAAGATACGGTGAAATCCAAAGATGAAATACAAAAGCTCAAGAACAAGTCCGATACGACCAAAAAGAAACTATTTTATTTGGAATATGACTTAGCAGCACAGTCTGTCGTTGAAATCAGTGACTCAACAAAAGTAAAATCACCATTGGGGTGGGCGACATTCTCCCCTGACACCAATACAGTCTATTTTGCGAAAGATTACAACTTGTATTGGATGGATAAATCCAACTATATTAAAGCGGTAAAGAATGAAAAAGACAGCACCATTGTAGAGCACCAGATAACAAAAGACGGTGTACAATATTATGCTTGGGGCGGCGATGAATACAGCACTACTACAGGTGAGGACAAAGACAAAGACAACGATCAGAAACGTAAACGAGTATGGGTCAGCTGGTCGCCGGATGGACGTTATTTTACCTTGACCAGAAAGGACAACCGTTCTCTAAAACCCTTATGGGTAATCAATAATGTTGGCTCATCTAGACCAACACTTGAAACTTATAAATACCAAATGCCGGGCGAAGTCGATTCGACAGAAACTGAACTATATATCTTCGATGCAGCAGCAAAAACTCCACGCCGCATCAATATAGCCGCGTTTAAAAATCAGACCATCTCTACCTGGACAAAAACTCCGGATAAAAATTCTTATAAAGAGGATTATTTTATCAACTACTGGTTAGGCAATAACGACGAGTTCTATATTTCACGCGCTAGCCGTGACCTCAAACGGATTGATCTCCTAAAGGTCAATATAAATGGTACGGTAAACAATATTATCCAGGAGCGTTCCAATGTATATTTGGATGTTCAAAAACCATTCCTTATCGAAAACAAAAAGCAATTAGTCCATTGGTCAGAAAGAGATGGCTGGGGTCACTACTACCTTTACGACACGAATGGAAAATTGATTAATCAAATCACAAAAGGTGCCTTTCATACGGAGGAAATTACCGGTTTAGACCCTGCTTCAGGTACACTATACTTTACAGCATCGGGGCGTGAGAAAAACGAGGACCCCTATTATCTACATCAGTACAGTGTAAATACAAATGGCTCCGGAATTAAATTATTAAACTCAGGAAACTTTGATCACCAAGTGGAAATGAGCGAATCTTCCCGATACTTTGTCAATAATTCCTCTAGAGTAAACACGACTCCTGAATCTGTCTTATACAATAGCAATGGACAGAAAGTAATGACACTGGAAAAGGCAGATCTATCCTTACTATTTGCTGCGGGGTACAAATTCCCGGAACCTTTTAAAGTAAAAGCCGGAGATGGTACCACGGATCTTTATGGAGTCATGTATAAACCATTTGACTTTGACAGTACCAGAACTTACCCCATTGTGGAATATGTATATCCCGGACCCCAAACCGAGGCTGTCAATAAATCTTTTGGAAGAAGTATGGACAGAATCGACAGGCTAGCGCAGTTTGGCTTTATCGTCATCACAGTCGGCAACCGTGGCGGACATCCTTCACGTTCACAATGGTATCATACCTATGGTTATGGCAATTTGCGCGACTATGGTTTGGAAGATAAAAAAGTCGCTGCAGAACAGCTTGCAGATCGTTATAAATACATCGACATTAACCGCGTTGGTATAACTGGCCACTCCGGAGGTGGATTTATGTCTACAGCCGCAATGCTTGTTTACCCTGATTTCTTTAAAGTTGCGGTATCTGGTGCTGGAAACCATGAAAATCAGATTTACAACCGTTGGTGGAGTGAGCGCCATCATGGGGTAACAGAAAAAGTATCCGCTAAAGGCGATACAACATTCTCCTACCAAATCAATAAAAATACGGAGCTCGCAAAAAACCTAAAAGGTAGACTACTTATCGCTACCGGAGATATTGACAATAATGTACACCCGGCAAATTCCATTCGAATGGTAGACGCATTGATAAAGGCTAACAAAAGATTTGATTTCCTGCTATTACCTGGACAAAGACATGGCTTTGGCGATATGACTGAGTATTTCTTTTGGAAAATGGGCGATTACTTTAGCCAATATCTGTTGGGTGATTCCAAGATGAACGAAGTTGACATGACTGAAATGAATCGAGAAAAACCACAAAAATAACGGTTACATGACCTACGATGAAAAATTAGCATTTTTATCCGTTACCTTGAGATCTTTCGAGGTAACGGATTTTTCTTTGGATATTCTTCAAGGAATAACCCTGGCCGATCTGCTGAACATCTCCTTAGAGAAGGACAAAAAGATTGCCTTTCGCGCCGCTTGGGTATTTGAAACCATCGTTTTAAAGAATACAACGTTGCTAAAATCTGTTCTCCCACAGTTCTTGGACAATTTAAAAAAACAAAAGAACTGGAGCTGCCTTAGAAGCTACACTAAAATTTTGCTATTTTTGACGTCGAAAAAAAACAAAGAATATACGCTTCAAAATGAGATAGAAGAAGAAATTATCGAGCATTCCTTCCAATGGATGATTGAACCTACATGTCCTGTCGCTGTACTGGTCAACTGCCTGGACATCTTAAATAACTTGCGAAAGAAGCACCCTTGGGTATATGAGGAGTTGCAGGCCCAGATAAGCTATTTTCAACGGACAAAACCTAGTCCAGCCTTATTGAGCCGGACTAATAAAATTATTCAGCAGAAAAATTAAAATATACTTTTCACTCGCGCTTAAAACAGTGTATTTCCTTTCGAGAGGTTGACACGGCCCAAATGCTTATAAGCAGCCTCGGTACATTCGCGTCCCCTTGACGTCCGCATAATATATCCTTCTTGAATCAGAAAGGGTTCATAGACTTCCTCAATCGTACCTTCATCCTCCCCAACTGCTGTGGCTATGGTTTTTAATCCTACAGGACCACCTTTGAATTTGTCGATAATGGTCGTTAAGATTTTGTTGTCCATCTCGTCTAAACCATTTTCATCCACATTAAGCGCATGCAAAGCATACTTCGCTATTTCTTTATCGATGCTCCCATTGCCCTTTATCTGTGCAAAATCCCGTGTACGACGCAGTAAAGCATTGGCTATCCGGGGCGTCCCTCTGCTCCTTCGTGCAATCTCATAGGCGCCTTCATCAGAAATCGGTGTGTTTAAGATATGAGCCGAGCGCAGCACAATAGTTGTCAGCAGTTTTGCATCATAATATTGTAAGCGTGAATTAATTCCAAAACGTGCACGCAAGGGGGCTGTCAAAAGACCTGAGCGGGTTGTTGCCCCTATCAAGGTAAACGGGTTCAGGGAAATCTGAACAGACCGTGCGTTTGGCCCCGTTTCCAGCATAATGTCAATTTTGAAATCTTCCATTGCCGAATAGAGATATTCCTCTACTAAAGGGCTTAAACGGTGGATCTCATCGATAAACAGGACATCTCCTTCTTCAAGATTTGTCAATAATCCTGCTAAATCACCCGGTTTATCCAATACAGGTCCCGAAGTAATTTTGATACCAACCCCCATCTCATTAGCAATAATATGGGATAAGGTCGTCTTTCCTAAGCCTGGGGGGCCATGCAGCAAAACGTGATCCAGCGCCTCTCCTCTCAGCCTAGCTGCCTTCACAAAAATATTGAGGTTTTCTAATATTTTAGCCTGTCCCGTAAAATCTTCAAAAGCCTGAGGCCGCAAGGCCCGTTCAATATCACGATCTGTATTGCTCAGACGTTCTGGATTTGGATCTAAATTCTCGTTCATTGTGGCAATATTTAATTTCTCTTGTAGCGCTTTCCGATACTTCCTAATTTCAATTGGATAACTCCAAAAAAAGCTTCCTTAAAGATACTTGTGCTCATCTTTGATGTACCTTCGGTCCGGTCTGTGAATATAATGGGTACTTCAACCACATTAAAGCCATATTTTATGGCAGTGAATTTCATCTCAATCTGAAAAGCATAGCCTACAAACTTAATCTTTTCGAGTGGGATTGTCTTGAGGACTTCCCTGGAGAAACAAACAAATCCCGCAGTAGCATCCTGGATATTTATTCCAGTTATAAAACGAACATATACCGAAGCGAAATAGGACATCAGCACACGGCTCATCGGCCAATTGACAACATTCACGCCCTTGATATAACGCGAACCTATGCTCATGTCTGCGCCGTCCACACAAGCCTGCCGTAAGCGAAGCAGATCCTCTGGATTGTGGCTGAAATCAGCATCCATCTCGAAAATATATTGGTAATGTTCGCGGGATAGTGCCCATTTAAACCCATGGATATATGCCGTTCCTAACCCCAGCTTCCCGGTTCGCTCTTCGATAAACAAACGGCCAGTAAATTCATTAACCTGTAAATTCTTGATGATTGTAGCCGTCCCATCGGGAGAACCATCATCTACAATTAAAATATCAAATGCGTGTGATAAGGAAAAAACTTTGCGAATGATTTTTTCAATATTTTCCTTTTCATTATATGTTGGAATGATAACTAAACTATCCGTCACTTTTTTATATTTAAGACCAGTAAAGGTAATCATTTACGTTAAATTCTAATACAGGAATTCGATGAAATCTACAGGATAATCAACAATACTCGGGAGAAAAGACAGTAAACCCTTCAAGCTCAAACCAACACACCGGCATCATAAATAAGCGGCATCAATAAGTTACACCCTATAAAAAGAGAAGCCCGCTACTTTGGGAGTAACGAGCTTTCATTAACCAATTATAAACTTAAATTATGAGACTGCAAATATGATGAAAATTGCTTTCATTTACAAATTTATTTGCGTTTTCATGCAACATTTTCAATACAATCTCTATTTTATTTTGCTAAATCGTTTATAAAACATGCATACTACCGCAATCTAACGATCCACCTCCCCCAAAACGATATCAATCGACCCAAGGATCGCTATCAAATCAGCGATCAGCACCCCTTTTCCGAGTTCTGAAATCACCGAAAGGTTATTAAAACTTGGCCCCCTTGATTTTACACGTAATGGAATATCTGATTTATCTTTTGTGACAAAGTAGAACCCTAATTCTCCTTTCGGATTTTCAGCACGGACGTAGTAGTCCTGCGCTTTCAAATTCACTTTCTTCGGAACCAAAGCTCGCGGATCAAATTCGGCTGTGCGTATAAAGTCTTTCTGTAATCGCTCAAGGCATTGCTCAACAATGCGAACAGATTCCTTGACCTCATCTACTCTAACTTTATAACGATCCCAGCAATCACCAAGTGTCCCCATTTCACCTTTTCCCACAGGTATCTCAAAATCAATTTCTGGGTAAACAGAATAGCCATCTATTCTTCTCAAATCCCATTTTATCCCCGAAGCACGCAGCATAGGCCCCGATACACCATAATTTATGGCAACATCAGCAGGAAGTACACCTATTTTAGCTGTACGGGAAATAAATATTTGATTCTGTGTCAATATCTCATCAAGTTCGACCAATTTAGGCTTGAAATAGGCAATAAATTCCGTACAACGCTCTTCAAAGCCAACGGGTAAATCATAAAATAAACCTCCTACCCAGATATAGTTGTACAACATCCGGGAACCTGAGGCCCATTCCAACATATTCATGATATGTTCACGATCCCTAAAACACCACAGAAATGGCGTTGTTGCGCCGATATCAATACCATATGTACCAATAGCTATAAGATGGGATGCTATCCGGTTGAGCTCACAGACCAAAACCCGAATGTACTCTATTCTCTTAGGTATTTTACTGTCGAGTCCAAGCATACGTTCAACCCCCATTACGAAAGCATGGCTATTGTTCATCGAGGCCAGATAGTCCAGGCGATCAGTAAATGGAATTGTTTTTGCATAATTCAACGATTCAGCATGCTTATCAAAACAACGATGCAGATAACCCAAGTGTGGAACAACCTCTTTCACGATCTCTCCGTCTGTAATCAGTTGTAACCGAAGTACACCATGCGTCGAAGGATGCTGAGGTCCCATATTCAACACCATTTCCTGGCTTGAGATCTCTGTGAGGTGTTTTTCATAGCGCATTAATGCCTCTTTATATTTTGGATTCGCCATTTTTATCAATTAATATGAATGCCATGATATTTTTCTGCTTCCTCATAATCCTTTCGTAAAGGATAGCCTTCCCAATCGTCAGGCAGCAAAATCCTTCTCAGGTCCGGATGTCCCTCAAAATATATCCCCATAAGGTCAAATGCTTCGCGCTCATGCCAGTCTGCAGTGCGCCACACCGAAGTAAGCGAAGGAATCTCAGGTAGTTCATTCAGCGAACGATTACCAGCCAACTCAACTTTTAAGACCAAACCGTGTTGATAAGGCAAGGAATTTAGATGGTAAACAATGGCAAAATGCATTTGATAATCCACTGCAGTTAGGTTGCTTAAAAAATCAAAGTACAAGCCTTCTGTATCCCTCAGAAATAAACAAACGGCTACAAGATCTGCTTTATCAATAAAAAGTGCTGGCTGCAGCCCATTCCGATCTTCTTTAAGAATAATTTGAGTTCCAAATTTGGAAACAAGCATCGATTTAATTTCGTCAAATGTCATATTTATGGAGCTATGCGCGTAATCTTCCAGGAATCTGACACTTTTTTATAGACCATACGATCATGTAGCCGACTTGCACGCCCTTGCCAAAACTCGAAATAAATCGGTTTCAATAGATAGCCACCCCAATGTGGTGGTCTCGGTACAGAATCGTTTCCAATATATTGGTTCTCGAGTTCCTCTACCCTGTTTTCCAAAAAACTGCGGTTAGGGATTTCGTGACTCTGCGGGGATGCTAACGCACCGATACGGCTTGCTTTTGGCCGCGATTGAAAATATTCATCCGAATCGGTCTCACTCACAAAATCAATAACACCTTCGATCCGGACCTGTCTTTGTAATTCAGGCCAAAAAAACAACAATGCAACATGCGGATTAGCTTTCATGTCTTCCCCTTTACGGCTTTCATAGTTTGTAAAAAAGACCAGTCCCTCTGCTATGATGTCCTTCAATAAAACAACTCGCGAGGACGGTAATTGATGGGAAGACACCGTTGAAAGTACCATGGCATTGGGCTCGATTACCTCGCTGTGAATAGCCTCGTCAAACCATTTTTTAAACTGGTGGACTGGATCATGATCCACATCCGATTCAGATAGGCTACCTAATACGTAATCCTGTCTGATTGCTGCAATATCTTTATGTTGAATGGACATAGAAACCTGTTTTTATATCCTACAAACTTACTAAAATCATTGCTTTTTCTCTATAAAGTTAGTAGAAATTGACAAAATCCTAATTTTGGCACAAATCTCGCATAGATTAAATAAAAAAGATTAAATTCAATAAATAATTAAAATTCGCGCTATATGTTTACCGAACTAGACCCACAAAAAGGAAGTTTATTGATTTCCGAACCTTTTATGCTAGACCCCAGATTCCTCAGATCTGTGATATTGTTATGTGAGTACAATACGGAAGGTTCACTCGGATTTGTTCTAAATAATCAAACCAATGTTCGCATAGGCCAATTATTGGAATCTATACCGGATTGCAATTTCCCGATCTACGTCGGCGGCCCTGTAGCTCAGGAAAGCCTTTTTTTTGTCCATAGCCGTTTTGATTTACTGTTGAGCGGCGAAGAAGTGGCTCCTGGAATCTATTTTGGAGGCGATGAAGAGAAGCTTATCGAAGCCATACAAACGGATAGCATAAAACCTGACGAATTAAAATTCTTTATCGGATATTCTGGATGGTCTGCCGGTCAATTAGACGGCGAAATAAAAGAAAACAGCTGGGCTGTACAAAACAAATACCACCATCAGCTCATTTTTGAAGGTAACGGTGAATTGTTGTGGAAGGATGCCATTATTGGACTTGGCCCCAAATATGCACATGTAGCCAATTTCCCACAGAGCCCAGGCCTAAATTAATGTTAGGGACTTGCGCTCGCTGGCAGTTTACTTGAAGAGCCCGTAAATTCAGCGAATGTGCCTATGACAAAATAGGCTGTTTACTGCCATCATGTCCTATAAAGCCGATTTGGAACACTGATTGTATGTTTTAAACAAATCATAAAATTAAAAATAGCGACATACAAATTATGAATCCAGAAAAAGGTAGTATTTCAATTCACACGGAGAACATATTTCCCGTAATCAAAAAGTTCTTATATTCTGATAATGAAATTTTCTTGCGTGAACTGGTATCTAATGCAGTTGATGCTTCTCAAAAAATCAAACGCCTGGCATCTTTGGGTCAATACCAAGGTGAAACAGGTGAATTGATTGTAGACGTAAAATTTGATGAAGCTGCCAAGACCATCACTATTTCTGACAATGGTATTGGTATGACTGCAGATGAGATAAAAAAATACATCAACCAGATCGCTTTCTCAGGAGCAACAGAGTTCATGGAAAAATTCAAAGAAGCAAATGATGCAAATGAAATCATTGGCCGCTTTGGTTTAGGCTTCTATTCCGCATTTATGGTAGCCGATACGGTAGAAATCCAATCCTTATCTTATCAGGATGGAGCAGAACCTGCTCATTGGACTTGCGATGGTAGTACATCTTACGAAATTTCTACAGGTACAAGAACCACCCGTGGAACAGATGTCATCTTGCATATTAACGAAGAATCAACTGAATTTTTAAGCCAGGCACGCTTACAGGATATTTTAGATAAGTATGCTAAATTTCTTCCTGTTTCAATTCGTTTTGGTACCAAAACAAATTCTGAACCAGATGGTGAAGACGAAGAAGGAAAACCAAAATACAAATCTGTAGAGGTAGATAATATCATCAACAATACCAATCCGGCCTGGACAAAATCGCCGTCTGAATTAAAAGACGAAGATTATCTAGCCTTCTACCGCGAACTCTATCCCTACTCTATGGATGAACCGTTGTTTTGGATTCACCTCAATGTAGATTACCCATTCAACCTAACAGGTATCCTCTACTTCCCTAAAGTTAAAAATGAACTGGAGATCCAACGCAATAAAATCAAGCTCTATTCTAGACAAGTGTTCATCACCGACGAGGTGAAAGATATTGTTCCTGAATTCTTGATGTTACTTCATGGGGTAATTGATTCGCCGGATATTCCATTAAACGTATCCCGTTCGTTTTTGCAGGCAGACAGTAACGTTAAAAAAATCAACAGTTATATCACCAAAAAGGTGGCTGACAAATTGAACGAAATATTTAAGACTGATCGTAAGGGATTTGAAGAGAAATGGACAGATATCGGTTTATTTATCAAATACGGTATGCTAAGCGATGAGAAATTTGCTGAAAAAGCAAATGACTTCTGTTTAGTAAAAAACACAGGCAACCAAAGTTTCACCATTAAGGAGTATTACGAAAAGGTCAAAGATATTCAGGTAGATAAAGATGGAAACATTGTTTACTTATACACACATGATGCTGCTCAACAAGATGGCTTTATCCAAACTGCATTAAATAAGGGGTATGATGTTTTGATGCTCGATGGACCACTGGATACGCACTTTGCAGCTTATTTGGAGCAAAAAGGCGGTGAAAAGGTACAGCTGAAGCGTGTAGATGCTGACGTTATCGATAAATTGATCCAAAAAGACGAAAAGGTCGAACTTGCCCTTTCGGAAGAAGAATCTAAAAAAGCGTTAGCGGTCTTTGAAAAAGCAATCTCCCGTCAGGATATGAAAGTTGAAGTTGATGCGTTAAATGAAGGCGATTTGCCTGTGTCGGTAACAATTGATGAATTTATGCGCCGAATGAAAGATATGGCCAAGACAGGCGGTGGTATGAATTTTTATGGTTCATTGCCCGATAATTATAAGGTAACTGTCAACGGCAACCATCCGCTGATCAAAAGAATCTTATCGTCATCGGACGAAGAAGGTTCAAAGCTAGCAAAACAGGCTTTTGATTTAGCGCTCTTATCCAGAGGTTTATTATCAGGAGCAGATCTAACATCTTTCGTGAAGAGAAGTGTAGAAATGATCTAATCATATTTCTTTTAACAAAAAATGCGGTTTCTATGGCAGGAACCGCATTTTTTGTTAAAGATCGGAAGCAAATGACAAATTTAGACAAGCGAAATGCATATCAACATCGAAACGTAACCGTATCGATGTTTTTTATTAAAATTTAATAAACTAATCTTCACCTAGTTGGCATTAAACGCTGTTTTTTTTCAATCAAATATTTGGAGGGAATAGGGTTTAATCGTACTTTTGTATCATCAAAATCACGGTAGGTATAGCTCAGTTGGTTAGAGCACTAGATTGTGGTTCTAGGGGTCGTCGGTTCGAACCCGATTACTTACCCAAAAGGCAGATCAAATGATCTGCCTTTTTTAATTTTACGTATTTAACCAATACAGTCTCCCTTCAAAACTGCTCCATCAATCCTTAATTAATATAAAATTCAGACTCAATACTGTTTTCATGCTCTACAAACAGACCTACAGCGATTAGGGTAAGGGGTCCATGACAGAAGGATCCCCTGGATCATAAATACCCACAGCAACTTTGGAGTCAGCGCAGCCATAATATAAAAACCATTTTTGTTTAAAAAAGACCAATCCCTCAATAAAAACCGTACCATCGATATATTGCCCACTTTTTTCGAAAGATTCCATGGGACGCAAAAACGGAACATCCATTCGAGCCAATACGCTTGTCGGATCTCGTGGATCAAATAAAACCTGCCCAGCCGAATAAGTATTTTTATTAAAACGCTTATCTCCTTTCTCAGCATGATTCTTACCATTGTACAGCAATACAATTCCTTTATCAGTCAAAACCGCCGGGGGACCGCACTCCGTCAATGAACTATCAAAATAACCATCCCTCGGCGAAATAAAAGCGATCAATCCCCCCTTTTTATCTGTTACGGGCTCCCAATCAATCAAATTATCAGATGTGGCGCCATACACACCATGTTCCCCCCAGTACAACCAATATTTCCCATTGATTTCAGCTATGACCTGCCTGTTACCTTTCATTACTGTCACAATAGAAGCTGATTTATGCGGTTCATCAACAAGAGTGGGCCTGTTTTTCGATTTTTTAAAAATGGGGCCATACTTAGTCCAGTGTTTCAGATCAGTGGATATTGCTAAACCTAAGCGTGGCACCTTCCGATTCCATTGGGTATAAAATAGCACAAAACGCCCGTCCTCCGTCTGTGCTAAGCGGGGATCTTCCGTCCCGCCGGGCCACTCGTTATCCTGCTGCTCATCAGAAGCTGGATAAAATACCGGTGTTTTCTGTCGTTCAAAATGAATACCGTCAGCACTAGCTGCTAATCCCAGTCGAGAAGTCCGGTGGCCAATAGCCTTCCCTGTCCGATCTTCTGCACGATAAATGACATAGACACTATCTCCCTTTACCACTGCAGCAGGATTAAAAGTATCGTTGTCCTCCCATCGAATATCCTTCTTCAGAATTGGATCATAAAATACCGAACTCGTATCAGGCTCAATAATTGGATTGATACCTTTGGGCCGCTCAAAGCCTCCTAATACCCATTGTTCTTTCTTAAGCTTTCCGCCAGGCTGTACGCTACAGCTACATAAAAAGACGAATACAATAGAACCTGCAATTCTAACGATAACATTCATGTTTTATTTGATCTCCCATGCTTAAGATGCAAACCTGTAAAGGCGAAAATTAGAATTGGTTACAACAGAAAGGTGAGTGAATCTACCCCCGATCATTCACAAATATAACGCTATTTGAAAGAAATAAATACCATAAAAACAAGTTCATCAAAAATTGAATTGGAAGCCATCCCCAAAAAACTAATAAACAATTTATCGATAAACAACTTATCATATTGCAATATATTGCAACATAACAACAAATATAAGGTCAAATATTGCAACATATAGCACAAAACCATTATATTTATAGCATGATATCCAAAGAAGAACGCCACGATTTTATATTAGTGAAAATCAAAAAGGAAAGAAAATTAGCGATGACAGACTTAGCGGCCGAACTTGGTGTCTCTGAACATACCGTCCGACGTGATCTTAAAGAGTTATCCGACGCCGGCTTGCTTCGTGCTATTCGGGGTGGCGCCACGCTACGGTCAAACATGCCGTTCGACATATACGACCGAAACAACCTTGATGTTATGGAGAAACAATCCATAGCAGAAAAATCGATCACACTATTGAAAAATCATCAAGTTGTCTTTTTCGATGGCGGCACAACAACACAGACAATTGCTGGAAATATTCCCGATAGCCTAATCCTTACTGTTGTCACACATAGCCTCCCAATAGCCAATATACTTGCCAACTTCCCAAACATCACCTTGATTTTTGCTGGTGGCACTTTCTGCAAATCATCACTTACTATGCAAGGACAGCAAACCATCGCTACATTTGAAAAAATATACGCGGATATCAGCTTCATAGGTGTATGTAGCCTGGATCTCTACCGCGGACTTACATCAAGAACACACGAAGAAGCAGATGTCAAAAGAGTACTATGTAAAAATTCAATGAACATTGTTGCTGCCACAACAAGCAATAAGCTGGATACCTTGGCTTCTTTCCTAACATGCCCCGTCTCTGATATCAGTTATTTAATTACAGAAAAGGATCCTTTTGACCGCATTTTACAGCCTTATGCCGCACAAGGTATTACAATCTTATAAGTTTACCGTTTATGAACAATCTCAAACAGGAAGCTGCCAAAGCTGCTCTTCAACTATTAGAACCCGATCAGCTCATTGGATTAGGTGTTGGATCAACAATAGCTTATTTCATCGAATTAATCGCCAGTAGTATCAGCTTTAGATCCCGCTTAAAATTTACATCGCCTTCTTTGGAAACCAAAATGCTGCTCCAAGAGAATGGACTTATTTGTGTTGATAACAGTATCCTAACAACCCTGGACTATTATTTTGACAGCTGTGATCAGGTGGACATTCATTTAAATGCATTCAAAAGTGGCGGCGGCGTACACACGGGTGAGAAGATTATGGCGAATATGGCACAGCAGTTTATTCTCTTGGTCGATGGCTCAAAGATGGTCGAAAAACTTAGCACAAAGTACCCACTATGTGTTGAAATTATACCCGAAGCTTGGCTATCGGTACTTAAAAAACTAAAATCAAGTTATTCTACAACGATATCCGACATTGTATTACGAAAATCTGGACAAAAATCGGGTCCTCTCCTTTCTGAGAGAGGTAATTTCCTGGCAGACATTTATTTTTCTAAACTGCCCGATATTTTTGATTTGAATAAACAAATCAAACTCATTACAGGGGTTGTAGAACATTCACTTTTTTATCAGCTGTGTTCGGTATGTCTTTTGGCAACAGAAGATGGCGTAACACATTTATATGCAAACCGCATTGGAGAATCAAACACGGAATAAGAATATCACGCAGTAGCATTAAAGTTTATATTGAAGTCTAACAACTAACAAGACAACGCTAAAGTAATTTAAATCAACATGAAACACACTCAAATTAACACAGGAATACTGAGTTTTGGCATGTCAGGACGTGTTTTTCACGCACCATTTATACATACCAATCCACATTTCAATCTCAGCGCTGTTGTAGAACGGTCGAAAAAAGCAGCACATGAATTTTATCCGGCAATAAAAAGCTATAATAGCATCGCTGAATTCCTAGCGGATGAAAGCATCGAACTGGTCATTGTGAATACACCAAACTATACACATTTCCAATATGCCAAAGAGGCTCTAGAAGCAGGAAAACATGTATTGATAGAAAAACCTGCCGTTGATGACGCTACGCAATTCGATACTCTTCTTGCCATCAGCAAAAAACAAGGTAAACAATTATTTTTCTATCAAAACAGACGGTATGATGGTCACTTTTTAGACATTAAAAAGGTAATCGACAGCGGAGAATTAGGAAAGCTGATTGAAGTGCATTTCAGATTTGATCGCTATAAAATGGAATTGGGGCAAAAATACTTTAAGGAAGATACGCAATATATTTCCAATGGCATTACTTATGACCTAGGCCCTCACCTTATTGATCAGGCAATCTCACTTTTTGGAAAGCCGGTTAAATTTACCAAAACAACATCCATTAACAGGCCGGATTCTAAAGTTGCAGATTATTTTCACTATCAGCTCTATTATCCAGCTGGACTGAACGTATATTTAACAGGCAGTCTACTTGTCGCCTCTCCGCAGCCCGCCTTTGTTTTGCATGGTACAAAAGGGAGTTTTATCAAGAATATGACGGATGTGCAAGAACAGCAATTGCTAGATGGTATGTTACCTGACAATCCATCTTATGGCCTTGAGCCAGCCGGCCAAGAGGGGAAACTTTTTACGATAGACGCATCAAATCAAAAACATGAGTCTTTAGTAACACCACATAAAGGAGATTACAATCAGCTGTTTGAAGCCATTTATGAAAGCTTAAGAAATAATGTCGATTACCCTATTAAAGCGGATCAGATTAAATGGCAGATCGAATTGCTTGAAGCTGAAAACACCTAAGGTTCTAAAAAATCAAATGGTGGCACGGTTCAAAGTAACATGTGCTGCCATTTCAATTTGCTTCCCAAAGACATTCGTTCGGTTCAATATGGATCATCACATGACCGAGATCGGGAATATGCGCAACCAAATGGTCTTTGAGTTTATGCGCCAGCTCATGCCCTTCCCTTACGGTAATTTCACTATCAACAATAGCGTGCAGATCGACATGATATTTAGCCCCGGATTTGCGGACAAAACATTTTTCTGTGGCTTTTATCCCATCTACCTTTAATGCTTCTTCCCGGATATTATCAATGACCTCATCGTATACATTTTCATCCATTATCTCGCCAAGCGCCGGTCTGAAAATATGATAACAGTTATACAGTATAAATCCAGCAGCAAATAATGCCGCATAGTCATCCGCATTTTCATATCCTTTTCCGAGCAACAATGCAATAGATATCCCAATGAATGCTGCAACTGACGTTATCGCATCGCTTCGATGGTGCCAAGCGTCTGCACGAAGTGAAGAACTATTTGTTTCTTTACTTTTCTTCATAACGATCCTATAAGAAATTTCTTTCCATACAATGATCCCGCCAAGAACAAATAGGGTCCAAGGCTTTGGCAGGTCATGTGGCGTTCCTATATTCTCAATACTTTCATAAGCAATTATGGTTGCAGAAACGATGAGAAAACCAACGACAATAAATGTAATGAGGGGTTCTACCCGACCATGACCATACGGGTGATTGTCGTCGGCAGGTCGTTGCGCATATTTTAAACCTAGAAGCACTAAAAATGAAGAGAATATGTCCGCTGTTGACTCAATTGCATCCGCAATCAAGGCATAGGAGTTTCCAAAGAAACCAGCTAGCCATTTTAACAATGCTAGTAATGCATTGCCTACAATACTAAAATAAGTCGTTCTGACTGCAGTCTGCTCTTGAAGTTCGGACATAGCTGTAAATTAACTTGACACCGCGAAAATACTGTTTTTTCTCTTCAAATTCTATTCTCCATCCATAGAAAATAGCGATTACAACGATGGATCTTTAACTGCCGCTCGCGATATCCTGCAATGCTTTTTTTATTTCAGGAGTTCCATAGTCACGGCTTCCTTCCAAACGCTCTACGATCTTTCCAGTTTTATCCAAGATCACCGTTGTCGGGATGGACTGCCCTAAGAATTCTGCAGGAATGTCACCCTCTGCTATATAAAGGGGCAGATCATACTTGTTTTCCGCCATGAATGCTGAAGACTTCTCCATGTCGCCATCAACATCCACCATGAGGAAAACGATATCCTTATTATCTTTAAGCGATTGCCTAAGCTGGTCAATAGAAGGTAGTTCATGAATACAAGGAGGACACCAGGTCGCCCAGAAATTGATAAACACGACCTTACCTTTTAAAGCACTTAATTGAAGAACCTTACCCTCTTTATCCTTAAAAGATAACTCCTGCGTTGTGGGTACAGTAGCTGCAGCAGGTTCCTCCACCTTTTCGGCCTTGATCTCTTTTTTAGTTCCTGTGTTTCCACATCCAAAAAATAAACTGGTCGATAAAGCCGTAAGACCAAAAAAAATAACCCCGCTATTAAACCTAATATTCATCGTCTTTTGTTTCATTAAATTATTCTATTAAAAATAAATCCTGTTCACTAATCGTTCTCTTAAAGTAAGGGTTAAAAGATTAAATCCGAATTCGGAGATCTCGTCAATCCAATCCTCCTAGGAGAAATTTCTCAAAACAATAGCTAATTTAACCTTAATTATCCAACACCACAAGTATGGCACACAACTCCACAACATAAACCATTGATCAATAATAAAATAAGCAATAATAAAATTAAAAAAATAACAAGAACTTTTCCGACATTTAAAAGCGTGAACATATTACTGAACAAAAGACAATCTATTGAATACATCATGAATCTCGCGTCAAATCATTTCAAAAAATACTTGTTAACATATTTCCTGTTTTTCATCGCCCCCCAGCTTAATTTCGGGCAAGGCACGTCGACTAAATTCAACAACCTATATCAGCTAATAGCATCAAAAGATTTCTTCACCGCCCGCGACCTGCTTAAGGTAAATAAAACTTTCTTAAACGCCCATGAGCAACTTTTTATTTTGGCAATACTCGATAATGCCTTTAACAGCCCCATCACTTCAAACAAAAAAATCGCATTGCTGAACACAGCAACAGAAGAATTGCCAGACACACTGCGACTAAAAATACGACGTATTCAGGAAGATAATTTTGTCAAATTGAAGGATTACGCTAGGGCAAAACAGACAACGCAGAAAATCCTACTCGAATTCGATCCCTTGCTGTCAACAGATACAAGAGCGGATCTCCGAAACAATCTAAAAATCTGGTCGGCACTTGATCATGTAAGACCGCAGCGTATACAAATCAACGACGATACCCGTCTTAAAATGACGAAAGATAAAGCCGGCTTAAAGAATCTAAAAGTAGAGGTTGACGGCGATACAGCAAGTTTCATATTTGACACCGGAGCAAACCTATCGACAGTTTCGAAATCCGTGGCCAAACGACTTCATATGGATATTATCCCTGCAGATATTGATGTAGACGCAATTACAGGTATTGCTATCAAAGCCGATTTAGCAGTCTGTAAACAATTAAAACTTGGTAACATCAACATATCGAATGCTATATTTCTGGTTTTCCCAGACAGTGCACTTTATATCCCACAAATTGGCTATCAGATCAATGGCATAATAGGCTTCCCAGTCATAGAAGCAATGCAAGAAGTACAGCTTACACAAGATAATGTTTTTATTGTACCCAAGAGACCTACAGTTGCAAAAAAGGCTTCAAATCTTGCAATAGATGGGTTATCACCCCTTATTGCCATTGATGGAAAGCACTATACCTTTGATACAGGAGCGGAAAAAACAATCCTTTATGCGCCATTTTACGAAACCTACAAACAGTATATCGAAAAATATGGTATACCGACCAAAGTCGCCATGGGTGGCGCAGGTGGTAACGTTGAATATGATGGCTTTGTCATACAACATACATTCCATATCGGCGATAAACCCATCGCTCTTAAAAAGATAAGCCTATTAAAATCGAAGATCAAGAATGAAACCGTGTATGGAAATATAGGACAAGATATTATCCGCCAATTTTCTAAAATGACACTTAATTTTAAAGATATGTTTATCCATTTTAATTAACAGGAATCTAAAATTAAAATGGATAAAAGGTAAACCCCAAATTTAATACTAATAAAACTGAGCTCAGTTTCGTCTCATAATTATACTTCATAAAAACACCCTAAAGGTTTTGTCCAACTTTTAGGGTGTGAGGCTTCTATAGATTTATGGAACAATTATGCGGAGTAGGTCACTGCATTAAAACCCTTCTTTTTGATAATTTCAATTATTTCTTCCTCCGAAACACCTTCAGATTTTACAGTCAGAATTTTGTCTGCATTTGTGGTGTCAACATTCCATTCACAGATACCGTCCACACTATCCAAATCTGCACTTACTTTGGATACACATCCCCCGCAAGTAAGGTTTGTTTTGAATTGAAGTTCTTTGCTTTCCATGTTATTTAATTTTAATGTTATTAATCTATTTAATTATCTATACAAAGATCCCTTTAATCAATCGGCTATACTTATAGTTTTTCTATTTTGTTTTACAATATTTACCGTTTAAAACGAGGTCTACAGCTTAACCATAGTTAGCTATTTTTTCCAACGAAGCCGCAAGCTATTACTGACGACACTTACACTGCTCAATGCCATTGCAGCTCCAGCTATCATCGGGTTTAAAAGGAAGCCATTGAATGGATACAGAATACCTGCAGCGAGGGGAATCCCAATTAAATTATAAATAAACGCCCAAAACAAGTTTTGCTTAATCGTTGCGACCGTTTGTTTCGAAAGTCGAATTGCCTGGGGTATCTTCGTCAAATCAGAAGAAATAATTGTCATTTTCGCTACATCCATTGCAATATCACTTCCTTTTCCCATTGCAATACTGACATCCGCTGTTGCTAAGGCTGTACTGTCATTAATACCGTCCCCAACCATAGCGACCACCTGTCCCCTTTGCTGTAATTCCTTAACAAAATCGGCTTTGTGCTCTGGCAATACCTCAGCTTTGTAATGCTGAAGACCTGTTTCCGCAGCGATGGCCCTGGCTGTAGCCTCGTTGTCACCAGTCAGCATATATAGTTCAATTCCCATTGCTTGCATCTCCTTGATAGCGCGTACAGAAGTTTCCTTAATCCGGTCCGCAATGGCAATTACAGCTAATGCAGTATGACTATTGGCAAACCAGATCACTGTTTTCGATTGATTTCCCCATAGAGTAGCATGTTCCATCAATTCTGTCGAAATTGTAATTCTATTTTCATCCAACAACCTCCGATTCCCTACGTAGTAAGTTTCGATTCCTTCACTGCCCTTTACACCCTTCCCCGTAATACTTTCGATAAAGGATATTGGAGTAACTTTCACATCATTAAAATACCCTACAACAGCTTCTGCCAATGGATGTTCTGACTGTTTCTCCAAGCTCAACAGGATACCTTTCAAATTATCTTCATTATTTTTCCAATACACGTCAGTGACAACAGGTTTTCCTTCCGTAATAGTACCGGTTTTATCCAAAACAACTGCACTTACCTTTTTGGCCAGCTCCAGACTTTCCGCATCCTTAATTAAAATCCCCTGTTCAGCTCCCTTACCCACTCCAACCATGATCGCTGTAGGAGTTGCTAAACCTAGTGCACAAGGACAAGCAATAACTAAAACTGTTACTGCCGCCAATAAACCCTGTACCAGATGGTTTTCTCCACCTAAAGTAAACCACAGTAGAAAAGTTAAAATAGCAATACCAATGACAACAGGAACGAATACACCAGCAATTCGATCGACCAGTTTTTGAACAGGAGCCTTACTTCCCTGTGCATCCTGTACCATTTTAATGATCTGTGCAAGCATTGTTTCCCGACCAACTTTTGTAGCTTTGAATTGAAAACTGCCCTTCTGATTGATCGTCCCTGCAAATACCTGCTCATTTCCCGTTTTTAAAACCGGGACCGGCTCCCCGCTTAACATACTTTCGTCAACATAGGAATTTCCACTGATAACAACACCATCGACAGCGATCTTCTCTCCTGGTTTTACCAGAATGATATCGCCGGTATTAACGGCTTCTATAGGGACCTGACACTCTACCCCATCCGATTGAATGACCATAACCGTCTTGGGCTGCAACCCCATTAGCTTTTTAATGGCAGATGAGGTGTTGCCTTTGGCCTTTTCCTCCAGCAATTTACCCAATAAAATAAAAGCAATGACAACAGAGGCGGCCTCAAAATACACATGTGCATGCAAGCCACGTTGATGCCAAAATTCAGCAAAGAGCATATTAAATACACTAAATATGTAGGCTATTCCAGTGCTTAATGCAACGAGTGTATCCATATTGGCCGAACGGTGTTTCGCTTGTTTCCACGCATTGACAAAAAAGTCCTTGCCTAGCCAAAGAACTACAGGTGTAGAAAACAGCCACATAATAGGATTTGCGTACGGCATATCCATAAAGAACATACCAATCACGACTATGGGAAGCGATAGCAATACTGCCCATCGTGTTTTGATTTTAAGCTTGTGAAATTTAGCTGCGTGAATAGCCTCCAAAGTTTCCTGCTGTGTAGATTCATCTTCGATTAATAAATCATAGCCACCAGCCTGGACTGCTTTCTGGATTTTTAAATGATCCGTAATATTAGGCAAATACTCAACCGTAAGGTTTCCGGTTGCAAAATTTACAGACGCATTAACAACCCCTTGTTCATATTTCGCCATACTTTCGGCGCTACTGGCACATGAGGCACAAGTCATCCCAAGAACTGGAAATGTCTTGGTCAATGTAGAAACACCATAACCAAGATCTTTGATCGTCTTTACACTGCTAACGACCGCTTCGCTATCTTTAGGTACGATAACAGCTCTATGATTATTCAATTCCACCCGATAGCTCGCCAAGCCTTTGACCTGAGCTAGTCCTTTTTCGACAATTGAAGCACAATGTTCACTTTCAACATCTTCTAAAGGTAGATAAACCGTATCTTTATAAATATCTGTCGCCATAACTGATTGTTTTATTTTACACAACAAATTTGGCCACAAATAACATCGAAATCATTACACAATTAGGGAATTGATTTGTAATATTTATTCGATAATACGATACGACAGGTTGAACTCAATTCTTCTTTAGCTTTCAACTTCTTCAACAAAACCATAGATAATATAATCACCGCGTTCTTCGAGTTTAATCGTTTCCATTCCACTCCAGCCGGATGCATTGGTATTTTCATCGATAAAATTTTGAATTCTGTCAAATGCGACACCAATCTTTGTTTTCCCATCTGCATAGATCTGATATTTCGCAGAGGTCTGCCAGCTTACTTTTTTTCTAAATAACCGTAAACCTTCTCTTTTCAAAAAACTGTGCATTTCATTAGATAAATTCATATTCTCAATTGTTTTACGCGCCCACACTACTCACCTATTTATTTGGCAGATGCTTTTTTGGAAGGACTTACCTCAAGCCCTCTCATTAGTTTATCTATTTACGCTATATGGCTTTAATGGCTAAAGAAATGGTTTTTCGCTGCTAAAATAGATAGGTCTAAAATAATGAACCAGATGGAATCCTACAATGAAGTAGCTGCTATTTCATCGTACTCAAATGCTGTTTCGTCGAATTTTCCAACAGCATACGATGGACCTTCTTTCAATGCTAATTATAATCTGGCAGACTATTCGAACAGCGTCTAATACACTGCGAACAGAAATAGGAACAGGCGCTATTTTTTCGTCGAATAGATTCTTTAGTTCGTCCGATTCATTTTCAATTCTGTCGATATTTTTCGTTGTTCTTTTTCATAGAAAGCACATTTGTTTACAATTTAAACGTATAACTATGGAAAACATTGAAAATTTTTTAGCGGAGGATTTTGTATTGGATGTACAAACTGTCTGCGTGGTCGAACCGATCTCATTTTTTGATTTTGATGATATGGAACTGGTAACTATTAAGACAGTTACATCTTCAAAAGTAATATAAAAGAGGATAATGCTGTGAAGGCGTTCTGGTAGGCGCCTTTACAGCAATCGTCTTTATTGCCTACTAAATAAAAAAAGAACCGAGTATATGACTTCACCCAAGCTTAAATGTATTCTCATTGAGGATGAACCCCTGGCGACAAAAAAGATAGTTGAATACATTCACATGTTTCCAGATCTTCAATTGATAAAGATGGTTGAAGACATTGAAAATCCAGCATTATTTAGTCATGATCTAAAATCTGCAGACATCCTATTCCTCGATCTCATTGTTAGCGGCGGTAATATTAATACACTTGCCGAATTGATCGCTGATATTCCTATCCTGATCATTACGTCCGCTGTGTCACGCTGGCATTATCCGGAATTTATCAAAAATAGGAAGCATTTTGCGCTACAAAAACCAATTTCGCCCGAAATGTTTCAGTCTTGTATAAAACAAGTCATGCAATACTAGTCCTACTAATTCATGTCATTATTCCACTTATCCGATTATTTTCTTCTGCGCACGCCGCTACTTCCAGCTGCATTTACCGTTGATCTTTTAACGATAAAAGAGAGAAATGAAATGGAAGAGAAACTTCGTCATTTGTTTCAAGATGAGCAATTAAAAGAAGCCTTATTTTTGGCGAGCCCTGCCTTCTCTGTAGAGGTTCAAAAATGGCTTGAATATAAGAAAGAGAGCAGCTCAAAAATGATCGCTTCACTACTCAAATATGCGATTAGGATGAGCACCAGAAGTACGCCTTTCGGGTTATTCGCAGGGGTATCTTTTGGGAACCTTACCGTCTCCGAAAAAAAGGTATCGTTAATTAGGGCTAATGCGAATAAAGCTGTATTAAAACTGGATGCCACCATTTTGACAGGAATTATTGAACAGCTATCAAAAGACAAAAGAATTTACAGTCAACTCTATTATCGTATCAATCCGACCTTATACTTAGATGGTAAATATTACAAATATTATCAAAAAGTGGCAAATGGGAAGAAAGGACAGCATATCCTAAAACGCATAAGGCTTACTCCAGTTTTGGATCGAGTCATCCAATACTTTGAACGCAATAAGAGAACCAGCCACTATCAATCATTAATCGATCTGCTGCAAGGTCTTGGAGCATCAACAACGCATGCGAGCCTATTCGTCAATAACCTCATCAGCCTTGGAATCATATCTTCTGAATTACAGCCCAATGTAATTGGCCGAGGTTATCTGGACAGCCTGATAACCTCGCTTGAAAGAGTGGATAAGGTGGAAAATTATTTAAATCCTTTATTAACAGTAAAAAAATGGCTTCATAGTTCTCAATCTGTCATTGAGATCCAAAACGCCATCCTTAAATTATTGCAGCCTTTAGCTCCAGACCTTGATATGACCAATTCGTTACAGGGGGACCTCCTCATGGGGATGGACGAAAATAACTTATCAGATACCGCATTAAATCACATAAGAGATCAATTTCAGGATTTACTACCACTTTGCAGCCAGGCTAAGTTAACAGATTTTGACCAGTTTAGAGCTGCGTTCTCTGTTAAATATGAAGATAGAATGGTCCCGCTAACGACAGCTCTAGACCCCGATATTGGGATTGGTTACGGACGTCAAGAAGGTGTTTACAATATAACGGATGAAATACTCGGGGAAGTTAAAAACATCCCTCCGACGGGCGAAAAAAAATATGGGGACCACCATTATCAAGATCTGGTCATTGAAAAATTTGTAGAAAGTGTAAAAAATCAATTCACCGAAATTCGGCTGACCGGCAAAGATCTAGATCATATCGCTAAACAGCGTAAACAAACAGTCCATACTATCCCTTCTTCATTCTATGCCATCGGCAATCTCCTTAGAAGTTCATGTCAGGAAAATTTATTCTTCAATCTAGGTACTATTGGTGGTTCGTCATCAGGAAACTTAATTTCCAGATTTGCACATTTGGATGAAGAATTGCATAACAAATTAAAAGAATCGGCCAACAAAGAGCAGCAGCATTTTCCCAATGCAATACTTGCCGAGATTTGTCATTACCCAGACAATAATGCTGGTAATATAATTTATAGACCTGCGCTGCGAAAGGCATCAATTTGCCTAAGCCCAACAATCGACGAAGAACAAGAGCAAATTGATGTTAATGACTTATACCTGTTCCTTAAAGGACAGCGTCTAATCTTGTGGTCCAAGAAATTCAATAAAATGGTTATCCCCCGTTTGACGACGGCCCACAATTTTGAACAGGGTATGAATATTTACAAGTTTCTCGCAGATTTTCAGTTCCAAAATAATAGGTTGGATCTTTCCTGGAATTGGGGGATTATGAAAGAGCAGCCGAGGCTCCCAAGAATAAGCTACAAAAATATTATCTTGTCTAGAGCCCAGTGGCGAATTCAAAAAATAGCGAAATACCCCAGTAACCCTCAGGCTTTCATAAAAAATATACAAGCGGAATTAGCAATCCCTGCAATGGTCATCATCAGCAGCGGCGATAATGAACTGTTGATAAATTTAGACAATCCTTTTTGCATAGAAATCGTATTGGATCATATGTGCAAAAGAGAGACCATATTAACCGAATATATCCTGAATGACTATTCATCAGTAGCCAGGGATAAAGATGGACATATTTTTGCCAACGAAATCATTATTCCAATAGAATCACAACAGGAGACTTTCACAAATGAATCAGCTCCGCAAGACAATAACCTAAAAAGATGCTTCCCTTTGGGCAGTGAATGGCTTTACGCCAAGATCTATTGTGGTTTACATTTTGCAGACACCTTGTTAAAGGAAGTTTTCCCCATTATCGTAGCGACAATTAGTCAGCAAAATGTCCTAAAAAAATGGTTTTTTATACGGTACAACGATCCATCGCCCCACATTAGGTTTAGAGTTGAGCTTTCAGATCCAAGCCAGTATTATTCCGTTATATCCACGCTGAATACCCTATTAGAACAGTTTATTAAAGATGGTCAGATATCAACGCTATCCGTTGACACTTATACACGGGAGATTGAACGCTATACCCCATTTTGTATGGAACTTAGTGAGGAGCTATTCTATCAACAGAGCGAAACGGTACTGAAGGTTATTCAACAAAGTACTTCAAACAATGATCGATGGCGCCTGGCTTTCGAAAATATTGAGTCGCTATTAGAAGCTGCAAAATTTACGCTGATCGAAAAAAGAGATTTCTGCCTACAGATGAATACGCTTTATCAGCAAGAATTTGATAATAATAAAAACCTTTGGATTCATCTCAACAAGAAGTTCAAAGAGAAAAAAGACTGGTTCGACAAACCTTTAGACAACACGGAAAACTCCCAGAAGAAACTAAATGCACTTCAATACAACATATTTAACACCTTACGGAGCCATACCGATCTAGACGAATTCAAGTCGGCCCGAACATCGTTACTATCAAGCTACATTCATATGTTTATTAACCGATTGTTCATGTCCGATCAACGCTTACATGAACTTGCTGTTTACCACTTTATGCTTGGCTATTATAAAATGCAAATTGGAAAACAGAAAGAACGTATGAATCCGATAAATTATATAAGTCCCATCTTCGCGAAAAGTTGATTACGATATTGTAAACCGATACCGAGTTCTGTCCCATTTTTCAGAATGACTTTACTTGCCTCAACACCCTTGATCTGTTTGATATTGACAATATAGGACCGATGCATACGAGCAAACATATCCCAAGGTAGTTCTGCTTCCATATCTTTCATGGTAGACAGCAACGTTTGCATACCTTCTAACGTATAAATTTGAATGTAATCCCCCCAGGCATTTAGATAGAAAATATCCGCCGGATCTATAAAAATAGTTTTGTTCCGATCCTTTATCTTAATCGCCTTTCTTTCACCTTGTGGGCCCCTTCTAGAAAACAAAATTGCCTTTTGAACTTTTTCAATTGCCTTGATCAAGCGCTCTTCCGTCAGGAGTGGCTTTAAGATATAATCGATCACATCCAGCTCAAATCCATCGACCGCATACTCATAATGCCCAGTTATAAAAACAACAAATGGTGGATGAGCAAGTCCTTTGAGAAAGGTAATTCCATCCATTTCAGGCATATCTATATCCGATAAAATGAGATCTACCTCGTGCTGTCTTAAAACGTCAATTGCTTGCAATGGGTTTTCGAATACACCCAATATTTCGATCAGGCCTAACTTGGAAACTAATTTCTCCAGGCGACCTCTCGCAATAGGCTCATCTTCAATAAGGATAGTTTTAATTCTATTCATAAGTACTTCGCAACCCGCTGCTTTGGTGCTACGGCTCTGTTTCCGAATGTAAAGTTACAACAAGATTAACACTAAATACACCCTCATGCGACTTTATTTCCAAATTGTGATTATGAGGATAATGAAGTTCCAGTCGTTTTTTTACATTTTCTATCCCTAATCCACCGATATAATTTTCTGGTTTTGAAAGTTCTCTATACGCATTAGCCACGTGCATATATACCTTATCATCCCTCACTTTAACGTCTATGGATATCCATCCCGCCGAAGAACTTAGCCGAGGGCCGTGTTTAAATGCATTTTCTACAAACGGAAAAAAGATCAAAGGAACCATCATGCTGTTTTCGTCTTCAGCCGCCAGATTTAATTTGATCTGCACGGTCTCGCTATAGCGTAACTTTTCCAATTCAACATAATCCTTTAGCAATTGAAATTCGCGGCTAATTTCTATCCTGGGTTGATTACTTTCATGCAGTAAATACACCATAATACTGCTTAAACGCATCATACTTTCGCCGCCTCTTTCATCATGATCGGATACCAGCACATAGATGCTATAAAGTGTGTTAAGTAAAAAATGTGGGTTAATCTGGTATTTTAGAAAGGCAAGTTCCAACTGGACATTGTTCAATTCCAGTGCTGAATTTTTCAATTCAAGTTTCATTTTTGAATTTCTGACAGACATAAATGCCTGTACAATTTTTACGGTCAATGGCAGCGCCACCAAAAAAATAAAATCCAACAAATAATCGCTAATGGAAGAAAGGCGAAAAGCACCAAAGATTCCTTGACTTAATATTATTTCAAGATAGCTTGACAGGCGAATATCTGGTGTTAGATATTTCAACGTTAATAGTGCAGCAAAGTAACTTAGAAACGACCACCAGGCGTAAATAAACAACAACCATAATATACATAACACAAACTTCCCTGGAATAAACCATCGCGGGATGATGATATATGCTGTCACATAAAATATTGTCAACAAAGAAAATACGTCCTTTACAAACAAAATCCAGGAATTATCAATATCTATCCGCTGATAGGAAATGAATTGCATTCCCAAAACCAAAAACCAAAAACACAAGTGAAGGATAATACGTTTCCCCGTATTGTAATTTTGGAAAAACCTGTTCATAGATAGCATACTTTTCAATAATATCAGTCTAATATAATGATATCCTTTAGTTTGTGGTAGTCTGACTTGTCAAGTGATAACGCAAAAAGACATTTCTGCGACAAAAAACAACAACCTATAACGCTAACAATCTGAATATATCCCAATTAAGAACTGAGCAAATTCAAAAAATAGAATTACGCACAAAATAATTAAATTGTAACAAATATATTGCTTTAAAATGACTATGATTTTTAGCGTGAACACAACAGCTAGTTCATCCAGCAAATAAAGTAATTTGCTAGGTTATCAATATAGAATAGCGTTATTCTATAATTTTAATTAATTAGGTAATTTTCATTTACTTCTATCTTCCGTATATTTAATTTTACAGAACCCACATAAACAACAATTAGATGTCAACTACTTTTATGCAGCTTTGGTTATATAATAACTGGGCCAATACAGCACTACTGAATAAACTGAAAAGTGAAGGCGAAAAAGTACCTCATTCTTGCATACGGCTCTTTAGCCATATTGTCAATGCGCAGATTATTTGGTTAAGTCGATTAACTGGTGAAAAACCACCTGTTGGTGTTTGGGATGAGCACAGTATCATCGATTGCCAAAGGTATCACGATTTAGCTTCAGAAGGATTTGGGCAGCAGATTCAGCGCAGAAATGATATGGAGGATGAAATTATCAATTATACAAACACACAGCATCAGGCTTTTCATAATAAGGCCAACGACATTCTGTTACACGTCTTTAATCATGGCACCTATCACAGGGCGCAAATAGCAAGCGAAATGCGAAAAAATGGGATTGAGCCTATCAACACAGATTATATCACTTTTGTTCGCACATAACAGTACTGTAATCAGACACCACTGCAGTCTGATTACAAACGAAGTAGTTTTATCGAAATGCCAATTTGCTCCAAATGATAAATATAAAATTTTGATCTAGTCAATTCGACCTATCCTGCACATCTTGTAATTGACGGACTAGACGTCCTATAATATTGGAGAATACCTTAAATTTGAAACAAAAATGAGTTACAAACATATCTTCAAAGCGTCCTTAACTTGGAAAAATCCTGAACAGCCTACTGCTGTGGGTTCAAAAATTTATACAAAGAGCCATCACATCGCGATCGAAGGGAAAGCTGACCTGCAAGTTTCCGCAGCAAAAGCATTCAAAGGTGACCCCGCATTGTACAATCCGGAAGATTTGCTGCTTAGCAGCCTGATTTCTTGCCACATGATGTCCTATTTGTACGTCTGCTCACAAAATAGCATCGAGGTTTTATCCTATACGGACAATGCTATCGCTACCCTCGAAACGGATGGAGATGGAAGTGGTCGTTTTACAGAAGTCACACTACACCCCGAGGTTCTCATCACAGATAAATCCCAGATAGAACTTGCTTTATCCTTACATGCCCAAGCAAATAAACTGTGTTTTATTGCGAATTCATGTAATTTTACTGTACGGCACCATCCAAAATGTCAAGCGATCTAATCAGACTTAGGCGTTCTATCGAAAGAAAAAAACTTCTTGTTTTCGGTTTGTTAACACTACCGAAAATATAACACGCAGCACAAATTAGTAATTAAATAACAAACAAGTTTTTAAGGATTTCATTACTTTTGAATCATGATGGAAAATTCCAAGAAAAAAGCAGCAATCGGATTCATATTTATTACACTACTAATCGATATTACGGGTTGGGGAATCATTATTCCAGTCGTTCCTAAACTTATCGAGGAATTGATTCATAGCGACATCAGTGAAGCGGCAAAATATGGCGGCTGGCTCGGCTTTGCCTACGCTTTCACACAATTCATCTGTTCTCCTGTCGTTGGTAACCTCAGTGATAAATATGGCAGAAGGCCAATTATTTTGATCTCACTTTTTGGGTTTGCTGTAGACTACATCTTTCTTGCCCTCGCGCCAACTATAGGTTGGCTATTTTTAGGACGTGTTATCGCTGGACTGACAGGCGCTAGTTTTACAACGGCAAGTGCTTATATCGCTGATATATCCACGGATGAAGATCGGGCAAAGAACTTTGGTCTAATAGGCGCTGCATTTGGTCTAGGCTTTATCATCGGCCCAGTTATCGGCGGTCTACTCGGTCACTATGGTGCCAGGGTTCCCTTTTATGCGGCCGCAGGACTGTGTATGCTAAACTTCCTGTATGGCTATTTTATCTTACCTGAGAGCTTAGATAAAGAAAAACGTAGAGCTTTTGAATGGAAACGCGCAAATCCAATTGGATCCTTTAAGTTTCTTGGAAAACATCCAGAAATATCCGGATTAATCGTTGCCTTAATTTTAATATATATCGCAGGTCATGCAGTTCAAAGTAACTGGAACTTCTTCACCATGTATAAATTCGACTGGACAGAAAGAATGGTAGGTATCTCATTAGGTGTTATTGGATTATTGATTGGATTGGTTCAGGGTGTTTTAATTCGATGGACTACACCCAAACTTGGTGAACAAAAAAGCATTTTCTATGGATTGACCCTGTATGCCATTGGACTACTGTTATTCTCATTTGCAAGCGAGGGATGGATGATGTTCGTCTTCCTTATCCCTTATTGCTTGGGTGGTATTTGTGGACCAGCTCTTCAGTCTGTTATTACCAAAAATGTTCCTTCAAACGAACAGGGTGAACTTCAAGGTGCACTAACGAGCTTAATGAGTGCAACATCGATTATTGGTCCACCGATGATGACAAACCTATTTTATTATTTCACCCATGACAAAGCACCATTTAAATTTTCTGGCGCGCCGTTTTTCTTAGCATTTATCCTGATGACGATTAGTGTGATCATTGTATATAATGCTTCTCGCAAAAAGAGAAATCAGCAAATAAATCTTTAAACCTGATTGATCAGTCTGCACTATTTTCATCTAAAATTCAACTGGCCTATGCATATAAGAACTGCATAGGCCAGTTGAATTTTAAACCTTTGACTTTAAACGACACACGATTTCCTGTGAAATATTAAGATAAGAAGCAACTATTCTATTGGATAGCCTTCTGACAACCATTGGATTCTCATCCAACAATAAACGATATTTTTCAAGGGCTACTGATCGCTGTAAATTTGCAGGCAAGGAGATAAAATTCAAAATGATACATACAACAGACATAACAAATCAAAACATAAAACTCCACGTAAACTCAAAACGGGATACACCTATACTGACGAAGCCTCTTTTATGGCTTATTACCTTGACAACTGGAGTAGTCGTCGGCAACAACTATTATAATCAACCGCTTTTGGGATTGATGGCGAAAGACTTTCACGTTAGTGAAGCTGCAATTAGTATGATTGCTATGCTCACCCAGATCGGTTTTGCAACAGGGCTACTCTTTATCGTTCCTTTGGGAGATATGATAAAAAGAAAGAAATTAATATTATCAATTTTTCTACTCATCATAGCCTCCTTATTGGCAATGGTCTTCGCTCCCACTCTTGGGCTGCTCTATATCGCAAGCTTTATGGTTGGATTTAGCTCAGTCGTTCCCCAAATGCTCGTCCCCCTTACGGCCGAACTTGCTACTCCCGAAAAACGCAATTCTTCAATCGGAATGGTCATGAGTGGCTTACTATTAGGTATTCTGCTCTCCCGCGTCGCAGCAGGATTTATTGGCGATATCTGGGGATGGCAGGCGATCTATTATATGGCGATTGCATTAATGGTTCTATTCATGTTATTATTAGCTTTCGCACTCCCCGATGTGAAACCGACATTTCAAGGAAGTTATCTACAATTAATGCACTCATTGATCCATTTGACAAAAACTCAACCGGTGTTACGGCTATCTGCACTCAGAGGTGCCCTAGGTTTTGCGGGATTCAGTGCTTTTTGGATTACATTGGTATTTCATTTACAGGAAGCTCCTTTCCACGCGGGGTCCGCTGTAGCCGGATCCTTCGGATTAATAGGGGCTGTTGGCGCTTTGGCAGCAGCATTGGTCGGCCGGATCGCAACGCGTGTTTCTACGTATACCGTTATTCTTGGTTCCATATGTATCCTGCTATTGAGCTGGATTGTATTCTACATCGGGGGGAATAGCTATATCGGATTAATAACTGGTGTAATCTTAATTGACCTGGGTTTACAATCAATGCATATCAGCAATCAATCTGCTTTCTTTGCCTTAAATATCGGGGCAACCAACCGACTAAATACAGTCTATATGTTTAGTTACTTTGCGGGTGGATCATTGGGTAGTTACCTGGCCCCTCTCGCTTGGAAATACTTTCAATGGAATGGCGTGGTGTCGACAGGCTTTTGTTGTACACTACTGGTTCTCATCATCCATATCTGCTACGACAGACGGCCAAAAAAATTTTCTTAGTCGTTGAACACCATAATCTAAAGAAAAGCTAATTAACAGAAAATCTTCTATATGATGATATCCATTAATGGCCTACATGTTATACATGTAGGCCATGGATGGAAACTTATATCACTTATTCGAGCACACCAAACTTGCCAGCTTGAAAATCTTCAAAGGCTTGGTAAATCTCTGCCTGTGTATTCATTACAAATGGGCCATAGCTCACGATAGGTTCATCGATGGGCTCACCGGTTAACACAAGTAAAACCGCATTTTTATGGGCCTTTATCGAGATCTCTTCACCATCATGACCAAATAAAACAAAACTATGTTCCTTCGCAAGTTCACCGTTGACCTCGACCTCCCCATTCACAACCAGCATCGCAGTATTATGATTTTGTGGAACTAAAAAATTCGTTTCATGTTGCTCCGCCAATTTGATATCAAATAGATTGACAGACGTATAGGTGCTCGCTGGCCCTACCGTATCCTTAAATTTTCCCGCGATGACATTAACTACCCCTGCTGCGTCAGGCAATAGTACCTTCCCCATCTGATTGGCTGTAATCGCCTGGTAATGTGCCTCCGTTGATTTATCTTTCGCTGGTAAATTAACCCAGAGCTGAACCATTTCAAACAATCCACCTTTTTTTGAAAATTCCTCTTCATGGTATTCTTTATGTAATATACCCGCACCGGCAGTCATCCATTGTACATCACCCGGACAAATAACTCCGCTGTTTCCCGAACTGTCGTGATGGGCTACACTACCTTTGTAGGCGATAGTAACGGTTTCAAATCCCTTATGCGGATGTACATCCACGCCTCTGATATGATCCGAAGGTCCAAAATCAAATGCTGCGTTGAAATCCAGTAAAAGAAATGGACTCATCCTCTTTTGGGAAATCCCATTCCCTGGTATCATATTAAATACACGAAATCCATCTCCTACCATACCCGGTTGAGCTGGACGTTGGAAAATTCTTTCAATTGATTTTTTCATGTTATGATCTCCTTTTTTATCGTTCTTGATGAATTTAAGTTGAAGCACAAATTGATTCACTTCATTTTAAATTGCTATCTCAAAGGTACGACGAGAAGAAGCCTGCTTCCAACAACCTGGATTAAGGCATAAACTTAACCTAGATTAAGTTTATAAGAAAAGATACTGCTAAAACTAGGAATCCCACATTTTCTGGATGCCATAGAAATGTGTAACTTCAATAAAAATCATAGACCAAGTATCTTTATGCACTCAAACAATACCGTCACATTAACAAAATTCTACCGTCACCTTTGGTTACGTCCAATACTATTACTCTTGCTATTCATCTTTTTATACCCCGCAGTACATGCGCAATCCAACAGTAAATCTAAAGTGAAACCAAACTGGAATGAAATACTTGAAGAACAACTGTTTCCAGGTAAAAAGCTCCAAGATTCCACGTTCCGCTTTCAGGGCAAATTTGAAGAACAATTTATCACAACAGCAGATCATGTTAAACTCCATGGAATCTTGTTTAAGGCAGACAAGAGCAAAGGACTAATTTTCTATTTGCATGGCAGTAATGGGGCTGTAGATACCTGGGGTAAAATTGCCAATATCTATACTGATAACGGATATGATCTTTTTATGCTGGATTACCGAGGTTACGGAAAAAGTGAAGGTAAAGTAACCAATGAAGAACTACTTTATCGTGATCTGCAAACGGTCTATGATAAGCTGACACAACAGTATCCGGAAGATCACATTATCATAATCGGTCAATCTATGGGCACGGCACTTGCTTCAACTATTGCTTCGCATAATTCTCCAAAAATGCTTATTCTTCAGGCACCTTACTATAGTTTTCAAGATTGGACACAACATGTCGCTCCTGAACTCGATACAAGCGGGATCCCCTTTTATTTCGACAATGCTGCGGCATTGCAAAAAGTAAAATGTAGAACGATCATCTTCCACGGAGACCAGGATAATGCCGTCTATTTTGATTCTTCCATTAAACTGAGTAACTTTTTTAAAAAACAGGATAAATTGATACGTTTGGCAAAGGAAGGACATAATGATTTTTCTAAAAATAAAGACTATCTGCATGCGATTGCCGAGCTATTGCGATAGTCTCATTTTATACCAAAAATACACTATGCCCCTTCAGGAATTTTATACCTTAAATTCGGGATAAGGAAAACCCTTTCCTTTTTCACAGAAAAATTTTAAACTCCTGAAAAATAGTGCCCAATCAAAACTGCAGGAAGCAAATTCCGCACTATAATTTGCCCAGCCATCATGGTGAAACAGCAGCATACATCCCTTTTGCTGAGGTTCAAGTTCAAAGGTCAGTGTCGTTCCAATCCATTCCTCAAATGCCTTGACACAGCGCCACTCGACCCTGGAATAAGGCTTCAGCGAAATAACTTCCATATTTTTAAAATAGCTCGGACCAAATCCAAACCGCAGGATCGCACCAATCTCCGGCTTTGCCTTGGTATCTGGTGTCCACCAGCCTGCTAGTCCTTCCGCCGTTGTAAGCGCCTTGTAAACAGTCTCTACAGGAGTTTCAATTAACAGCCTATGGTAGATACTTTTTGTCCCAGAATCATGTGGTATGCGATTCTCTTCCATAGCCCCCAGCGCTATTTCCTCCTTTGGAGTAGGCTGTCCCAGCCCAGTTAAAATCAATTGTCTTAGGCTGTCCGCTATATAATACGTCCAGGCATCATGACATACCTGATAACATTCCATCTGGGAATTAAGCCCACGATGGGTGAAATGTAATGTAGTTGTACCCGCATCTTCCACAATATCGAAGATAATGGAACTATTAGTCCATTCCCGTTCATCCTGGGTGAATTTAAAATAGTTTTCGAGGACCCGCCAGACTACTTTACGATCTGTTTCCATCGTTTCTATTCGTATTCGACAACGATGTACATCCTGATAATGATATATAAACTCATCATGCAAAGCAGCAGTTGGCCCTTCAATATTTTGAGACCACCATCCGCGGACATTATTGATTGCTTCAAATACACGTTGAGCACCTGCTTCAACGGTAATGCTTATTTTAAAATCTTCCTTTTTCATCATTCATCGTATTTTATAACGTTAACTCATACTTCTTATATTACTATACCTCAATCAAATATGTAAATCTAAACGAATAAGTCCCGGAAGCGTTTTTGCCAAGGGAATATGTGTCTCAAAATAGTGTTTGTCAAAAAACTCCCTATTCGTAGGAGTCTTGTATATTGCGATCATTCGTACCATCTTGTGGTATTAATTTAAATTTATAGATCAAATATAGCGGACTTCAAAACACAAAAAGGGGTGTAAAATAGACATTCTCAGCGGTTGATTTAGACAAGTCGTTTCGGTATATTTGAATAGTATCAAATAAGCGTATTATCGTTTATTCAATCTTATAAACTTTCAACATGAAACATCTAACGATCTTAGTTCCAGACAGTCAGACAGGCCCTAATACCATATCGTGCATTGTTGGAACATACCATGTATTCACAGAAGCGAACCGCTATTACGATCAACTGAACAGGGAACCTATATTTAATATAGAATTGGCAGGAGTTTCCAAACAGAGTAACTTTGTCAATGGATTATTAACGGTCATGACGCAGAAAGATATCACTACGATTCAAAAGACCGACCTCATTATTGTACCCGCTGTCATTTCTAATTTTAGTGCGATAGAAGCTGGTAATAGCATGCTCTCAGCATGGATATTAGACCATTATACCAAGGGAGCAAATGTTGCAAGCATGTGTACCGGCGCATATCTGCTCGCATCCACAGGGCTTTTGGATAACAAAAACTGCTCTATCCACTGGAAATCAGCGGCAAATTTTCATAAGCTCTTTCCAAAGGTTAACTTAAAAACAGAACAAATTATTACTGATGAGCAAGGAATCTATACCAATGGTGGCGGTTATTCGTTCCTTAATCTCCTCCTTTACCTGGTCGAAAAATTCTACGACAGACAGACGGCTATTTATTGCTCCAAAATATTTCAAATTGATATTGCCAGACAAACACAGTCCGATTTTATGATCTTTAATGGTCAAAAATCACATGGAGATGAAATGGTCATGCGTGCACAGGACTATCTCGAGAATAACTTTTCAGAAAAAATTTCCATGGAGAAGTTATCTGAAAAATTCACTGTCGGACGTCGGAATTTCGACCGTAGATTTATTAAAGCGACAGGCAATACGCCCGTGGAATATCTTCAACGGATAAAAGTAGAATCGGCAAAAAAAGAATTGGAAAGCTCGAGGAAAACGGTAAATGAAGTGATGTACGCTATTGGATATACGGACATAAAGGCTTTTCGCGAGATATTCCGTCGGTTTACAGGACTCTCTCCCCTTGAATATAAAAACAAGTACAATAAAGCAGTAATAAAATAGATGTTAGATGAATTTTGAACCGATTCAGTTTTCTGATCTCTCCGTCATCACAGCATTAAGTCCAGAAGGATGGGGTAATGTGCCGATCAAAATACAGCATTATATAGAAAGCCCTTTTTGTTTCCCCATAAAACTCCTGGTCGATCAGAAAATTGTGGCCATAGGTACGACCATTATCCATAGCAACGTTGCCTGGCTCGGACATATTATCGTCGCTCCCGATGAAAGAGGAAAAGGCTATGGGAAACAAACCACCCAAGAACTTATTCGTATAGCAAACAACAAAAAATGCAACAGCATTCAACTCATTGCAACGGATATGGGCGCGCCTGTTTACACAAAGCTCGGCTTCAAGGAATCTTCTTCTTATCTTTTCTTTGATGATATACAAGCACCCCATCTTGAAGAAGCGGACAATAATATACAGCAATATCAATCCCGATACAAAAAGCAACTTCTGAGGCTCGACCTAACAACCGCAGCTGAAAATAGACGATGCGAAATAGAACCGCATTTCATTTCAGGTTTTCTATATGTGAAGAACCAAACGCTCCGCGGTTATTATTTTCCTTCTTTGGGAGAAGGCCTTATTGTTGCCAATGAACAAGCTGCAGGAATGGCATTGTTAAAAATGTATTTAATGCAAAATTCCAAAGTTGTGCTACCGAAAGAGAATACAACCGCAGTTTCCTTTCTATTGAACCAAGGTTATCCAATAAAACGTCAGGCGAAGCGCATGTACCTGGGTGAAAATATCGATGTTCAATTTCAGTCCATCTTCAATAGAATTGGTGGAAATCTAGGTTAACACCAATTCTATACGTTATTTTTTTAAAACCGATAGCAAATTTCAAGACAACATAATGGACTCTACGAAAGCTGACCTACCGCATCCTCAAGAACCTTTTTGGCAGCCACAGCCGGTTGCTTTTTGCTTCGTTGGATATAACATAGGGAAATTACGATTCCTAAAGCTGCCATAACCGCACCAACCAAAGCCGGAGAAGTATAACCATAGCCTTGATTAATGGGTACACCACCTAAAAAGGCACCCAATGCATTCGCAATATTAAAACAAGCAGGTCCTAAAGAAGCAACCAACATTTCAGCATCACTTTTTACCGAGTTAAGCAATAATAAGGTTAACGAAGGTACGAGCGCAAAAGTAGTGACTCCGGTTAAAAAAGTCATCACCAAGGATACCCAACCGTTGTCAGACAGCCCGTAAATAACCAACATACATAAAATCTGAACCACCAGTACGGCTACAACCACCTTTGTTGAAGAAAAAGCGTCCGTCAACTTCCCTCCGATCAAATTCCCCACAAACATACCTAATCCAGCCAAAACCATAATATAAGGCAGGTATTTATCAGCAACACCAGACACTTCAGTCATCAGCGGAGCTATATAACTTATCCAGGCAAACAGTGCCCCTGGAGCTATTGAAAATAATAAAACCATAAACCAGACATTCACATTGCGAAAAATGCCAAAGTCCTTCCAAGGATTATTTTTAGGTGCTGCTTTCATTTTAGGCATCCACAACTTTAAGGCTAACATGGTCAAAATACCGACGATAACAATCAATAGAAAAGTATAACGCCATGAAAAATGATGTCCAATATAGGTACCCAATGGAACCCCAAATAAATTGGCAACTGTCAATCCGGAAAACATCGTCGCTACAGCCTGCGCTTCTTTACCAGGATCGGCCAATCGACTGGCAATAACAGACCCTACCCCGAAGAAAGCACCATGTGGCAATCCCGAAATAAAACGCGATACCAACAAAAGACCATAGTCTGGAGCAACTACAGATAATCCATTAAATAGGGTAAACAATCCCATGAGGATAATCAAGGTCTTAAGTGGCGAGAATCGATTCATAACAACCACCAACAGTGGGGCACCGATAACTACACCTAAGGCATAAGCTGTAATGAGATAACCAGCTTCCGGAATTGAAACTTGCAGACTTTGGGCAACGTCCGGTAGCATCCCCATCATACTAAATTCGGTAATTCCTATCCCCAATCCCCCCAGTGCAAGTGCTAATAAACTCTTCTTCATATATAATTGAAATTATTAATAACACAAATTTCTATCAGAATAATTTAATAAACAAATCATTTAAATAGTACAACCTATCATTAAACTAATAGCACCGACATTGTCTCAATGAAAACACCTATATTAGCCTGAGGTAAAATCGATCAGCATAACACATTCAAACCTTAACCATGAAACTGCATCATTATATACTTACTTTCACCTTGTACACACTTGTACCTTCTTGGGCATTGGCACAAAAAGGCCATGCAAAAAAGCATCCAAATATTGTATATATCATGAGTGATGACCATGGTTATCAAGCGATCAGCGCTTATGGTTACGGATTGAACGAAACGCCCAATATTGACAGATTAGCAAAGGAAGGTGCCATTTTCACACGTGCGACCGTGACAAATTCATTATGTGCACCCAGTCGGGCTGTACTCCTAACTGGGAAGCACAGTTATATGAATGGGAAAATTGATAATGAGGCAAAATTCGATTGGAATCAGGACAACTTTGCCAAGATTCTCCAAAAAAATGGGTATCAAACGGCATTAATCGGTAAAATCCATATGGATGGCCTACCCCAGGGATTTAACCACTCAGCGGTCCTTATTGACCAAGGCGAATATTATAATCCAAACTTTATTATCAATGGTGTAAAACAACAAATACAAGGCTATGTATCGGATCTCACCACCGATATGACCCTAGATTGGATCGCTAAAAGAGATACCAGCAAACCTTTCTGTGTGCTCTATCATCAAAAAGCGCCACACCGAGAGTGGCTACCGGCTTTGCGACATCTTCAACAATATACATCAAAAACCTACAAAGAACCGAATAATCTATTCGACACCTACGAAGGAAGAGGAACTGCTGCTAAAACCGCTGAAATGAATATCCTTAAACACATGAACTGGGCTGGTGACAACAAGATACCTCCTGCGCTAATGGATGAATTGGGACTAAAAGAATATCTATCCTGGGATAAAGCTGCCTTCAATGGAAACCTAGGAAGAATGACTGCAGCGCAGCGCGCAACATGGGATTCAATCTACAACCCAATCATGGCAGATTTTAAGATGAAATATCACAACATGTCCAAAGAAGACCTGATGCGCTGGCGATATCAACGTTATATGCAGGATTATCTGGGTACCGTTGCTGCAGTGGACGACGGTGTTGGACGTCTATTGGAATTTTTGAAAGACAATGGACTCGACGAAAATACAATTGTCATTTATACCTCAGACCAAGGGTTCTATCTGGGTGAACATGGTTGGTTTGACAAACGTTTTATGTATGAAGAATCGCTCCGACCCCCCTTATTGATCCGCTATCCAGCAGAAATTAAAGCTGGCCAATCCTCAAAAGCACTTGTTCAGAATCTTGATTTTGCCCCCACAATCCTAGATTATGCAGGACTTGCAATCCCGAAAGATATGCAGGGAAAATCTTTTCGTGGTCTACTCAATGGAAAAGAAAAACAATGGCGCGATGCAGTATATTACACCTACTATGAGTACCCTTCCATTCATATGGTAAAACGACATTATGGGATTCGTACCGAAAGGTACAAACTGATCCATTTCTATTATGACAAAGATGAGTGGGAATTATACGATCTAGAGAAAGATCCACAGGAAATGCAGAATGTATACAATGTACAAGCATACCAAAACGTACGTGAAGAAATGCATCATAAACTGGACGAAGCCCGAGCCTACTATAAAGATTCCGATGAGAACGACAAAAAGTTTTTACCGAAGGTAAAACAATAATTTACTGGCCTACTAAGCCATTAAATTATTGTTGTTAAAAATCTAAACAGGGTTGAGTTTGAAATAACGTCTCAAAATACGTCTAACATCTCTATTATCGGCTTTGAAGATGATGGCTTCTCGCTTTTTCTTTTCGCTATATACACGCTTATTACAGTAGCCAAATCCTTTATACCGACCATCTAACAAGTAAACAAGTCCCTTTTCTTTGGGATTACGCCCTAAAAACTCCAAAAATATTTCGCCCATCGGAAGCTCCGAAGAGGCTACAAATTCCTGCACTCTTCGATTATAGTCTTCTGGAAGCTCCTGCGCAATACATGCCCCTTTGCAGGTCTTCAACATATATTGAAAACAATGTTTCGTATACGTCTGTAATTTGTTTATTTTTTGGCAGAGCTGATACGCTTCCACAATATTGAATAATTGCTCGCGCCCCTCCTGGTAACTCGAAAAAGTCATGAACTCTTCTCGCTCGGGATCAAGCGCCTCAACTTGAAGAACTTGATAGCCCAATGGATTCACTGCTAGATAAAGGCCAAATCCGTAGTAGGTTCGACGCTGCGCCCGATTATAATAGGGTTGATATTTTTTGATCAGGTCAGATTCATGCAATAGCGCTAGTAGTTCATGGCCCGTCAGTTCAAATCCAACTCTGCGGGCTGCTCCTTGGATTTTGCGTTCCTTAAAATCTGTACTTCTAAAATGCTGCAATAACCTATTTCTAATATCGATACTCTTGCCGACATAAATTAGCGCATCATGCTTATCATAAATATAATATACGCCGACTGCAGAGGGTACCCCTTCAAGCAATCCGGCAATTTGCTCTTTCGTCATCACTTTAACAGCAGGTAATATCTTACAAAGGTAATTTAAAAAATAGGCTATTCACTTCGCGGATCAGATTTTAAGGGCATCTTGGCGCATCGTCTCACTTCGAGTGTGGGGCAACCATAGTCAACCACAATTTTCCCTTCGATCAAATAAATACCGTTTCCCCGAAGTGGAAATTCGACAAGTGTCTGCGGGAAATGAACGGTATCAAAAAAATGCCCTTCAGCATCCAAAAAGGTCCCAAATTTCATCTGCCCTCCATTGCGCATCCTGACAATTTTTTCACAGACGAAATCGCCGACCATCCGAATTGTTTCACCTTCATGCGCCGTCATGTCTTCTGCAAAAATATCACCTCTATAGCTGCTTTTTGCCAAATCAAACAATGTCCCCGTAACACAGAAACCAATCAATTCCAGTTCATCATAATAGTCTTCCAAGATGTTTTCTTCAAGCAAAGGAAGTAGCGGTTTTCTGGTCTCGATTTCAAAGAGAACATTTCCGCCACGGGTAGGTTTATATTTACTCATCATCAAATGGCCTTCCCACAATAATTGCTTTTTCCCTATGGCGGTAAAACGCAAGGCTCCCACACGGATTAAAATGATCAATTGCTCCAAGCTAATTTCCGTCCGGCCAATAAAATTTTCTAAACTGAGATAAGGTCCATTCAATTCCCGTTCATTAACAATCCGTAAAGCCAATTTTTCCTCCAGATGCTGCAGGCAATCAAAGCCCAGATAGATATCCTTTCCAAAAATACGTGCATTTAAACGAGACTGGTTGACACAGGGCCGGCAGATGGTAGCGCCCGCAACGCGCGCTTCATTGACGTAAACCTTACGATTATAAAAACCACCATAATTATTGAGTACCGCAACCATAAACTCCAATGGAAAATACGTTTTTAAGTATAAACTCTGATAACTCTCAACAGCATAGGAGGCTGAATGTGCCTTGTTAAATGAATAGCCCGCAAAGCTCTCCATCTGTCTCCAGATTTCCAAACTTCCCTGCTCCTCGTATCCTCGAGTTTTGCAATTGGCAAAAAAACGTCCTTTGATGGCCGCAAGATGATCTTTATCACGATACTTGCCCGACATCATTCGTCGCAGTACATCTGCATCTGCCATGTCAAGACCACCGTAGGCATTCGCAATTTTCATCACATCTTCCTGATAAACCATCACACCATAAGTTTCCTCCAACTGTTCTTTGAATACTGGATGCGGATAATTCGCAACAGACGGATCGTGGTGACGTCGGATATACTCGCTCATCATTCCTGAACTCGCTACACCAGGACGAATAATGGAAGATGCTGCCACTAATGTGTTATAGGTATTACATGACAATTTGGTCAGAAGTTGCCGCATCGCAGGACTTTCTATATAAAAACACCCAATAGTATGGGCTGACTGTAATTGCGTTGCTATGAGCGGATCATGAAAGAAAAGCTTGGGGTTGTCGGTATCGATCAGCTCGCCCAAATTCTCACGTACGATTGCTTTACAGTCTTTGATATGCCCTATTCCCCGTTGCGATAGGATGTCAAATTTTTCAAAACCAATATCTTCGGCAACATACATGTCAAATTGCATCGTGGGGAGTCCTTTAGGAGGGTAGTCCATAGCTCCATAGCATGTTAAGGGAGCCTCGGAAATGAGTACACCACTCGCATGAATTGAACGTTGATTAGGAAAATCCGCCATCCGATTATAGACACTCAAAATGGTATTCGTTACCTCATTTTTGTTAAGCATATGTTCAGGTTCGTTGATCAACCGATCTATTTCTCCTTTAGGAAGACCATATACCTTTCCGAGCTCACGCAAAATGCTCCGCGACCGAAACGTACTCATTGCGCCCATCAATGCAACGTGTCCACTTTTATACTTATTAAAAATATAACTATACATAGCGTCACGTTCATTCCAGCTAAAGTCAATATCAAAATCGGGGGCACTCTTCCGTTTCGGATTTAGAAAACGTTCAAATGGCAAATGCAGAGCGATGGGGTCAACATCGGTAATTCCCAAACAATAAGCAACGGCAGAGTTTGCTCCAGATCCACGCCCTACGTAATGAAAGTCGCTATGCCGTGCATAGCGACAGATATCATTCGTTATCAGAAAATAGCTTGAAAATTTAAGTTGTTCAATAATTTCCAATTCCCGCTGGATTCGTTCCATTGCAACGGAATCATTTTTTCCATAACGTCTTTCCAGTCCCGCTAATGCCTGACTAAAAAGCAATTGCTGATCTGCATAATGACTGTCTGTAAATGTGGTTTTATTTTTAACTGTCTCAAAGTCGAAGTAAAAAGAGCATTGGGCAAGCAGTTGCTCTGTATTGTTCATAAGCTCGGGCAGATCCGAAAACATTTCTGTTAAGGTCATTCTTGACAAAAGTACTTCATCTGAATGGGCCACCTGATCCGCTTCCAATTGTGATATCAACAGATTATTGTCAATGGCACGCAATTGCCTATGTAACACATAGTCATTTTGTTGGAAACTTACCGGTGCTAATATGACACAATTAGCCAAAATTTTCCGGTCCAGCAAACGTACTTTGGTGCGTTCCGAAGGCCTTATGCCAATATATTCATAGTCGCGCAAGCAATGGTGGCTGATTGCTGAAAAAGGATAAACAACAAATACCTCTTCAAAATCAGGAGCACGTTGCGGTACCGATCGTTGCTCCATATTGAGTTTGGTACGATAGGCATTAATCTCCTGAAAACCACGTTCGTTCTTCGCTATAGCGACAAAACAAAGCTTATCATCGGCTCGAAACTCCATTCCTGCGAGTAAATTCAGTCCCTTTTTCCGACCCAACCGAATAAAATCCAATGACCCGGAAGTATTATTAATATCGGTTAGTACGGCAGTATCGTAACCACCGCACTGAATACCTTCGATAAGGTCTTCCAGACTCAATGTGCCGTAACGCAAACTATAGAAACTACGAAGATTTAAGGGCATCTACCCCTCCTTTCTCCCCGGGCATGGGCACACAGATCCCTTTCATCAAAAACGCTGTACCGTAACGACTTTTAATACGATCCATCGCCTGCATCAGATTTACCTCTTCGGCATTATCCGCAAATAGATCGGTTTGGTAAGCTCCATAGATCAAACCAGAAAACTTAACCCCCACCAACCGAATTAACATGCGGCGACTATATAACTTTTTAAATAAGGATAGCGCAACTTCAATCAATTTTCGATCGGAATTGGTATAACCGATCTGCAATTGTTGGGTATGGGTATCAAAATTACTATAACGTATCTTCAAGGTAACACAGCTGGTAAGCCGCTGTTCTTTACGCAATTCAAAGGAAAGATTATCAACCATACCGATGAGTGTCCGCCGCAATACATCCATATCAATCGTATCCTGCTGATAGGTCGTTTCTTTGGACATGGATTTCTGTTCACGAAAAGGGACCACAAGCGTATCATCCAGACCATTGGCCTTCCGCCAGATATTTACACCATTTTCTCCTAAGACCTGTTGTAACGTAAAAATCTCCATTTGTTGCAACGTTCCAATTTTAGAAATTCCCATATTACGCAACAAGGTATACGACTTATCGCCGACCATCGGTATTTTCCGAATAGAAAGCGGTGCCAGGAACTGCTTCTCTGTACCTCCATTTACTTGCAGCTCACCACATGGTTTCGCCTGGCCGGTCGCTATTTTAGACACCGTCTTATTGACGGAAAGGCCGAAACTGATCGGAAGCCCCGTTTCCCGAATAATACGCTGCCGCAATTCCTGTGTCCATTTCCAGCATCCAAAGAAACGGTCCATTCCAGAAACATCAAGATAATGTTCATCAATGCTTGCTTTCTCTACAACCGGTGTCTCAAGCGAAATAATTTCGGTCACCATATTGGAGTAATAACTGTAGAGATCATGATCGCCTTTGACGACAACAGCATCCGGACACATTCTTAATGCCAAGCGCATCGGCATCGCGGCATGCACCCCTGATTTTCTGGCTTCATAGGAACATGAAGCCACCACGCCCCGATCACTGCTACCGCCAATAAGTACCGGTACACCATTAAGTTTACTGTTTATCAGCCGCTCAACTGATACAAAAAATGTATCAAGATCACAATGTACGATGCTCCTTTCCATATCATTCATGTATTGACGTCTTATATCGCCTAAAAGCAATAAAAATCACGCTCAAATATACTAATATATTTAGTATTTATAAATGATAGCGAATAAAAATAGGAATACACCCGCCCTTCATTTCGTTCAATGAAAAGGACGGGTGTAAGTTAGCGCCAATTGTTAAAATTTCATTTTTTGAATTCTAATGGCATTCAATATCGCAATTAGCGATACGCCAACATCGGCAAATACAGCCTCCCACATTGTTGCCAAACCTCCAGCTCCAAGAATCAACACGATCCCTTTGACTATAAAAGCAAGGCCAATATTCTGATAAACAACTTTTTTCGTTTGTTTCCCAATGCGAATGGCCATTGGAATCTTCGAAGGTTTGTCATCCTGTATCACGACATCTGCCGTCTCGATCGTCGCATCACTGCCCAGTCCACCCATCGCTATTCCAACATCACTCAGTGCGACAACCGGAGCATCGTTAACGCCATCACCAACAAAAGCAACAGATTCATTTAGCCCCTTTATTTCCCTGACCTTATTCACTTTATCTTCCGGAAGCAGGTCACCATAGGCCTGATCTATTCCAAGTTCCTTGGCAACATAGGCGACTACCGTCGTCTTATCCCCGCTCAACATCGTCGCTTTTACACCGAGCTTATGCAGTAGCTGAATTGTAAGCGCGGCATCTGCTTTAATGCTATCAGCGATGGTCATGAATCCTACAAATTTACCGTCCAAAGCGATGGCAATGGTCGTATATACGATACTATTCGGATCGATATCATAGGCTACATTAAACTTGTCCAGCAATTTAAAGTTACCCACCAGCAACCCTTTGCCTTCAGTAATTCCCTTTAATCCATGTCCGGCGATTTCTTCTATATTATGGAGATTAATAGACTCGTCGATCGCACCTGCATATTCCCTAATCGCTGTTGCAACTGGATGGCTGCTGTGGCTTTCTATTTTATTGACGAGCTTTAAAATTCTTGCCTCGTTGTAACCAGCCTGTAACTTAATTTCCTGCACCTTAAAAACACCGGCAGTCATTGTTCCGGTTTTATCCATCACCACATGCCGGATATCTGCCATCGCATCCAAAAAATTACTGCCTTTAAAAAGTATACCATTTCTACTCGCGGCACCGATTCCACCAAAATACCCCAAAGGAATCGAGATGACAAGTGCACAGGGACAGGATATCACTAAAAATACGAGTGCTCTATACAACCAGTCGCTAAATACATATTGATCGACAAACAAGTAAGGTAGGAGGCAAATTCCAATAGCCAAAAACACGACAATTGGGGTATATATCTTAGCAAATTTACGGATAAACAGTTCAGTAGGCGCTTTTTGAGCTGTAGCGTTCTGTACAAGCTCAAGGATTTTACTCAGTTTGCTATCTTGATAAGCTGTTGTCACCCGAATTAGGCTCACCGTGTTCATATTAATCATTCCTGCCAGCACAACATCACCTTTCATTTTTGTATCTGGCTTGCTCTCGCCAGTCAGCGCAGCAGTATTAAATGCGCCTTGTTCAGACAGCAATTCACCATCGAGCCCGAGCTTTTCGCCAGGTTTCAGCTGAACAATTGCTCCGATACCTGCGTCTGCGGCTTTGATTACTTTGCTCTTTCCATTCTCCAAAATGGTCACTTCATCCGGACGCTGATCCAGTAGTGCCTTAATATTACTTTTAGCTCTACTCACCGCTAAGGTCTGAAATACCTCGCCTACGGCGTAAAATAACATCACCGCTACAGCTTCTGGGTATTCTTTGATCGCAAAAGCTCCTATCGTAGCGATACTCATTAAAAGAAACTCCGAAAAGATTTCCCCTTTAGCAATACTCTTTAGGGCATCTCTGATTACAGGATACCCAACAGGCAGATAAGATACGATATACCAGCCTGAACGAACCCAATCCTTAAACCATGCTTGCGCAATCCAATTATCCATGGCTATTGCTGCAATGAGCAAAATAAAGGAAATTAGCGCGGGTAAAAACAACTGCATCTGACTAGCCCCTGCCGTTGAGTGGTCGTGACCGTCTTCATCGTGGCTATGATCATGACCATGACTGGAAGCCGGAGCTTTCCCAATAAGGTCTTCTGCTCCCGCCTGACTATATATTTTTTGTGTCTGTGTACAACAAAGCTGTCTGCCTTGTGCATCATAACTATGTTGATGTTCCATAACTTGCTTTGATTATGTTAACAAATACTGTCAATTAATGTTCGTGCCCACCTGTATTGCTCATTTTAGCATTGATAAAAAAGGCACCCTTTACAACAATTTTCGTCCCGGCAGGAACTTCGGTAACCGGGATAATCGCCGTATATCCCAAAGCAGACACGCCTTTTTGAATCTCTATTTTTTCAAAATTGATGTTTTTAGCCTGTTCTTCACCATGCTGCCCAGCTTCTTGCTCATTTTTATGCGCATGTTTTGCTTCACCTTCATCGTGCGCATGCCCGTGATCGTCGTGCCCTTCTTCATGCTCCTCAGGTTTCTTGTCTGTCTCCACAAAAATATAATACTTACCGTCAGCCTCCACGATTGCGTCATTCGGAACAGCCGGAGTCCGTACATTATTGACACCGATCATACCCGTGATGTTCATCCCATCAATCAACCCCACTTTGCTGCCCACGACCGTACTGTGCACAGCGATGGTCTTGCTATCATTTTCAAAGGAAGATCCAATCGTAAAAACTTTGGCGGTATAGGTTTTATCCGGGTTGTTGGTCAGTTGAAAGTTGATGAGCTGTCCGACTTTAACCAAAGGTAGATCCTTTTCAAACACCTGCAGATCCAAATGCAGCAAACTATTGTCAACAATCTCGATCACTGGCGAAGAGACATCTACATAACTCCCAATTTTCGCAAAAACATTACTTACTGTTCCATTGATAGGGCTTGTTACGGCCAATGAGGTCCGCATATTAGAAAGATTCACGCTATTGGGATTTATGCCCATCAATTGGATCTGTTGTTGCAACGAGGCCTTTCGAGCCCGTAAACTGTTGAAGTCTGCTGTTGCTGCCTGCAGATTTTTCCGTGCGCCCGCATTACCTTCATTGAGTTCCTGTTGCCTTGCCATTTCTTGTTCCGCCAAGGTAATCTTACTTGCGAGGGATACATATTCCTCCTGCAACTGTACAAACTGGGGGTTGGTAATCGTAGCGATCACCTGCCCCTTGCGTACGTTATCCCCCAACTGCACGTTTAATGTCTTTACAACACCACCGTAAAGCGTCGTTGCATTCGCTTTATTGTTATTGGGTACACTCAAAAGTCCATTGGCCTTGATTGTAGCTGTTAGTTCCTTCTCTTCAATACCTCCAAAAACGATGCCCACAGCTTTTATTTGTGCCGCACTCAGTGCCGCTACGGTAACCGGTCCTTCCTCATGCCCCTCTTCGGATTTAGGCGCTTCCTTTCCCTCCGGTTGACCTTTACGCTCCGACTCATTAGAACCGCAACCGTAAAAAACAGTAACGGCTATACATACGATAAATATCTTTATGAAAACTTTCATTGTTGACTTATTTGTTATTGAAGTAATTATATTGAATTGCTGATTGATTATACTGATTGAGGACTTCTAAATAATTCTGGCGAATCCCAATGGCCTGACTTAAAAATTGACTTAATTCAGCAAAATTGATCTCCCCTGTCCTATAACCCAAACTAGCCGCTTTAATGATGGCATCAGCTTGTTTTAAACCCGAAGACTCATAAAATTGTAGTAACGCACTATTCTTGTCAATTTCAGCAAGTGCGTTTCCTTTATTTGTCTGGAATACCTGCGTCTCATATTCCAACTTACGCTGTTGAACTTCCATTTCAGCGTTGGCAGCCTTCACTTTACTTTTATACGCGCCTAGGCTAAAGACCGGAAAAGATGCGGAGACCGAAAATCCCGATAAGGGATCCTTGGCTCCCCAAACACGTTGGGAGAAAAATCGACCCGAGAACTCAGGCTTATTTGTATTTTTCTGAACACTGATATTTGATGTAGCGATATTTACGTTTTGCTGCTGTAAAACAAGTAAAGGATGTACTGTTTCCTCAGATGGACTGGCGTTCACGACAATCTTCTCCAAGGACTGATCCAATGGGAGCATCCACTCGTTACGGTCCAACAAGAGCATAAGTTGCTGTTGCTGGATAACAATGTCCTTTTTGTTTTGAACAAGCTGCGCCTGCAGTTCCTTCAGTTTTGCCTCAGCTGCGATCTTATCCAGCGCAGCCACGTCACCCGTTCTAAAGCGAAGTTCAGTTGCTTTGAACATGGCTGTATAGATGCTATCCAACTCCATATACAGCTTTTGGCGATCCTGGAGATACCAAAGTTGAAAATAGGCTGTCCTTACGTCTTTGGTAATCGCAGTTTTCAATACATCCGTATTTAAATTCGCATATTTTAGTTGCTGTTTAAAATACTCCTTGCGCGCCGCATAGAGCCCGGGCCAGGCAATACTTTGCGTTATACCAATTTTCAATAAGCCGGCCTTATCCGTAGGACGGTAATCTTCATTTTCTGCAAAAATCCCGGTCTTGGGGATTTCGGTCGCCGTTTTAACATTGAAACCAGCGCCCACGATTTCAGCCTGGTTGATCTGAAACTGGCGATTGCTCTTCAGCGCAGTTTCCACAGCTTCTGTAACAGAAATGCGCTCTTGGCCAAACACCTGAGATCCCAAGGCCATAAATAAGAAAACAAGTACTGTAACAAAGGTCTTAGCACCCCTACTTCGTTTCATATTCAATTTAGAATTAAAAATTATATACAATAAGGGCAGCACAAACAACGTCAGGAAAGTTGCTGTTGTCAACCCGCCGATAACAACCGTTGCCAAAGGCTTCTGAACTTCAGCGCCGGCACTTGTACTGATTGCCATCGGTAAAAAGCCCAGTGAGGCCACTGTCGCTGTCATCAGTACAGGACGTAAACGAGTCAAAGTACCTTCTTTAACGCGTTGAAAAATATCATCGACGCCCTCTTTCTTCAACTGATTGAATGTCCCAATTAAAACGATACCATTGAGTACGGCCACGCCAAACAAGGCAATAAAACCGATACCGGCACTAATACTGAAAGGCATGCCGCGCAACATCAATGCAAATACACCCCCGATAGCACTCATTGGTATGGCGGTAAAAATTAGCGTCGCCTGCTTAAAGGAATGGAACGTGAAATACAACAGCATAAAAATAAGCAATAAGGACACTGGCACAGCAATCAGCAGGCGCGAACTCGCTTTTTGCAAATTCTCGAACTGACCTCCATAGGTGAAATAATAACCCGCAGGAAGTTTTACATTTGCAGTCAATTGTTGTTGGATATCTTTTACTACGGTTTGAACATCACGCCCTGCCACATTAAATCCAATCACAATTCTTCGTTTACCAGCTTCGCGACTGATTTGGGCCGGCCCCAATTTATAATCAATGGCAGCAACCTGAGAAAGAGGGATCTGTGTGCCCGTATCTGTAGGAATCATCAGATTACGCACATCATCAATACTATTTCTGTGCGTTGTATCTAACCTGACGACCAGATCAAAGCGACGTTCATTTTCATAGATCTGTCCCGTACTCCGACCGGCAAAGGCGGTACTCACCACATCATTGACGTCCTGAATTGTCAATCCATAATTCGCTATACGGGTGCGGTCATAAACGATATTAATTTGCGGGAGACCGGATACGCGCTCCACTTGTGGAGAAGTTGCTCCTTGAACGGATTGAATCTGAGCGGCAACCACATTGGCGTAAGCGGCCAGTGAATCGATGTTTTCACCGAAGATCTTTACAGCAACATCCTGACGGATACCCGTCATTAACTCATTGAAACGCATTTGAATAGGTTGATTTTTCTCAAAGAAGACACCCGGAATTACTTCTAGCTTCTCCAGAATAGCGCTCCCCAGTTCTTCATAAGAACGGCCCGACTTCCACTCTTTTTGAGGCTTCAATACCACCATAATATCTGTCGCTTCCGGTGGCATAGGGTCTGTCGGCACTTCCGCAGCTCCTGTTTTACCGACGACCATCTTCACTTCATCGAACTCCTTGATAATCCGGGAAGCCTGCATAGAGGTTTCAATACTTTGCGAAAGCGAGCTTCCCTGAGGAAGTATGCAATGGAATGCATAATCGCCTTCCTGCAATTGTGGAATAAACTCGCCCCCCATGTTCTTAAAAAAGAAGGCCGACAAAGCAAAAATGGCAACAGTTAAACTCACGATCAGGTATTTAAACCGAATTGCTTTTTGTAATAAAGGCTCATAAATACGTTGTAGTCCTGCAATCATCCGGTCACTCAACGTTTTCTTGTCGCTGTGTTTTTTCGGCAGAAACAGAGCACACATCATGGGGATATAGGTTAACGAGAGAATCAATGCTCCGAAAATGGCAAACCCAACTGTTTGTGCCATTGGACGAAACATTTTCCCTTCAACACCCACCAATGTTAAAATTGGAATATAGACAATAAGAATAATAATCTCACCAAAGGCTGCACTGGTACGAATCTTTGAAGCAGACTCAAATACCTCATGATCCATTTCGGCCTGGGTCAATTTCTCGGTTGACTTTCGTAAGCCTAAATGGTGTAGCGTCGCTTCCACCACAATGACGGCTCCGTCCACAATCAAACCGAAATCTATCGCACCCAAACTCATTAAATTGGCGCTTACACCGAACACGTTCATCAGTCCAAGTGCAAACAGCAGCGCCAGTGGAATCGCCGAAGCAACGATAAGGCCTGCCCGCAAGTTCCCAAGAAATAATACCAGGACAAAAATTACGATCAGGGCGCCTTCAATCAGATTTTTTTCAACGGTACTGATCGCACGCCCAACGAGGTCTGTCCGGTCTAAATAGGGCTCTATAACCACATCATCAGGCAAAGACTTTTGGATAGTCGGTAGTTTTTCTTTCACACGATTGACCACCTCATTGCTGTTTTCACCCTTTAGCATCATGACAACGCCACCCACAGCATCTACCTCACCATTGTATGTCAAGGCTCCATAACGCACAGCATGACCAAAACGTACATCTGCAACATCTTTTACATAAATCGGTATAGACCCTGATTTTCGGATAGCGATATTTCTGACATCTTCCAAAGAGGTCGCCAGTCCAATCCCCCGGATAAAGTATGCATTCGGTTTTTTATCAATATAGGCACCACCTGTATTTTGATTATTTTTCTCTAGGGCAGTAAATATCTCTGGAATCGTAATATTCATCGCCTTAAGTCTATTCGGATCAACAGCTACTTCATATTGCTTAAGCTCGCCACCGAAACTATTGACCTCGGCAATTCCAGGAGTTCCATAAAGCTGACGAGCAACAATCCAATCTTGCATGGTTCGCAAATCTTTTGCGTTGTATTTCTTTTCGCTTCCCTTTTTGGGATGGATAATATATTGATACACTTCTCCCAATCCGGTACTTACTGGAGCCAACTCAGGTTTGCCAATACCCTGTGGAATCTGATCCACCGCTTCTTTCAAACGCTCACCGATCAGCTGACGGGCAAAATAAATATCTACATCATCGTCAAAAACAACGGTAATGACAGAAAGTCCGAAGCGTGAAATACTCCTGATCTCCTCAATTTTAGGTACAGTTGCAATACTTTGTTCAATTGGAAAAGTCACCAATTGCTCTACTTCCTGTCCGGCAAGAGTTGGACAAGAGGTAAAAATCTGAACTTGATTATTGGTAATATCGGGAACGGCGTCTATGGGTAGTTTCGTCGCACTCCATGCCCCCCAAATGATAAGCAACAAGGTCATTAAACCGATAACGATCTTGTTCTTAATGCTAAATTTTATAATATGATCTAACACAATATACGTGATTAATGCTTAAATAATAGCTCGTTAGAATATCTTCATCGCTTGTCGTAATAAAATACAACAAACGGATTCCGAGCACAAAGCTGAATAAAGAACAGCATAGTGCGCTCCATCAGATTTGTTTCTAGAATTTTTACGAAAAATTAAGCATTAACCTTTGGCGGCTGCCAGATGCTTCCAAAATAACTGGAAACAATCGCTGTATTGAGGACAGGATTACGATTATCAAAATAAATTGACACCGGGACACCATCTATTTGTGGAAATAGATACGCATAAGCCGTTATATTTCCACTACAACAATTGCAATAGCAGAAAATAGAACAGGCATCAGATGCATCATCACTATGGTTATGAGTTTGGTTTAATTGTGTTTCCATAGCTGTCTGCTCACAGCGATTGCTAGAATCACTGCAGGGAACAAAAGAAAGTCCCATAATATATGCTATCAATATGAAAACAATTAACCTCATGAATACGCAAATTTAAAAAAAATAAATCAAAATCTCCCCTTAACCCCAGAAATCTATTGGTTAGCGTCATCTCCAGTTCCTCCTATAAAATAAGGAGACAGTCGCTCTCAACCGAGCGTTTTTTTATCCCTTAGGCCTCATAAAACCGCACAATCCTACACAGAATTATTACCTGACACTCATATTAATTATAAGTAAATTATTATTCAAATAAAACGAATTGTAATTAACAGAAAAACGCATAAAACATGTTCAAACAGCATTTTAAATACAAAACAACACTATTGTAGATATTTCTCTACAAGAAATATAAGATAACATAAATACAGTGCATTAAGTAAAATGCTATTTATATAATTGCATCGATAAAAAATAAAAGCAACAAAAAAAGCAATGGTATACCACATTTCAAACACAAATCGGCATACAACTGCAAGAGTTTTTGCGACACAAATCAACAACGAAATCAAATAATCAAAAATCAATAACAAAACAAAATGTCAATTAACATGAATCTAATCCCCCATCGCCGACTGACAAACCTGTTCATGCTAGGCTGCAGTGCTTTCGCACTTAGCCTCTACTCATGTAACAAAAGTGGAGAAAACACCGCATTAACAGGAGAAACTGTCGTTAAAATCAATCTATCGGGCGTAGAAGCTTACAATGAAACAGACAACAATGCTGTTCAAAAGCAAGCATCGGCAAACGCTTCGCATTCATCAAGCAATGCACCTGATGTACAGGAAATGACTGTACCGTTAGAAAACGGAGGCTCAGTTGACGTTGTTCTAACAAACAATTCAGCGGTTACAAAAAGCCTCGTTGCTTCATCCAACCCCAAACTAGCGGCTGTCCAAACACAAGAGAAGCCATTGGACAAAAACGTCAAGTATAAAGTTGTTGTCTATGACAACCAAGGAGCTTACGTAACGGCAAAAGATTATAGCTACGGTGAGGAAGCTACTGCCGCAGGTATCGTTCTTGACGCCGGAAAATCATATACTTTCATTGCCTATTCGATCAATAGCACCACAGCATTACCGGCTATTAATAATCAAAACACGCTTTCTGCAGCGAACTTGAGCAATATTAGCGGTGATTTAATGTATTACACAGGTACATTAACGTTAAAAAATGGTGTAAACAACTTAAATGTTGTATTAAAACACAGATTTAGCCAAATCACCACAACATTGACCATGGATCCAAGTATGACCGGGGCCATCACTCAAATCGGGACTGCAGTACTAAAACCTAGTCACAGTAGTGCAAATTTGAAATTCTCAGATGAAACATTAACGTACAATGGCTTGAACAACGCAGGTGTGACTACGCAATTCCCGGCTTTAGGAAATGGCTTACGTACTGTAATTAGTAACCCAGCGATATTGATCCACCCCACAACCAGCAACGGAACATTGATGCTCGGCAGTCTAACCCTTGATGGTGAGACCAAAACAAACATCACCATTCCAAATGTTAAGATCAATCCCGGACAAAAATACGATCTGAAACTTAACTTCAGAACCTGTACACAAAATGTAACCAGCAGTGGTCTGGACTGGAGCTATCCAGCAACAACATCGGGTGGCAAAACCGGTATTATGAAAGACGGTAAATTCTATGCCAATGGAACAACAATTGATAGAAGCTTTACTGCTCCAGCCGCAGACTATGGTTTTGTTTTCGACATGACCGAATTGGACAATGCATTCAACATGGAAGTAAATGGTGTCAAATTAGCGAAACAGGAAATTCAATTTGAGGTAGGCGCTTCTTCTGCTCAAAACATCCAGTTTGTTGATGGAAGCAAATACGCTGGCAACAATATTGAAACCAACAAAAGAATCGATCAGGTTTACAACATGAAAGGTACAAGTACAAGTCCATTGATCAAACTTGTCATCAGCAGAACTGGCCAAGTAACCATGTTTGGTAGTAAAACATCCGGCGGTCCTTTATACGAACTTAAACTCGTGAATGGCAACAGCTTCAATACATTCCCTTGGAGTGCAACACAAAGCAACACTGTAAAAGTAACCCAACTTGTTGATGGACGTACTATTATCAAGGGTGTAGGTGCTGGAAAGAAGAAAATCCCTTGCCAATAATCAATAAATAGATCAATAAATAGATCAATAATCAGAAAGACTAAAACTTGCTGAATATAACATAAAAAAAAGCAAGATAAAAATAGATATTATGGAAAAGAAATTAGCGTACATCGCCCCCAAAATTAATACAACGACAATCGAACTTGAGCAAGGTATTGCAGCTGGTTCGGCCTACGCCAGACCAGAAGATGCCAACAGCGGTAAAGTAAACGAACAATGGGAAGTAGGATCAACAGATAATAGAAATATCGACTGGTAAACTATTTTCAATAGTAGACAAAAGGAAGGGGCAATCCAAGTGGATTGCCCCTTTTTTATGCAATTTTATAATACAGGATCGTGTCATCCACATTATACTCAAACCTTTAGCTTACCCAAGTGCAGACTGTCTGTATTACCTCCACCATAACTCTCGATAAAAAAGATATATACCTCATAGGTCGCTTCCTTTCTATGTTTTGGAATTTCAACAATCTGTTTGCCAGACATTAAGCTGCTTTTCAAATCGTTCATCACAAGTGGATATCCACCCCCGTTATCCGCTGCATTATACAGGATTAAGAAAGAATCGTAAGATCTCGTGTCAAACTTTTCCTCCAGATAGGCATCATATTCCCAGGTGACCAGAAGCACTTGATTTTCTTGATCGAAATCCATTATGTAGGAAGTAATGGGATTGGGGCTTCCTTTGGCAATCATAAATTTTGGCCAATCAACGACAAAACCGTCTTCTTCCCGGATAAGTGCTTCGTTCAGATTATAAGACATCGCGACATCGTATGCCCGTTTAGGATAGCTGTACGCTTTATAACCCATATTGATGATCGGTTTTAATTGGCCAATATGTGACCTCACAATTTTGAAGCGTTTTCTACTCAGCAATTGCTCAGGAGTCGGCTCCCGTTTTTTAACGCGAGGGAGAGATCGTACATAATTTCCCGTTTTAGTCGACACAAACACAACAGAACCTGCTTTCCCGGAAACAGTTCCATTAACACCATTTTTGATGATTGCCATAATTGATTGATTATGTTATAGATAATAAAGATAAACATTAATACGGAAACATACGCATACCAAATTATAACAAACAACAGTTTTCAATCAATACTTAGACAGTAATTAGTCACTGTTTATTCAGTCTTTACTGAGCAAGCACTGAACAATCACTGAACGAGCACTGAACAAGCACTGTTTAAAAGTGGAATTTGGTTACCATCTGTTGCATCTAAGAACTAAAGGAGAAAAGGTAAAAGCCGACGACCTTTCATGCGAACCTATAAAGCAAAAAAAATGTCTCCTACATTTGCTTAATACAAACATAAGAGACATCTTCTTCTTTTTATCGTAGGTTTGATTGCCACCCCAAAGCGGGATCGAAAACTCGACCTGCTACTGCAGTTATAGGACAGCCTGCAGACGTTTTGGAAAATCTTCGATCTTTGAAAGACTCAATTGCTTCATAACCTGAAACAAATGCGTCTTAAACATATTGATTGTATGTTCCCCACCTTCATTGCCCAATGCGCCAACGCCATACATAAATGGTCTTCCCATAAAATTGAAATCTGATCCAACTGCATGTGCCCGCGCAAGGTCAACCCCCGATCGAATACCACCATCTAACATGATTTTTATTTTCTTTTTATATTCTGGGTTGCTCGCCAGGTGGATCAATGAATTGATCGAAGATTCACTTGCATCGAGCTGTCGTCCACCATGATTTGACACAATGACTCCATCAACACCCAATGCGATAGCAGCCTGCATATCTTCATCGGTGGCAATCCCTTTAAGCACCAAGGGCCCTTTCCAAAGATCCCGAATAGCTTTAATTTTCTCAACATCAACTTTACCCGTAAATGTCCTGTTCATAAACTGTCCCAGCTGCGCTAAATCAAGTCCCTTTTCCATGTAGGGCTTCAATGTTGCAAAAGAAGGAATTCCATGTCTTAATGTTTCTATTCCCCAAGTCGGACAGGCAAAGGTTTGCAAGATATTGGCGATACTCATTTTAGGTGGCATAGACAATCCGCTTTTTATTTCACGATAACGAAGTCCAAAAGCAGGCACATCCACCAGAACTACCAATACCGGACATTCAACAGCCTCCAGACGTTTAATAATATCATCGCGCAACCTGTTTTCCGTAGGATGATAGAGCTGAAACCAGGCTTTCCCATCAGATACCTCGGCAATACGTTCAATGCTACTTGTTGATACTGTACTCAAAATGTAGGGAATATCATTTTTTGCCGCCGCTTTCGCAAGAATCTCCGGTGCATTCGGCCACATCAATCCCTGAAGTCCAATAGGTGAAACACCAAAAGGTGCACTATAACGACGACCGAATAATTCTACAGATAAGTCTATTTCTTCACTTGCAAGCAGATATTGCGGCTTCAACAGAATATTATCAAAATCATTCTCATTTCTGGCAAGGTTCAATTCTTCATTTGCACCTCCGGTCAGATAATCAAATGCAAATCGGGGAATCCTTTTCTTCGCTTTAATCTTTAGATCTTCAACAGAAGGATAACGTGTATTATATATAAATTTCTGGCTCATGATTGATGTATTATTTATAAACAGTCTATGACTGCGCGCCAAACTTAGATAAATTGCATTTCAAATGCAAGCTAATTGTAGCTAATATAAAAAAATCTGTCATACATTTCTGCGATACCCCAATTCAGCACCACCACTTACAGGTAGATTTACCCCTGTGATAAAGCGTGCTTGGTTTGACAGCAGAAACACACAGGCATCGGCAATGACATCGCCCTCAGGACAGTATCCCAGTAAATGAATATCCTTCAAAAAGTCAAAAACCTGTGTCGGATGCGCTTGCTCCAGTGTCCATTTGTTGAGCATGGGTGTCATAACAGCTGCAGGCATAACCGAATTGACACGAATACCGACAGGTGCATAATCTATGGCCATAGATTTTGTCAACGCGTTGATAGCACCCTTTGTGGCAGCATATGCCGCATGGTTCTCCTGGCCAATATCCCCCACTAAACTGCTCGTATTTAGAATACAACCAGCAGATTCCTTTAAATGAGGATAACCATACCGCGTAGTTAGAAGAACACTTTTCATGTTGGTTTCCAGCAACCTTGTCCATTCATCGTCCGTAGTTTCATGCAAAGGCTTTGACGGGCTTGCCAGACCAGCATTGTTATGGATTGCATCAAGCCGCCCAAAAACAGCAACAGTCTTTTGGATGGCCAAATCAACTTCTCGGGCTTGCGTAACATCCGCACAGATACCAATATGTGGCGCGCCGATCAGTTCGGCTGTTGCATCTACCGATACTTGATCGAGACCAATAAAGGCCACCTTTGCCCCTGCTTTGACATAGGCTTTTACACATTCCAAACCGATTCCAGCACTTCCTCCTGTAATCAATATTATTTTATCTTCTAAGATTTTCACGTTTTTATTATTCTTGTATTTAGCATCAAGTTCCAAAGAATCGGAACAAATTAAAAATTAGTTGAAAATTACATATAAAATCACGACAATAGCTAACAGCAATGCCGACAAAATACGGTAATTCCCGATACCCGGCCAGGCTTTACCCCGAAGTGGATCCATAGGGCTCTTCCAGTACAAATCCCGACTTTGTGCAGTATGCTGCACGGGATACTTATACGATAACAAAACCTGAAGTAACATACAGATCAAAAACAAATAGAAAGCCATCATCATAAATGGAGTCTGTCCTACCCACGAGTCAGGTAGCAGCTTATTCAGCAAAAATACGGCAACCCCCAAAACAGAACCTATCCACAAGGTAAGTTTTGCAGCTGTTGCCGATGCCCCTTTCCAAAACACACCTAAAAGAAATACGCAGGTTATTGGTGGTGCAATATGTGCAATCACATCATTTATGCCATAAAAAATACTCTCATAGCGATCCAATAGCGGTAAAAGAGCCAGGGAAAATCCCATGGCAATAACTGCGGCAATTTTCCCGATACGAATTAGCTGCCCATCAGAAGCAGCAGGGCGCCGCTGTTTAAAGATATCGTAACTCACCATGGTCGATATCGAATTTAGCGCACCCGATATCTGACTCATTAAACCCGATAAGAGCGCCGCTACCAAAACACCGATCAATCCCGAAGGCAAAAGTTGCGTAATCATGAGTGTATAGATACCTTTTGAATTGACCTGCCCTTGATGGTCTACGCCAAGACTGCTTAAATCCAATTGACCTGTTTTAAACAGGGTATACGCAAATAGCCCGGGAAGCACAAAAATAAATACTGGCAGAATTTTCAGAAAACCACAAAAAAGGGCGCCCACACGTCCATGGTTTTCGTCCTTAGCTCCTAAAACACGCTGAACGATCGTCTGATCGGCACACCAATACCAGATACCCAAAATCGGATAGCCAAACAATACGGCATACCAAGGCATTCCACTTCCATCGTTGCTACCACGGAGCATAGAAAGACGATCAAGGGCATTATCCTCTACCAGAACAGCTTTCATCGGCATCCAACCGCCCATCTTGTCAAAAGCTGCAAAACTGATAATAAAAGCCCCAGCAAGCAACACAATTGTCTGGATAGATTCCGTCACCACAACAGCGCGTAATCCGCCCAATATCGTATATATTCCAGTTATCACACAGATTACCGTAATACTCAAATACATATTAAATCCAAAAAGTGTTCGCAGCACAATCCCTCCGGCCAACATCGAAAAAGCGATATGAATAACAATGGCCGATAGTATGGAGATAAACGTGAGCCAATCTCTGCTGGCACGATCATAACGCCGTTCCAGAAAGTCGGGCAAGGTTGTAACACCCGATTTGAGGTAAAATGGCACAAAAAAAAGCGCCAATAAGATTAAAGTAAAGGCAGCCATCCATTCAAAGTTGCCGTTAAGCAAGCCTGTATCAAATCCGCTCTGTGCCAAACTAACCAGATGTACCGTTGAAATATTAGTTGCAAAAAGCGCCAACCCAATGGCCGGCCACCGGAGTGTCTTTCCAGCCAAAAAATACCCTTCAGCGCTTATTTCTTTTACTTTCTTAAATCGCCCTGAGCCAGCCAATATGCCGACAACCAAAATCAACACAATATAAAAGATGGCGATACCTAAATCTAAATTTCCTAACATAACGTCAACTTATAACAAATCACAACTGCTTCCCACATCCATTGGGGTACGGTACACGCCATTTGCTATAGACACAGGATGTACAAAATGAGACTTTAGGTGTGGAATATGCTCCAAAAACAAAGCCTCATGCCCAAGGCTTATATGGTTAAACAAAACAAGATGCTGATGAAGCTGCCCCATATCACCGACATGCGGCACAACGGGAATATTATATTTTCGACAAAGTAGACTCACTGAAATAAACTCGCTCACACCGCCGACTCGAACAGCATCCACCTGTACAAATCCCGCCGCACCCATTTGAAGGTAATTTTTAAACAAGATGCGGTTCGGCACATGCTCACCCATGGCAACTTTTATCGGCGCAATGTGCTCGGCTAAGCGTTTATGCCCAACAATGTCGTCGGGATGTGTCGGCTCCTCAACCCAAAAAGGGTTCATCTCCTTAAGCTCTTGACAGATGGATAGCGCCTGAGGTAGCGTCCATTGCTGATTCGCATCGAGCATTACTTTGGCTTCATCACCCGCAACCTCCCGTACAATATGCGCACGACGAATATCCCGTAATGGATCTTCACTGCCTACTTTGAGTTTCATTGCGGAGAAACCGTTGTCTAAAGCGCGTTTACAGTTCTCCCGTACTTTTTCATCAGAATAGTTAAACCAGCCTACTGATGTGTCGTAGCCCGCATAGCCCTTTTCAATAATGTCCATTCTTTTATGACCAGTTGAGATAGTCGACTCCAGCAGGCTGATGGCTTCAGCCTTTGTAAATTCATCTTCCAAATAGGAAAGATCCAACGTATTGACAATCTCCTCAGCGCTGAGGTCGGTTAACAGCTTCCAAAGTGGAACTCCTCTTGTTTTAGCCCAGAGGTCAAAACAGGCATTTGTTACCGAAGCTAGGGCCAAATGAACGATACCTTTATGGGGACCCAACCAACGAAATTGCTGTTCGTTGCTCAACTTATTAAACAATTGACCAAAATCTGCCATAAGATCTTCAATTGGAATCCCTTTCAATCGTTCGGCATAGAAAGCTGCAGCACGACAGACCAGCTCATTTCCTGCTCCCAGTGTAAAAGCCAAACCTGTCCCTACGCGCCCCTTATCATCTACCAATCGAGTCACAGCATAAGAATAGATCGGATCCTTGTGTATCGCATCACTGCCCGCACCTGTAGCCAAAGGAAATCTCCGATCCTGAATATCAAACGTCTTTATCATAAAATCTTAACGTACTTGTTTTTAGTATTTAGGTTAATCTATTTTGAATTACAACTTTAACTTATCCTTTAATTTGCGCAAAATGTCAACATCCGAATCCTTTATGCGTCCCATCCGATTGGGACCAACGTTTAAGATCAGGATATTGTCTTGTGCTGTTGCGGTCTGATAAATCCCCGCAAGCTCTTCCAAAGACTTATACTTCTTGTCCGTGGTATTATAAAACCAGCGTTCTCCAAGTACCACTGTTGTCTCAAAAGGCATATAATACGTATTCCCCTGGGCAATAAAAAGCTTAGGATCGGGATTGATCGGAAGATAAGGATCGCCTAGCCTAAAATCACTTGGAAAATAACGTATAGGGTAATAATTCTGCTGATCTTTCGGCAAAACTATGTGTTTGTCTGTATTCTCAGGTGATCCTATACTCCAGTTTATACCAATTTGACATCCGGTAACCTTTTTCTTGATCAAATTGTAAATCGCCTGCGTGGGCCATCGATAGTTCTCTTTTTCCCAGCCACCGTCCAGCCAAAGCTCAACGATATCTGTATACTTTTTGGTTATATCAACTAACTCATTAAGTTGGTTCAACATATATTGATTATATGCTGCATCTGCAGACATGTCTTTTACATTGGGATTCTGCTTTCGGTCCCATAAAGAATAATATAAACCAAGGCGCATCCCCTGTTTGGCGCATTCTTTAGCCAGCTCCTGCACAACATTTGTCGCGTTTGAAGAACTCGCCACATCGTAGTCCGTATACTTACTATCCCATAAACAAAAACCTTCATGATGTTTCGTAACCAAAATCATGTACTTCATCCCAGCTTCCTTTGCTGTCGAAACCCACTGTTTAACCTCAATAGCCGATGGTGCATACGAGCTAGCGGGTTTAGATCCGTCTGTCCACTCCTGGTCATGAAATGTATTCATGCCAAAATGAACGAACATACCATATTTTCGGTCAATTTGCTCCCGCTGATAAGCATTGGGATGTATTGATGGAACAGGTACAATAGTCTTTGTCTGAGCACAGAGATTTGTTCCCAATACAGCAAGTGCCAAACTAAATAATAATTTCTTTCTCATGGTTATATAATGTTGGTTATTACAGCATTCATTCTTTTTCTTTATTCCGTATGGAATACCTCCGCCATACCAGACCATATTTCCCCTTTCTCCTGCGCATCGGACAGGGGTTGCTGACAAGGATCCGTTTCTTTCCACCAACGCTGTGTCTCTGGATCGGACGCCATCTTCTGCATATCAAGCTTGAAATTTTGTCCTACATATTCGAAATAGCTGAAAAGAAAAAATTTACCATCTATTTCCTTCAAAAAAATAGAATAATTGCGGATATGACATGCGTCGATCTTTCGAAGTACTGTGGGCCAAACCTTGGCATGAAGTTTCTTATAATAAGCTACTTTCTCTGCTTTTAATCCTGTTATAGATGCGTAGCGAGTCACAGTACGACTTCTTTCTGCAGACCGAAAGGCTGTCGCACAAAGTACGACAAAGACGATCATGATGCTATAAGGATATAATTTAGGATTCATAAGTTCTGCACGTTATTTTATACTATTCGAAATTACGTGCTTAACAGTACCGTGACTACTGCTAGATTGCTCATTTCTCCCACTATATTAACATTTTTACCTCTGTTTACTTATTTTTAGGACAAAATAAGCTATCTTGCTTGTTCTTAATTAAAATAACCAAACGCATGAAACCTGTTTTTGCAAAAATTCTGGAAGGTGCAGCTATTACGACTTTTGCGACCAAAGATGTCCAGCGACCATTCTTCTCCACCGAATTTCACTTTCATAGCGCCTGTCAGATGACCTATATTGTGGAAAGTGAGGGAAAACGGATCATTGGAGATAATGTGAGTAACTTTGCTTCTGATGAACTCACTTTTGTAGGACCCGATCTGCCACATGTCTGGCACAATAACAATATAAATTGCCCAGGCTCTGCTATTGCGGAGACAAAGACATCCCGCTCTTTGGCCTTGTATATAGAACCAAAATTAATGATTAAACTTTTAGGGCATTTCTTTCAGACACACAAAATCGAAGCATTCTTTTCGGCCTCAAAACGTGGTCTCCTATTCCGTGGCGCAACAAAGGAACAATTGAAGGTAAAGCTAAAAAAGATTGTACAGCTGGATTATGGCTTTGAGAAAACCATTTTGTTATTGGAGATTATCGAATTGATGTTATCAACAGATGAATTTGATTACCTCTCCAGCGCGGGATACACCCACAACTATAGTCCTATTGACAATAGTAAAATTGACAGCATCTTTAAATTCGTATTTAACAACTATACTGGAGAAATTCAATTGGATCAAGTTGCGCAGCTATCTAATATGTCGAAACATTCCTTTTGCCGTTACTTCAAATCCCGTACGCAGAAAACCTTCGTCCAGTTTGTCAATGAGGTGCGCATTAGCGAATCCTGTAGATTGATCGCTGAAAATAAGCATCAAATCACGCACATTGCTTATGCCTGTGGTTTCAATAGCCTTTCAAACTTTAATAAAATTTTCAAGTCAATTAAAGGAGTCACACCTAGTCAGTACAAATCTCAAATACGGTAGTAGCAACAAAGCAGGTAGGTCATTCTTAGCTATGGAGCAGACAAACCTTTGAAAAACTGATCTTTTAAGGTAAAAGCTAATAAATGCAAACAAATTCGGTTTCAGTGGGGTCTCTATAGAAACTTAAAGTTTAGTGATGAAAAAGAGAAAAAACTTATTTGAACGGTTCTCAAACTGGGCGACACACGCAACTGGTAGTTCAGCAGCATTTATTATTGCAACCTCTACAGTTATCATTTGGGCAGTAAGTGGCCCCATATTTAACTACTCTGAAACCTGGCAACTGGTCATCAATACAGGTACGACCATTGTTACTTTTCTAATGGTATTTCTTATTCAAAAATCGCAGAATAAGGATTCAAAGGCAATCCACCTCAAGCTCAATGAATTGATTGCCTCTCACGAAGGCACTAGCAATAGAATGGTTAATTTGGAAGATCTCAGTGAAGAAGAACTTGATCAGCTTGCGAAATTTTATGCCCACGTCGCTAAACTGGCGCTTCAGGAAAGTGATCTTACCTGCACACACTCAATTGATGCCGCAAAGGAAAATCACGCTTTTAAAATGAAGGCTCGAAAAGAAAGATACGACGCCTCAGACGATAATAGAACAGACAAGACGGATTAGCATTTCAAATTATGGATGGCAACCTTCCCGATCCATTATGACTGTCCTCGCCATGATTAGGTCGAGGATCCATTTCACAACAGAGTCCTGGCCAAGGTTGAGACTGGCTCTTAAACGGTGGTTTTGGGTATTCAATTTTACCAATAGCAGCCGTTCTTCCCATATTATCTGAATATTTCATAGCTCATTTTTTGTAAAAGGCCCAACGAAATTGAGCCTTTTACATTTTCTTTACGTAGTTGCTTTTATTAAAACACGCATTAATCATGTCCTTCGGCTTTCACAATCTTGTTATAGACAGCTACCTATTTAGCTTTCGAATTAAGATTTGTATCGGCCAGCGCGCTTAGATCTTCGTCGCATTTCTTTTCCTCACCCAGTGTTTCAAGTAGTAATTTCAATGCATCCTTGTGCTCTAACACTTTTGCAAAAGCCGCCAGCGTACCATAAGTAGCAATTTCATAATGTTCCACCTTTTGAGCCGCAGCAATAATAGCGGCATCCCGAACAGCCCCGACTTCTGTTTCTTTCATAAGGCTTTCGGCTTCTTCAACCAAGCCCGCCATCGCTTCACATTTTTCAGCTTTTGCTTTCACTCCTATAAACTCAAAACATTGTTCGAGGCGATCCACATGTGTTTCTGTTTCCGCCAAATGTTTAGAAATAGCAGATTTCAATGGTTCTGAACTTGCATTTTTTTCCATCTTAGGAAGTGCCTTTGTCAGCGCTTTTTCAGCCCAGTAAATATCTTTCAGACCATCTTCAAATAATTCGGCCAAATCCTTTGCTGCACCTGCCTCGGCACGTAGCTTTCTTCCTTGCGAAGCAGATCCTGAAGTTGATGTGCTACCTGATTTTGTGCTTGTTTTGCTTTTGTCTGCTGTTGTTGCCATAATAATAAGTTTTATGCTCCGAAGAGCTGTTCGTCAAATAAACAGATCTCAAACTTTTTTCGTTCAGCCAGTCATGCTGATACTTTCAAATCAAGCATTTACCACATATCTCCAGTAAAAACACGTTTTTCCGAAACAAGACCCCAAAAGAACAACCGCGCCACAATTAACGTACAAATCATGCTACATTGCGTACTAACACAATTAACGATCTGACAACAGCGGTGGTTCATCAACAAAATGATTATAAATTAAATGTAGCATGAATAAAAATTGTACAGTTCAGGATCCCCATCGAGGTATGGGCATCCAAAAACAACTGTTTCATAGCTGTCTGTTTTTTATTTTTAGTTTAGTTGAGAAATTGATTTTTGACTGTCCCCCAATTGACATAAGAGCTTTAATCATGATGTAATACGAATTTGTACGATGTATTTACGTAAACAACACAGTTTTCGATTTAAATACGTAAAATATAACAGTTCCAAACCCTAACTTCTCGACCACTGTTCACTATTAAACACACACAAAAGAGTCTATGCTTATATCATCAGATCGTCTTTATCCTTTTTAGCATCCTCTATCATCCTTAGTTATGGACAAAAAGGAAATGATAACCGTAATAGCATACATCGTTAACAATTAAACAATAGCATTATGAAAACCATTTTAAAAACTTTGGGAACGCTGCTTGTGATTTTTGCCTGCATTTTAACAGTACAGGCGCAAGACAGCAACCCCGCTCAGCCACAGCCTGGAGACCTGGACTTTGCCAGCAAAGCCACGGCCAGCAACAATTTCGAACTGCAGGCAGCAAGCATTGCTCTTGCAAAATCACAAAACGCAAATATCAAACAATATGCACAGATGATCGCAGACGACCATACTGCTGCTGGAAATGAACTGTCGACCATTGTAAAGAATAAAAATTGGCAGCTGAGTACGAGTGACGATCAAAATTACAAAGTTATGATCGACCAACTCAATAATGCGGACACAGCAAATTTCGACCGCGTCTATACCGATCTGATGGTTAAGAGCCATCAGGATGCTATTTCACTTTTCAAAGATGCAAGTACAGGTACAGCAATTACAGATGCTGACCTTAAGAAATTCGCTACTGATAAAATCCCCGCATTTGAAAAACATCTTGATCAAATTAAAAATATGCCGCCTTCAGATCCTCCGATAAGTGATATGCGCATTACACCCAATGCGCCATCTCCAGCTATCAAGAAAAAAGTACCCAAACCGACATTAAAATAAAATCATATTTCATTCATTCACTCCGGAGGACAAAGTCATTAAGGCTCTGTCCTTCGTTAATTCTCATAATACCATGGAACAAACATTCGACTACAAACATGAACTTCTTAATAGACAAATGGCGCTACGTGCTAAAATTGAAGAAAGCCCTATTGCGGGCGAAATTAAAATGAGTTATGGGCTGGATTTTTATCAGGAAGAAGTGCGGTCTATGGGTCTAGCGATGATTCGCGATGGCTGGGACATGGAGGGCGAACAACCGATTCTCCAATACGTACACGAACACTATCCGACACGATCGAGGGATGAACTTATTTGGATCAACAAAATGATGCATTACCTGGAGGTTATTACTGATACCTTTATCGATAATCTACATGCTGAGGGCTACCGCTGGTTACAAGGGAATGTGGATATGCCCAATGAGCACGCGATATTCTACCCAGTTCATGACTTAGATGCATTCGGAAAATTAGCCCAAGAACTAGGGTTGAATACACTTGTAGATCTGAAAATACCTAACCCATTGGAACAGTTGCCAGGTTGGATCTATTATCGTTCTGGAAGTAAATAATTTTGCGCCATTGTTCGAAAAGATACAACCAGGTCAATCCGTACTTTTATCGCGATCCAAATTGTCTAATGGCACCCCTTCTTTTGCGCTCCCATCCTCATTTTTTGTCGTATCTTTTCCACGGCTTCGGTGGATATTGTCCAAGGGTAGACCATTTTGGTTGACTACGGTGTCTATCTTAGTTTCCTCTCCTCCATTATTAGCGCTATTATCGCAAGATATTGCTGTTGCAGCAAATGCGATGGCCAAATACACGTATTTAATCATAATCTATATTTTTAATTTATTCTTCTTTAACCCTCTTCCCAGTTTAGCTATGCGGAGTGTCAACAGGCTTTAATTCAGTGATCCTTTTTGACGTAGAAGTTTAGTTTTACCAAGGAAAAGTTACCTGTTAAGTATTTATTTTCTTTCCTTGAGTGTAAAGCTTATTCGACCATTCGGTTCCATCAAAGCCATATCTACTTCATCGAGGTGCTTGCTGTTTGTTTCTAGCCGCAAGCTCGTCAGTAGATCTGTGCGACTTACACCCAGTCGATCCATCTGATCCCATTGGATTTTACCGTTCTTGTATAAAACAGCCGGCTTACCTTTTACCATGTTACCCAAATAGGGAAGCCGGGCCGATACCTGGGCTAGGATTTTATTGACAATAATCATTACAAAGCCAGCGAACACCGTTGACAGGAACGGCGAGGCGCCAACTATTCCTCTAGCCAACACTGCCCCTAGTATAATAATGATTACGAAATCCACACCTGACTTTCGGCCGAGAATTCGAATTCCTCCTAATCGAACCAAAAAAAGCGCTATAATAAACATAATAAACGCGCGCGATCCCATCTGTAACATCGTGAGATCCTCACCAGAGCCAAAAAAACTGTCCATATTTATGCTGTTTTTATATCTTTGTTATACGCCCATCCATACTTCATCGGGCAATGAGCCTTTACTTTATTTCAGAACATTTTATTTCAGAACATCGATAAGAGCCCTCCGAGTTCCAACAATTTTTAAATTGAGTACTTTTACCTATTAAACAGGTGGATAATACGTTTTCATTGACTATCAACAAACTACTTCATTTATTTGACTGTCTTTAAGGAAAAGTAGACAATATGATTCATTTAGATAATCCACCTGAGGATTGCTTGGCTTTCTTTCAGGATACATTGAGGCTGCTGCAGGAGAACGGATGTCAATTTATGGTAGGTGGTGGTTTGGCCATGTTTCACTACACTGGGATCATACGGCCTACGAAGGATATGGATATTTTTTGCAAAAGCAGCGAATACCCAAAAATTCTCAAACATTTTGCCGCTAGCGGTTATAAAACAGAACTGACGGATGTGAGATGGCTGGCCAAGATTTACAAGCCCCCCTACTTTATTGATATTATTTTTGATAGTGTTAACCACAATTGTACTGTGGAACAAGATTGGTTTGACAGGGGGCCTGAAGGAGTGCTGTTTGATACAACAGTACGTTATATGCCCGCAGAGGAACTCGTTTGGTGTAAACTGTATGTGCAAAACAGAGAGCGGCACGACAGCGCCGATATAAACCATATTTGGCTAAAATATGGGAAGAAACTGGACTGGGATCGCTTATTGGCGCGGATGGATCAACATTGGCACCTCTTGTTGGCTCAAATGCTCATCTTTCAGTTTACCTATCCGCATGACTATCGCGATATTCTTCCAAAGGACTTATTTGATCAGCTTATTAAGCGGGCAGCAGATCAGTATGAACTACCTCCTTGCTTAGAGAAAGTTTGCCTGGGACCGCTCATCGACCAGACGCAATATGAGATCGATATTAAAGAATGGGCGTATAAATCATATACCATAAAAACTGTTTGAGATGAATAAAAAGACAACAATAGCCGCTTTGGGCGATATACATATGAATGCTTATCAGCATGGAAAATGGAAAACAAAATTTGAAGAGATTTCAGAAAAGGCAAAAGTCCTGCTATTATGTGGTGATTTAACCGACACGGGTGATGAAGAAGAAGCTGAATTACTCGTTGCCGAACTTCAATCCATCAAAGTTCCGGTCGTCGCCGTATTAGGAAATCACGATTATGAAAAGGGACGGCAGAAACAGATTCGCCAAATTTTGACCGACAGTAAAATTACGGTTTTGGACGGCGAAGCAATCGTGATCGAAAATATTGGTTTTGCTGGGATAAAAGGATTTGGTGGAGGATTTGACCGTTATATGTTATCGATGTTCGGCGAAGATGCCATGAAAAGTTTTGTGCAGGAAGCTGTTAACGAATCATTGCTCCTGGACCGCGCGTTGGCAAGGTTAGAGCAAGAGCATGCAGCTATAAAAAAAGTCGCTTTGCTCCATTATGCACCTATCGCAGAAACAGTATTGGGTGAACCCGAACAGATTTATCCTTTTTTAGGCTCAACACATTTAATGGAGCCGCTCCAGCGGCGTAAAGTTACTGCCGCCTTTCATGGGCATGCGCATGCGGGAAAATTCAAAGCCCTATCCCCTGCCGGAATACCCATTTATAATGTGGCAGTACCTGTATTGAAAGCTCATCATGGCGACGATACCTGCTTTGCACTTATCGATATTTAATTAAATTTTATTCGTTTGGTGTAGTTTTATCCGTTACTTTTTATTCAAAATCAACTTTAGCTTGACATTATGGCAACTGACAAACCCCAGCTCGAAGGTAATTTATTTCAAACCTTCGTAGGTTTAGATCCGTTCCTTTTAAGAACACAAAACATATAATACAAACAAACTTTAGATATGGAAAATTTAAAAAATAAGCGGATTGCCATATTGGTAGCCGATGGATTTGAAGAAATTGAATTGACCAGTCCCAAAGAAGCGCTGGAAAATGCAGGCGCCAAAACAGATATTTTATCACCGGCTAAAGGAAAAGTTCGCGCAAAAAATGGTGATGAATGGTCAAATGATTATCCTGTCGATGTTGCTCTTCAGGAGGCAGAAGAGGATCAGTACGATGGATTGCTGCTACCCGGCGGAGTCATAAGCCCAGATAAATTGAGAACCAATAAAACGGCTATTGCTTTGATCAATGCTTTTTGGGAACGCGATAAACCGATCGCGGCAATTTGTCACGGTCCACAATTACTTATTAATGCGGATTTGGTACGTGATAGAAAAATAACGTCTGTCGAAGCCATTCAAATGGACCTGATTAATGCAGGCGCATTATGGGAAGACAGTAACGTCGTCGTTGACGATAAACTTATTACGAGCCGCACGCCCGACGATTTACCCGCTTTTAATAAAGCCATTATCAAAGCATTTGCTATGGAAAAAAGAACAAAGCGTAATAGTACCATCCAATAACGTATTAAAACGACCAACCTTTTGCACCTGTAACATGTTCAGCATATAAGTAACAAATAAAACAGAACATAATGAATACAACAAAAAGTTCAAGCCATACGACTGCCAAAGGACAATCGCAGGGCAACAGCAACAACAAAGAAAAAAAATCAGCTCCAGCAACTGCTAAAAGCGCTTCTGCGTCTAAGAGTTCACAAAATGGAAGTTCCGAAAAAACCAAAGCTGAGCTCTTGGAAATGGCAAAGAAAATGGATATCACAGGACGTCATGATATGACAAAAGATGAACTTATTAAAGCCATCGACAAACAGGGCAAAAAATAGACCCGTTTTTAACGGATAGGTTCGGCCACTATAAAAAAGACCCGCAGCAGATGCGGGTCTTTTTTATTTCTTTTTTCCATTTTGGTCCCGACAACGCGGTTTTCATTCTTTGTAGCCATATTCATCTATTGTTGTTGTTCAATTAATGTAAAAGCATATGATGAAAACCAAATCGGACAAGGCCCGCGGTATTTTTTGTATTGGTTTTCTCGATAAGTTTTTGTCGATGTCCTTCTACGGTACGTTTGCTTAAAAAAATACGGTCAGCAATCTCACCATTGGTATATCCCTCAGCGATTAGTTCCAAAACGTGCAATTCCCGTTCTGAAATATCATATTTTAACAAAATACGGTTTAGGTCCAGGGCCCTGCCCGCATAGTTTTTATACTCATTAAGACAGGAAACACTTAAGGAACCACTGATATATTTTTCTCCTTTAGCAACTTGCCGAATGCCAAAAAGTACCTCATCACAACTACTATCCTTCACTAAATAGCCATCTGCTCCGGCACGCAATGCATTTGCCGCTATATGTTTGTCATTTTCCATCGTCAACGCAAGGATTTTTATATCGGGGTATTTCTGTTTGGCAAATTCAATGAGGGCTATCCCTCCCATTTCGCCCATATTAATATCAGTAAGGATCATATCCGGTCGATGATGGATTTTTAAAACATCCAAGGCTGCCTCAGCACTTTCAACATCAGCCAAAACAGCGATATCATCTTGCGTTTCTAAAATCAGCCGAAAACCACATCTTACCAAATGATGGTCGTCGACAAGCAATATCTGAATCATATCTATCTGTTTAATGAACTTATGTACTCATAGGAACAGTACTCAATTGAAAAAAGTTTTTTACAATTTAATTTATCTAAAAACAAATAATATAATGTTTGATTTCTTTTTCTATCATAATAGCTAATTTAAAATCCGAAATCCTTTTGACCTGAGCTTTGTTCTTCGGCTGAGTGTATGCAGCGGCATGCCATCATTAAACAATAAATAATATGAAAAACCCAACAAAATTAATTACCGTCGGTCTAATTTGCTTAGCAACCTATAAATGTAATGGCGTTAAAACTGATGATTAAAAATCAAAGGAACTGATGCGGGACTCCGTTCCCAACGATACCACGACGATACAATATCGCGATACCACATCTGCAGAATCCCGTGGAGAAATCCCGCCAACACCACAACCCGATACATCAACAAAAAAGTAAAACGAATATAACTTGGCTATTGTTCTTTGCTTAATAATAGCATAATTATGAAATCCACCCGTCGAGAGATGGCTGGAGATTAGATTTATTGTAGAGAGCTAGGCAATGTTAACATTGCCTAGCTTTTTTTTGAATTTATTCGAAAGTCAGATTGATTTTCGAAAACCCCAATCCCTGTAAGAGCGGTTTAAACACGGTGGTTGCGTTGGCCTTGGTTTGCTGCAGAATATCTGATTTCTTAACATCATCAGCAACAGCTTTTTCCGCAGCTTTGTAAGCTTCATCCACAAGCTCTGCTTCGCGCAAGAAAGCCATTTTGGTATCATAGACTTTGGATGCTTCATGATCGATCTTAATGTAGCAGATTTCTGGAGCCGGCAATTTGATGGAAACCGAATCCCCTACCACCTTGATATCTTCCGGACTAAGTTTTGTAAGGTTCACACAGCCTACTGCATCTGCTTTGACAATTAACAATACACTTGCATCCGGTAAAAACGTATTCACGTTTTTATGCTCCACCACATCGCTGTATCGATATTTGACCAATTCCAGTTTTCCCATTGCTTCAATACGATCCACCAACAACTGATGTTTGCTTTCCACCGTCGGTCCGCTGTTATATTTTTTATACACGAACCAAGCGCCCACTGCCAAAATGGCTACGATAATTAAAAATTTTAAAAATTTTCCCATAAAATATAGTATACAAATTAAAGACCAAGCTGCTTTTTTAGGCATTTAACCTGAAAATATTACCTAAATATTATTCTCCAGGGTCGCTAAACGGGCATGCTTGAAAATTATACCTTTTGATAGACAATTGTTTAGTCAAAAAGTTTAAAAAACATTTGGAACATATAAGCTATAATACTACTTTTGTGACATCAAAATCACGGTAGGTATAGCTCAGTTGGTTAGAGCACTAGATTGTGGTTCTAGGGGTCGTCGGTTCGAGCCCGATTACTTACCCAAAAGGCAGATCAAATGATCTGCCTTTTTTGTTTTCTTATAACTCCTTGTTAATCTAATCTATTAGAAAAAAAGGAGCTGACCTATACGGTTCGATGTAGTAAGTTTTTGTAAGTAGATCATTCAGGAAAAATAAAGGGCTACATTATTGGACATTAAATATTATCCTAAGATCATTAAACACATGACTAAAGAGTCCGGTCATTGATCAATGCTGTTTCAGAAAATGATCTGACGAATTCAATTGCATTTATTAAACTGGTCAAGCTTTCATACTTTAGGCCACTACCTATGATCTGGCCATTAGTCCCTGTTAACTCAAAATAGAGTTTTCCACTGATGGCTCTACACTTAATTTTAGTATCATCTTTTGCATTTCTACGGATGGAAGCAATGCTATTTAAACAATTTTCTTTAGTTATATAACATTCACTATTTAAAATTACCTGTCCATTGTCTGCGATTAATTGAAACTGATATTCGCCATATTTCGTTAATGTAATCTCAAATATTCCCATACGTCAGTGCTATTTTACTCTTATTGTATCTTAAATTATTCCCCTTATCCAATTTGAAAAAAGTTATACTGTCCAAGGGAATTCATTATAAAACATAAAAAATCCCACTCATACAGATACGGTGGGATTTTTAGCAGTCTATTTGACGGATTCTTTGGGAACCGGAACTAGGCAAATTAAATGTTATAGCTAATAATTTTGCCATATCGTAATAAGAACAAAGCTAATTCATTAGTCCTTTCTTTCATTATCCTAATCATTCCATTTGTTTACAAATTTATTTATCAACTAGGCTAGTATTTTTTTTCATCTGATCAGTCTTCAAAAACAATAAAAAATGATTTGAATTCATTTTCTATTGTTTTTTATTCTAAGGCAACAAATAGTATAAGTAAAAATTTAAATCGCGCAAGGAATAAACCAAATTATCCAATCTATAAAATGATATACACTATACTTTTGACACTCATATATTAACAGCATACATATTACTTAAATCTTCTCTAAAAGGAAAGCTGAACTAAATTCCGAGGATCTACGTCGGAAAAATCGAAATGGAGCATTATATTGCGGCAAGATCATCCAACATTAACACAATAGAATCTGTCAATATCAAAAAGGATAGACTACAAATTAATTAAATATTGCAGTGCTAAAGGAATAAATGAACATATATTATTGGGTAAAGAAACTTACCCACTCCGGCGGAACTTGACGGATTCTTGGAGACCGAAGCGAGGTAAGTATATCTTTTGTAGATGTAGTTTTTGTTACATTACAAATGTAATCTATTGAAGCATAAAACATGTTGCCATAATCATTCCTTCCGTTTACAAATTCAACTATTTTATAATTTTTCAAGACTCGTTTACCCTTTATTACCCCGTGACGGTGGGAAAAATACGTTTTAAGCATCTTTTTCAGATAACAACAACACAATACACATGAAAGGTGCTATCTCTACAAACTATTAACGCCACATAAACCCGCCAATACGGAAAAAACGGAGCAACTTGTTGATCATGGTCAAAGCAGGTTTCTTAATCTTCCATTTTAATCCATCGAATCCTGTGGGAGCCGCATTGAAATCTTTCACTGTCGCCGCTCCTGTCTTCATATGTATCGGCGCTTCATCCCTTCGATGCTTCTCCACGACCAAGATGCTATCATAATAGTGTAGGGAACTTACCGAACGCGTAAATCCATTGACCTTCAGTCCACGTTGTTCGGAATGGTAAGCATTGATGTAATCAATAAAATTTTTACTGTATTCAATAAAAGTACCATTCCTTTTATGGCCACCACCATAAAATACCTGATAAGATGTATGTAAATCTTCGCAAAGGTAAACGCCATTATCTTTCACATGATCAAAAAGCTCCTCAAATGTCACAATCTGTTGTATCATCGTATGGCCGCCATCATCGATCAATATATCGATCGGCGGAATGGATTCTTTTACCTGGCGTAGGAACTTCCGTTCCGACTGTGAACCAATAAATATCTCTACATTCTCTTCTTCGAGTTCCTTACAGTGCGGATTGATGTCGATACCGTAAATTTTCGCACGATCACCAAAATAGTTCTTCCACATCTGAAGACTTCCGCCCTGAAAAACCCCAACTTCCAACACCACGATCTCTTTGCCTTTGAAACGACTAAAATGTCTGTCGTATACATCGAAATAATGCATCCATTTATTGATTAGCTTCGCATCATTATTTCGGAAATAAGTTTCTAACTCGTTCATGTCCTTCGGTCTATTTTAAGGGGTTCTGGTTTTTTATGCTTTGAATTTATTGAAATATAACGAAAAAAGCAACGATATATTTTTGTTTCAGCAGAATTTTAAAATTTAAATTTTACAACATTTAAATTATTTTCCTACATTTACATAACTGGTTATATAATTACTTATAATACAATGAAACTATTTGAAAAAACAGGAAAAATAGCATTAGGAAGCAGATTGCGCTACATGGCTTCAAATATCACGGAAGAGGCCGCCCGATTACATGAGCTTTATCAGATTGATTTTGCGCCCAAGTGGTTTCCCGTTTTCTTTATCTTGTCTGAGGGTGATTCAAAAACAATTACCGATATAGCAACAGAGATTGGCCACTCCCAGCCATCAGTCACTAAAATCGTTAAAGAAATGATCAACGCAGGTCTTGTAGAGGATAACCTTCGCTCTGTGGATAAACGGCGAAATATGGTTGGATTGACCGATAAAGGAAAAATGCTTTGGGAAAGAATGAAAATTCAATGCATCGATATCGATCGCGCCATAGATGGGATTATCCAGGAAGCCACGCACAATCTATGGGAAGCTTTAGCTGAATGGGAATTTCTCCTTGAACAAAAATCCTTGTTGAAACGCGTTCAGGAACAAAAGAAAATGCGTGAAAGTAAGGATGTCAACATTGTTCCATACAATTCAACATACCGCCTGGCATTTAAGTCTTTGAATGAGGAATGGATTTCTACCTATTTTGAAATGGAAGAAACTGACCATAAAGCACTTGACAATCCAGAGGAGTATATTTTGGCAAAAGGGGGTAAAATTATGGTTGCTCTTTATAACGATGAACCTGTAGGTGTATGCTCACTTATTAAAATGAATCATCCCGATTTTGACTATGAATTGGCAAAAATGGCGGTATCCCCAACAGTGCAAGGCAAAAGTATAGGCTACCTTTTGGGAAGAGCAATTATTGAAGAAGCAAAAACCTTAGGGGCATCAAAACTGTTTCTCGAGAGCAACACCATTTTGAAACCTGCAATCAATCTCTATTACAAGTTGGGTTTCCAAAAGATTAGCGGCTATCCAAGTCCTTATCAACGATGTAATATCCAGATGGAACTGGATTTAAAAAAATAGCCTTGAGCAGTAGAAACATAAACTGGAATAAGCTAAATCAGATAAGCGAATGAATGCTTCCCCAAAAAAGGGAAGCATTTTTGTTTAACTAATTTTTCAAATAAAAGGTGATACTTTTCGCTAAATTGGTACATGTCTATAAATGATATTGCTATGCAACAATTGATCAATTCAAATCGAACAATAGACCGACAGGTGCTCTTTATGAACTTGTATAAAAGTACATTTCCCATCGTGGCTAAGTATATCAGTCGCATGGGAGGTAATTTGGATGAAGCCAAAGATGTATTTCAGGACGCTTTGCTGGTGTATTATGAAAAGATTCTTTTAACAGCAGCACCACTAAACAACGATATTGGCTATTTGGTTGGAACAGCCAAAAATCTATGGTTAAAACGGTATGGTCAATCCAGTCCAAACCTTCCCCTGGATCAAGTGGATATTGCTTTGACAACCGAAGAGTCTCCTTCTAGCACAAGGCTGTTTCGTTTTTTGGAGACTGCTGGGCGTAAATGTTTAGAACTCTTGAAAAGCTTCTATTATGATCAAATGTCACTGCAGGAAATTGCAGATGAATATGGCTATTCGGGAACAAGGAGCGCCACTGTACAGAAATTTAAATGCCTAGAGAAAGTTAGAGAATCCGTTAAACAAAAATCCCTGGTTTATGATGACTTCATGGAATGAAACTCAGCAGATAGAAGCGTTTATCTTTGGAATAGCGGAGCCGGAAGATGCACTGCTTTTTGAAGCGAAATTGGTGTTGGACGAAGAGTTGGCACACAAGGTTATTGCGCAACAAAAAGCTTATGCAGCTATTCGGCAATTCGGGCGCAAACAAGTGAAAATGGAAATTGAAGCCATAACGCAGGCATTATTTACGCATCCTGAACATGTCTCTTTTAGAAAAAAAATAATAAAGCTATTTAGCAAATCCTAAATTCCTAATATCATGACGATTGACAAAAATGAATTCCGCAAATTTGCGGTAGGGCATTGTTATGTCCAAAAAGATCTGGTGGATCATTATATTTCAGGCATCGAGCAGTCGCGCATTCCGTTGGCCATGACGCCATATATCACCGAAGAACGCGAATTGCGCGTATCACAAATGGACGTATTTTCCAGATTGATGATTGACCGTATTATCTTTATGGGTGCTCCCGTAGAATCCAACATCGCCAATATCGTACAAGCCCAACTGTTATTCCTTCAATCTGTCGATCCAAAAAAAGATATACAACTGTATATCAACTCTCCCGGAGGCGAAGTGTATGCCGGATTAGGTATTTATGATACAATGCAATTGATCAGCCCGGATGTTGCAACGATCTGCACTGGTATGGCACTCTCCTTTGGTGCGATATTACTCTGCGGCGGTGCTGCCGGCAAACGTAGCGCGCTGGAACACGCACGGGTGATGCTTCATCAGCCACTTGGCGGTGTTCAAGGCCAGGCTTCGGACATCGAAATTACAGCCAATCAAGTGCTGAAAATCAAGAAAGAGCTGTATGATATTATTGCCAAACACAGTGGACAGAGCTATCAACGCGTACATGATGTCAGCGACCGGGATCACTGGATGGTTGCTGCAGAAGCAAAAGAATTTGGAATTATTGACGACGTACTAATCTAGCAAGGATAAGTAAATTTATTGACAGTTTCAATCGGGCTATTGACAGACTATTGTCAATGGCCCTTTTAACTTTGTCATCAATAAATTTATATCAGCATGAAACTAACATCCATTCGACTGATTGCAAATGACATTCAGCAGTCCGTCAGATTCTATGAAGAAATACTGGGGCTCGCCGCTCAATGGTTTACACCAGATTTTGCCGAGCTTTCCACCAGTTCGATTACCATAGCTATAGGAAGTACTCGTACGATGCAAATGTTTAGCGACAGCCCCATTATCTTTGGTAACATGGCCCCTATTATTATTGAATTTTTAGTGGAAAATGTAGATCATGAATATATTCGGATCAAAAATAGTGCTTCAAAAATCATTCAGGAGCCGACAACAATGCCTTGGGGTAATCGCTCATTGCTTTTTTGTGATCCCGATGGTAACATGCTTAACTTTTTCACTCCGCTGAGCTCTGAGGCGATCAAAAAATTTGGCGTAGAAGCCACGAACTAATCCGCTCACATGACAAGATACTAAAGTCTAAAAATTAGTATCTTGTCTTCCTTAATCGATATTTAACAGCTATTTCTTCAACTCATGGCCCTAATTAAAGATATATATACACCGGAATTTTATCAGTTTATTGCCGATCAGTTCCACCGCGTTGACAACAGTTTTAACAGAGAACAGTTTATCAAACGCGTTTTTTCAGGCAGTTTTCATGAAATGGAATGGAAACAGCGTACAAAACATAGCACAGCGGCCTTACATGAATTTATGCCGGCATCCTTTCCCGAAGCAGCGGCCTTACTAACACAAGTGGTGGAACATCTCCTAGAAACGAAGCATCGGGGAGGCCTTGAATATGTTATTTTTCCGGACTATATCGAAACTTACGGCATCGGAGATTTTGAAACAGCTGTGCAGTCATTTGAAATCGTCACGAGATTCATAACCTGCGAATTTGCCGTCCGTCCATTTATTATCAACTATGGATCTCGTATGATCGCGGAAATGGAAAGATGGTCCAAAAGCCCACATCCTCAAGTTCGACGCCTCGCAAGTGAAGGATCTAGGCCCCGACTCCCCTGGGCGATGGCAATTCCAGCGTTGAAAAACGACCCTTCCCCTATCCTGCCTATCCTCCAAAACCTCCATAATGACCCATCCGAGAGCGTCAGAAGAAGTGTGGCCAACAATCTCAACGATATTGCCAAAGATCATCCCCATCTCGTTCTGACCATTGCCCAGCAGTGGAATGGCATCAGTAAAAATACAGATGCCATCATCAAACATGGCTGCCGTACCTTACTCAAACAAGGACATCCAGCGATTCTAAGCTTTTATGGACTGGATAGTAGTGATTTTCATATTAGGAATCTCAGTATCCATACACCGGCAGTTAAAATAGGTGAACACCTTATTTTTTCCTTTGAAATTGAGAATGGAAGCAGCAGCGCCAGATCACTACGTCTGGAGTATGGGTTGTATTATCAAAAGTCAAATGGTCAGCTATCTCGAAAGGTATTTAAAATTAGTGAACGAATCTATCAGGGAACTGAAATAAACCGTATCGAGCGAAAGCAATCTTTCAAATTGATTACTACCCGTAAATTCTATGCAGGGAAACATAAAATTTCAATTATCGTCAATGGGCAAGAAACAGTTCAACAGGAATTTGAGCTATTGCACATTTAACGGGAAATAAGAAACAAACGAAGGGCTTTCGTGTTCTACTAGAAACAACAGGATATACGCTGGACAGGTTTTTCCCAGCGTATATAAGGTAAGTTCTTATGTTAATATGAGGTGTCTGTTATGAAGAAAATTCTCTTAATCCTTTTTGTCTTACTTATCCTATTTATCATTGGGCTTTTAATTAGAACGCTGACTTACCCGTTTACGCGTGTCAAAAAATCTGCTGCAACGCCTGTGCAGCCAGCGGTCAATGATAGCCTTGTTGCCCGATTTGCCGGCGGCATCAAAATAGCCACAATCTCTATTGGCGACTCGACATTATTTAATCATGTTCCTTTTGAAGAACTTAATAGTTACATCAGGCACAATTTTCCACTGATCTATCGCTCTCTGGAAACCTATACGGTCAATGGCCACGCGCTGGTCATTCGACTCAAGGGAAGCGACAATAGCTTGCTTCCGCTAGTCTTTCTTTCGCATATGGATGTTGTTCCTCCCGGTTCAGCTGCTATAAAAAACAACGATTCAACGCTATTTCAGCCTAGAGACCAGGCAATACCGCCTGTTAGCGAAATAGCCGAAGAATGGGACTATGCACCTTTTTCGGGGGCAGTAGCCAACGGCCGCATTTATGGCCGCGGAAGCTTAGATATGAAAGGCATGCTCTTCTCCTTACTTGAAGCTACGGAACAGTTGGTTCGAGAACAGGTACAGCCCAAGCGGGATATCTACCTCGCTTTTGGTTTTGATGAAGAAGTTGGTGGCGTACGCGGCGCAGCTAAAATAGCAGACTACTTCAAAGAAAAAGGCCTTAAATTCGAAGCCGTTTATGACGAGGGTGGTCTCATTCTGGAAAAGGGCTCGGTCAAGGGAATCAGCTCCGATGTAGCATTGATCGGTTGTGCGGAGAAGGGATTTTTATCCCTGAAAATAAAGGTTAAAGGTCTTGGTGGGCACTCTTCGATGCCACCAACAACGAGTGCAATTGGTAAAGCGGCAGTCATCATGCAGCGCTTAGAAAATCACCAGATGAAAGCACAGATCGGCCCTATTATCCAAAACTTCTTTCAACAGGTTGGTGGTAGTATGCCTTTTGCCTCCCGCTTTGCGATCGCTAATCGCTGGATTATGGAACCTTTACTTCTGGCTCAACTAACGAAAAACCATTCGACTAATGCCCTCGTGCGAACAACTACGGCACTGACGATGATGAAGGGCAGCGATGCCCCCAATGTACTTTCACCTGAAGTTGAATTTGTCGTCAATTTTAGGCTATTGCCTGAAAACACCATACAGGAAGTTCGGGATCATGTCGAGCAGGCTACAAGCGGGTTTGATGTTGAGATCGAACAGGTCGACAATGCCCGAGAAGCATCCAAAGTCTCACCAACAGACGTTAAAGCGTATAAGATGATGGAAGCTTCTATCCGCAGACTATACCCTGATCTTATTGTTACGCCTTACCTGACCGTTGGCGGAACAGACGCTATCAAATACCAAAATCTCAGTGATCATATTTATCGCTTTATGCCCATTAAAATTAATCACGCTGAACAGCAGAGTATGCATAGTACCAATGAATACATCAGCATTGAAAACTACCTGAAGATGATAGACTATTTTTATTACATTATGCGTCACTACGACGATGAAACTAGTGCCAAAACGGACTAGCTTGCTAAAGGTTATATTGCTCCATTTCCATTTTTACAAAATGTACAAATGCCGAAGGTGGCATTCCGGTAACGGTTTTAAAGGAAGAAGAGAATTTACTTAATGATGCAAAGCCACACATATCTGCAAGATAGGATAATTTAAAATCCAGGAGCTCCGGAGAAGTACGGATCTTATCCACAATATAATCAATCCGCCTTGTCTGGAGATAATCGTAAAAGTCTTTGCCTTTGAACTTTTGGATGATATAGGTTACATAACGGCTGTTCGTTCCCATGCTGGCTGCAAGCTGGCTCAGTGTAACTCCCTTTTCCAGATAAAATAACTCGGCTTCTTTTTTGAGCAGGAACTGATATAATCGGTCTTCCGTTTCTTTAGACATATTAACCTCTTTCGCTTTGATATTGCCCGGATTTTCTACGCGCTCATTTAGCAGAAGTTCGGGCTTGATCTGCGGGCTGCCAATAACCATTTTTGCAGGTTGTTTTTCCATTAGATCAACATACTTTTTTCGATAATTCCGTTGTTTTTCATAAAAAAACAAGATCACGCCAGTCGCCAAAAGTAAGATCACAGTGATACCGCCCAATGCGAAGATTAACCTATTCCTATAAAAAAACTTTCTTTCATTGAGGTTTTCTATGAGATCATCGGAAATACTCTTCGCTACATTGTCTCTTTTCTCCTTGAGGTCAATAAAAAGGGAACGATATTGAAGTGACTTTTTTTCATCTATACTTTCCTTATAATATTTTGACAACGTTTCGTAGGTTAACATGCTTAGTTCCTCTACGCTACCATTTTCGAGATAAGGTTGTACCAAATCCAGGTATTTCTTTGCGTTTTTCAGATCATTGCGTGCAAGTGCCACTTCGGCCTGAGCACGATAGATATACGGTTTGAGATTACTTTCAACCGTTTTAATTTTATCGAAGGAAGAGTTCAAAAAAGAATCTGCAGCCGCCAAATCGCCTAAATTCAAGGCACAAATTCCCATAAGCTGATCATTTGTAGCTTTAATGAGCAATGCCTTTTTATCATCATTGGCATTGTGTTGAATATAGGATGAAGCCTTAACCACATATGCTTTGGCATCCAAATAATTACCCTGGGCAAAACTATGAAATGCTCTTTCATGTAAAATATTGATACGTGTAAGCATTTTCATGATCGGATCAGTTTGATTTTCATTGGAAACTTCAGCTTTTCTCAAAAAACTCTCGGATGCTTTCAGTAGGCCCAATTGACGGAACGAGGTTGCCAGTGAGCCCGAGGTCGTTGCCTGCCAGGAAAAGTTCATGGTTGCATTGGAGATTGTATCCGCGCGCATAGCACTTTGAATACTCTGTTTCATATCACCTTTATTTTCATAAAGCTTAGACCACAACATATAAACTTTAATTTTCTGTTCATCGGTATTAGCGACATGTCGCAAAGAGTCTGCAACGCGTTCCGCCTCCTTTATGTCAATGGCTACCAAAGATACAACAACATCCAGGTAACGTTTGTTGAACTGATCCTCCTTTAATTTCTGGCCGTAACTATGCTGTAGCAAAACGAGAAATAATAAAAAAACAAAAATAAATGGCTTCATCATAAACCTATACAGCAGTAAAATATTCGTAAAACTTATATTCTAATCCAAAACAAAAAACCACGACAGCAGTAGTGTCAATAGTCCTCCGAGTAACGCAGCCAAGAACACATCTTTGGTCTGCCATTGTCTTTTTTGCACTAACTTTTTTACATCTTTCCTCACGACATATTCATTGTAATCGTAGTATGCGCGTAGATTATTGGAATCAATAACAACTTCGATCGTACGCTCTATTTCCCGTTCCAAATGTATAAGGGCCAATTGTGAGGAAAGATAACCGATCTCATTGTCGGCGACTTCACGCAATTGCAAAAAATCCTCGAGTGCCTTATCCAGATCCTCTGATAATAGTAACTCATTATTTGGGCAATATTTTCCAAGTGCCGTGGCTAACCTTTTCTCCAATTCAATCAAGGCCACCAGCAATTCTTTCGGCTCGTATATTACAGTATCCATATATTAGATAAATAACCATATAGGCAAACCTATCATCGGCGCTAAATATCCTATTTTAAATTTGTGTTAAAAATGACAACTATCATCTCGAAAATGACTGACATCACTAACGTATTATAAACTAATAATTAACAGGAATTACATCTCCCAAGATATAGCCCAGAGCTATTTGTCATGAATGCTCTTATTAAAATCTTCATCCATAAAATATCCCTTATTATTTTCTGCACCGTCTACGAGGGTTTTCAATCCACCCTGCGCCCGGATCTCTTCACTATAGAGCTCTTCATAATCTTTCGTATACATCGCATTTGGCACCACATTGATATCAAATATTATTTCGCGAATGGGTGATTTCTCAAAATTTCCGTATAACGTAATATAATGTTTGACGTAACCCACATTTTTTGCGCTATTGTAACTGAATGTCAATAAGCGTTCCTTACCTGGGGGGATGGAAAATGCCCCTAGCCCTTCTTCAACTTTCAGGCAGCCACAGGAAGTAATGATATCAGTGATCATCATCGGATTCTTACCTGTATTTTTCAAGTTGAAAGAAAGATCTTTTTCCTGGCCGGCTAGCAATGGATAATAGTGCCGCTCATTATCTTCAATTTCTATACTGGTCTTGCGGTTTGCGATATCCATACATGACCCCAATAGCAGCATAGCAGCTGCGAAAATTGCATTTTTAATATATCCGTATCTCATCACAGGCAATTACTGATTTTTTAATATCCTTACTCTTGTATATTCTTAGTTGAACCGTTCCATTTTTCTCCAGTTCGACCTCCCTTTCCAACACAGCAACTCCCGATTGTAATTCAAAATCATTTGCCGTATAAGTTGCTACTTTGCGGCCATTGTAAAAGAATTCAACATGATCTGGCACTAGCATTCGATGCTTGGCATGCACCAGGCAACGTAGTGTAAATCTCTTTTTCTGCTCGGACTCATTATGAAAGATACCGTCAACTACGATATCTTCACCCGCTAGGAACCAGCCCTGATTAAAATCACTGGCAAAACCGTCTAACCCATCACTTAATAAGTAACTATCTTCAAAACTTTGCTTCGATATCAACCCTGTTGCTTGTGCTTGCGCAAAGTCATTCCGCTTGAAGGAATTTTCCTCAAACGCTTTCCAGTCCTGGATATACCTATGAATTGCTCCATCCTCTTCCTTGTAGTTCTTCAGGTCAGCATAGGTTGTATAGGCAGACAGTCTATCCAGTGCCTCTTCTTTGTTATCGCTATTGGTTTCCAACTTTGGCGTCCTTTTCATATCGTCCTGCATTCTTCCTGCGCTGGCATACTGAATTTGAAGTTTGGTATAAGCCAATGCCGTTAATAATTTGTCGATTTTCTCCCGTTCATTACCCACGGTGAACTTATTCAATTGGATCAATTTCTCATAGAAATGAAAAAACTCTTCCTGGTCAATATACGTCCGTAAAGCCTCGCGAAAGGAGGAGTAAACATCCGTTGGGTGGTTTCTTTTAAGGGCGCTACGCTCCAGTCCAATTAAGTAATTTGACAGCAATTTTCCAGTATTTGGATAAAACCGTTGCAAGTAGTTTGTTATCAATTGCGGCACTTCCAACGATGGGTCGATCATTAAGGCGGCAAATACATAAGTTTTGACATCTTCGAACGAGCTATAATCATAGCCACTACCATTTAGAAATAGCCCATCAATTCCAAGGCTATTAAAAAAAGGTAGCTGTTTCTTTACACGCTCCATGACCGGAAATGGCGTGAGATAGTCGTCAAAATTTGAAACATAATCCCAACTGTACAGATCCCTCACCTTTGTTTTCCAATTGTTCGCTAGCATTGAAAAACTAGACACAGCAACCGAATTCAAATCGAGAAATGCAGTTTTTGGCAAATCGATCGTGCTAACAAATGCACCGATATTCTCCATTAACATTCTTTTCGGCGCTTCGGCAGTGGATCGATAAGCGAGGGTAAAAAAATGGTGTTTTGGAAATTCCTGTGCCAGCCGATTAAGCAGATCGCCAACTGCTGCAGTGGCACTGGTTTTCGTATTCCCCTTTTTTTGGCAGTCGTTACAAGTACAAACCAAGTCATTGTCATTTGGAGCTATCATAAAATGGGTTGGTGCCTTTGTTCCATCTCCATATTGATCTCTTATATATGAACTTATCGCATTGTAGGTTTCCTGTGCTGAAAAACAATACTGCTCATTTATTCTCTTTCCGTCTACGAATGCATAGGAATTGGTCGGTATGCTATTTCCAAAAACGCGTTTTAGATTATGCCCCCAAATTCCCCAGTCCCGATCTGTAGCTTTGGTCAACAGTATCCCGGCATAGTCCGCGTCCAGATTTGATGGTAAATGAGGCTCGCGGTATTGCATCGAAAAATGCCCTTTATGACTGTTAAAATTTAGGTAGTTGGGTGGCAGGTCAGCGACATCCAACTGATGGAAATTTGAGAAATGATCAATTAAAAGATAGGAAATCCAACATAGTGTAGCATACTCGCGTCCAAAGATAGAAAGCCGATCTTTTTCATTACGGATTTCATAATCGGAATCCAAATCCGAAACAAGCTCCAGGTACACCGTGTTTGCTCCCTGAAGATTGATCTGATCCGAACGTTTTACCTGAAAGGCCGTTCTATTTTGAATGCGTTTTTTTAGGTGATAGTATAAATAATCTGCCGCATTACGACTGCTTTTATCACCATTGGATGCTATGGTGAGCTGTGGCGACTCAAACTTGAATGTACTCGCCTCACCCGCACAGCTTAACAGCAAAATTTGTAAAATAAATAATATGGCGACCTTAAAAAGATACATTTAACTGAAGATATAGATTATATAAATTTCGGTAAGTACTGTTGTCCAACTCTTTTCCTGTTTGGAAATTATACCAGGTACCAATTGCGCTCACGCCAATATTACGGCTGATAGATCGTCCTAATCCTGCTCCTACCATCGCATTGAAGACATTAAAACTATTATAGAATTGATTGTCCAACAAGTCAATATCGGGGGAGTTACCAATACTTCCCATGGCTAATACATAGTTTTTGGGATTCATAAAGTACTGCGCTTTTCCCATTAGACTATAGAGATATCGCCCTTGACCAGCGCTATTCAGATAGAAATTGCTCAACTTGGCATTAAGGCGAAAATCCTCGATTTCCTTGCTGATTCCGAGATTCAGATTAAACAGATTTTGCTTGGTATAGAAACTCCGAAAACCCAATCCCGCCTCGGCTTCCCAAGAGGGTTTCCAGGTATAAATTGCGGTTGCATTCAAGGCAATTTTAGCAAAATACTTATTGGCCCAAGCGACATCCATGCGACTAGACAAATCTGCTGTCCATGGTCTTGCCCATTCAAATTGTCCCTGAACTCCCTTGCCTTCAGCACGACCAGCATAATTTACCCGCCCCGTGTAAGTGCTTCCGTATGCATTTAGTCGGGTATAATCGACTGTAGAGATCGTTGAAATGGCATAGTCATCACCAAACCTAGCCCTTAAATGCGATACTGAAACCGTATTATGAAAAGATTTTTGCCCCAGATAATTGAGATGGCTTTTGAAATCATCCAATTCCAGCAGTGAGGGTTCATAAAATTTCTGATAATAGTATGCCGAATCGTAATTTCTTAGTCCCTCGTAAGCTAGGCCTTTCATATATTTCAGCACCTTGTTGTCTTTGTAGTGCAATGCAGTGTCGATGACGGTCAAGGCCATCTCATGCTCCTTTCCCTTTAGCAAGCGTCCGGCGTATTCCTCTGTCGTATTTGTGAAAGTATTTACCAAAGGTATGTGGAAGGGATTGAGTTTTACCTGGCTATGTAAAAGCGCCCAAGAGTCCGCAAGTTTTTCTACCTTATGTGTCATTGCTTCGGCGAGTTTTATCTTAAACGCGACATCATCGGCATATTGTCCTTCGGCAATCTGTGCATAACGCAACATGGCATCGTTGTCTTTCAGCTGATAACAGATATTGATCATATAAAGCAGTGCATCTTGATTATATTGATCAACGGTGAGCCACCTGTCGACAGACTGTTGCGCTTCAGTGAGTTTATACGCTTCAAGTAGGTTTTTGACGCGTGGTATCATGATGTCACTATAGCCGCTCAACAAACGCTGACGCTCTTCCTCATTCGCTCTACCCAACACCTGTTCGTAAATCAAAAGCGCTTGATCGTAGCGTCCCTGCTTATTGTACAGATCCGATTTCTTTAACAGCAGTGTTGCATCGCCTGGCTCGTCAAGGAGAATATCGTCCAAAACAACAATCGCCTCCTGATACCGACCTTCTGTCACATAAGCATTGTACAATCCCTGTTGCGCTATCGCTATCGATGCATCATCCCCATAACGTATGACATCTTTCCAATCACTAATGGCTACCCCAATTTTTCCATCCTGAAAACTCGTTTTCGCCTGCTGTAAAGTGAGCGTGACATAGGATTCACGGAGATCGGTATCTCCGGGATATTTTGCAAAATAGGTTTTCGTCAAAGTTGATACTTTGGCTTGATTACCCATACGCTTGTACACCGTCAATTCTCTCATGTCTAACTCCTTACTCCCGCCTACACTACGACGATGTTTAGTTAAAGCAACAATAGCACCTTCATACTGCTCTTTTGCTATTAGGTCATTATACACATAATCAAAAGCCTCCTTATTTCCAGGTGCGCCATCAAATATTTTTCCGTATAAGCTCGCAGGGTCATTATTTTTAGCATTTCGTGCCGCTTCAAGCAAAAAATAATTGTATTGCGATCGCAAACTGCCACTACCACCATGTTTAAGTTGATCATCCAAAAATGTCAGGATTTCAGGATACCGTTGTTGATGCTCTAATATTGCAATCTTCTTCTGCACAAAAGCAGCATCTCGGGGAAACTGATTTAGTGCCCTTTCGGTGTAGACCAGTGCATTATTAAAATCGCCCGCCTTGATATAGTTATCGATAATCGAAAAGTAACTATCCTGTTTTCGAGGTTGATCTTCGATCAATTTTTTGCCCATTTCAATGGATTGATCAAGCTTGCCTGATTTTTTAATTTCTGCGCTACGTTTCTCCAGGAGATAATTCTGATCCGATTTAAGTTCGGTATCCTCTGGATAAATCTGGGCGATACGCTTCAATAAGCGATCTGCCTCGACCTGGTTGCCCATGGTCCGGTACAATTCAATTTTCTTGCGCCACAAGCCTTTCCAATAAGGATTAACCTCCAATAGTTCATTGATATAACAGATCGCGCTCGAATAGCGCTGTGTTTCGGTCTCCACAGCAACAAGCATATGCTTGGACTCCACATTTGCGGGAGCATATTCAAGTGATTTTACAAGCTCATATCGCGCTTTATCGTACTGTTGCCGATGAAGATAATATTTCCCGAGCAGCATCCGCATATCGGAATCTTTGGGATTTTTTTGAAGAAATTCATCGACTTTTTTCTTTCCTTCCTCCCACTTTCCCTGGCTATAGAGTTCATTAATTTCGTTGGCATCTTTATTTCGTTCAATTGTCGTTCCGGCCCTTTGGGCATAGCTGGGATTTGCCAGCAGTAAAGCGCCAGAAATTCCTATAAAAAGACTGGCGTATGTAAACTTCTTAAACATTGTTATTGGCAGCGTTAACATTTTTTGAAGGCGAAAACCCTTGACGGGTCATCTGTCCCCATTTGAAATTTCGTTTAGTTAAATATTGAATGTATCCTCTAAGGGTAAAAACCACGACCAAAGGATGGTATATAATAGCTTCAAATGCCGAAAACAGCACGAGCTTGAGGTATTCCCAAAAGTTTTTGTAAAGCTTATTCAATACCAGATCATACGATACGGTAATGATAGATACAGAGAGACCAATGAGGTATGCATAAAGCAACATCATCCAAAATGTATCAAAATTGACCTGATGCGTAAACAATAAAAACAACAGGAATAAAAATCCAGTAAACTCGATTATTGGAGCCAGAAATTCAAAAAAGACAATGTAAGGCATCACAAGCAATCCAAGCCGGCCATAGTCCTTGTTTAAGAAGAATTTCCGATGATCGATAATGAATTGCAGCATACCACGTCCCCATCGGGTACGCTGCCTATTCAGCACTTTTATATTTGGTGGTCCTTCTGTCCAACAGAGACTATATGGGCATTGTGCAATCTTGTATTTCTTTCGGTTTTCCCGCATATAGGCTACCATCCGCACCGTCATATCCATATCTTCGGCATGAGAAGCCGAATCAAAGCCGCCTGCAGAGGTCACCACTTGAGTATCAAAGAGACCAAACCCGCCGGATACGTTTGGAATAGCATTGAGCATCGACCAGCCCATTTTGGCTACCAGATAAGATCGGAGATATTCTGTTTCCTGAAAAAGAGGAATAAGGCCTTTTGGTGGTCTTACACGTGTAATTTGTCCTTTGTCTATCGAACAGCTATTCACCATACGCATGGTCGCTCCGACTGCAATCACATGCTGTTCACTATCCAATACAGGCAAAATAATTTTGCTCAGGGTATCCTTGGCAAGAATACAATCAACATCGGTATTGATAAAATAGGCGTATTGAGCCATATTAACACCTGCATTCATTGCATCCGCCTTTGTTCCACCATTCTCCTTATCGACCACAATGAGCTTACTAAAAGCCGGGTTTTTGGATCGTAATATGCGATGAACAGGCCTACAGTATACTTTATAGACATAATAATAAGGAACTTCTTCTAGTTCAAATTCGTCTATTAAAATCGCTAGGGTCTTGTCTTTACTACCATCGTTAACAATAATTACTTCAAAGGTTGGATAATCGAGATTTAAAAGAGAGTTGACACTATCAGAGATAATCACTTCTTCATTGAATGCTGGCGCAACAATAGATATTCCTGGCGCCTCTTTCGGAAAGTTTTTTAGATAATGTTCGTCTCTTTTTGTGTAAGAATAACGATAATGTATCGTTTTAAAATAGCTCATTACGAGCAATGCTATATAGAAAATAGCAAGTGTAGTTGCATAAAAGTAAATAAGATAAGTAAAGAAGTATACCATTTTTCTAAAAGTTTAGGCTGATACGAAAATATTTTCTGAAAACACCTGATCCAGCAGCAGGTGCTCTTTCTCCTTGGCGCCAAATCGGGCGTCTTCTTTTAGCTGATGAAGTTTCTGCTTTCCCTGTTCACCATGACATTTAATAGAACGCGCCACAAGCAATTTGATATTTACATCTGCTGTTGACTGATAGGTCTCTACAAGGAAAGCCAACGTGTGTTCATCACGCAGACCACCCAGCGCTTTAATGATAGCCTCTCTGACACTGCTATTCTCCAAGGCGAACCTATCGATTAACACAGGTGCACATTCAAAATAGTCGAGTTCTCCAAGCGTCATTACGATCTGTGCCCGCACATCCTTATTCTCTTGTTTATCAAGAAGTGTCAATAAAGTTGCTGAAGCCTCATATTGTTTGAAGAAACCAATCTCACGAAGCACAAAAATGATATAATTTGGATTTTTTGAATTATTAATCCAGCGAAGTAAATTGGGCAATTTACCTTCATTTGACTTTTTAATCAATGTGGCATGAAGACGTAATTTATCCAACTGAGTGAAAGCTTCATCAAAGTTTTCCTCCATAAATCGGAATGGGTTATAGGTGTCTTGACTGGTATACAGGTCACGTGCTGCCTTACGCAGTTGGATATCTTTATGAAATGTTGACTTGGAGAGGACCCCACTATTCACTCCATTATCTATTTCACCCACAATTTGTAAGACTTCACGCCGACGGTCAATGGCAGCAACGCGCATACGTTTTTCCCAAAAACGCGTCAATCCCAACGCTTCAAGGCAATTCTTATAATTAATAACATTAAGTGCACTTGCCTTCTCTACCGTATTTTTGACCGAAAGAACAAGATCGGTCACCAATTCCCATTTCCACTTTTTCACTTTACTTACATCATAGTCCAGAAGAGCCTGGATTTCCTCGACATCATAGTTCGCTTTGTTACGCATAACAAAATCCAGTTTCTCCTCAAAATGTTGTTTCGTTTTGTTCTTTCGCCGTTCTTCCCGATTTATTTTATACCCTATAAACAATAAGCGCAGTATGCCACATAGTGTAATTACTGCCAACAACATGACCATCACCAAGGTCATTCGAATAATTAAGGGATATCCATTGTAAAGAGAGCTCAGGTAGCTCAAATAATACAGATAAAAATCGTAATACATAATCTTCTTTTTTTGGGTTGATAAACAGTCCTCAGTTTTCTACCTTACATCCATTCAGATACGAATAGATTCATTGTCAAAGACATAAAAACTTATTGACAAAGATTATCAATCGATCGGAATAGCATGTCTCAAACAAAGGACATATCATCGCGGATAAATTTATCGCTCAGCGATAATACAAAAAGGAATAAACCGTAAACAATTAATAACAAGCTTCTTACAAAAGAAAATAAGCCTAATGTCCCTTAAGGCGGGACAACTGTTTTTACGATAAAAAGAAAACATTTCTTTTGTGAAAAAATAAAATTGCCCCCACAAATTGAGACAATTCAAATTTATCCACATACCATTGAAAGACAACCTAAGCGATATTGATGGGGAGAACAACCAAATTCAGTTTGGAAATTGCGATAAAAAGAAGCCCTAGAATTAAAACCACAAACAAAAGCCAGATCGCTGATGGTGTAGACGAGTTCCTGTGAGCGCAGCTGTTTGGCTGCATAGCTTAGTCGCAATTGATTGATAAATCCATTCAGCCCTTTATCATACTCATCTTTGAGAAAAGCCCCTACCTGATGTACAGGAATACCCACTTGCTGGCAGAAGCTTTCCTTATTGAGATCGCTATCCAAATATGCTAAGGTTTGTATAAAATAGTCAATGGCTTTTCTATATTCTAGCTGTTTTTCTGCACTCATTGGAGGAAGAGAAAGTTTGCCTTTCTGTTTTTCCAACTGCCGCACTATATCGAGCTTGAGTATCTGTTGTGGAATTACAGAAATTTTACTTGCATTAAAGGCTTCTGTTTGTATTAACTTTGCATCTGGAGGCACAACAAACTTGATTGCTGACAGGAAGATCACATATAAGCCTATACTGAATCCCCGATGAATATTAAAATTAACATCAAAATAGGCCATTCTAAAGATCAAAAAAGAGGACAAAAAAACAAAAACAATTATACTAGCAAAAAAGATTATTCTTTTAAGGTTAAATTTTAAAAAATCGTTTTTCCGCATTTCAAACCACAACCAAACCATGTACCCTAGTAGATGGATGTAAGATAAAAAATTAAGAAAGATGGAATAGTCGAGGTTATACTGGTATCGAAGGGTAAAATTGCTGCATAGCAATACAAAGATAAGCATGGCTCCAAAAAAAGGGAACATATGCTTCCACAAACCAAATACCGTAGATCCGGCAATGAGATCATGAACTAATAGTGCCAAAGCGGGTCCATACAATAATCCATTAGGAAAGATCAGCAAAAGATATAGCCACTCAGGAAACAAGTGGTTGCATAAAAATCCGAACAGAATCTGAAACAAACCCAATGAGAGAATAATCATAAGGTGTCTCTGAAATAATGTATTTTCTCGTCGAATACTGAGGAAAACAAGCGTAACATTCAATAAAAATACCAAAACAGCAACTACAGATAAAAGCATATTCTTTACGTTAATAACATCGATATCCAGCGAAGAAGATACACTAAGGTGTAGGTTTCGACGGAATAGGTATCATAAATGTAGTTCAAAAAAAAGTTAAACAATAAGTTAAAATCGATATTCAAAAAACCTGTAGCCGAAGCGCTACAAACAGCTCGCTAAGAAAACCTTAGCCATTAAGTAAATAATTACAACTCTTCAAAAAATAGTTCCCAAAATTTCGACAGTAGAAAAATTGGCTTTAGGCGCACTCAATTTTTTTTTTAATTTTGACCATGGACAATCTTCGCAATTACATTCACGCACTGGTTGACTTTTCGACGGATAGCTGGCACTTGCTGCAGCCAGCATTGACATTGCGTAACTTCAAAAAAAATGATTTACTGCTGAAACAGGGTAAAGTTTGCAATTCGCTCTTTTTTATCGACAAAGGCTATTGTAGAAGTTATTATGTTATTGATGGAACTGTCAAAAACACAGGATTTTTCTTTGAAAACGACATCGCTACCAATATTCAAAGTTTTGGCAGTGGGCAAAAATCCGAATTTAACATCGTAGCCTGTGAGGACTTAAGGACCATTATTTTTGATAAGTCGACACTATTTGAACTTGCTGCACAGGCTATAGAAATAGAGCGGTTGGGACGGCATTGTATCAGGCAGTTTGCTTCACGCCAGGAAGAGTTTGCCAATCTATTTAAACTCTATTCGGCTGCTGAACGCCTGTCTTATCTAGAACGCAAATATCCTGAAATCCTACAACGTGTGCCACTTTCTCAATTGGCTTCCTTTTTGGGAGTAGCTCGAGAAACCTTAAGCAGAATTCGTAGGAGAAGGCTAAACTCTTGATATTATGTGACGATAGTCACGGGTTAGAATAATTTCATTTTGGGAACTTTGTATCAATTAAACAAAGATAAAAGATATGAAAACAGCTAATAATGCACTCTTGGATTTCGAAAAATTTATGGCTATCCGTTTAAAAGCGTCAACAGATTTTGTGGAGGGTCATTTTGATTCCCTAAAAGATATTTCTGTCTCAAATGAGCCTGCAACAATTTTTCCGCCCAATGGAATATACATTTCTGGGCTATTACAGGTCAATGATTTTAACCAAAAAGGAGCTTCCAATTTCCTTCCGGGTGCACAAAACAAATTTGAAGTGATCCATCAAGATGCAAGTGATACACTAGCCTATTGGACGGGTATACAACGTTCGTCCGTCAACATAAAAGGGCAAGATACCGTGGTGATTTTCAATCTCAGAATCACCGAAATCTTCAGAAAAGAGCAAGGTAGCTGGAAGCTTATGCATCGACATGCCGATACACTGTCCGAATAGTCTAAATGACCTAGGAAGCAGCAGTTTATTTATAGATCGCTATGGTTTGTGCCCTCTGCTCCTTATGGTCAGATACTCAAAATTGATCGGCTACGTGCAGCAATGGTCCACCAGCGATTTCCTACGATTTGAGTTCGGCATCGCTGGTTGATCCCTTGAATTTCTTATTCCAAAAGAGTAATAAAATAATAAACAGTATAAATAATAACAGGGTGACTAAATTTGTCTTCCCCAACAGTGCGTGTAAAGTAGCTGGAGCTATAATTGAATTGGTTCTTATGGTGGAGAAAGTCAATACAAACGAAAAGACAATACACAAAAGCACAAATCCGGCAAAGCCACCAAATTGGCTAAAATTATCAAAAATTAAAAGATGCCAAATCGCCCAAAATATTCCCGTAATCACACTTTTAATGGGCCATTTTATTTCTCCTAGACTATCATTCAAATAGCCCCGCCAAGTAAATTCCTCCATGATATCATACAGCAATGTAAACAGGCAGAACAACAATGCCCATACGTGCTCATCGACACCGTAATTATTTTTGAATCCATAAATACCATATCCTGCAAATAAAAGGAATGGAAACAAAAGTGACTTTATTTTATTAGGACCAAAAAGTGTAACGGTGGAAACGACTTTTGACAAAGCATAAAAAAATGCTGAGATAATCAGAATAATAAATCCGTGATTCATATTCCAAGGCAATGGAAAACTAAAAACATCTTTCATAGCCATCTGGAAAATATTAGGAAGCTTTCGTATGGCAAAAGTTCCCAATATCAGCAACCCGTAAAATAATGCGATACGCAACCAATTCGTTTTTTTTATGCTTTCAATAATATTCATACACTATTTATTAGTCTATTGTCCCTACAGCAACTGTTCATTGTTTAATAACGTCCACAAATTTGAAGTCGCGAACTTACAAAAAAACGACGAAAGCAGGTTTGCATTCATAAGTAAAATTGCTTAAGCACATATCTTGCTGCCGTCAACTCCTCGGTGGTCAACTGTCGACTTTTTAATTCTATCTCGGCAGCTTCAAGCACAGAAGGCTCATAGTGATCGGGATTGTCTACCACAGACAACAACTGATCCGTCGACCAAGTTTTATAAAGTTCAGCAAAATTATTTTCGGACATTGGCTTAATTTTTATAATTGGTCTCAGCCCATTTCTTTGAAACCAACCATTGGGGACGATTTAAACTATTGCGCATTGCAATGTTTACCTAACGACAGTTCATTAAATGGATAATGACTATTACTTAAAGTATCCCTTTTGTTACAAAAGCAATTCACACAAACGATTGCATCGCATAGTTTTCGTTTAATTTAATTGTATTTATAAAATTAGGGTGAACAATTAAATTTAAATTATGAGATATCCTAAAATTACGCTACTGCTCTGTACAGTATTGGCAAGCTTTCTTTCTTGCCAAAAAAGCGAGGTACAAACAAATTTAGAAGAGAAATTATCACTACGGGCCGCATCCCCTGGTCTAAGCGGATACGAAGTTCCCTTAGGTGGCAATGCTTTTGTTACTTCGGCACCTTCCGGTGCAGTAGAAGTCATCAATAGCAATGGATTGGCAAACTGGACCAATGCCAATAGCGTGATCAGTACCTATGCTAAGGTCCCCCAAGCGGGCGCTTTACGTGTTAAAATAAGAGCTAAAGTGTTACCTTCAGGCGATAGTAGTACGGTGAAGTTAACAATCAACGGTGTAAGCAAACAAATAAAACTTAAGGGTGGATCATTACAGGATTACACGGTCGGTACCTATTCGCTAAATACGGCGGGATATGTAAAAATGGATCTTCAAGGTGTGACCAAGTCAGGCGGTTATTTTGCAGATGTATCACATTTGATTTTAGACAGTTCGGCAACAAATGGCACTGTAATTTATAGTGACAATAATGTAGATAATACTTACTATTGGTCGCGACGGGGCCCATCCTGCCATTTGAGTTATACCATTCCAACAAATCAGCAAGTATCCTATTATTATAGCGAGGTGAAAGTGCCTGCCGGAGAAGATAAGATAGGTTCTTACTTTATGGCAAACGGGTTCGGCCAAGGATATTTCGGTATGCAGGTCAATTCAGCGACAGAGCGCAGAATACTATTTTCTGTTTGGAGTCCATATAGCACCGATAACCCGTCCCAAATACCAGCAGAGGATCGCATCACATTAAATAGAAAAGGGACAAATACGACAACAGGTGAGTTTGGTGGCGAAGGTTCTGGTGGACAAAGCTACCTCAAGTATAATTGGACTGCCGCCACTACCTATAAATTTTTATTGAAGGGAGAACCTGATAACAATGGAAGTACTGATTTTACGGCATGGTTTAATGATCCTTCGACCAATAATTGGATACTCATTGCAAGCTGGAAACGTCCCAAAACAAACACCTATTTAACGGGCTTTCATAGCTTCCTCGAAAATTTCAATGCCGACAACGGCTTCCTTGGCCGTTCTGCAGAATATAGTAATCAATGGGTTCGTACAGCTACTGGAACTTGGCTGAAAGTCGTGGAAAGTACCTTTACAGTTGATGCGACCTATTCAAACAACCAACGTATAGACGCTATTGGCGGAACAACCGGAAATAGCTTCTTCCTGAAAAATGGCGGTTTTTTCAATACCGTCGTAAATCCAGGAACGAAGTTCACACAACCGGGTTCTGGCACAGCACCTTCAATAAATTTAACAACTCTACCTTAACAAGCATATTTACAGCAAATTATTCTTAATTTACATCCATTAATAGGGACAATACTTCATTAAGAAGTGTCGTCCCTTTTAAACTCAACCTTGTCATATTTACAGTAACAATTCGTACCTTTCAATAACACTTTATTATAAATAGCTGAGCATCTGACTTTTAGCAAAGACGATGGATTTCAGTTTTTAATGCATAATCAATGACAAGCTTAATCTTCATCTTCGGCAGAAAAGAAGGAATAGAATTAAGTTATCATTAAAAAAATATGTATTTATCTTTAATTCAATAAAAAATAAAATTAAAATAATAGGAGTAATAATAAATTCTCCCAAAATATTATTAATTTTCGGAAACTAACCAATGTGGAAATCGGTGAATGTTTATTTTTTTAACTAAAGAAAGGAGGCAAACAAAACAACGACGATGAGAACCGCTTGGAAAACCAAGCACAATTAAATTAATGATTCATTCACAAATCTTAAAAACTAAGTTATGTTAAAATTAACCAGTCGCTGGAACAGACTTTATACTGTTTTGGCCGTAGTTTCCACATTTTCTATTTTTAGTTGCCAAAAAAATTCATTGACTCTAGAGAGTCCAGAGGCACAACTTAACAAAAAAGCTGCAGTATCCGCGCAAGCAGGAGCTACAATTGCAACATTGAATTGGGATCAAACCTATCAAAAGATTGATGGATTTGGTGCATTCGGAGGTCGGATTGTTCCATTCTTTGAATCCGCAAAAAGAGATAGTATCCTGGATTATTTATGGGGAGGCAGTGGGTTGAAACTGAATATCCTTCGTGGTAAGGTACTTCATACCTACCCTTTTAACCAACAGACCAAGGTCGTTACCATTAAACCGGCAGGAGTTTCGATTGACGTGGATCCCAATAGTACGACTTATCAGAATTTGACAGCAGACGAAAAAGAACAGCTTGGGCAGGTCTGGATCATCAAGAAAGCGAAAGAACGCTATGAAGTTCCCTTCGTTATGGCAAGTACTTGGACTCCGCCATTATACATGAAGACCAATACGAGTAGTATTTCCGCGAAATGGTTTAATGGACTTAATTTTAATACTTCTTCAACAGCTTTTGCTCGCTATCTGACCGGATTTGTAAAATCGTTTCAGAACGAGGGAATTACAATCAATGCTATTTCTCCGTCAAATGAGCCTGAAAATGTCTTTTCTGACTGGGATGCTTCTTATTGGGACTCTTCACATCTGGGACAGTTTATTACCAACAATCTCCGTCCCGAATTAAACAGTGCGGGCCTTCAATCCACCAAGATCATATCTTCTGAGAATGCGGCCTGGGGAACAGCCGATAATTTCCTTTCAGGCATGGACAGAAGCAAAGTCGACATCCTCGCCGGGCATGGCTACGTAGAGATAAGCGGCATCATCACTGGTCAACGTGGATTTAACCAGAGTCCTTCCATGTGGAATTTTAGTATTGGAGGCAAACCGATGTGGGTAACAGAAGCTTCCGATGATGGCGGCAATTATGACAATGGCATTGAAGGTGGCCTGAAACTAGCGGTTAATATGCATAAGCTTCTTGCGGATTGTAATGCCAATGCGTATGTGTTTTGGCTAGGTATGCTAGCATTTCAAAATAATGAGGCGCTTATTTGTACAAAGAGTGATGGTTCCTTGGAATTTCCAAAAACGTATGATGTGATGGGACATTATTCCAGATTTATCAAAGCAGGTTATATGCGAATCAATGTAGCGGTTCAAAATGGAAATGGGTTATTGATTTCGGCTTACAAAGAGCCACAAACAGGTAAGTTTGTTTTAGTTGTCACTAACACGGGTACTGCAGCTGTTCCATTGGATATCAACCTTACAGGTTTTGCAAGCGGCGCATTGAACAATTACCAAACCACTTCAAGTAGTTCGGGTCATTGGGGTAACGTCGGCGCTGTAAATCCGAATAGCTCAGGCGTCTATTCTTTAACAATACCTGCTAAAAGTATAAGTACTTTAGAAGGCAACAAACTTTAATTTGTTAATTATACTGAGGGAGTACGCTCCCTCAGCGTATAATTTAAAATCCGATATGCTTTAAATCCTACATGTTACTGATCGTCAAATTCCTTCTCAGCACCGCACCTATTCCTTCATTTTTGTAAACATAAGTTTTGCAGTTTCTGGATCTAATACGTCCATATCAATGAGCTTCAATAATTTAACCATATGGAGTGTAGTTGACTTATATTTTAAAAAGTGTGCTGTTTTCAAATGGGCAAGGTAGGCTTGCTTGTCCCGATAGATTTCCAAGATACGTATCTGTGTCGGATTATCTTTTTTGAACATTGGAAAGATCGCAACAACACCTTCTTCGAGCGCCATAGATGCAGCAGCCTCTTCTTTTAAAATGGTCTTGTATTCTTCGAGGTGTTCAACATAAACCTCAATTTCAGAAATACGTACCATAGACTCCTTATCTTGTCCACGAACAATATCCCCGCATAAGAAAAGTATGATTAGCGTTAAGGGTAAAGACAATAATGATTTCATGTGATTAAGTTTAAAAGTTTTGGCCCTGATCATTTTTTGCAATCAAGGCCCTTCACAAATTTCGTTATACTGGATGATAACACCAATATATATTACAGAAATATCTACCAGTTTTACGGATTTAGGTCAAAATATCGATGTCTTAGATTTCTCTGAAATCATATATTCCAATATCTTTGCTACCTGAATTTTGAAAAAACTACGATGAAATTGCACTACCTTGCGGTGCTTACACTTGGGATATGTACTATCTCTGGATTAAAAGCACAAGAAAAATCAAATCTTATCAAATTAAATCTTTGGCCTCTATCTGTTGGGAATATTGCACTGGAGTATGAAAGATCGCTCAATGAGCATCTATCGATCAATGGAACGATCAGTTATCGTCCAAATGCCAACTTACCCTTTAAATCCCTATGGGAATCTGCTTTTGACGATGATAATAATATTTTGGGTGAAGCTAAATTAGGGGCTTTTTCCATCACCCCAGAAGTACGTTTCTACATCAATAATAAAGAAGTGTTAAAGGGATTCTATATCGCACCCTTTGTCAAATACGCCAATTACAGTGTACACACAAAGATTACCGTCGACGAATCAAATTATCACAAAGAAGTAGCTATATCGGGTACCTTAAATGCTTTTACCGCTGGTGTCGCTGTCGGTAATCAATGGAGGCTTGGACAAAATATCTATTTAGATTGGCGCATTGTCGGTCCCAGTTATGGCTTCAACAATGGAAAGTTCGAAGGGAAAACCCCATTAAATGCTGACGAGCAACGCGAAGTAAAGAGACAACTGGATGAATTTGACAGTAATCTCATGAAGATCAAAAAAGAAGTAAATGCTGATGGTGTAACACTAAGCACTAGCGGACCCTTTGCCGGTATCCGCACCGCATTATCCATAGGTTACCGGTTTTAATTACAAAATCCTACCCTCTTCATGTCATCCATTCCAATAAGCGCTTCCCCTTTTACATTCGCGCCCTATGGAACGAAAACATATACTATATATAGAACGGCCTAAGGGAGCCGTCTTTCCAGATTTTAATAAAATGTCCCTAATTTCATCTTTAATATCATTTCTCCAAATACTCTTGCTACCTTTGTTCTTCAAATTAAATTAACATGCCAAAAGAGACAAGAACAGGGCTTTATCAGGGAATCATCGAAAAAGATGATAATGGGAACTACTTTTGTGGTCCCTACCTACTGGATTATCAGACCGTAGAAACTTACTATAAATTGGGCGATCGCGTTAGTATCAAAACCATTATCAAAAATACAAGCCGTAAGAGTATGGAGGCTTATCCGCAAAAATCAGTTAAATTTTCATTTGCGACAGAAGATCATGGAAATGATTAAAACTCACTTAGATTGAACAATATAAATAACAAGGCCTGTTCCACAGAATTGGCCTTGTTATTCAAGATTACGTTTGACCTGAGGCTAAAAACAAAGCCTCTGATTTTTGGTAAATCGAGAGGCTTTTGCATAATCAAATTGATCGATTACTTTATAAAATAGGTATATTTTTTTTCGGGATAAAGCATGCACTATTGGAACACTCATCTAAACGATGCATTTAAAATTCATTTTCCATAAAAATTATTCAAGCTTCACATGCTCTTTGAGCGACTCATCCGATCGTCGCTGCTGCCATTTATTGTAAGTTTCATTGCTGATTTACTCCTCAAATATAAATACTAGTTTAATAGCCTCCGAGCCGAAATGATTGTCTTGTCTCATTTTTCGTCGAAATAGCGATTCAGTACGATAAAAATTAAAGGGCGAAGTCGTTCGTTTTTTCTATAATAAATCTACATTTGCACGAAACAATTAACCTAGCAATGAATAATAGACATCTTAATTACCATTGTGCAATTAACCGCGGCTAGTACCTAATCTTAAGGGCAATAGGTTGCAATTCCTCATTCGGTATCTAGGGAACATATACGGTTTGCCCTCCCCTTTCGTCGATCAATAGGGCCAATAGACTGCTAATATCGTCGATCGTGTCTAATCCGATAGGCTTGTCTACGATCGCTATATCCTGATCTGAAAGAATCTTTACGGCTTGATGGAAGCTCTCTTGAACGACTAGGATATCCCCACGGCCGTCTTGACATGCACGATAAATTTCTTGCAGATCAGTGATCACTAAACCCTTGCCCACAGCTGCTTCCAGCTCTTTAAAGTAGTCTTCATTTTTTCGTACCAACTCCTGTTTCATAAAATTCCAGGCACGGCTCTCCAACTGATGTGTTTCAATGTTATTGTAATCTATTGGTAAATATCCATAATAGATAGAAGGTCTATCCGCAACCTGTAAGAGCTTACTATAATTATCCTCCGTGCAAAACACGAGTGTTACGCTCTTTGTGTCCCCAATATAGCGCAGGAGAGCTTTGTCCACCCGATTAAGATATTCCCTTAAGAGGTCATCAAGATGTTTGGCATCGCTACTTTTATCGGGAAATGTATTGTAAAATTGATTTTCGGCAATAGGAAACTCTTCACTACTGATATCCTCAACAATGCGCCCATTCAAGGCACGAAAAAGATGAACACCGCTTTGCGAGAGCAACATCACAAGATAACTGGTTTGACGGCCAATCTCCTTAACCAAAGGGCGTACAGCAAATGTATTGCTAATATGGACACCTTCTTGGTTTGTCTCCCATGATGACTTGAAAACTTCTGCTATTGTATCTGAAACGAAGATATGCAGACTTTCAAGATTATAATTAATATCAAGTTCATGCGCTATCTGTTCCAATTGTTTGATGAGACCAGCAACGACCCTCTTATCATACTTATCCGTTAGTCTATCAATCGCTTCTCCGATAAAATTTTTGATCTTTATTCGGTCGCTTAGGTTATCAGGATGTGTGCGATGGGTATTGATGGAAATGGTAATGCATAACTCATCCTGAACTCGGATAAGCATTTGTAGAAGTTGTTTTTCGGTCATAATCATGGACAAATAGTTAAAAAATTGAATACACTTTACTAATACAACAAATTAAAGATCCTTCTTGTTTGTGTAAAATAAAAGTAAGTATTACCTCATTTAGGTGATTATTGAAACAAAAACAGCTTATCTATAGTTATTAATTGTTAAAAAAACAATGATGAAAAAGGTGTTTATTGCAGGAGCAACAGGCTGGGTCGGTAAAGAATTGAGTAAAAATATAATCGACGATATAAACTATAAATTGGTCGGCGGGCTTTCACGCTCTTATGCAGGAGAAAATCTCGCTGAGATTCTAAAGATAAAAACGTCTCCGATTCCCCTATTTGATACGATAGAAAATGCGATGGAGGATATTGATTTTGATATTTTAATTGACTTTACCACTCCACTTATTGCCAAGAAGAACATCCTGAATGCGATAGATAAAGGTAGGCATGTCCTTATTGGGACTTCAGGGCTCTCAAGTCAGGATTATGAAGAAATTGAAGAGCATGCGAAAGAAAGCGCGGTATCCGTTCTAGCTGCCGGTAATTTTTCGATTACCGCTGTTTTACTGAAGAAATTTGCGGAGACTGCTGCTCAATATATCGATCAATTTGAAATAATAGATTATGCATCGCAAAGAAAGGTAGACTCACCAAGCGGCACAGTCGCAGAATTAGCCTATAGTCTTTCCAAAATTAAAACGCCGAAGGTTGAAGTTCCCATAAAGGATACCATTGGCAACAAAGAGACTCGTGGTGGTGATATCAATGGTATTCAGGTGCATGCGATAAGACTGCCGGGTTATGTACTAGGTGTCGAGACCATCTTTGGTATGGAAGATGAAAAATTAATCATCAAACATGAAGCTGGAACTGGTGTAGCACCCTATCTGAATGGCATTAAGATTGCCCTTGCCAAAATGGGTACCTTTAAAGGATTAAAACGTGGTTTGGATACCATAATGGATTTGTAAATTACATCATTATCTATCAACCTCTAAATTTAACACAGAATGTTGTACCCACGCTGAGCTCGCTTTCTACAGTAACTTTCGCATCAAGACGATCCGCTATACGTTTGACAATGGAAAGACCAATCCCCGATCCTTCAAAGCCCTGCGAATTTGACAGCCGTTTAAAAATGTCAAATATATTACTGTCATCCTGAATATCCATCCCAATGCCATTGTCCTTGATATAGTAGTAAACTGAATGGCCGTGTTTTTCACTATAAACTTCCACCCTTGGCTGATCTTTTTTACTGCTATATTTTACAGCGTTGCCGATCAGATTTAAAAACAGCTGATATAACAGTGTTCTTTCCCCAAGAATGGGCCAGGTCTCCCCTAAGACAAATTCCAACCTTGTACTGTCAAACTGTTGCTTGCAACTTTCGAGAATATTAAGAATTTTGTTCCGTGGGTCGATCAGTTCCGTTTTGAAGGCTACATAATTAGATTGCGTGAGCTGATATACCTTATCCATCATCTCAGTGATCAGCACGGTAGCATCCATAATATTTAGTGCCATTTTGCGTAGTATATCCTTAGGAAGATCATCTTTCATCAACATCATCTGTGCAGCAAGCTTTATCGAAGAAAGAGGGTTTTTAAGATCGTGAGTCAATGTATAGCCAAATGTATCTAAGGCATTGTTCGATCTTACGAGCTCCTTATTGAGCTGAGCAATCTCCCCGCCCCGTTGCGCAATAGCTTGTTGGGTTATTTGTGCAACTTTTTCAATAAAAGAAAGCTCGGCATTTTTCCATTTGATGGACTTGCCTTTCATCGTTTCACGCCAAGCTTCAAAAGATGTCCTAGGTGACGGAAACTCTATTTCCCTTTCGGGATCATAATGATATATTTTTTCGGGTTTTCCGGCCCATACATCTTCGTATACATGCTCTTTACGGAACAAATAGATGTGCCATTTATTACTGGGAAGGATATTTATACGTAAAATACCGGGAAATATGAGCGATTGTTCTAAGTCAGCACCATCATAAACAAAATTTGATGTAAAAAATAAGTCATTCTCGCCCTGTTTTTCTATATAAAGATCAATCTGCCGTTGCTCTGATTCTGTCGGTACCTCACCCCAAGATTTGAAACCACGGTCATGTTTGATCATCAATCCATCTGCCCCTACTATTTCCAAGATTTGTGGTGCAAAGCGTTCAAGCACAATTCCAATATCGCTGTTTACCAATAACTCAGACTTCAGGTCACGCTCCATAACGCCCATAATAGTCTGTGCGACAAGATTTTCTTTTTGATATTCTGAAAGGTAATAATTTATGGCATACTGGGTTAAGAACGCGCATAAGTGGCGTTGGCCAAGGTCTACATTCAAAGGTAGACTATTCTGGCAGGCCACAAGTCCCCAGAGTCTTCCCTCGATAACGATAGAAAAACTGGCACTGGCACGTGCACCCGCATTCTTAAGATATTGTAAATGTACGGGAGACAATGCTCTGAGGCTACAGCGTGTCAAATCAACCTCTCGAGCCTCCAGGCCCTGTATAGCAATAGTCGGTGCCTCAATATCTGCTACATGGCGCGCAGGGAATTTAACATACAGCGCGCGTGCTTGTGCCGGAATATCAAATTCCGGATAACGGTACCCCATCAATGAGGTCATCCCGTCTGCAATGGACTCTGCAATTACCTGTCCGCTATTGTCCTCTTCGAAACGGTATACCATGACACGATCAAAACCAATAATCTGGCGGATCAGTACAGTCAATGATTGCCAAGCATTACCGTGACGCTCTTCAAGGTATTTCGCATAATAGAATAAACGGGTCGCTTTTAATTGATTCTCACTACAGATCTCGACTTCAAGATATGTTTTCTCATCATACCGGTAAATGCTTAGATAATAATCTACATTTTTGATACGGATACGTTCTACAAAACGTGTAAATATCTCCCCTGTGATCTGTATCTCAATTTCTTTGAGATTCAACTCCGGTTCGGACGATATCAAAGGCAGTAGCTGCTCGATCGATCTCCCTAAGATTCCGTTTATAGGAATATTGAGTACTGCAGACAGGTTTTCACTTGCGGCAATACACCCACTCTCATCAAAAATACAAAGGAAACCGAAATATTGGATCTTACCGCATAGTTGGATTTCTTCTTCGTGGCACTCCAGTTGACGCATATTTTGCTAGTTTTTAATCTTTTAATTTACTAATAATAGGAAATTCTCAAAAGAGATAATTTGCCACGCATAATAAAATCTAGCACCCCTCTTCAAACATGTCATATCTAAGGCTAATATAGAAAAAAATAACTACGAAAAGCGGATCAAACGATTGTCCAATAATTATTCAGAATCTGAATAATCTGAATGGCTGGCATTGAGGCTTATTAATTGGTTATTTCGGTGAAAAATAAAAAAGCTAGGTTGGAAAGGTGCCTAGCTTTAAAACTTTCTTCATGACCGGACAAGCAGTCTGTATTTAATCAACAATACTTTTGACCACTTTGTTTGGATTATCTTGGATATTACTCAATTAAAGTATAAATAACGTCATATAAAGAATTCGAAAGAATATATGCTATCAGCGAAATTTTTATACGGTTTTATATTATTGGCTAATAGATTGAGAAGTCCCCAACCAAAACGCCACAAATCTCATAATGAACTATTTATAGCAAAACAAGTATAAACCACATTTTCCGTAATATTTACGCAAAGATGGGATGGTAGTCTTTGGATAGTAAAACTATTCATCAGTAAATCTTGTCATTTAAACATTGTCACTAAATAAATAATATTATGATTTCAAACAAAACATTACTCGCTTCATTAGCGACTGCAGCAATTCTAGTTTCATGTAACAATCAAACACCACAAGAAAAAGCAACCGAGCACATGGAAAATGCGGAGGAAAAAGCAGCTGACGCTAATGAAGAGGCCATGAAAACCTCAGAAGATGCTGCAACAAAAGATGCGGAAGCAGTCGTTTATTCAGATAAAGCCGCGGCCAATGCAGCAATTGCTTCAGTGACTGCCCCAGTCCTCTCCAATGATAAAGCTAAAGAGCTTTATACAAAGCTAGGCAAAACCTGGGTAGACCGCATCAATGCAGAATCTGCAGAAAAAGCATTGGACAAAGAAAAATCGATATTGGATATAAAAAATGAGATTGAAAAAAATCTTGTTGAAGGAAAAATCTCCGCTTCGGATAAAGATAATATCATGAAATATCAGTCCGATTGCCTAGCCGCTATAAAAGCAGCACTGTAATATAGAACAGCAACAATAATCAGTAATTCATAAGATATCTTGCGATCCACTATCAGATCGCAAGATATTCTATTATTTTTGTTTCTATCATTACATGCCTTTTGATTAAAGAAAAATAAAAATTATGAAAACCCATTCGACAAATTACTTCAATACTTTAATTGAAGCTGCGACAGATACCAAAGTAGTTAAGGGTACTATTCCACCATCAAAACGCCATAAAACCGTAGCTGAAAGACAATATGAGTTAATCGCCGCAGCACCTTATCAGTATACATCTGACGATATTATTTTCCAAGTCTATGCGGAAAGAAGGGACCTAACGCCAGACGAATATCCCGAAGCAAGAACAGTTTTTTTCTCTAGAGGACAAGCATGCCTGCGCGCCTCCCCTCTTACAAAGACATATGGGTATGGGATTCATAGTAATAGTGAAGGCAAGGTCGCGTTATGCGGAATGGAAACAGCTATTTATCGGAAATTTGTAGCGGATGAAAATACAACAAAAGTTAAAGCAATGAAATCTGCTCGATAGCGTTTGCAGAATAAACTTGTGTTGAAATAAGCAATCATTTCCCATGAACAATAACTTGCTCCAGAAAAGAAATCTGTCGTTCGTTTATTTTCTTCCTGGCTTCCGTAAATGTAAACCAATCGCCACGATCTATTTCAGGATAAGTTTGCATTTTCCCTGATTTCGGCGGCCATTCCATTTCAAAGGTATTGCTTACAAGTCTAGCAGGATCTATATCTCCTTCAATTGCCCAGCACTTAACTATTTTGCCTCCTTTTTGTTGAATAGCATTTAGCGCAATAAAATTTCCACGGGGAAGATAGCCTGTCTCTTCAATAAACTCTCTTTTGGCCGCATCAAGTTCATCTTCGTTCAAATCGATTTCCCCTTTAGGGATTGTCCACGAGCCTTCATCTTTTTTAGTAAAATAGGGTCCTCCAGGATGTACTAAGAAAAAATAAATTTCTAACGCCCGAAATTTATACAATAACAATCCCGCACTGGTATTTATCTTCTTAGCCATTCGTGCTGATATTTCGTAATCGAATCCATGTAGGCGCATGATCGCTACTCTTCTCCCATCCGCGCACATCGCGATCAATTCCGCCTTCAATTAAACGATCCTGAATTGAAGGGCTCAATAGGATATGGTCTATACGTAAACCAGCATTTCGACTGTAAGCCTGGCGAAAGTAATCCCAGAACGTATAAACCTGCTGATCTGGAAAAAGCTGACGAATAGAATCCTGCCAGCCCTCTTCAAGAAGTTGACTGAAAGCCTCCTTCACCTCCTTTCTAAACAATGCATCGTTGACATATTTTTCAGGTTTATACGTATCCATTTCTGTTGGAATAATGTTAAAATCCCCAATGAGTATCGCTGGAACATCCATACTAAGCAGCGTTTTGGCCCGCTTTGCTAAGCGCTCGATCCACTTCAACTTATAGTCAAATTTGGGCCCCGGAAATGGATTGCCATTGGGCAGATAAAGACAGCAAATCACGACTTGCTGGATCATAACCTCCAAATAACGGCTTTGTACATCTTCGGGATCGCCTGGAAGTGCTCTAGCTACTTCTTCGATCTCATATTTGGAAAGTACCGCAACCCCGTTCCAACTTTTCTGACCATGCCAAACCGCATGATATCCGATGTCATTAATTTCTTGCAATGGAAAACGTTCCTGCGGAGATTTCAACTCCTGCAGACATACGACATCAGGCGATTCTTCTGCTAACCAACGTAACAACACGGGAAGACGTGCGTTGATGCCATTAATATTATAGGTGGCTATTTTCATGAAATTGTCCTTCTAACTAAAATAGACAACCAAAGAAGCTTTTCAATTGTTTGAGAACTGCTCAGAAAAATTTAATACTATAATTTAACAAGTCCAGTCTGCAGGGGGCCTTTATTCCACCTGTCTTGCAGGCCAATGGCGCTATTCACGTTAAAACCTTCCATAAATAGGTTAAATAACATTAAATTAATATTATATTTATATAACCATATATATAAAGCATTAGATCATGGCAAAAACATCCCCAAAAAACGTCTTTCGAAATGACATTGTCATTAACCTAAAAGATTCACTAACGTACCTAAAAGATTATTTAAGTGACAAAAAACTCAACTCTCGCATAGAAAAAGCAGCTAAATTATTAAGCAAGGGTATCAAAAAGAAGAAAATTAAGAAATTAAACCATCGAGAACTTAAAAAGATCGATAGTAAGACTAAGGCTTCCTCCAAGAAAGATCTTGATCAGCTGGCCGTTGATCCTACGCTAAATGATACTGCAGAAAAAATCACAGTACCCGCCAAAAGTACAGCAAATAGAAATGCTGATACAACAAAAAAGCCAGTTGCCAAACAAGCGAATACAGACCACAACGATATCGAAAGTAAGTCTCTTAAGGTAAAAGATGTTCAAAGTAAAAGTTCCACCACTGCAGTTGGCGTAAAACCACCTGTTCCTCGAAGCAAAAAAGAGAAGGTCGAAAAATAAATCAGGTTCTTTAGCGCTATAAATACGTAATCGACCTGTTTTTTTCGGGACCATCTCACTTAAGCTACGTTATTTCCTTTCAAAAACTACGGTTAAAGCTTTTCAACGTCCTTTGGGTATAACTTTTGATCCAACTATAGCAAAAGAATTTAAACTCAAACAAAGTACTGAATATGGAAAATATCGATAAAAAAGCGAAAAAAATGGGTCTAGAGAAAGGCTATTATTTATTGTTAATGGCGATTCTAGATCTTCCAATTGAGGACGTACAAAATGCTGTAAAGGAGGATTAAGTCATATGAAAAAAATAGCAATCATTAGTACTTGCCCTCCACAAGAATGTGGGCTTGCAACATTTACCAAAGATCTCAAGCAGGGAATGGAGCTCGATCCGAATGTTCAAATCGATATCGTCGCTGTATCTAAACTCGGTTCGGAAGATTTCGACCAATCGATACGATTTGTCATATACCGGGATCGACTAGATAGTTATCATCAGGCAACTCGTATTATTAATGAAGAATATGATTATTGCATTATTCAGCATGAATTTGGAATATTTGGAGGAGCCGATGGCATTTTCATAACACAAATTGCCAACAATCTAAAGATACCCCTGCTAACCGTGTTCCATACCATTCTTCAAACCCCATCATTGCAGCAGAAGGAAATCACCGAGCTGTTGTTGAAGAAATCTCAGGCAGTTGTTAGTTTGTCACCCAAAGGCATCGAATTATTAGAGGAGCAATTCGACCCTACCCATACAGATAAAATTAAAGTGATACCACATGGCGTACCACATTTTGATTACAATCAGGGACTCGCCAAATACAGATTAAACCTTCAACACAATTTTGTAATGATGACTTTTGGTCTCATCGGAAGAAGTAAAGGACTGGAATATGCCATTCAATCCTTGTCGGAAGTTGAGCTCCCAGGGTTTAAATACCTGATCATCGGAAAAACACATCCGAATGTTCTGGCCCATGAAGGGGAATCTTACCGTTTTGAACTCCAAAATTTAGTCGATCAGCTTGGTTTACAGGACAAGGTTGTTTTTATCGATAAATTCTTAACGGATGAGGAGCTTAAGGAGTATTTAACAGCCTGTGATATTTATCTGTCTCCTTATCCACACGAACAGCAAATCAGCAGTGGGACCTTATCTTTTGCTGTAGGTGCAGGTGCAGCTGTTATTTCGACACCATATTGGCATGCAAAAGATTTATTGAAAGACGAACGTGGTATCCTAAGTCCATTCAACGATATCGCCGCAATGCGTGATAATATTAAAATGCTGTACCAATCACATCGATTACTAGCCTGGCATCGTTTCAAAGCGCGTAGTTATGGTGAACAAACAGTTTGGGGAAATGTGGCAAAAATGTATCTGGAGCTTCTACAAGGGCTAGCAACTCCAGTAAGATCTTTAATTGATTATGAACAATATATTGCAATGGATCTAAAGAGGGAAGCGTAAAATGATAGAAAAAGCATAAACATTTTATATGATATGCATGTTAAGTAAAAAGACGATCTTTGTACGCTAACATTAAGATAAAATCCATCATCACATGATATATTCGAAAATAGCGCTGTCAACAGTTCTTTTATTATTGATGGCGCTCACTTGTACGGGCCAGATTTTTGATCGCGAACTGAGGGATCAAAAGGAAAGGACGCAAAAAGAATTTTTGAAATTTATTACTGAAATCGGAAGCAAAATAACGGATTCTACCTTAACGAAAGAACAACAAAATGCACTATTTAACCCAATCGTTGCGTATGCTCATAAAGAGCATGCTGACTTAACACGATTGCGCAAAAAATATTTTAAAAAAATACAGGCTCCGCCATCAGTACTTAATACATTTATTTTTGATAGCGAGCCTCCTGCGGAACTATCAAAAATGTTGGGAACCCCACAATTCACGACAGTAACCCTGCTACAGTGTTATCGACCTCTTGAAATAGGCCGACTTATCAGTGGAATTATTCAACCTGTGATTTATCAGCAATCGAACACAGGAACAAACGAATCTACAATAGCTTATATCTTTGGAAATCAAGTATTCGCTAAACAATTAAAAGAGGATATTTGGCAAATTTGGTTAGTAAATAGGCTTTATATGCTTAGGTTTAACCTGGATCTACAAACTATGGTTATCCATAATTCGGAATATACGCTGCCCAATAAAGCGGAATATTTGCGACTTCAGTTCCCGTTCGTAATTCAGAAGACAGCCAATGAATTAGAGAAAATCTATCAAGAAATGGATGAAATACGCTGGAATAGCTATCTATCAACAGGTATAAAGCAAGTCAGTCCTCAAGACTGGCAAGATACTATTGATAAGCGATTATCGGCGTTTTACCTAAAAAATCAGCTCCGTTTTATAAAAGTTCAAAATGAAATACTCAAGGATATAGAAAAAGGCAACGATTTGGATGCGAACTGGCAGGAATTACATTTATCTTCCGATGAAAATATACAATTGACACAAACTTTAAAAAACAATATGCTGCAACCCGATGAAGCTGCACAGCAGCTATTTTCATTTTCAAATAGCATTATCCCCTTTAATCAAGATATTGAAGAAATTGGAAAAAATGCAATGTCGGGATTCTTGCACTATATAGTTGGCCATGAAAAAGACCAGGTGTGGAAAATTAGATCTGTAGGCTATTCCATTGCCTTCGAATATACCTGGGATCTAAAACAAGGTCGATTTTCTGAAATAAAAATCTTTAAGAGACAATCATAGTGTAAATTTCCATTGCGCCCATAATAATCTTTTTTGATTTAGGTATTGATAAAAAAATTACAGGAAACAACGTTGTCGTTACGTTATCATTTTATGCTTGGCGCCCCATTTTTCCAACTGACACCAAATAGGGATAAGTTCTGCCGCAATTTCAGTCAATTGATATTCCACTCGGGGGGGCACTTCTGCATAAGCAATCCTTTTAACAAGTCCTTGCTTTTCCAATTCTTTGAGCTGCAAGGTGAGCATGCGATCGGTAATCCCTGTAATCAATTGTTTAATTTCACCAAACCGCAACTTTCCATGCTGCAATTTAGCAAGTATCAGCAGCTTCCATCGGCCGCCGATTTTGCATACAGCATATGCTAAATCACATTCAATAATATACTGTTCATTAATCCTATTTGTCGAATTTTCTTTTCGTTTTCCCATGATTTAAAATTTCTTAATAGCGTACAATTCGTTGCAAATAGGGACAAATTTAAAACTTCTACCTTACATCTGTGACACCACATTCGTCAATAATATGACACAAAGCAATATTATGACACAAAGCAATATAAGGTTATAGGCTCCAAAGCGTAATAGTCTTTATCTATGAAAATAATTTAATACTGAAATTATGATTACGAAAAAAAACACCTATTTTAGGTTTTGTAATCCAATTATTTATTCCAAATATGCCTGATCCAAATTAGTTAGACTTCGAATATGCTCCAACAGTTTTATGCCTATCTAAAAATTTTAATGCTATTCATTTTTTTAGATCTTTTAATCTTCTTAAGAATTCGGACATTGTCAACTTGGAAATCCAATCCAAAGCTGCTAAACATAGTCTGGTGGTCTGTCAGTATACTTTCCTATCTGTGCATATTCCTTAATTTATTTTTTAAATGGACTAGTTTTGAATCTGCCTGTTTCGTGTTTTTTCCGCTTTCGTTGCTATTTGGTAAGATAATCTGTCTTTTCTTTATCGGTATTGATACTATTGTATATACGTTCAAAATAATCAACAAATGTTTTAAAAAAAATAAATCTTCGCCAAAACAGGCTGGAAATTTACCCCCTATAAAAAGATCAGATTTTATAGTCAAAAGCGGCCTCCTGCTAGCTAGTGTCCCTATCGTTGCACTTACACGTGGATTTGCCTTCAATTTATATAAGTACCAGGTCAACCACCTCGATTTAATCTTACCTAATTTACCGAAATCATTTGAAGGAATTACTATAGCGCAAATTTCCGATATACATGCAGGTAGTCTATTTAATTCAATTGCTGTAAAAAAAGGGATCGACCTCTTATTAGCACAGAAGCCTGACATCATCTTTTTTACAGGGGATCTAATCAATGATTTTGCGACCGAAATGGAGGATTATTTATCCATATTTGATAAAGTGAAGGCTCCATTAGGAACATTCTCTATACTTGGAAACCACGATTATGGAGATTATCATTTTAACAGATATCATTTCTTTGATCAAATGAACTTGACCAAGGAACAAAATCTTTCAAATCTCAAATCCATTCATCAACAACTAGGCTGGCAACTACTTCTCAATGAATCGAAAGAACTGATACTGAATAACGAAAAGATTACCATTATAGGCGTCGAAAATTGGGGGGCAAATAATCCCAAAAATTATGGGAATATCGATTTGGCCATGTCTAAAGTAGATAAATCTTCGCCCATCAACTTAATGCTTTCACACGATCCCTCCCATTGGCGCGCGGAGATAATACCCAAATATCCCACAATCGACGTCACTTTCAGTGGACACACACATGGGGGACAATTCGGTTATAACCACCCGAATTATCAGTGGAGTCCAGTGAAATATGCTTACCGTGAATGGGCCGGCCTGTACCGTGAAAAGCATCAGGCACTGTACGTAAATGTTGGATTCGGTTATCTGGATTATCCAAGCCGAGTTGGGATACTACCGGAAATCACCATATTTCATCTGAAGAGTAAAGGTTAAAGCATTAATACTGTTCCTGATGGATCCGTAATACAGTACATATTTTCGGGTAACTCATTAAATTCAATATAGGTTTCAACACGATTTCAAATCAAATTTTCTATCGACTGGTCTGAAATGCCAAGAAGTAGCAATTAGAATAATATATAATAGTGCCGGAGCCATTAAAGCGAAAGAATCTCCCGATGCAATATGTGAATACAAAGCACCAGTAGCTGTAAAGAAAATACCCGCATATGCCCATTCTTTCCAGAGAGGCCTTTTGGGCCAAAGCAAGGCAACCACGGCTAAAAGCTTCCAGATCCCAAGTAAAGGAAGTATATAACTAGGATATCCCAAATGAGTCATATTTTGTATCCCACCTGCTCCTTCCGTTTGAATTTTAAAAATCTGTATGATAGCAGTTGACAATAATCCTACAGCCAACCATACGGTTGCTATCCAATAAATTATCCTATTTCTTTTCATAATGCTATGATTTACTTATTATACTGTTAATTACTTCACGTTAATAGTCACCTCTCTTATCTTCAACACTTGGTCTTATTCTTATTTCCTAAAATAAGCTGGGTCTTTTACCGGCCGCTCCTTATTATGTAGTTATTTGACTATAAATATAAGCGTAGCTATTTAACTACACAATATTTTATTTCATTTTTTTTTATCTGAGACATTAACTTCAATAACTATCCCCCTAATACTCTGGTTAGACCTGCTATTTTATTTTTCATATCTTTGAATTAAGATTAATCTTATGTCACATAATACCGATAAAATAACCGTAGTAAAGGGCGATATAACAAAAATTACAGTCGATGTTATTATAAATGCTGCCAACACATCGTTACTTGGAGGTGGAGGTGTTGATGGGGCTATTCATCGCGCCGGCGGACCGGAAATTCTGGAAGGTTGCCGTAACATTCTGGCTAAACAAGGAGGCTGCAAAGTAGGTGAAGCCGTAATCACAACTGCAGGCAAACTAGCCGCTAAATATGTAATTCATACAGTTGGCCCTGTGTGGAATGGAGGGAAAAATCACGAAATTGAAAAATTAGAAAGCTGCTATTATAATGCACTCAGATTAGCTGCAGAAAATGGTTGCCGTTCGATAGCCTTTCCCAATATCAGTACAGGGATTTACAGATTCCCGAAAGAACTAGCTGCTCAAATATCCATCCGCGTCATTACGCAGTTTCTGATGGCGGATACAACACTTACGCAAGTCAAAATAGTATGTTTTGACGATGATAACTTCCGGCTGGTCAATCAACTAGTAATGCAAGCCTAGGGGAAAATTATCCTAATCCGTTTCAAATTCCCATATACATTCATAGGAAGGAACAGACTTTTCGATGTTTGGAAATTGCAGTTTTTTGAGCTCCTTAATATTCTCAAAATCTTTATTTAAAAGCAAATATATACCCGTGTTCTTACTGATTTCTCCCAATATTTCTGGAGTGATCTCTCTTTCTCGACTGTTGGCAGATATGATCATTTTCACAATTTGCTTTCCTGATGAAGTTATATACTGATTCAGCTTATAGGGGCCCGGAATACCATCATTTTCATGCGATTGTCCTGCCAATACGTCATTGATATAGATAGCATAGTCTACATTTCTTATTTCATGATAGAGAAAATATGATTTTACGACCGAGGCTATTCCGTTTTGAGATACTTCAGCAACCTTATCATTTCCCCTATCTTCATCCCTATTGTTACACGACATAAACAATACAACACAGTAGACAGCAATGACGATAATTTTTTTCATTTCGTATTTTCTCCTTATTTTTAAACTGCAGCAATATTCCTTTGACAAAGTTTCGAAGCCAATATGACCAACAAGTTAATACCCCAATTTAAGGCCTTAAAACATGAGATTGCGGATGGCTATACAGTTTATTAAGATACAAATTAGTCAGAACAAAAAGGAAGTAAACAAACAGATATGGCCATCTTTTTAAAATTTCTTTATAAGTCATTAGAATTCACGATATTTAAAAAAATAAACACCCTACCAGTATATGTTTAAAACATTGGTTATCCAATATCTGGGTAACCTTTTTTTTGCAAGAAGCAATCATGAAGCTGTCTCCCCATTACGTCATATTGAACAATACCCAAACACAGCTTGAATATTGTTCGACGGTCATTTAAATACTATAACGCACAAACGATTGCAACAAAGCCACAAAAACGCACAAAACAGTAAAACAGTACCCGATTGGCTCACATAGATTAATACTTGGATTAATACTTGGCCGTCTGAAATCGGCTCGTTATGGTATCGTTTCAAAGAAAGCTTCCCCTGCCCGATCGATCTGCATAATAAGTTATAGTTTTGTTGCGAAATTGATTGAACAACTGTATTTTTACAGGGGTGAAAAGATTTTTTCTTTACATATTTCTATTTTTGGTCATTGGAGAATCAACGATGCTGTCCCAGCTGGCGAAACTGCCCAAGCTGTATCAGCATTTTACAATCCATAATGAGATAGGTCCGCCCATAACCTTTGTGGAATTTCTTTCCATGCATTATTGGGGCCAGGATCTTCCTGACAACGATGAGCAGGAAGACATGAAACTACCCTTCAAAAAATACGATCTAACAGCATTTTCATTTGTCTTTGTGTCCAACCATAAGATTCATTATGTTAGACCGCATCAAGTCGCAGTGGATAGTGCTTTTGGTTTGCCTAAACCGAATAATTATTCCCGATCGTATATTTCCGCATTATTCCGTCCGCCTCAAGTCTAATTTATATTAAATCAGCATGTTAAAACAACCTGATTTTTCAAGTTGCAGATCTTTTTTTGTCCCAAAATAAGGTTTGCACGATTTCTTATAATTTAGATTTTACTAAAATGCTTAATAGAATAATACAATTCTCAGTTCGAAACAAACTGGCAATTGGTCTTTTTATATTGGTATGGGTCGGCTATGGCATCTACCAATTGACCAAGTTGCCTATCGATGCCGTACCAGATATTACGAACAATCAAGTTCAAGTTATCACAACCGCGCCCTCCCTTGGAGCCGAAGACGTTGAGCGCCTTATCACCTTTCCCGTGGAATTGGCTGTCAGCAATGTTCCCGAAATCAAGGAAAGCCGAAGTATGTCGCGGTTCGGTCTATCGTTAATAACCATCGTATTTGAAGATGGCACCGATATCTACTGGGCGAGACAGCAAGTCACAGAGCGTCTCGCACAAATTGAAATAAACGAAAATGCAAGTGCTCCTACACTCGCTCCCGTCACTACAGGACTTGGTGAAATCTACCAATATGTCCTCAAACCTCAAAAAGGTTATGAACAGACCTATTCGCTAGCAGACTTGCGCACCATTCAGGACTGGACCGTACGCCGTCAACTTCTCGGAACTCCCGGAGTTGCAGATGTTGCTACATTTGGTGGAGAACTCAAACAATATGAGGTTGCAGTAAACCCATCCAAGCTGAAAGCCTTGAATATCAGCATCAGCGACATCTTTACGGCACTCGAAAACAACAACCAGAATACAGGCGGAGCCTATATCGAAAAAGGCCCCGCAGTATTATATATCCGAAGTGTTGGCTTGACAAAATCCATAGCCGACATCAATAAAATTGTGGTCAAAGATAATGGTGGCGTACCGATCCTCATCCATCACGTTGCCGAAGTCAGGTTGGGCTCAGCGATCCGTTATGGCGCACTAACTATGGCAGGACAAGGCGAGGTCTGCGGTGGTATTGTCATGATGCTCAAAGGTGGAAACTCTTCGGATGTGATCAAAATCGTCAAAGATAAAGTCGATCAAATTCAGAAAACACTTCCCAAAGGAGTCCTTATCGAGCCCTTCCTCGACCGCACGAAAATGGTAAACAACGCCATTGGAACCGTAGAACACAATCTCTTGGAAGGAGCTCTCATAGTCATACTGGTTCTTGTGCTGTTCCTAGGTAATCTGAGGGCAGGTTTAATTGTTGCTTCGGTCATCCCGCTATCCCTACTCTTTGCCATCAGCATGATGAACACATTTGGCGTCAGCGGCAACCTAATGAGCTTAGGAGCACTGGACTTTGGTTTAATTGTTGATGGTGCTGTTATCATTGTTGAAGCCATCTTACACCATATTCATTTTTCAAAAAAATATAAGGGCATCGACAGTTTATCCCAACAGGAAATGGACCAGGAAGTGACTTCTTCAGCCTCCAGAATGATGAATGCCGCAGTTTTTGGACAAATTATTATCTTGATTGTCTACTTGCCTATTCTTTCGCTTACTGGAATCGAAGGGAAAATGTTTAAACCGATGGCTCAAACGGTAGCATTCGCTATTTTAGGCGCTTTCATTCTATCTTTGACTTATGTCCCAATGATAAGCTCACTGGTGGTGAGCAAGAAGCTCAATCATAAACCCAATATTTCGGATCGGATTATGACCCGTCTCGAACGGGGTTATCAAAATGCACTCACTGGTGCACTTGCTATCCGTAAAATACTCGTTGCCATCACAATTGCACTTTTCGCTATTTCAATCGTTGTATTTTCAAAAATGGGGGGTGAATTTATACCCCAACTGGAGGAAGGTGACTTTGCTGTAGAGACAAGGCTGCTCGTTGGTACCAATCTCTCGACAACGATAAATGCAATTGATCGGGTTTCAGAAGCCTTAAAAAATCGTTATCCTGAAGTTGAAAAAATCGTGTCGCGGATCGGAAGCGCAGAAATACCAACAGATCCAATGCCTATTGAAGGTGGTGATATGATCATTGTCTTAAAACCAAAGTCGGAATGGAAAAATGCTAAATCATTTGTGGAGTTGGCAGGTAAAATGTCGGCAACAGCACAGGAAGTTATGCCTGGGATAACGACAGGCTTTCAATTTCCTGTACAAATGCGTTTTAATGAATTAATGACTGGAGCAAAACAAGATGTCGTGTGCAAGATTTATGGAGAAGATCTCGATAAACTGGCAAACTATGCGCAGCAATTGGGCGATATTGCAAAGACAGTAAAAGGAACTGCAGACTGGTACATCGAATCAGTCACAGGAATGCCCCAGATTGTCATAGACTACAACCGGGATGAGATAGCAAAATATGGTCTCGATATCGCTTCCATCAATCGTACTGTTAATTCGGCTTTTGCAGGAGCTTCCGCAGGCAAGATTTATGAAGGTGAAAAAAGCTTCGATCTTGTTGTGCGCGTAGGTAATGAAGGTCGCCGTAATATTGAAGATGTCAGGAATCTACAAGTAACGACCGCCAAAGGGATACAGATTCCACTTAGCCAGATTGCACATATTGATGAAGTAGAGGGCCCTAATCAGATCCAGCGGGAAAATGCGCGGCGCCGTATTATCGTGGGCTTCAATGTCAGGGGGCGTGATGTGCAAAGCATCGTGGAGGAACTGCAGCAAAAGGTTGCTGCGCAGCTTAAAATGGATACAGGCTACACATTGACTTATGGTGGTACATTTGAAAATCTGCAACAGGCCAAGGCCCGCTTGAGCATTGCTGTGCCCATTGCCCTGCTTTTAATCTTTGGTATGCTTTACTTTGCATTTTCGTCGTTAAAAGATGGCGCCTTGATCTACACTGCAATTCCCCTGTCGGCGATCGGAGGTGTTTTTGCCCTGGCACTTCGGGGGATGCCCTTTAGTATCTCGGCAGGCATTGGTTTCATTGCCCTATTTGGTGTTGCCGTTTTAAATGGCATTGTCTTGATCTCGGAGTTTAACCGTATAAAAAAGGAAGGAATTATTACCGACATGCAGGAACTGATTATGGTGGGCACTCGCAATCGTCTCCGACCGGTACTGATGACCGCCGCCGTAGCGTCCTTGGGATTTTTACCAATGGCATTGAGCAATGGTGCAGGTGCTGAAGTACAACGTCCACTGGCAACGGTTGTTATTGGCGGTTTAATCTCAGCAACATTCCTAACCCTCTTTGTTTTGCCCGCATTATATCTGTTGTTTAATAAAAAAAACAAAGCCCTTAGCAAACCAAATTCGGCTGTAACCAAAATAGTCCTTTTGGTTCTATTGTCTTGTTCCTTTTTTCAGGACGCTCAGATTTCGGCACAAACGATCAACAGCACACAGCATATATCTCTAGCGCAGGCCATACAGCGGGCAGAGCATAATAGTCCGCGTATCCAACAGCTCAGGATCAATGAACAAGCTAAGGAAAAATTGGCCAAAACCGGATTCGACCCTTCTAAATTAGCTATTTCAGGCGATTACGGTCATGTGAATAGTGCGTATACCGATAATCGCATCGGTATCAGCCAAACGGTTAGTTTTCCTGCTGTTTATAAAAAACAGACAGCAGTCTTACAAAACGAGCTCTCTTTGGCGCGTGAATCTACCAAGTTTAATCTCCTGGAGATTCGAACCGCCGTTAAGAGTCTGTATTTCGATTATCTGGCAATGGGCAAACGAAAGGAGCTCTTGTTACGCGCAGATAGTCTGTATCGTATTTTTGAAGCAAAGACAAGCAAACGCTTTGAAGTTGGCGCAGCAAATATCCTGGAGCAAACCGCAGCCCAAACACAGCGTCAAGAAATCAATAATCAATTAAAGCTGCTTCAAAAAGATATGAACATCATCCTGAACAGATTCAATTTCTTATTGCAGGACAGCATTCGTTACATCCCGGCCTCCGACACAATTAAATATCAAGAAGTTATGTCGATTCACCCGGACTTATCCAGTCAGGCTGAAGCACTTCCGGCCTATAAGATTGCGCAACTTCAGACACAGACAGCACATGCTCAATGGCAATTGGAGCGTTCAAAGTTGCTTCCTGAAATCACAATAGGATATAATAGTCAAACGTTGCAGGGGGTACAAACCTTCCGTGGTCAGGAGGTATTGTACCGTTCGTCCGACCGTTTGAGCTACTTCAGCGCCGGCATCAGTGTACCCCTATTTTTTGGAGCGCAGTCCAATCGAATAAACGCGGCAAAACTCGCATGGAAAGGTCAGTTGAAAGAACTTGAATACGTAAAAAGTGAATTGAAGACAGAATCAAACAATGCCATCGAGCAGGTTGAGAAGTTTAAAGAAGTACTAAAATATTATGAAGATCGTGGATTAAAGCATGCAGATACAATTTTTGTAACAGCCGACAAACAATTCGTCAATGGCGAAATAGACTACCTACAATGGGTCATTCTTGTCAACCAAGCCATTGGCATACAAAGCGAATACATCAATACATTAAACAGTTACAATCAAGCAGCCATCCAATTAAGTAAGTTATACAATGAATAAATCGTTAAAAAACACAGTATACAGTTTGATCCTTTTTTCCTTCGTTGCCTGTGCTCAAGGAGAAAACACCGAAAATAACAAGCCAGCGCCCGTGGCAGATTCTACACCTGTAGCGCAAAGTGTTCAACTTGAACCCAAACAGATTGCAGCAGCCGGTATTGTCATCGGACCCCCTACAATCGAAAATGTCAGTGGCAAAATTACATTACAGGGCGATGTCGCTGTTGCGCCGGAAAGCACTGTGAGCCTAAGTTTTCCCATTGGTGGCTATATTAAATCGACGACTATGCTCCCTGGAAAACCCGTGCGAAAAGGTCAGGTATTGGCAACTATCGAAGATATGCAGTTTATCCAGCTCCAACAGGACTATTTGACTGCACAGACAAATTATGTGCTCGCCGAAACAGAATATAAAAGACAATACGAGCTCAATCAAAGCAAGGCAAGCAGCGACAAGGTGTTCCAGCAGGCCAAAGCAGATATGGACCGTGAACGTATACTAATTCACTCATTGGCGGAAAAACTGCGTCTTATCGGAATCGAGCCGAAGAAACTGACGACGACAAGTATCAAAAAAGAAGTTCCTATATTGTCTCCAACGAATGGTTTTATCACCAAAGTGAATGTCAGTGTTGGGAAATACACCGCTCCCACAGATATCCTATTTGAGATTGTTAATCCATCAGACATGTATCTTTCCCTACAGCTGTTCGAAAAAGATCTGGCTAAAGTCAAGATAGGAAATACTGTTTCTGCGTATACCAATACGGAAGTCTCTCGAAAAATTCCGGCAACGGTCTTTCTTGTCAACCGTACTTTTGATGAAAATAGAATGGCCGAAGTGTTATGCCGTTTTCAAAAATCCGATGCTATTTTGACTCCAGGGATGTTCATGAATGCCGATCTTCATATCAATAATACCAAGGCAATGGTTGTACCAGAAGAGGCTATCGTACGTTGGCAAAATAAATATTTTGTATTTGTGCAACATAGCGCTGGTTCATTTCAAATGAATGAAGTAAAATTAGGTATCCAAGAGAACGGAAAACAGCAGATTCAGGCCGATAACATTCAACCGAACACACAATTAGCACTAAAAAATGCTTTCGCGTTACTAATGAAAGCACAGAATAAGGAAGAGTAAAATCATACGTATCGAATAAATCATTTCAAGTGATAGCCGCCATTTATGGTCCTTTTAAGAACAATGAATGGCGGCTTTTAATTTCGAATAAGCCGATCACCCATCTAAACTGCTTTAGTTAAAGTACGCAAACTCAGATTTATTGCCCTAAACTGAGGTCAAATGTCGCTCAAGCGGGCGATCATCATTTTTTGTTCGATAACTACCGGACATATTTATTTCAGGATAGTTCGAAGTGCTTTTCGAATGATGTATTGCGTTTCCTTGGTATCGCTTTCCTGTTCCCAGCGATTACAAAGTGCCCTAACAAAACCGGGTTGGCTTTTGCTTGCGTCATTCAGCCAATTTCCAACACTATCCTGAACATATTTTGAAGGGTCAGATTTTAGCGGTTCTAAAATAGACAAGGCTAGACTTGGCTCCTGCTTCAAGCGATCGATGTGCTTACACCATACGCCTCTCGGTCGGGTTGCCTCCGAAGCAAAACGTCTCAAATTTTCATCCTTCTCAATCGTCCATAGACTCAGACCGGCAATACTCCTTTCCAAGTCCAAAGCTATCCTATTACGTATCGCCATCCAGCTGATTTCTCGCACCCCAAAATGCCGATCTGCGGCAAAAGGACGCATTGACAACAGTAATTTCTCAATTTCAAGCTGCTTTTCATCTCCGACCGTGTAGGTTGCCCAGCAACGCACGAGATCTGCAGCATGATTGGATAGTATTGTCAGGAAGGTATTATCACGATATTGTGTGATCAGATCGAGCAGCGCCCGCCCGATCGTTTCATTGATGGAATTTACCGTCGGTTTCTGTAACTGATCGAGCAGTACCAAGATTGGTTTCAAGTAATGAATGCGCCCATTTTGCTGAAGGATATGCTCGAGTAAAAACCGTTGGTCAACAGCGAGCCACTCCATAAGATTTGCAGTTTCAATTTCTCCGCGGTTCAGACTGGCCAGGCAATCTATCGAAATATCCGCTATCCGTCTTGCTCCTTTACGTTGTATTTTACTCATAGCTGTGCTATTAACTCTTCAATATTAAGCCTATTCATATAGTTGACATCCATAAATCGATAAGATATCGTATAATCAGGATCGATCACAAAAACAGCAGGGACCGGCAGTATGTTGCTGTCATTACCATTGTAGGCGGACAAATTGATTCCCAAGCGCTCATAGCTTGAAATGGCATAATCCTGAAGTTCAAATGAGATGCCAACACTGATTGCCAAAGTATTATCTTCGTCAAACAACAACTCGAAATCCAAATTGTTGTCCTTCAGAAGTGCTTCGCTAAATTTAGGCACTTGTGGCGAAATTGCAAGAAGAGTGGCTTCAACAGCAGTAAAATGAGTCAAATTCTGTTGTAAAGCTCTTAACTCGAGATTACAGTAGGGACACCAGCTACCGCGGAAAAAGGCCACAATGACTTTTCCTTTGTTCAGAAGTTTTCCCAGCTCAATTTCTTCACGCTTCGAATTCACCAAACTAAAATCAGGGAACTTGTCCCCTATCTGCGGGCTCTTTTCGGTTAGATCCCCAGACTGTAGATCCTGAATCGATCTGCCAAATATTTCCTTTATTTCGAGAGGAAGAGTTGCTAAATTCGCATTTAATTTAGCAATTTCGTATTCTAAATTTTTCATGATGCTGTATGTTATTTCTGCAAAGTTTTAAAAGTAAATGCACAATCACAATACCGCATTTTATTATCCCTATGGGACAAAAAAGTCAATTTTATGCGTATAACAGAGAAAGCAATAAAACAAAAAATATGTCCATTGGAATTTGCCGTCAATGCGATTAGTGGGAAATGGAAAATTCCGATTGTATGGCGTATCAATGAAGGGGAAAAACGCCCAAGTGAAATGCTTCGTGGTATTGCAAAAGTTGATAGACGAGTGCTAAACCAACAATTGGGTGAAATGGTCAATGATGGCATTCTAACCAAACAATCTTTCCATGAGCTTCCTCCAAGAGTGGAGTATTCATTGACCCCCTTAGGGAAAAGTTTGATGGAAGTACTCTGGAAATTGAATGCTTGGGGAGAACTTTTATTGGAAAATTCCAATAAAAGTTAGCACAAACGGGCAGATTCGATCGACACAGCGATGCTCAATTTACGAGAGAAGTATTCGACCCTGCTATAACAGCTATTTGCGAAAACTGCAAAACACAAAACGCTGTTTCGTGTCGAAGGGTGTTATATGGTCAATATCTATACATTCAATTTTCCTAAAATATGTCTGGAACAAATCGCTTATCGATTGTGCTGAATATTGTTTAATTGTAATGCCACTGCATTTCGTTGGTCCCTGTTCAGAAAAGGTTCCAACAACCAAAATACCTCCCACTGCAATTGCTTGATCTGCGATTTCGATGTAGCGTTCAATCTCCTGGCGAACAGTCAAAAAATGAAATGTGGCCCGATCATGCCAAAAATCATATGGTGTATCGGGAACGAAGTCCAAGATATCTGAAACAATCCATTTGACTTTAGTCGCTTGATCCCCTAATCGCTTCTGCGCTCTTTCAATGGCAGCGCTGGAAATATCCAATACAGTAATATCTTCAAATCCTGCTTTTAATAAGAAATCAACCAGGAAACTGTCACCACCACCTATATCAATAATTTTAGCCTTTTTTGGAAGACTAGATTGATTTATAAAATGTAGTGATACTTCTGGGGTAGGCTGATACCAGCTAACTGATTCCAGCGGCTTATTTTCGTATATCTCTTCCCAATGCTTTTTTCGATTGAAATTTTCCATCTGTCTATTGTCCTGATAAAATTTATTGACTGATAACGATCAACCTTGGTTTTAGGGCAAAATCTTTAGATCCCTAAAAATTTTCCGTGTAATCGCCTTGCGGCAGCTCGAGAAATCAGGGCTGTTGAACTTCCGGTCCTGAATAAGTCGCGTTGCAAAGAAATAAACATTTTCCTTTTGTTCAACATAGCCTATCCACCATCCGGTGTTGATCTGATTGGCCATTGTCCAGCCCGTTTTAGACCGAACCGTATAGTCCGCGTTTTGTTCCGAAATCATGACACCTTTGACAATATCCATATTTCTTTTTGAAAATGGCAAATCTCCATCATAAAGCTTTTTCAAAAATTCAACCTGATTAATTGGTGAGATGCCCATTGGACCAAAATTCCAGAAGTCGGGACCTGATTCGGAAAGGTCCACATTCCCGTAGTTACAAGCTTTGAGATACTTCTGATAGACAGAACGATCAATTTTCTTCGCTAACTCGATAAAGGCCCAACCTGCAGACACCGCAAATGCTTCTTTTACACTGATATTTTTATAAATATCTGGTCGGTAGCCATATTTTAAGGTATCTGTTGATCCTGGCCATGGAACAATGCTATTTTCATCTTTGATCGTCTTCGTTTCCAAGGCAATCAACATATTTATAATCTTAAAAGTTGACGCAGGTAATGTTGCAACTTGTGTGTCCGATGTATCGGACAAAATCCAAGCTCTTTTGTTATTGTCATAAAGTGCAACAGCGCCCTTAACATGACACTCATCAAAATATTTTTGAAAGTCAGATCTAATGATCTTCTTCTCAGGATTTCGAGCTTGGGCCAACAAGTCAAACGAAATCACCGTCATTGTTATAAACAAAAGCGATTTGAAAACCATCCGATAAATACTATTTAAAACCATACGTTGATACCATTAAAAAGCCATTATACAAATTGAAACTTGAAAACTATACTAGAGTCTTTATAAAGTTAAGACATTAATTTAACGAATTTCAAATTCCAATAAATGATAGACATACAAAATGTGCTTTAGCTCGGTTAGAAGTCAGTCATCGATTATTGCAATAGTATTGAATAGGAGAAAATAGATCGGGACTATTGCTAAAGCAAGATAGCCCCGAAAGCTATGTGATCCGAGCCTGTTATTCAGTCCTCGGACTTAGACTTACTATTCAGACCAAGGCGAATGAAGAATACAATCGCAAAAGTTCTTTCGCTCAAAATTAGGGATCATAAAAGCGCACACATCTGCCTTTATATTGCCAAATGTGGTTTCTGTCTTATGCTCAAAACCTTCAAAAAAAGTCGGAATAATTTTCTTTTTAAAATTATCCCTAGGAAAGGCTTGAACAATCTCTTCTCTATTTTTGGCACTTAAATGCGCATAACCCTCTCCCATCACATCAAGCCCAACGCCCGAGTACATCAGGGCAACTTCATTTTCTTTGTGTTCAGCAATTCCTATGCTTGTATGGAGTGCTATGGTATCCCATACGAGCTGTAATTTCGTCGACTCTACACCATGGCTTTTTAGAAAGTCTCGGGCGGCGTTAGCGCCATCCACTTCAAAACGAAGATCTGCACTGCTGTAATGCGATACTAAGCCCAAATCATGAAATAAGGAAGCTACATACAACAATTCACTGTCGTAGACCAAATTTTTGCGTTTTGCATTCAAAGATGAAAATAGGAAGACACGCAACGAATGGTTGTAGATAAATTCAGTACCATGTTCCAATAGTAATGCTGTCGCTTGCGTTGCGATTTTACTGTCCGGAATAACAATGCCGGCCACTTTTTTTAGATGATTTACTGCCATAACTTTAAGATATTTAGGACAAAGTTATGATGGTAACAGCCCCATAGGAATAGCAATAAGTACGTTTGAAATGTCAAAATTTACCGTGTGCAACTTTCAATCTGCATCAACAAATTGATTACGGTAGTTCAGGGGAGACAGTTTTGTATTCTTTTTAAAAAAATGACTAAATTGTTCCGCCGAATTAAAATTAAGTGAATAGGCGATTTCTTTCACTGTTATCGCACTAAACTGCAGCAATCGTTTCGCTTCTGCTATGAGCTGCCCATTAATGATCTCCTTCGCCTTAATCCCGCTACATCGTTTACAAAGTTCGCTTAATCTTCGTGCTGAAATATGAAGCATTTTGGCATAATCCGACACGGCATGATATTGATCAAACTGTGCACTGAGCATTTCCATAAATTTGCGATACAAGATGTAATCCTGACTATCGAAAGTTGCTTCCGCGGTCAGTTTAACGTTCGCAAGTTTAATCATAATAATTTTCAAAAACGCCGCAAGAGCATCCATCTGATTGATATACTGGGGACCACAATATTCCGACAACAGTGCATTAAATAGAAATAACAGCTCTACTACTTCGGTAGTATTAGGCTTCAGATATGGATTTGCACTGGTGTTATTGAACAATACAGCTTTACAGTTACTTGCGCTCGGAGGTATCTTTTGCCAAAAACAATCTCCAAAGGAAATGGAAAAACCCATTACCGAAGTCTGATCTGAAAAAGCATAGATCTGTCCCTTGGATAAGAGAAAAATGCTATTGTCATGTAGCTCAAATACATTATTATCAATAGAAAGATAGCCAGCACCGGTTTCGACAAAAAAAATACGATGATAGGTCAGTCTATTAAATGTTTCATGATCGTTAAGGTGGTGATCTATCCGACTTATAGAAAAAGAATCATCTATTACAGGTTCGATTATAATCTTCTTAGCTGATTTCATACTGTAAAATCAATAAACCTTGACAATCTCTTTTGCTCGCTATTTGAAAATATCCATATTCTCGTCATAGATAGGGCTCTTCATATCCAGAAATTTCAGCACACTATGAAATACATGATTTTGGGTCAAGGTTTTATTTGGTTTCAACTGTTTTGAATGATCAGACACCCAGACAATAAAAGGAATCTCGTATTGCTCTTTTGGTGCAATGCTCATCGGCAGTCCGTGCATATACAGGTTATTTTCACCCAGTGATTCTCCATGATCCGAGACGAACAACATGGCACTGTTATATTCCTTCAATTGCTTTAGATCCTCAATCAGATTATGCAAAATATAATCTGTATAAACAACGGTGTTATCATAAGCATTTATCAATTCTTCTTTAGAACAGTTCCCTAATTCAACACTATTGCAGACCGGCTTAAACTGCTCGAATTGAGCGGGATATTTCTTGCTATATGTTGGTCCATGGCTTGTACTTGTGTGGAGCACAACAAAAATCTTGTCTTTTTTACTGGATGATATCCGCTCCTTTAGACCTGTTAAAAGTACCTCATCGTAAGCACATCCTTCACCTTTACAGTTTGTAGCAAGTTGATCATTCGTTTCATATTCTTTAATATGTACAGGTGGCTCCCCCCAATTACTTGTTCGCCAGATCACATCGACATCATTTCTATAGAGGTAATTTGGCAGGATTTCGTACAAATCATCCGTATTTTTATGTTCCAAAATACATTTTACTCCAGCTGTCGTATAGGTAGAGCAAGAAGTTGCGTCAAAATGATAAAGATTGGGTGTTTTGGAAAGCAGAGGATTTGTATTCTTCTGATAGCCATACAACGAAAAATTATCTCTTCGAGCAGATTCACCTATAACAAGTACAACTACTGTCTTTTTGTGGTCAGTTATCGTCGCATCCGGCAATAAAATCTCTTTCTTATTTTTTTGATATTCATGAATATAAAAGCGCGAAATATTGACGGTATAAGACCAAGGCATGGCAAGTGCACCCAAAGTCTTCGAATTCTTATCGATCCACAACCAATTAGTCGCATTGGCAAATATTAAAATAACGATAAATAATAACGAAAGTGAGGAAGTGATAAAAAATTTCCTTGGTTTATCCTTTATTATTTTAGCTTTAATGATGAAGATACTGGGTATAATACCGAGAAACACGAGATAGACGATCAGTTTCAGGGAAAAGAAACCGCTGGACTCGGAATATCGGGTATTCAAGATATTACCGATCATTGTTTCATCCAAAATAACGCTATAGGTGTTAACAAAATAAACGGCGACTGAATTGATCAGAAAGAACAAAACAAGTATGGATTTCCCGAAGCGACGTGACGCCGAAAAAAATAGATAAAGTACAAAAGCATTCATCACCAGCATCAGAACCATTAAACTACCGATCAGAACAATACCCCCAAAGCTGCTGTAATCAACATTATTAAAAACAAAAGTATAAAATGGAAAATGGAAGAATATAAAATTCAACACACTCATGAAAAGGACAAAATGAATTAATTTTAAGCTATTTTTTAGCATAAACCGTAATAATTTTATAAAGTGCACTAATTAAGCAGATAAATGTAAAATAAAATATTAGCAAATTATCATTAATTATTCTATTGATCAATACAATACTGAAAACGAGGAACAATAATATGAAAATTGGATAATACCGTTTGTTGTTGACCCAATTCCATGTTTTAAATTCCCTGCTAAAAAAAATTCCGAACAGCCCCGAAAGATATCCAATAATACAGCCACAGACCACGTCTAATGGATAGTGTGCCCCCAATGCGACGCGAGATAAAGCAAGCATTAACCCAATAAATGTTAAACCTAAAAACCACATTATTTTATAACTCAATCGTTGCGGCATAAAAGCATACATGATAACGGTCAACGTTGTAAATATCGTGATGGAATGGCCAGAAGGCAAGCTATTGTTCCCCAGAAGCATCTTACCGGTAATCAAAAAACTAGTATGATTAAATACTGCTGCGGGTCGTGGCACAGCAAATAGTACTTTTAAAAGGATCGAAAAGAAGGCAGAAATTAGAGATGCTGATATTAACGCCTCCCATAATTTAGGACCATAGCGCAGAAAGACACTCAAAAGCGAGAGACTGATTAAACAATCTCCAAACTGTGTAAAATTGGACTCAAGATTTGGATATCGCCCCAGATAAGCATTTATCGCGAAAAAGCTACTCTTCTGAATGACGGTATAGCCATATACATTCAATGCATGATTAAAATAAAGAAATAGAATGAGCAGAACTAGCAGAATTATAGGTAGAAAGAACAACGATTTTCTAAGCCTAGCATAATTATGGATTATCGCCGAATTAATATTCATCTCGCACGCGTCTTTTTAAACGCGTAAAGAACGGAACGAATTCTGTAGAAATTTAGAATTTACAAATGCAGGGTAGGTTTTCTTATTCCGTGCCCATTATTGATTCACTTGCTCCTCAAAAAAAGCTTTATCATAAAAGGAAACCGATATTCAACGTATTTTGCTTCATCTCAGACCACAAGGCTGAAGATCGGTTTCCTTATCTTACAGTTTTCCCAGCAGCTGTGAAAAAGCGCTGATGACCAAAGTTGGCTCCTTAAGCATAATATTATGACCAGATGCGGTTGTTGCCAGGTGAACAAAGTCGCTTGCGCTCTCATTTATGCATAAGTTAAAACTTGTCTTGCTGAATCTGTTCGATTCCTTGCTCGTAAGAAGTAACCTCAAATTCAGGAAATCTATTTCTAAACTTTGAATCATCAAATAGATTATTGTGTTCGTATCGTGGAAGAAGTTCCAAAAACTCCTTTAACCGCTTATTGAACAGAGCCCCTATTTTAAAGATAAATTTGGGAACTACAGTATATTTGAATTCCCTACCGTAAATATCTGCTGCCATTCTGATAAACTCCCGGTAAGTGGGATGCGCTTTATCCACGGGCAAATGCCAGGTCTGTCCATATGCATCGGGTGTATTTCCGATAAGTGCAGTTGCTCGACTTGCGTCGGGAGTCCAAATCAAACTTCGTTTTTTATCGACCCGTAAAGGCACTTTCAGTTTTTTATCCGCTTTGATGTTATCAAAAATTAGGGTATTGGTAATGCTTTGTGTTTTGCCAGGACCATAAAATTCAGGCGCTCGACAAATAACGGCTTCAAGCTGGCCCGATGCTATCTCAGCAAGTACCATTTCTGCCATGTTCCGCCTCACTTTCCCCTTTCTTCCAACAGGAGCAAAGGTACTTTCCTCCGTCAAAACACGATCGTCTTGAGGATACATATATGTATTATCAAAAAAGACAAGCTTAGTACCATTGATCTTACAGGCATCAATCACATGACGAATAATAGCTGGAAACTGTTCCTCCCATAGATCCGAACTTATAGGAAGCCCTAAAGTGAAATAGGCAATATCACTCCCCTTCACCGCCTCGATTGCCTGTTCACGGATCGATAGATCCGCAGAAAAAACTTCGTCAGTATCATTTACTTTTTTTGCGTTTCGACTGACTATGCGGATAGCAGAAGTAAAATTTCGCTTTAGCTCGCGCGCCAGTTCTTCTCCAATTTGTCCATTGGCACCCAATATAGTCTGCATAATATTCCTTTTTCTATGTTGTGACCATCTGATACCAATATATTGATATTTGTTCAATTTACCGCACCGTTGCGGTTCAATACCGAATAACTCCCGACCTCAACTTTGCTCAGTGCCCATGACCTATGCTATTAAGGATGTTGCCATGGACTGCGATACGGTCTTTGCAGTAATTGAGTTGCTTCAGGATCATCGACACATATTTTTTGTATTGGATCATAAATCAAGGGGCGATTCAACTGCATCGACAAGTTCGCCAAAATGCAGCTTGCGGTGGATATATAGCCTTCTTCAATATCCGCTACAGGAAGATGATTATTTTCAATTGCCGATAAAAGGTCAAGCATATGTTGTCTCGTTGCAGGCGCTGTATGCAATTCGATTCGGTGCTCCGTCAAATCTTTGGGGAACTTCTCCTTTTCTAAGATAACATCCTGTCGAATTGGCTTGCCTTCTCCGATTGGAATAAATTCATATTTCATCACGCTTCCCTTTAAGGTACCCTTGTCACCATATATCACAAATGCCCAAGGGTATTCAGGGTCTGCTGCTGCCCCCCATGTCCTATGCTGCCAGACACAATTAAGATCTTCGTATTCAAATAAGGCTGTCTGCGTATCCGCGATCGTCGATTTCCCTCCTTTTTGCACATAAATGCCACCTTTCGCATGTACGCTTTTGGGCCATTTAAGCTGCAGAAGCCAACGCACCGTATCAAACATATGCATTCCCATATCCCCGGTTATTCCATTCCCATAGGCCATAAAAGTTCGCCACCAGCCACCATGAGGCAAACCATCATAAGCCCGCAAAGGTGCTGGTCCGGTCCAAAGTTCGTAATCCAGGAAATCTGGAACCGGCTCGATCGGTGGATTGCCGTTCTTTCGCATATGATAATAGCAGCACATTTCCACATGCGAAATCTTACCAAGTAAGCCACTATCGATCACTCGCTTCTTGGCATCAATGAGATGGGCTGTACTTCTCCGTTGTGTTCCCACTTGAACTTTCCGGTTATATTTTCTTGCCGCACGCCATATAGCATCCCCCTCAAGCACATCAACACTGATCGGTTTCTGCAAATAGAGATGAGCACCCGAACGCATCGCATCAATTGCCTGTCTGGCGTGCCAGTGATCTGGTGTTCCAATGAGAATGAGATCGAATTTATGACTGGCGAGCATTTCCCTATAATCTTTATACAGTTTTGGAACTTTTTTTGAAATTTGACGCTCACTAACCAGCCGCCCAGCTTCCTGCAGCTGATTGTCGTCGACGTCGCATATGGCGATGACATCGACATCCCGAACCTGAATTAAACGGAATAAATCACTTTTCCCATACCAACCTGCACCAATCAATCCGACCCGAAAATTTTTAATCGCATCACGAAATGAAAGCCCCTTAACTTCTAAGGCTGATAAAGTTAAAACTGCCCCCGCTCCTTGAATAAATTTTCTCCGATTTAGATTGACCATAGCCATAATTCATTGGTTTATTGCCTAATATAAGAAAAAACAAACGATAAATCAACCTGTTTTAAGAGGCAACATGCGTTGTAAACAAAAGAACCTACCTACAGGAACAAGACCTGCACTTTAAGATCAACAAGTAGCACAGCATTTTTTTTCATTTAAGCCAAAATAGCGTAAATTCATATCGAGCTAAACAATTAAGACATGAAAAGAGAAATGGTATTTTTGAAAGTAATATTATTTTACTTTGCCTCCCTCGTGGTGTTTGCTTTCGCTGCAGGCATAACCAAACAAACAATGTTCCCCGATTTACTTTCACTCAGCCTCGCGACATTCCTCAGCTTGGGTTTAGTTTACCTGTTTAAAGCTTGGGATAAAATTAGTTTTTCTCAAATTGGGTTAGGATTTAACAAAAAGAGTGTGCTCAATTTTAGCGCTGGCTTATGCTTAGGTATTGTTATGGTCGGCCTTATGGTTATAATACTAACAAATTTTGCCGAAGTATCTTTTAAGAAACAGGCATTTATCGACACTAAATTATTGGCAATACATATTCTTCTTTACTTTTTCGTCGCCTGTCGGGAAGAGTTGGCTTTTAGAACCTATTTCTTATGGCGCCTGAAAGATAAACTCGGCACTGTTGTAGCCTTTTCGATTATGGTACTTGTTTTTATTTTAGAACATTTATTTACCGGTTTTACACTAAAGGCGGCAGTACTGGGTTCGGGACTTGGAGCTGTACTTTTTGGTCTTGCTGTACTAAGAACCCGCAATATTGCACTATCTATTGGACTGCACTTCGGCTGGAACCTAACCCATTGGGCTTTGGGGTTTAAAAATAGTACAGGGTTATGGGTAGAAAGTGTTGCAAAGGGCAGTGAACATCAGTCTGAAAACATCGCGTTTATTGCCTATACCATCGTAATGCTTTTAGGTATTCTGATCGTCTATATGCTATCAAAAAAAACATCGTTTCAGGGGAACAATAGTAGCCCGATCGATTAATCCCAAAATCGATGCACAAACCATCGTTAAAAGCTTTTGCCAACATATAATTCCCTTTTTTATATCGACTATCCTGTAGACACGAAGCTACAACAATCAGACTCACTGCAAGTTCTAAAAATAAAGGCACGGCTTTTGTAAACTACTAAGTAAAAAAAAGTATTATGAGAAGAACGCCTTACACCACATCTGTTATTATATTGCTCGTCCTATGTGTGATTGTACTAATGACCACATGTTCAAAAATTGCCTAAATTACATCCAGTTTGGGCAAAATTGTAAAACCAGTCATGAACGTAATGACGAGTTCATCATTGAAAATAGAGTCTAAAAAAATAGATTCTTAGGCCTTCCCCATGGCTTTCATCAAGCAGATAAATTTCACTTTATTGATCAGGAAAGAACACAATCCGAACAGATTGTGCTAAACTTCGTTATTCCCACACGTATAATTACAAAAAAGCCCTAGAGCGGGGAACTCTAGGGTCTTAGCCATATATTAACCTATTTTATGAAAAGTATTTGTATCAATAACGTCTTAGTTTTCTATTTATTTTGTACAACATAGAAATTTCTTAAATTTTCTTTTTTTTCGCACAAAGGTTCGATTCAATCATTTACCTTATAGAGGTTGGGCTAAACCAATCAATAATCCCTCTACTCCTCTTAGATAACAAAGGCGATAAGCATTTTCGTATTGTACCACCTCCCCTACGAGGACAGCGCCATGATTGCCAATTAGCCTCCGCAGTACATCATCTAGATCTTCAACCGTAAACATTGCCCGCAAATAGCCCAAGGCATTGACCGGAGCATTTCTATGATCTGCAATTATCGCTGGATCAATAAATCTTGAAAGCTCCAATCGGCTATGTCCATCTGGTGTCACCATCATGGCGATCTCCACATGCTGCGCACCGAGACCAGTCACTCTACCTGCCCATTCACCTTCAATCTGTGCTCTCCCTTCCAGATATAAACCAAGTTCTGAAAAAAACGAAATCGCGTTGTCCAACGACTCCACCACGATACCCATATTATCCATTCGAAGTAACTTACTCTTTTCCATAATACATCATTATTTATAAGGAGTTATAATCTCTATTAAAGATACAAAGGAAAATTTTAAAGCTACCATCGCGCCCAGTCTTTAGAATTGATAACTCAGACCCGCTTTTACCATAAAAGGTGTTCCAGGAGTGAAATGCAATTCAGAAACGGACTGCTGTTCATTTCTTAATCGAGTCTCGGTCTCAAACTGCGCTTCATTCCACTTGGTGTCAAATAAGTTTTGGATCTGCACCAAAAAATTCCATTTTCCCAGGCCATAGTTTAGCAGGAGGTCATTGACAAAATAACCTTTAGCACGTACCGAATTATCTTCTATCGCTGGTTTTGTATTCATATAACGATAGCGCAAATTGGCCGAAATGCCAAGCGGTAACTTCACAGATACCCCTCCTGTACTTGTTAAAGAAGGCACCAGCGGGATATAGTTTTCGCCTTTAGGTTCGTCAATCGCCCGCGCGTAAGCATAATTTATGTCGCCGTCAAAATATAACCAAGGGGTAGCTTGATAGCGTAAACTCAAATCTGCCCCCAGACGTTTCGTTTTCCCTGAAGGCTCTACGACAGCTTCATCCCCGACATACACAAATTCTTGCTGAAGGTATAACCCCCATAAAGCAGGCTGAATAAAGAGGTTATCAGTTGGCTTCCAGATCAAGCCAAGATCTGCACCATAGGAAATAGGCATAATATCTTTTCCATGTTGTTCCATCACCACGCGGATATCATTGGAATGAAATCCCATACCCGTTTTCAAATATAATTGTGCGCGATGACTGAACGTATATCCAAAATTAAGCTTTGGACTAATCCTTGTCGCGGAAGCCTCTTGTCCGGCGGGGTCACTTTTCAGCTTATCATGCAAGTTGAAAATCAAATGATCGACACGTATTGCAGGATTAATAGTCCATTTACCAATACGCCAATCCAGATTACTATAGGCATGCAGATTCATTTCTACGCCCGAAATATGCGAAAGCCGATCCAATAATTCGTCGCGCTGATAAACATGGTTCAGTTGAAGATCTTTGATATCGTCCACTCGGAGTCCAAAACCCGATGTCCAAGAAAGCTGACTATGATCAAACTGAAATTGGTGATTGTATTTGTTTTCAATCCCGTACAGGTATCGATCATCAACCTGTTCTATCTCATCGCCATGAATGGGATCTTTCAGAAAAAAAGTGAAATCGGAAAACAGCTGAAATTTATAGCGCGACAAGTAAACATTGCTTTCCCAGCTTTCCTGATCACTGATCAGCGCACGATATTGCATCGCCAAATTCATGCGGGATGTATTTCCGCCTTCAGTAGAATCGATCGACCCCCAACGGCTAATCAGTCCCTGCCGAACGGCCCGCTCCGGAATCTGACCCGATGCATTCCAACCCGAACTGAATATTGACCCCTGGAAATTGATATAATGTTTCTCATCGATCCACTGATTATACTTCGCAAATAGATTGACACGACTAAAATTTTGCTTGATGTCAAAAGGACCATTCGAATAATTGAACTCACCTGCAGCATAGGCATACTTATTCTGCTCATGGTTATTCACCAGATTAAGCATGGCTACCGTACGCCAGGAGTCAAAAGACCCCCCTTCAACCTTAAAAAGATTATGATCCAAATGATCCAAAGTTGTAAAATTAACATAACCCGATGTATTCAGATCACCTTTGTCTGCATAATAGGCCCCCTTGCCAAAATCAATATCTTTAACCGTTTCTGGAATAATAAAATGGAGATCTGCATATCCCTGACCGTGCGCATGAGAGACCATATTAACTGGGATACCATCTGCAGTAATGGCAATATCTGTACCGTGGTCATTATCAAATCCACGTAAAAATATCTGCTCAGCCTTTCCACCGCCGGCATGCTGTGCTATAAAGAGCCCAGGAACTTTCCGTAATAGATCTTGCGCCGAATTAACAGGAATCTTACTTAAATCAACTTTGCTCAATGTTTTACTGCTATTGAATGCATCCACCTGAATTTGACTCAACTGCACTTCATTTTTTTGCATCTCGATTTCAATAGGAGACTTTGCTTCTTTTAGGATGTACATCTGATCGAGATAGCCTATCCTACTCAACAGTAAGGTGTCCGGAAATGTTCCCGGCTGTACGGAAAAAGCACCATTCAATGCGGTATGACTATGCTTTATTCCACGTTGGTAGCGTATATTGACTTCTTCTAATTGCTGTTTACTATCCTTATCTTTCACAGTTCCCTGAATCACATGTTGCTGTGCATAACTGTGGGTCGCAGCCAGTAGGCCTATAAAAAAGGTGATTTGACGTTTGTTCATATAATATTTAAAAAATTACCATCCCAGAAATAACATGCCCGCACCGCAAATTGACAGGACAGCGCCACTAATGGCGTGTACATATCGATCAAGTTTTTCGGTATTGAGCAAGTTATAACCATAAATTCCCAACAAGACCATTCCGACCATAGTTACCACTGTCGTGATGGTAAAAGTGCTAATCAGGGTAATCACCTCCGCCATTGAGCGGTGTGCACCTGAAAAGAATAAAAGTGGAATCAATGGTTCCGATGGTCCCACGACGAAAATTGCAAATAATACCAAAGGCGTTACCTTCGTTTTTTGATGATGGTGATGCCCTGATGCGCTTTTCCCATGGGTATGTTCATGCACATAAACTTCATCGCCCAGCACATCAAAATGCTTATGGGAATGCTTCTTAGACATTTTCCAGATCCCGTAAATCAAATATCCAAGTCCAAAAATAAATAGTGCCCAACTCGAAACATTGCCACGCACGTCCTGTAACCAGCTGATTTTATTGAGCTGCCATCCAAGATAAACGCCAATAATCCCCAGGATGACCGAACTGAAAACATGCCCAAGTCCACATATAATTGTCCATAATATAGTTTTCCCCAACGACCATTTTTTCGATTTGGACAATACAATAAAGGGCAGATAATGGTCGGGGCCCGATGCAGTATGAAAAAAACTGATCGTAATAGCTGTAATAGCTAATGCGTAAAGTGTTGTGTTCATATAAATAATTTAATAGCAAAGCAGATGATTAAGCCGCTTTCTTCAAGCAACGATTTGTTACATAGGTTATATAGCCGTGTTTCGACTCAACCGATGATATTCACCAAAAGAAAAAGGGATTTAACCGAAAATTTTAAAGGAATGGTATAGGATACACTTGTCTGGTAGTCTGTTAGACAAATATTTATTTTGGAGTTCATAAAAACTATGCCACGACTTCTTATCCGTAAATAGCAAGAAAATAGGCAGAATCAGTCCCAAAGCACAGAGCCGAACGGCATATGCTAAATGTTGATCATAACTCAATTCGAATGAGCATTCTTCGATCGACCCGACATAAAAATCGAAATGAGATTGTGATGAAGCTATTGACGGTTTTGACGCGTTTTTATAGGCAGCATGTGAAAAGACATCCTTGTTTATTTTACCTGTAAAAAATATACAGGAAAAAACAATGGGCAATAACATTAAAAGATGTCTTATATACCTATACATAGCATGTCACATCCCTATGGGATTGATAGATCAAATTTATTATAAGTTTGACCTTATAGAGTAGCACAAATCTTGAATTTTATAGCCTTTTTATAACCTAGAAAAAGAAAAGACAGCTAGATAAATAAGACAAAAACTTCGCTTAAACCGATAATAAACCAATAAAATATAAAAAAACAAGGCTTTTACGAATAAACCAACAGACTCAAACTAGCACAAATCACGATTTCATATTCTAACCTATTATTCATTTATTTTGTGGCTATCGGCCATAAATAAACAAGGATAGTCCAGATTATTTATAGCGAAAGCATGTATAGCAGTACATGAATCCAATAACCTCACAGGAAACCGACTAGCCATCCCGCTTATAATTTAAATTCATTAGGCTATCCCCTGTATCTTAAGCTCCAGTTTCATCGGAATAAACACAAGATCATCAGAAAATTAAGCCGCAGAAATGACCTAAATTTTCTGACGATCATACTTAAGCGGATGCAAGATTTAAAGTATAATTTTAAAGGTTCTGTCTGTGGCCAACAGTAAAATACTGAGTATGCACATAAGCAATGAGTTGTAGAAATGATGATATTCCTGATGTGCCATATGCGCTGTAAATGCTGCTACTGCAAACGGGAACAATACCAGTACTGCCCCATTCTTAAATTGCGGGTTATACAAACCTATTAAGAGCAATACCACTCCTATAAGTTCACCTATTCCAATAATGACCGTCCAAGTCTTATTAAAACCCAGAGACTGCATGCTTTGCATCATGGAGCTTTTCTGAAACACTTTGAACAATGATGCATAACCAAATACATAAAGGTAATACGCATAGCTCAACCAATGAGCGACTGATTTAATCATTTCCATTTTATACTTTTTGTTTTCCTACAAATTTCTTTATTAATTTGCATGAATAACAGTACATACAAGATTGTATGATACCAACAAAAAAGTTCGTATGAACACGCGAAAAGAGAATTCAACCAATCACATCAATGAGCTATACTGGAAAGATCGTTGTGGTATTGCATTTACCTTAGCCACCATAGGTGGCAGATGGAAAATCAACATTCTTTCCTATCTGCTAAATGAAGGTAAACTCCGCTATAGTGAGTTGCGAAAAAGGCTCGTAGGCATATCAGAGCGTATGCTGATTGCTAAATTAAAGGAGCTGGAACAGGACAACCTGATCACTCGAATAGTATATCAACAAGTCCCGCCAAAGGTAGAATATGAATTAACTGCGCTCGGCCGTTCACTCGAGGAAATATTAACACTAATGGATAAATGGGGAGAAGATAATCTCCCCGAATCAATGCTTTGATAGTGCATAGAGTGCAAATGTACCTAACCAATGTGACCCCATATAATCATCCTTGGTGGTAATATTGGGCAAAGAGTACTTTAAATGTTTATTTGCCAACTTATGCAAGTAACTTAACTCAGGCAGCGCTTTTGCGATACCGTTTAAACAGTTTGCGCGACTAAAATTAAGTCCATCCAGATGGACCAAATGTCCGTCTGTTCGATCTTTCACGATACCTGGTTCTAAATTGAAATCGGGATTAAACAGATCTGGCATAAAATCCTTTAACCATTTACGGTAATCCTCCTGTTGCAACACCAAACTCATACAGAGGGCTTCTTCAAGACAAGGAGAAAGAAAGTCGCTTCCACTTGGCTCAAAAGAAATGTTGCAGTTCTTATCCTGACTATATAAACGAGAAGCATTCGTCATTAATGATTTTTCAAACGTCACATTTCCTGTACTTCTTGCATAGTCCAGGGACAGAGAAAGGCCAAATGCCGAATTATCATGATACCCTGTTCTAATCGGATAGACTAATTTGGGCAGATATTCTTGATAAGATTTTACAACGTGTTTCACCAACGGTTCAAGATTCGATGCCCAGCGTTTTGCATCTGTATCTTCCCAAGTTAATAATTCCTTCTGCAGCTGCAACAACCAGGCCCAGCCATACGTACGCTCAAAGTTCTTATTGTTCTTATCTTGAAAGAAATCTAATTCAACAGCCACATTTTCCGCTGTAATATTTCGGTTCAATTGGCGGCGAATTTCACCCGAACTGTCCAAATTTGGAAATTCCTTCAAAATATGCACAATTGACCAATATCCGTGTACAGAAGAATGCCAGTCAAAACAACCGTAAAAAATTGGATGTAATGTGCGCGGTGCTTTTAGATCACTATCCCTCCCGAGTACCTGCCCTAACTTATTGGGATACTCCACTTCGATGCAATGCAATGGCAAACTGAGCAAATGCTTGGCTTGGACACTATCCAAGGTCAAGGGCTGATCATTTGAACTCGTATTTACTTTGATTTCCGAATTATTTTGACATGCAGCGAAAGCAACGGATAGGCAAAGGATTCCTATTATTTTTTTCATAAACCTCTATTCTATATATTACTATACAATACTTAATAAAGTAATTGTTCTACCAATTTAGGAACAGCTATTGTCGCTGCCTCCTCAAAACACTGTATATTACGTAAAGCCCTGTCACTAGGTATTTTTTTGTCAATTAAAAACGTTTGACAGTGACTAGGCGCAAACTCTTTAAGTCCTGCAGCAGGATAAACCTGTAGGGAGGTTCCAACAATAATCAAAATATCGGCATTCGAAACCAGGCTTATGGCCTCCTCAATGGCTGGCACAGCTTCTCCAAACCAGACTATATTTGGCCTCAGCTGACTACCTTTCTCGCAAAGATCGCCCATCTTGATCTCATCACCGACAACGGGATAAACCAAGCGATCATCGATAGACGACTTGGCCTGATCCAAGCGGCCATGCAAATGAACAATATGAGATGATCCCGCCTGTTCATGCAGCAGATCTACATTCTGCGTTACAATACTCACCCGGTACGCTGATTCTAATCTTGCCAGCGCATAATGAGCTGCATTTGCCTGTGCCACCAAAGCCGCTTTCCGTCTCAGATTATAAAACTCCTGGACTAAGGCTGGGTTTTTGTGCCAACCTTCAATTGAAGCAACTTCCATGACGTCATGCCCTTCCCATAATCCATTGACATCCCTAAATGTAGGTATACCGCTTTCAGCCGAAATACCGGCCCCCGTCAATACAACAATATTTTTCTTTTCCATCTTAAGTCTATTTGTTACACCATATTATAGTTAAGATTGACTTTTTATATGACTTTCATCATGTCTGTAGATCTGATCTGGATCATTCATTTATCAACAAGGATGCATAGTTATCCGGCAGCTCAAGTCGGATAGAATCTTTACTCAATACAGCCTTTCGGTTCATATCATCAAAAGAACGTTGGTAATACACAAAAGCGCTATTTGGAATATGTAGTTCACTAGCTTTCTGCACATTGAACTCATAACGATTATTTTTCAGTCTGACATGCTGATAAATTCTGTAAGTAACAACTTGAATCTGTACTTTATCAAATTTTGGAATGACCTTTAAATCTGCTGGTTCATGAAAGTATTTATCATTGAAATACATAAATTCATTGGACTCTGCTAGTGTTGCTATATTTAACTTTCCATCGACAACTTCATTCACTAACGAATCTGCCCGCAACCTCTCGGATTTACTTCCGTCACCGGAAGAACAGCAAATACAAAGAAAAACAATAATTGATATCAAAACAGCTTTGATTAGATTCATAGGTCTAAGTTATAATAAAAAATGCTTCCGTGCCACAATTCAAGAGAAAATGCATCGAATACCCCCAAAATTGATCAGAATGGTTTACATCACCCATAAAAAAGCCCAGGATATTTTGTTATCCTAGGCTTCTTTTTAACGCTAAGCGTTATCCGACCTCTTAAAGATTATTTTCGATAGCCCCCACTTTCTCGCGATATAGTTGTATTGGCGCATCCAACAACACAGCGATAACAGTCATATTTTTATCCAAGCGCTCCGCTGGTGCCTGAATGTAGATAATACCAGGGATGCTACTCCAATAGAGCTTATTGAAAACCTCATGGTTTATCATGGAACCATCACCGACTACCCGGATTCTAGCGACTCCATTTTTAACACCTTTTAATGCAATTGGGCCTGTAGGTTTTCCCTCAACAAACAAATACAAGGTCTGGCGATCTTTGGAGAGTGCACTTAATCCTTCATAATGTCCTTCAGGCAAGCCTTTTCCAGTCTCATAAAGTGCTTCGGCATGGTCCTTAATCCACTTCAATACCGTCGGATTAGTCGCGTTACTACTCGGCAATTTGGTATCTAAGCCATCTACGGTTAATCCGGAATTATCAAAAATATTTTTTCCTGCATGCAGTGTTGAAGCGATCTGACCTAAAGCACGATCTGTCAACTTATTATCCAGCACAGATTTCAACGTAACTTCAGTCTCCTGAGGCACAGCCCAACGGAGCGCTTCCGCAAAGTTCAGTGCAATCACGGTAACATCCTGATCAAAGTTTACTTTCGTCAAATCTACTTGAACGGTTCCATTTTCCGACTTAACACTTACTTTCGCGGATGCATCACCGACTACTGAAACACCTTTAATGGTCGTATTATTGACTAAACCTTTGAGTTGCAATTCGGGCTTCTGTTCATACACATACAGATAAAGTGTTTTTCCGTCCTTTGATAAAGCAGATTTCCCCCCGTAGTTCACAAAAGGAATACCAGCCCTTGTACCGTAGATCGCAGCCGCATGCTTGTGCGTCCATCGCCCAAGCTGTTTCAAAATATTTAATTGCTCCTCAGGGATCGTGCCATCTGCTTTTGGACCAATATCCAATAATAAGTTTCCACCCATGGAAATACAATCGACCAACGTCCGAATGATCATATTGGGTGATTTGTACTTTTTATCAAAAGGTTGGTAGCCCCAAGAATCATTCATGGTATAACAGAGTTCCCAAAATTTAGCATCGGGGCGCGTGACCGGAATCCCTTGCTCAGGTGTATCGTAATCTCCATGATGATTCAATCGCGAGTTTATAATAATATTCGGATTATATTTCCGCAAAAGATTTAAGGTCTCTTTCGCTTTCCACTCTTCGGCACTATGCTCCCAATCTCCATCAAACCAAAGTAATTCTGGCTTATACTGTTCGGATAGCTCGGTCAATTGCTTTTGGTAATATTTCACATAATTATCCCAGCGCGTAGGCTCGGCTTTCAATTCATAACGCTTTCTATTGCGCGTAAAAACATCATAATATGGGTGGCTCCAATCGGGCAACGAATAATAAAGGCCAGTGTGCAAGCCCTCTTCTTGTATTGCTTTCACAAACGGTGTGATTACATCCTGTTTTGCAGCCGCGTCTTGTAATGTAGTGATCGCTTTATCAGCCTTCGTATTCCACATTGAGATTCCGTCATGGTGTTTGGTCGTAATCACCGTGTATTTCGCACCAGCTTCTTTAATCAATTTGGCCCATTCCTTCGGTTTGTAATCCTTTGCTGTAAACCCATTAAGTTGTTTGATATAATTGTCGTGGTTAATATAATTATTGAAGAATGACCAAGATTCCGAGATTCCATCTACAGAATAAATCCCCCAGTGAATAAAAATACCCAATTTGGCATCTTCAAACCAATCCATTTTTTGCGTTGATACATTGTTCTGAGCTGAAACGTTTAAGCACGCAGACGCCAAAAGAACAAAAAGAGAAATCTTTCGAAACTTCATAAAGCTATTTTATCGATTACATAACGAGTTTAAGCCGGCAAAATACACATAAAATCAGCAAAATTCAATTGTGTAAGGGATATATTACGTATGCATCACATGAATAGCGCTAATTTCTTCCGAACAGGGCAAGTCTAATACCTTATCCGTAACAACTAAAGTAAATAGCGATATATAAATAATAAATACGAGGATAATCAAGGTTTTGGCTTATCCCTTGTTTAATTGATGTCTATTAGTATTGGATATAAACGCAAATTTATCTAAGTTTGGAGGGTATGATCGAATTATATACAGATGGGGCTTCAAGTGGAAATCCTGGCCCTGGAGGTTACGGAACCATCTTAAGAACTATTTATACAGGCGATAATGAAGCCTTTAAAGGTAAACTTATCGAAAAAGAGTTTTCGGGCGGTTACCGCAAAACAACGAACAACAGGATGGAATTGATGGCTGTGATCGTTGGCCTTGAGGCACTGAAAAATCTACAGCAGCAAGTTACCGTATATTCTGACTCCAAATATGTCATTGATGCCATTGATAAGAAATGGGTATATGGTTGGATACAAAAAGGTTTTGCGGGAAAAAAGAATAAAGATCTTTGGTTGCGTTTAATGAGCGCCTATAAGCTTCATACCGTACGCCTTGTGTGGGTAAAAGGTCACGCTGGGCATCCGTTAAATGAGCGTTGTGATCGCTTAGCTGTAGCGGCCTCCAAAGATAAGGCAAATTGGAAAATCGATAGTGTTTTTGAGATTGAAGAAGGGAAATAAAAACGGGGCATTGTACAATGCCCCGTTTTTTATGCCAATGCGATTATTCGCCGCTTTCTTTAGCTGCCAAGTATCTTTCAGCTTCCAAGGCTGCCATACAACCTGTACCTGCAGCAGTGATTGCTTGACGGAAAATATTATCCTGAACATCACCACAAGCAAAAACACCCGGTATATTTGTCGCAGTACTATCTGGTTTTGTGATTAAATAACCTGTTTCATCCATATCCAGTACACCTGTGAAAAGCTCGGTATTAGGCTTATGCCCAATAGCAACGAAGAAACCTGTTACTTCTAGATCTTTTTCAGACTGGTCTTTATTGTTAATAACACGTATTCCGGTCACCACTTGACCATCTCCTAAAACCTCTTTTGCCTCAGAATTGTAGTGAACTTCAATATTTGGCGTATTCATGACACGATGTACCATTGCTTTAGAAGCACGAAACTCGTCACGACGAACCAACATATATACTTTTGAGCATAGTTTTGCAAGGTATGTCGCTTCTTCTGCAGCTGTATCCCCAGCACCTACAATAGCAACCTCCTGGTTTTTAAAGAAAAACCCATCACATACAGCACATGCTGAAACGCCAAAACCGTTGTATTTTTGTTCAGATTCTAAGCCTAACCATTTTGCTGTAGCTCCTGTTGCAATAATCACAGTATCTGCGGTAACTTGTACCGTTCCGTCGATCTCAACACGGTGTACCTCACCAGTAAAATCTACTTTAGTCACATATCCAAAACGCACTGAAGTTCCGAAGCGTTCAGCTTGCTCACGCAAATCTTCCATCATCACCGGTCCGGTAATACCTTTTGGATAACCAGGGAAATTGTCCACTTCAGTTGTTTGAGTCAACTGTCCTCCTGGTACAATACCGGTATAAACGACCGGTTTCATATCCGCACGTGCAGCATAAATTGCTGCAGTATAACCTGCTGGCCCCGAACCAATAATCAAACACTGTACATGCTCCACTTCTTGTTTGAATTCCATAATCCTTTTTCTAAGCTATTAATTAAAGTTATTTTTTAAATTTATCTTGCAATCCTTTCAACATATCTAAAGAAATGTTCTGCGGCGCTTCTTCTTTTTGCTGATTGAATTCCTTTTTCGCAAGTTTTTTATCTTCTACAGAATGGGTGGCTGCAGCTGCTTTTGCTTTTTGCTCACTCTTTTCCTTTTTATACCGATTCCAGATATTCTCTAAGACCTTCTTGGTATACAATGGAAAATCACCATTCTGCATCCAAGCGTAGTAACTAGGCTCCTGCTCAAATACTTCGATAATAGGTTTTCCTTTATGTTTACCAAAATTGATCGTTTCCAATCCTTCCGCATTATATACGAGACGCCCGGCAAAATCTACCGGTTTGCTTAGGTTGGTAAACGCATGAAGAGCCTCGACGTCGTTCACTACTGGATAAGATACGACACCATGTTTATCTTCAAATGCTGCCCCTTCATATTTCGTCAACTGTGCTTTTAATACTTCATATGTTGCGCGAACATCAGCTTCAGCCGTATGTGCATTTTCAAGATTTTCATTGCAGTAAAACTTGTATGCCGCTTTTAACGTTCGTTGTTCCATTTGATGGAAAATGTTCTGAACATCTACAAATGCTCTTCCTTCCAATGAAAAATCAACACCCGCCCGCAAAAACTCTTCCATAAGCATAGGGACATCGAATTTATTGGAATTATATCCCGCCAGATCTCCATTCTCAATAAAAGCCGCAAGCTCCACTGCAATTGCTTTAAAATTAGGAGCATCCTTCACATCTTCATCATAAATACCATGAAAAAAAGAGGATTCCGCGGGAATAGGCACTTCTGGATTGATCTTCTTTGTATAGACTGTTTCTTCACCATTGGGCATCACTTTCAAAAATGATACTTCGACAATACGATCGGTCGCCACATTAACACCTGTAGTTTCCAAATCGAAAAATACCAATGGTCTTTTTAATTTTAATTCCATGCTGGATAATACACTTTTTTATCAAAAACCAAAAATACAAAGTAGTATTCGATTTTTGTAGTCTAAGAAATTTAATTTACAACCGCCTGATGAACTGATTCTGCTTGACTGATTTTCCCAACAACAACTTTCACCATTGCATCAAAGTCCAGGTATTTATTGGCAAGATCACGCACCTTCTCTGGCGACATGTTTCTGATCTGTTCCATATAATAGGAATAATACGTTAATGTCATCCCATTTAACAAAACACTTTTAAACTTGTCCGCATGCGAAAAGATACTTTCCAATGAACCCAACATAGAACCTTCCATATAGGTTTTAACGAGATTCACGTCTTCCTCGGAGGCCAATGTTGTTTTCAACAAATTGATCTCCTTTTCTATTTCTGTCAAGGTTGCATGTGTTACATCTACCCCGACTTCGGTTACAATAGTCATAAAACCAGTATGCTTCAAGGTTGCGACTGCCGAACCAATACTATAGGTATACCCTTTTTCTTCACGAATATTGCGCATCAGACGGGAACCAAAAAAACCACCTAATAAAGTATTGACAAACTGTAGTGCAGGATAATCAGGATGTGTCCTTCCAATTGTCTGGCAACCTAAACGAATGGCTGACTGCAATGCATTTTCTTTTTCTTCGTAAACCAGATCATTAGATCCTTGTGCCAAAACAGGCCCATCCAAAGAAGAGTGAATAGCTGCTCCCTTCCAATCTACGCCAAAAATTTGTTCCAGCTCTTGCAATAGCTCACCCGAAACATTACCTGAAACAATTAAGGTACAGTTACTAGGAACAATTTCCTGTTGGTACAATTCGATCAACTGCGCACGTGTAATCGCATCATAATCTTCCAGTTTTGGTGTACGCCCGTAACGATTATTCTTACCGAAGATCAAGTTATAGAATTTACGTCGCGCCAGATAATCATTTTTTTGAATAGAAACTTGAAACTTTTGCTTGTTATTACGCAAATAGGTATCTAACTCCTGTTGCGGAATAGATGCCTCTGTCAGAATATCTTTTACAAGCGGCAAGAGGACCTGACTGTGCCTGTTCAATGTATAAAGCGACAAAGAAGTTACGTCAAAAGAATATTCAGGGACAAGAAATGCACCATAGAAATCTACTTTATCTGCGATCTCTGCACTGGACATGGTATTTGTCCCCTCTTTAAGTAAGGCGCTTAAAGCACTATTTAACAACGGGTTTTCAACCTGTCCATCAAGATAGGTATTCTCAAAGATCCATTCTATCCGCACCAGCTCTTGCTCGGGCGACTGGAAAACATAGACAGGCAATCCGTTTGCAAACTGCTTCTTGATTGGCTCTTTCAAACTTATATTTCCAATTTCACGGAACTCAGGTGCTTTTGTTCTATCCAACATGTACAGCCTCCTCTTCTTTTGATTTATACATTAATATAGAAGCATTCTCCGGTCTAAAAATAGCCTGAGCTTGCTGTTGAACTTCCTCCGCACTCACCGACAAATATTTTGAGACCTCCGTGTTAATACCATCTGCATCACCCAGCAACTCATGGAAAGCCAAGTTCATGGCTTTATCCAAAATAGATAGTTCCGCAAAAACATTTGTCGATTCGATCTTATTCTTTACCTTATCTAATTCGGCTACTGGTACTAACTCGGATTTTATAACCTCCAATTCGGCCCAGACTGCACGTTCAGCTTCTTCTAGCGAGATGCCTTCCGATGGTTTTCCTTCAATGACAAAGAGGTTATTGTCAATACTTCCCATGACATAGGCGTTTATTTCACTAAATAACTGCCCCTCTTTTACCAATCGACGATACAAACGTGAGGAGGATCCTCTTGATAAAATATCCGACAAAAGGTCCATTGCGAAATACCCTTCTTCCAATCTTGCGGGGCCATGAAATGCCATGTAAAGTGCATCTAGAGGCACTTCTGCCCAAGTAGTCTCACGCCTTATCTCCTCTTGCGCCGGCTCTTTAGGCAATTGACGATTGTATTTTTCGCCAGCTTCAATATCGCCAAACCACTTTTGGGTCAAAGCCTTTACTTCTTCAAAATGTACATCTCCCGAAACAACCATAATTGCACTCTGTGGATTATAATGTAATTTGAAGAAAGCTTTTACATCTTCCATTTTAGCTTCTTCAATATGGCTTAACTCTTTTCCGATGGTCGCCCAACGATAAGGATGTACCTGATAAGCTAATGGACGCAATTTTAGCCATGCATCGCCATAAGGTTGATTCAAATAACGCTGTTTGAACTCTTCGCTCACGACATTTCGTTGCACCTCAAGGCTCTGTGCTGAAAACGCCAGACTTAACATCCGATCCGACTCAAGCCACAATGCTGTTTCGAGATTTGAAGAAGGTAAGGTGATGTAGTAATTTGTGATGTCGTTGCTAGTGAATGCATTATTTTCACCACCTACTTTTTGCAATTCGGTATCGAAGTTCGGAATATTGATACTTCCACCAAACATCAGGTGTTCAAATAAGTGTGCAAATCCGGTCTGTTCCGGAGACTCATCTCTTGCGCCCACATCATACAAGATATTGACACAAGCCATGGCCGTATTATGATCCTCGTGTACCAATACACGCAGGCCGTTTTCTAACGTAAATTTTTGATAAGAAACCATCTGATTTTTCTTCGATGTTTTTAAATCCAGTTTATACCTTTTCGTAGTAAAGCTAAGGTTTTGGCTTCTTCTGAGCCTTCTTCAGGACGATAATCATACACCCAATTGGCCTGGCCAGGTAGACTCATCAGTATCGACTCAATTCGACCATTCGTTTCAAGTCCAAATTTAGTCCCCGAGTCCCATACCAAGTTAAATTCGACGTAGCGTCCGCGGCGGATTAATTGCCAATTTTTTTGTTGATCAGTAAAGTCTTTATGTCGATTTTTCTCGACCAAAGCGGTGTAGGTTGGTGCAAACGTACGGCCAAGATCACACGAAAAAGCAAAAATATCTTCCATGCTCATCCCTGTTTTTTCAGTATTCAACTTATCGTAAAATACACCTCCTATTCCCCGTGTTTCCTCGCGGTGTCTGATATAAAAATAATCATCCGCCCAATTTTTAAACTTTTCATAGAATGTAGCATCATGCCGATCACATACATCTTTCAGCTGCTGATGAAAATAGCTGGCATCTTCTTCATTGACATAATGGGGCGTTAAATCGATTCCACCACCAAACCAACGAATCTGATCGTTTAGCTCAAAATAGCGGATATTCATGTGTATAATAGGGACTAATGGATTATTTGGATGAATGACGATGGATACTCCTGTCGCAAAAAAATCATCTTCTTCTACAGCAAATGATTTTTTAATCGCTTCGGGTAATTTGCCATAGACAGACGAAAAGTTAACACCTCCTTTTTCCAAAATTTGACCATTCTGAATGATCCTGGTACGACCTCCGCCGCCACCTTCACGTTCCCACAATTCTTCTTCAAAGCGCGCCGATCCATCTAATTTCTCCAACGCCTGACATATTTCGTCCTGAATTTCTTTATAAGCTAAAGCAATCGCTTCTTTTGTTATCATCTACTCTATTGCTACTTTATTATGTTAATTTTTCGCTCAATGCTTGAATAATTTTAGATGCAGGAAGGTGTTCATACAAAATTTGGTGCACGGCATCGCATATAGGTAATTCCACGGCATATTTCTTTGCATATTCCTGAATACATGCCGAAGCGTAATACCCTTCTGCCACCATATTCATTTCCAATTGGGCAGATTGTACGCTGTACCCCTTTCCAATCATATTTCCAAAGGTTCTATTTCGGCTGAATTGGGAATAGGCTGTTACCAAAAGATCCCCTAAGTAAGCCGAAGTATTCACATCCCTGGAAGTATCACCGTCCACTTTACCTACAAAACGACGCATTTCGCGAATTGCATTGGATACCAACACTGCTTGAAAATTATCACCGTAACCTAAGCCATGGCAAATACCACCAGCTAACGCATATATATTTTTCAATACTGCACCAAATTCTATCCCTAGGACATCTTCCGACAGAATCGTCTTAATGACCCTTGACGATAGAAATGAAGCGACCAATGCTGCACTATCCAGGTTTTTACAGCCGAAAGTTAAATAAGACAATTTGCCTAAGGCAACTTCCTCCGCATGACATGGGCCACCAACCACACAGATCTGTTCAATATCTACCTCATATCGTTGCTCCAAAAACTCACCGATGATCAAATTATCTTTGGGAATAATCCCCTTAATGGCCGAAACAACAATTTTATTTCTAAAATCTTCCTTCGTAACATTCGCCAGTGCATCCTTCAAATAAGCCGCAGGCGTATTTAAAATGACAATGTCCGAATTAGTAATTATATTTTTTGCATCGGTATCAATCGTCGTAATACTAAGATCAACCGAAACACTACTCAGGTAAGTCGGGTTGTGTTTGAATTTTTGAATATATTCTGCATCTTCTTCCTTTCTTACCCACCAAAAAATATGCTTGTCTTGGTCATTTTCACATAGCATCTTGATCATAGCGGTAGCCCAACTTCCGCTACCAATTATACCAATCTTTTTCCCCTGCATGTCTTTAATTTGTTTTCGATAGCAAATATACTTATTTACTCATTAGATATACGATTCACGCGGTGAGATATGATACTTTCGTTACTTTCTAAGCAAATAAACGTTGCCAAAACCCTATTTCCAGACCAACATAATAGTCTTTATCTTCGAATTTTACGGGGTAAATAGCAATAAAATCATGCTGTTCTGGATTGCCTCTTCCTGAAATTAGATCAAATTCATGGCGATGAAAAGGACAGATTACTTTTCCACGTTCACACCAGCCATTTTTCAGTGGTGCTCCAGCATGTGGGCATTTTCGGGAGAAAGCATAGAGTTTGTCTTCAAACCACGTTATACAAATAATTTTCCCACCGAATTTATGTTCGCTGATGCCCTGATTTTTCAGAAAATCGGCATGTTCAATTTTGTACCAATGAACCATTCGACAAGATAGCTAAAAATTACAGTGAATTTTCTATCTTTGTGCAATTTCAAAAATTTGCACTATATATGGCTTTACAATGCGGTATCGTAGGTTTACCAAACGTTGGTAAATCAACATTATTTAACTGTTTGTCGAACGCGAAAGCGCAAGCGGCTAACTTTCCATTTTGTACAATTGAACCAAATGTTGGGGTAATTACCGTACCGGATGCCCGTCTCAATAAATTAGCTGAATTAGTCAACCCGCAACGCGTTGTTCCAAATACAATCGAGATCGTCGACATCGCAGGTCTTGTAAAAGGAGCTTCGAAAGGTGAAGGCTTAGGCAACCAATTCTTAGGAAATATTCGTACAACCAATGCTATTATTCACGTTTTAAGATGTTTTGACGACGGAAACGTTATCCACGTTGATGGTTCGGTAGATCCGATCAGAGATAAAGAAATCATTGACACCGAATTACAGCTTAAGGATTTGGACACTGTTGTAAAACGTATCCAAAAGGTTGAAAAAATGGCTAAAACAGGCGGTGACAAAGAGGCAAAAAGAACATTTGACATCCTATCGATCGTTAAAGACCATCTTGAGGCTGGCAAATCTGCACGGACTGCAGCAATTGATGCCGAAGATTTTGAGTTTATTCAGGATTTAGCATTATTGACCGCCAAACCTGTACTTTATGTATGTAATGTAGATGAGGGCTCTGTCAACACCGGAAACGCTTATGTCGAACGTGTTAAGGAAGCTGTAAAGGACGAAAAAGCCGAAGTATTGATTATTTCTGCACAGATCGAGTCCGAAATTGCACAACTGGAAAGCTACGAAGAACGTAAAATGTTTTTAGATGACCTTGGCTTAGCGGAATCTGGCGTTCACAAGCTGATCCGCGCTGCGTATTCGCTTTTAAATCTGGCGACTTACTTTACCGCTGGCGTACAGGAAGTTCGTGCCTGGACGATTGAGAATGGATTTACAGCCCCTCAGGCTGCAGGTGTCATCCACACAGATTTCGAAAAAGGATTTATCCGCGCTGAAGTAATCAAGTATGACGATTTCGTCACGCTTGGCTCTGAAAATGCAGTAAAAGAAGCTGGAAAATTATCAGTGGAAGGAAAAACATATATTGTCCAAGATGGCGATATCATGCACTTCCGTTTTAACGTATAGGCATCACAGCTAGCCAAACAGGTGAACATAAAAAGAGGCGAACACTTCAAAAGTGTTCGCCATTTTTATGTTTTAATCATCTCCCTTTCTATTGTCAAAACTATGCCCCACCTAGCGGACGAGCTATTATCAAATTCGCCTTGTAAGCACAGTGAGTCCACCATGAGTCCACGTTGAGTCCACCTTTTTATTGTACAGTCACTGTGCTCCCACCTTAGTCGAACCCCGCTCACAGGGCGAAGTAAGTACCGCATTGTTGTCAAGTAGACCCCTAGAAGCCTCCACTAAAAACACTTTTACATTAAGCTAGGGATACAAGGCTTACTATTTAACAAAATAGCGATGCTCAATCACCTCTACTTTTTTGATATCCTTATCTTCTAATACTTTCTTAACATCACAATGGCCGGTTACGCCACGATAGATCAAAGCTCCACCAAGGGTTAGTCCAGACAATCCAGTAAGTGGGGATTTAAACAGTTTTTTAACACCCAAGCCCAATATGAATCCGCCGGCAATCACCGACAGAACACGCTCAGAGGTGCCAATATTTTCTTCGATACAATCGTCTTCGATCTTTGTTTTTATCTTATCAAATGCAAAGTTTAGTAGGTTACTCATAATTATCTTTATTTTATTTATCGTACATGTTATAAACAAATGGTGTCCTAAAAAAGTTTAGGAATAGAATAATAGTTTTTTATGTTGTTTCTCCGACGACATCTCTTATATTCGTATTTAACAAATTAGAAATACATGCAAATCAAAAAATATTCTGGTGAATTAGTACCCTTTAATGGTGAATCGCTACGCCATTCGCTTTCTCGCTCCGGTGCCAATGCCGACCAGGTTAATCAGGTCTACGATAAGGTACTCAACGAAATATATGATGGCATTTCAACAAGAGAGCTCTATCAGCTGGCCTTTGATACTTTAAAAACAGTACGAAATTCCTTCGCCGCACGCTATAGCCTTAAGAAAGCCCTGCGTGAACTCGGCCCTGAAGGCTTCTACTTCGAAAAATACATTGCTCACCTATTGCGATCCATCGGTTATGAAAGCACCACGGGACAGACCGTACAAGGGCATGCTGTTTCGCATGAATTGGACGTTGTAGCCTATAAGGACGGCAAACTGATTACCGCGGAGTGCAAATTTCGAAACGATATCGACGCTAAAATATCCGTAACTACGCCGATGTATTATCTTTCAAGATTCAAAGATATCAGCAATATCAATTATCAGTTTTTTGGGAAGCAGCTGCAGTTTCAAGAAGGCTGGCTGATTACCAATGCTTACTTCACTTCCGACTCGATTGATTTTGCCAAATATTATAATATCAACCTGCTCTCTTGGGATTACCCTAAAGAAAATAGCATTAAAAAAAGAGTAGATAAAGCAGTTTTCTATCCAGTCACTTGTCTAACAACTCTTTCAGACCTTGAGGAACAACAACTGCTCAAAAATCAGCTTATTTTAGTGAAAGATATCGTCAGTAATCCCGAAAAATTGGATCTTCTAAACTTAACAAAAGAACGGAAAGAAAAGGTTTTAAATGAGGCTCGCGAACTCATAAACTATCAAGTGGAAGAAGAGTATTAATAACATACTAAAAAAAGCATTATGTATATCTGTCCAAACAGGTATACATAATGCTTTTTTAGTAACCGATAGTACTCTTACAGCTTGGTTGGATGATAGATCTTGCCATATTTTGCAAGCGCGCTTAAATCTATTTTTTTCCAAAATATGCCATAAATAGCCGCTCCGGAACCTGACATCGAAGCATATATCGCTCCTTTTTGATATAAAGTTTCTTTGATTTCTTTCAACAATGGGTAATTCTCGAAAATACCATCCTCAAAATCATTTCGAATATGAAACTTCCATTCTTGGATGGGCAAACGAATCGCTTCTTCCAAATTAACTTCGGGTACCTTAGGTTGTACACCAGCATAAGCTTCAGCCGTAGAAATATGAATATTGGGCATAATGACTGCAATATGGTAGCCATCCAAATTTAGAGTTAAGTCTTTAAAATCAGTCCCAATGCCTGTTGCAAAAACAGGATTATTTGCGATAAAAAAAGGACAATCGGCTCCTAGCTTTGCAGCATACCCCGCTAGTTGCTCTTCTGTAAGATTCAATTGAAAGAGCGTATTGAGCCCTTTCAAAACAAAAGACGCGTCGGCAGAACCGCCCCCTAAGCCTGCTCCGATCGGAATTTGTTTGATCAAATCAATTGAAACGGGCGGAATGCCATAATCTTTTTCCAACAATTCAAAAGCTCTTATACAAAGGTTATCACGGAGATTTCCTGGGATATGTTCTCCCTGAATATTTAGTGTTGTCTCTGCAGCAGTCGTATCCAATAATTCGATAATATCGTAAATTGGAAGTGGATAAAAAACACTGTTCAGCTCATGATAACCATCCGTACGCTTGGCAATTACTTGCAGTCCAATGTTTAGTTTAGCGTTTGCAAAAAGTATCATGTGAAATGCTCTAAATCGTATATTTTTAAATTAATAACTTACCAATGAAAAGATATTATCACTGAACCTGGATAATCTTCCTTTCGCCTTTAGGAAGTCTAAAGAGATGATAAAACTATAAGCGACGATCTCGCCACCAAGTCTTTCAATAAGTTTACTGGCAGCAACGACGGTACCCCCTGTTGCTAAAAGGTCGTCGTGTACCAATATGCGGCTTCCTTTTTCAAAAGCATCTTCATGGATTTCAATCGTTGCTTGGCCGTATTCCAGTGCATAAGATTCGGACACGGTCTTAAAAGGTAATTTACCTTGTTTTCGAATTGGAATAAAAGGCAAGCCCAGCCTATTGGCAAGTAAAAATCCAAATAGAAAACCCCGGCTCTCAATTCCAGCAATAGCATCTATCTCTATTCCTTGCAATTGATCAATAATCGCATCAACCATTTCGCTACACAATGCCGCATCTTTCAACAAAGGGGTAATATCTTTAAAGACAATACCAGGTTTAGGAAAATCCACAATATCCCGGATTTCCAGTTTCAATTTATCTTGAATCATTCTCAAATATTAAATAAGGCGCAATCTTCGCAATCGCAAGATCTGAAAGTGTTCCTATTTTTGTCAAATCTTCTATATTGACATAACTTCCATGTTGATCCCGATAATTGACGATTAGTTTCGCATCTTTAGGGCTAAGATACGGATGTTTAGCCAATGAATTTGCATCAACTTTATTAATATTGATTTTTTTGATTCCATCTAAATTAGCCACAACAATATAGTCTTTAATCAGATCATACGTTTCAGCGGTAACTCCATAAACCTCCTTTAACTGTTCTATACGATAGAAACCACCAAGAACATCTTTATATTTCAAAATGCGTTTGGATAGAATCGAACCTATCCCTTTAAGACTGATTAGTGCCGTGGTATCACAGGTATTAATATCGATAAGTTCAGCTTTATTTCTTTCAAATTTATCATAAAGCAAAGGCGCTCTGTCTTGTTGTTTTGTTCGTTCCGAATCGGGAATTGTTTTTATTTGGATGTAAGGTTCTAATCTCTTGTAAAGTCGCTCATTAATAGAGTAAATTTTCTTCAGATCGGTTTTTACCTTAAATCGTCCCCCTTTTTTTTCATAATTTTTCAGTACCGCGATCTGTTTATCAGAAAGTCCCAACTTATGCCAATCAGCGTGCGGTAAATTATTTGGATCAAAATAAAATAGCTTTTCATCATCTAAATCTGTAGTCGGCGAGATGGACACGACACTTTCGTTTTTATTCACATAGGGGCTATTAAACTCCTGTTTGTTGGGTGTACTGGAAATCTCTATAGAATCGTGAAAGGACTGTTCAAAAAGTTTGGCCTGATTTGGAATAGGATCTCTCGTATTACGTTTAATCAGCGTATAAATCGTCGCAAACAAAACGATAATCACCAAAATAATGAAAAATCCATTTTGTTCTGTTTTACTAAATTTAAAATAAGCCAATAGCCTTTTCATAAGCCGCTAACAATTGGGTTGTTTAAATTTAATAAATTATAAGGAAAATAAAAAGGGAATTATTAAAAAACAATTCCCTTTTTATTAATTATTATCTACAAAGAGATTTATAACTTTGACTTATCAACTTTTTCAACTTGACTACCGTCTTTTAAGGTTTTGGAAATCGCATCAAATGGTCTAGAAACGACCTCGTCCCCTTTTTTCAGTCCTGAGGTAACAATGATATTTTTATCATCCTGAATGCCTGTCTTCACCAAAACCTGCTTAACTATTTTATCTTTTAGGACAAATACATATTCATCAACTTTTTTATTTGTATTTGTAGAGTCTTTATCATCAGAGCGCACGGTTACCGATTGAATCGGTACAACCAGTCCTTTATCGTGTTTTGTAAATATCTGAACTGTTGCTGAAAGTCCCGGTTTAAATGGCGATGCCACATTCTCTTTCATCAAGTCTTGATACGATTCCGCGCTGATGCGAACTTTTACATTAAAATTTGTCACCTGATCTGTCGATGATGTCGCCGTAGTTGTCGTTGCGATGTTTTTAGACGAGCTAGCGATTTCGGTCACAACACCTTTAAACTTTCTGTCCTTAAAAGCATCGACTTCAATCTCAGCTTGATTCCCTACTCTTACATTGTTAATATCATTTTCATTTACATCGACATTAACCTCCATCGAACTCATATTGGCGATACGCATAATTTCTGTACCCGCCATCTGCGCTGTTCCAACCACACGCTCACCCTTTTCAATAGACAAGAGAGAAATGATGCCATCTGATGGCGCATAAATTGTCGTCCGATTTAAATTGTCCTGTGCTTCTTTTACTGAGGCTTGTGATTGGTCAATACCATATTTTGTAGAACGTACAGTCTCTCTTTGTGCTTGGATAGAAGCCTGTGCTGCATGATATTCTGCCGAACTTTTATCCATTTCTGAGGCAGAAATAACACGTTTTTCAAAAAGTTCCTGATTCCGTTTATAGGTAGCAGCCACATTTTTGAAGTTTTCTTCCTGTTGTTTTAATTGCTGTTGTGCAGCGGCTAAATTGGCCCGCTGTGAATTCATTGCTGCAACAGAGCGATCATAACCAGACTGCAAAATATCGGGTTTGATCCGACAGAGTACTTGTCCTTTTTTTACAAAATCACCTTCTTTAATGTTAAGCTCAACTACCTCTCCAGATACCTCTGAACTCAGTTTAACCTCCACTTCAGGCTGAATCTTCCCACTTGCAGAAACTAATTCATCAACATCAGTCTCTTTTACTACATCCACCGCGACTTTAGTAATCTCTCCCTTTCCAAACCAGCCTGCTTTAAAGCCTATAAAACCAAGGACTATCAAGAGCACTACTATTATTAATATAATTTTTCCAATGCTACGTTTTTTCTTTGCCATTTCTTTTGTTAAATCAAATAGGTTAATTGTTATCGAATTGAATTGGATTTCCGAGGTAATAATCGATGATCTTTGATCTGAATATTACATTATATTTTGCTTGAATAAGGTCAAATTCGGCCTTATTTCTTTCCGTTTGAGCAGTAAACAGCTCCAATGAATTCGCCATACCAATATCGTAACGCTCTTTTGTCGCCTTAAATGCTGTTTCAGCACTTTCAAATGCTACGGTAGCCGAGCTATAGCGTTGTTTGGCCGCATTCACGTCCAATACAGCCTGATTAACGGCCTTGTTTAAGTTATTTTTTGCCAATTGCTCGGAGGCTTCAGCCTGTTTCAAACCGATCTTTGCCTTTGCTACATTTACTTTATTCTGATTTCTTGAAAAAATTGGAATAGCAAGAGATAAACCTGTAAAAAAAGACTTATTATCCGATATCTGCTGGCCAAAAGGCACTCTAAAAAGGGTCGCAGGGTCCAATGGATCTGTTTGCCTTGTCGTTGCAGACGAGTAATTCGTTCCATAACTCACATTCAAATTGAGTGTGGGATAATAGCCCCCCTTTGCAATATCGATTTGTTTCAATGCGACCTCTTTATCCAATGCAGATTTGTGAATATCAGGCTGCAATGTGAGCGCTTTCTGGTAAACATCCACCGCATTTTTATCCACTGCATGAACCAATATAGATTCCAAGCTTGGACGTTCCAGGGAAATAGGCGTTTCAGGAGGCATTTCCATCAACTGTTTCAAGGTCAACAAAGACATTTCGTATGAATTTTTCAAATTAACTTTGTTCAATTCATTTGTAGCAACCTGATTTTTTGATTTGGCAAGATCGGCAATTGTTTTATTACCAACCGCAAACTGAATAGAGTCCAATGAAAATTGCTGTTTCGACAAAGCGATCTGGTCTTCACTCGCAACCATCATCTCATGATTGGTAATAGCTTCCAAATAATTAACCAACACATTGAGCACAAGGTCATTCTTGATCTTATCCACCTGAGTCGCCGTAGACTCCAGTTGCAATTTATTCGCTTTGATCTGATTGATCTGTTGAAAGCCCTGAAATAAATTGACACTCGATCCCACCGAGCCACTGGTTCCTTTTGTCCAGGTGTTATTGACGATTCGTCCGGAAGTTAAATCGAAGCCAAAGCCATAACGAAAATTTTGATCCACGCTAGCACTCAGGTTTGGCAATAAATTACTTTTTGCCTGAAACAAGTCCTGCTCGGCAAGATCTTTGTTCAATGCAGCTTGCTTTATTTGTACGTTCCGTTCCAATGTTATACGAATGGCTTCTGCCACACCCACAACCTGTTGGGCTTGAACCAAATCATTAGTTCCTAGAAATAACCCAGTAAATACTACTGCAGAATAATAAAATCTTTTCATGTCCATATGTAGAACCATACATTTTTTTTTAGATTTGAACTTCATTTATCGGTTATGTATTTTGTCAAATCTCCATTTTTCCTTAGATGGCTATATCCCAAATCAATATGGAATATGCCACGTCATGAAAAAAAAGTCTATCTTACTTTTGACGATGGTCCAATTCCTGAAATTACACCTTTTATACTCGATATCCTAAAAAAATATCAGGCAAAGGCAACATTTTTTTGTGTTGGTGAAAATATTAAAAAAAATCCACATTTGTTTCAACGAATTTTAGATGAAGGGCATCAGGTAGGCAACCATACTTACAACCACCTCAAAGGCTGGGAAACACATGATGAGCAGTATTTGGCAAATGTTGCGAAATGCCAGGAACTGACCCAAACCGATCTTTTTCGTCCGCCTTATGCCCGAGCAACAAAATCCCAACTCCGTCAAATTTATAAAAAATACCGAGTGATCATGTGGGATATTATGTCGGGTGATTTTGATCCGAATTTAAGTCCCGAGAAATGCCTGGAAAACGTTCTGCCCAACATTAAAAATGGCTCTGTTATTATTTTTCATGATAATATCAAAGCCATTCCTCGTGTCGAATATGTTCTACCTAAAACAATAGAGTTTTTATTAAAAAATCACTATCAGCTTTCGAGAATAGATTAAGGTTTACTTCTAGCAAACGTTACCTCAGATTCGTAATATTTGCCTACACTAGCACTGAAATACCCCAGTGCATTGTTGCTTAAATTTGAAATCGGATTAGATGGTGAAGCCGAACCGGGATTAATCATTTGAAAACTATTCCAGTAATTGTACGCCCCTACATCGATACATTGACGTAGGATACGCACGCGATCACCTACTTTCAAATCTCTATCGCGGTCGACAATATCATGCTGCACCTCTAAGCCATTGTTATACTTATCGTTAAAGACATCAATAAAACGTAGTTTACCCCCATTGACTGACATTTTATACTTATAATAGTTGCCTTTTTCCGGTGGATCGATAAATACGAGAGTCGGGTAGTAAATCGTGTCAGTAAAAATAATTCGCTCTGAAAGCCCTATAGAATCCACATCCACATAGCTGGGAACCGTTGATACCCCTTGGATCTCCCTTCCATCAGCGGTCTTTACCTGTAACTGGTAAGTGACCTTCTCCTGTAACCGTAATGTCTTATTGGTATACACCCCATCAGCCCCTGCTTGAAACGTATAAGTGCGATTATTTTGCATATTCTTAACGCTCACCTCCGCATCTGTTATCGGAGAAAATAGAGAGTCTTTAATGCTCACAACCTTCTGTATACTAATCTCATGTTGTTGATCCGAAACCATCAAATCTGCGGTAATAACCAATTGACCTGTATTTTCGGGCAGTTCCAAATCTATTTTGTCCTCGCAGCCCCCTAAAGTAAATAATGCAACAGCTATAACTCCTAATATCTTCTTCATTCTTTGCTAAAATTTAAAATTCCAAGTAATCGATGGTATCGTCCCAAATAATGCTATCCGATAAATCTCGGTGACGTTGGATTGTCCTTCTTTTTCTCTAAAGTCGATCAAATAAGCATTTTTTCGATTATAGGCATTATAGAGACCAAACGACAAGCTCGAGTAGCTATTCTTTGTCCGTTTAATATCATAAGTTGCTGCCAAATCCAGGCGGTGATAAGCAGGCATCCGCTGCCCATTTCTTTTATCGTAATAGAAGATCGTACGATCGTCAACAAAATATTTCCCCGCAGGCATCGTTACAGCGTCTCCTGTATAGTAAACGAAATTGGCACTTAAATTCCACTTCGGATTTAATTGATACTGCGCCACGATGGCTATATTATGCGTTTTATCCTGCCGTGCACTAAACCATGCGCCATCATTGATTTGTTCAAATTGGCGCTCACTTTTGGATAAGGTATAACTCAGCCAGCCGCTAAATCGTCCCAGTCTCTTTTTCAGAAACCATTCAATGCCGTACGCTCTACCTTTTCCAAACAGCAATTCTCCTTCCAGCAATTCATTGGCCTGTAGATCGGCGCCATTCCTATAGTCAATCTGGTTCTTTAAATCTCGATAATAACCTTCGACGGAAAATTCATATCTGTTGGATGCAAAATTTCGAAAGTAACCCAGCGAATACTGATTGGATAGCTGGGGCTTAATCGTATTATTGCTCAGCACATATTGATCTGTAGGAAGACTACTAGTTGTATTGCTCAATTGATGCAGGTACTGAACATTGGTATTAAAAGAGGCCTTTATCGTCGTTAAATCATTGATAGCGTAGTTTAAGGAAACGCGAGGTTCCAGATAGAAGTACTTTTTACCCAACTTGCCATTTCCCACATAGGTAGAATCTATGGCCTCACCTGCAGGATCGAAAGTATAAAATGTCCCTGGCCCTAATGTTGCGTAAGCAGATGCCCTCAATCCATAGTTTAATTTTAAACGATCATTAATAGACCAGTCATCGGTCAGATAAGCAGCAACATCAGCACCCTTGCGATGTTGGATTTGCAATGAATTCACCTTCGAATCTTCCCCCGCTTCGATACTTGCCGGTCGGATTTCCTGCAAGGCTGCCTGCAATCCAAATTTTAGATTGTGACGGTCCGAAAGATTGTATTGAAAATCTTGTTTAAAATTATAATTAAAGATGTCTGAACGGATTTTAAAGTTGTTATCATCCTCAATCTTAACCTGATAATTGAATTTGCTAAAAATAAGCGTAGTATTGCTAAACAACCTATTGCTCCACACATGGTTCCAGCGCATCGTTCCAGTCGCATTTCCCCAATTGAAATCAAACAAATCATGATAAGCCATCGCATCCTTGCCGAAATATCCAGACAAGTAAAGTGTATTCTTATCATTGATACGATAATTTAATTTTGCATTGAGGTCATAAAAAAAGAGCGCGCTCTTCTTAATATTCTCATCACTTGAAAGCTTTAAGAAAAGATCGGCATAGGTACGTCTACCGGAGATCATAAATGAGCTCTTGCCTTTTTGAATCGGCCCTTCCAATTTAAGACGCGAAGCAATAAGCCCTAAGCCGCCTTCTACATTGAAATGCTGGTTGTTTCCGTCCAAGGTGGTAATTTCCATCACCGATGATATTTTGCCACCATATTGGGCTGGAACACCTCCTTTGTAGAAATTCACGTCTTTGATCGCATCGGAATTAAAGGTCGAGAAAAAACCGAACAAATGGGAACTGTTATAGACAGGAGCCTCATCCAGCAAAATCAGATTTTGGTCGCCACCGCCGCCACGCACATAAAAATTGCTGCTTCCTTCCCCCCCGCTGGTTACTCCCGGAAATAGCTGAATGGTCTTGAGAATATCCTTTTCTCCAAATAGTACGGGGACTTTTTCGATCTCCTTAGGGCTAAATTGTGTCAACCCAGGGGTTAGATCCTTTATTGATTTGCGCCTATTTCCGGTTACGGTAACCTCAGCGAGCTGATTTTCCTCAGGTACCAACTGAATAATATAAGTGGAGTCCTTGTCAAGGTGGACAGAGAATGCTTTCGTTCGATAGCCTACAGATGATACTTCCATCCCTTTGCCGGCATCACGGACAGACAAACTAAAAAAACCATATTTATTTGAAGCAGTAGATTTTTTCTCTGTATCGTTTCGTATGACGGCGCCAATGATATTCTCACCGCTGATACTGTCCCTAACAAACCCAGAAATAGATTTAGACTGTTGACTATGCGCTTGCTGCGCGCAGAACAAAATGGAAGAAAAACAAAATACAACCTTTATAGGTTTAAACATAATCAAGTGAAGTCAAAAATTTTGCTGAAAATAATAAAAAAGCCTTACAATTTGTAAGGCTTAATAATAAGTTTATAATTTGTTAGTTAAGGTCTCTGTTTAACAAAAATAGCATTTTATTCATTTATGCCAAATATTTATCCATTTTTCTTTTCACTTTTCTTCGCTTGATCAAAATATCCTTTAAAAAAAGCCATTTGATAAACAATTGACCGAGACCAGTATTCCCAATTGTGCCCACCTTCACTTGTAACAAAGGTATGATTTATATTATGGTACATTAATTTATCGTGCAGTGCAACATTCACGGTGTAGAAAAAATCTTCCTTACCGCAATCGATGATTAGGCGAAGTTTATTATTGACTAATTTGGGAACCATATTAATAACAACACGATTATCCCATTCTTGCGGTACATCAGCATAATTCCCAATGCGATCTTTAATTTCCCAGTTTAAGGGAAAAGGTCTAAAATCTACCCCACCAGCTGTACTTCCTGCAGCGCCATAGCTATCCTGATGTTTTATGGCCAGCGACAGCGCACCATGCCCACCCATACTTAATCCCGTAATTGCCCTTCCGCTCCGATCTTTGATCGTTGAATAATGCTGATCTATATAATCAATCAGCTCTTTGGACACAAAAGTTTCATATTGGTAGTTTTTATCATTCGCGACATCCCAGTACCAGCTTCCAAAACCACCATCGGGGCAAACGACCATATAACCGTACTGATCCGCCAATGCGCTCACACTTGAATTTTTAACCCAATTGCTATAATTACCAGAATAACCATGCAACAGGTAAAGGACCGGATAACTGATTTTGTTCGAGTAATTTTGAGGAAGAATTACGACAGTTTTAATTGCTTTACCCATGGATGGGCTCTGAATGGACAGGGTATCCACTTTGGCAGCAAAGGCGTTCGTGAAAGTACATAAAAATAAAACGAAGGCAATTAACATAAGCCTAATACCTCTTGAACAAAATAGGCAGTTTTTGATAGGCTCGGTTTGATGAAAATTATGCACCGAATAACTGAAAATAGGTCTAGTGTTTATCATAAATTTATTGATTTCTTTCAAAAAAATAAAGATAGGATTTTAAACCAAATGGACGCTCGCTAATTGTATAAAATCCATTTCCCTTGCTATCGAAAGCTATCGCTTCCCCCTGCGGCTCCACCTGATAAGGCAGAATAGCTGGCTTTTGTTGGAATACCTGTTTCCAGGATTCACTTCGGTTTCTCTGCCAATAGAAAATATGGGTAATATTCTTTACAAGCAACTGTGTACCGGTCGGATCTATAGCGGCAGCAGTAGCAAAAGTAAATGGCAGCTCCGCTACGCTATTTAAGGTAAAATACTGCTGTTTAGAATTTGTAAATACCGCTGCGGAATAAACAGTCGATCGAAATTCACGTTTAGATATTACATACAACATTTTATCTATTGGATCAATCATAATCGATTCGGCATCTAAACGTTGCTGGCCCGGAAATTTAAGAAAGATAGCCCGAATTGACTTCTTCGGAATAAGCCCAGGATCATCGGCCTGAGGCTCAGGAAATACATACAGGCATGTCCAGGTTCTTTTCCCGGTGTTGTTTCCGATGTCCGCAAGGACGAGAAAATAAGTGTCCCCAATTTTCACTCGATCGATATCCTCACAGTCGACGACCGATACACCCTCAAGTGAAAATTTTTTCAGTAGTTTGGCCTGATGATCGATTAAATAAATCGTTGCACCATCACCACTATCATTATGCACCCAAAAATTGCCCTCCAGATAAGCCGGTGTAATGCCAGACACCTCTTTCAGTTGTGGATCCGTCAATTCCCCGAGGGCAATTTGCGTTTTAAAATAATCCTTCCTATTTTGGCCGTAAACCTGCAGACTTAACAGAGAAAATACAAGCAGCAGGCACAGGTTCACTCGTGCAATATTCATGTTTAAAGATACGTTTTTATTGATATTTACATTCTAATTATGAAGAAGCCTTCCACATACAGTTCATTACTCCTTTTTTTAACACTCTTATTCCCCTGTCACAGCTTACTTGCCCAGAGCTCTTCATTTCGCATAAAAGTAAAATCAGGTCTTCGGCAAACACCACCCTATCTTGTCAAATACTACAACAGCAAAGATTGGGAGAAATTCTATGCTGAAATCTTGCAATTTGATTATGACCCCAAATTTGAATACGACATCAAGATCCTCAAACGTCAAAACGGTTCACGTTCGACATACACCTTAGCCAAAACGATTACAAAATCACTATCGGAAAATACAGCAGTGGTCACATGGGAAGTTGGAGAAAACTACGTGAATGCCCAGAGCCTTGGTAAACTGAAATGTCTGCAGGTAAAATCTGATAAAAGGAATAAATGGGAATACCTCACTTCAACAATTCAAGGTTTCGATTACCAGGAGGGCTACCGTTACCGCATTCGGGTAAAACAAACGAAACAAAAAGATACAGACTCCGTCAGTTATAGTTTAATTGAAGTCCTATCAAAAGAACGTGCAAACGAACTGCCCAGTGTGGCCGCATTTCTTGCTCGTTTTAAATGGAATCTGCTTCAGTTAAATGGAAAGGATGTCAGCTCCAGCAAAGCAAGTATCGGGTTCGATGCCAGAAATGGCACGATTACCGGCACAACGGGATGCAACAATTTTTGGGGAAATTTCGCCATTAAAGACGATAAAATCAGCTTTCTGCACTTGGCAAGCACCATGCGCGCCTGCAATGGCATAAATATCGAAAATGACTTTTTTCAAATTTTTGAACAAAAACAAATTCAATTTGACATAGCCGAACAAACCTTAAATTTATATAACGACAGAAAACTAGTGATGATTTTTGGGTTGGAGCGAGAATAAAAAAACACCCAAAGTCTGGGAGACTCTGGGTATCTTAGCCATATTATTAACCTATTTTATGAAAAGTATTTATGCCATTTGGAAATGACATAAACAAATGTGTGAAATAAATCGGAAACAATCGAAAGCATAATAAGATTTTAACAAAATTTTAACATTTCAAAAAACAATGAGACAAATGGGCATATAAATGATCCATTTAGGCATAACCCAATCAAATCTATCCCGTACCTTACAAGTTTAAACCGACATAATGATTAAAACATTTTTAACATCAACAACCTTACTTTTAACCGCGACACTTTTTGCCCAGAAGAATCCTGTTATCACGGGAAACTACGCTGATCCTGAAGGCATTATCTATGGCAATAAATACTGGATATTCCCAACCTATTCGGCGCCTTATGAAGAGCAGATATTCTTTGACGCGTTTTCATCTTCCGATTTGGCCACCTGGACAAAACATAGCCGTATCTTGGAGAACAGCAACGTTAAATGGGCGAAAAAAGCCATGTGGGCACCTGCGGTGTTGGAAAACAAGGGGAAATATTATCTGTTTTTCGGAGCCAATGATGTGCATCAAGGAGAGATCGGAGGCATTGGGGTTGCTGTAGCTGACAAGCCAGAAGGTCCTTATACCGACCTATTGGGCAAACCCTTAATCAACGATATTATCAATGGCGCTCAGCCGATAGATCAGTTTGTTTTCAAAGATAAAGACGGCACTTTCTACATGTATTACGGTGGTTGGAAGCACTGCAATATGGTCAAACTCAAACCAGATTTCACAGGCTTGCTCCCTTTTGATGACGGTACCTTTTACAAGGAAATCACCCCTAAGGATTACGTCGAAGGACCATTTATGTTTATAAAAGATGGAAAATATTATTTTATGTGGTCGGAAGGTGGCTGGACAGGCCCCGACTACAAAGTCGCTTATGCCATCGCCGACTCGCCCTTTGGCCCTTTTGAACGCATCGGAACAATATTGGAACGAGATCCTGAAGTCGCTGTTGGCGCCGGGCATCATTCAGTCATCAAAGTCCCCAACAAGGACAAATATTTTATTGTCTATCACCGTAGACCGCTTGGCAAAGATGGAGCCAATGAGCGGGTAACCTGTATCGAAGAAATGAAATTTGACAAAAATGGACATATCATACCTGTTAAGATGACCTTTACAGGTGTCAAATATCCATTAAAATAGCAGAATTACTTCTTTTCGCAAACAACAAAAAAGCCCAGATCAATTGAACTGGGCTTCTTTTTATATGAAAACGATTACCGCTTAAATACTAGATATTACATTATTCAATGTTTCAGACGGACGCATTGCCTTAGCTGCCAATCCATCATTCGGGAAATAGTAACCACCGATGTTTTGCGCATGCCCCTGAGCCGCGATCAATTCTTCATTGATTTTCGCTTCATTTTCTGTTAACACATTTGCAACGGTCGCAAATTTCTCAGCTAATTCAGCATCTTTTGCTTGTGCTGCCAAAGCCTGCGCCCAATATAGTGTCAAGTAGAAATGCGATCCACGGTTATCAATCTGACCAACTCTACGTGCTGGAGATTTGTCGTTCGCCAAGAATTTCTCCGTTGCTTCATCCAATGTCTCCGCCAATACCAGCGCTTTTGGATTATTTTGTGTTTGAGACAAGTGTTCCAAAGAAGCACCAAGTGCCAAGAATTCACCTAATGAATCCCAACGCAAGTAACCTTCTTGAAGGAATTGTTCGACGTGTTTCGGAGCCGAACCACCAGCACCTGTTTCAAATAAACCACCACCATTCATCAATGGAACGATCGACAACATTTTAGCTGATGTACCCACTTCTAAGATCGGGAATAAATCCGTCAAATAATCACGCAATACGTTACCAGTCACTGAAATAGTATCTTCGCCCTTACGAATACGTTCCAAAGAGAATTTCGTCGCATCAATCGGAGATAAAATACGAATATCCAAACCAGTTGTATCAAAGTTTGGTAAGTATTTTTCTACTTTTTTGATGATTTCTCCATCATGTGCACGGTTTTCATCCAACCAGAATACAGCTGGTGTCTCAGATAAACGAGCACGATTTACAGCCAATTTCACCCAGTCTTGAATTGGAGCATCTTTCGTTTGACACATACGGAAGATATCTCCTGTCTCCACTTTTTGCTCCATGAAAACATTTCCTTCCGCATCCACCACGCGAATAACGCCGTTTCCTGCAGCTTGAAAAGTTTTATCATGGGATCCGTATTCCTCAGCTTTTTGCGCCATCAAACCTACATTTGGCACAGAACCCATTGTTTTTGGATCTAAGGCACCATGCTCCTTACAGTCTTCAATTGTCGCTTCGTAAACGCCAGCGTAACAACGATCAGGAACCATAGCAATCGTATCTTCTTCTTGACCGTCTTTATTCCACATCTTACCACCGATACGGATCATTGCTGGCATAGAAGCGTCAATAATTACATCAGAAGGCACGTGGAAATTTGTAATGCCTTTATCCGAATTAACCATCGCCAAAGCAGGACCATTTGCGATAGCAGCGTCGATAGCAGCTTTCACTTCAGCCTCTTTTGCATGACCTGCGATTTTAGCATAAATCTCGCCTAAACCGTTATTTTTATTGATACTCAGCTCTTTGAACAAATCGCCATATTGCGCAAAAACATCCGCAAAATAAGTTTCAACAACAGCACCAAATATAATCGGATCAGAAACTTTCATCATTGTTGCCTTTAAATGCGCAGACAACAATACTCCTGCGGCTTTCGCTTCAGCGATAGCATCAACTACAAAAGCTTTCAATGCAGTTAAGCTCAACGTTGAAGAATCAATAACTTCACCTGCTTTCAGCGCAGAAAGTCCTTTTAATTCTGTTACTGCACCTTGTGCATCAACAAACTCAATTTTAAATTGGCCTTCATTTTCAACGGTTACAGACTGCTCTGAACCGTAGAAATCACCTGAAGTCATGGATGACACCTTTGTTTTGGAATCTTTCGCCCAAGCACCCATTTTATGTGGATTTGCTTTTGCATAATTCTTAACCGCTTTAGGCGCACGGCGATCCGAGTTTCCTTCACGTAATACAGGATTTACAGCAGAACCCAATACCTTTGCATACTTAGCTTTGGCTGACTTTTCTTCATCTGTGGTCGCTTCATCAGGATAGTTCGGAACAGCGTATCCTGCTTGCTGTAATTCAGCGATAGCACCTTTTAACTGCGGAATTGATGCGGAGATATTCGGTAATTTAATGATGTTTGCTTCAGGAGTTGTTGCCAACTGACCCAACTCAGCCAATGCATCAGCAATTTTTTGATCTTCTTTTAAAAATTCTGGAAAGCTAGCAAGAATACGGCCTGCTAAAGAGATATCTCTCAATTCAACATCGATACCAGCTGTAGCTGTAATCGCTTGAACGATAGGCAAAAACGAATAAGTCGCTAATAAAGGAGCTTCATCTGTTTTTGTCCAAACAATTTTTGATTTGTTTGACATAGTAATCTATTAGAAATATGTTTAATTTTTAATGCTATGTGAAATAATTGAAAAATCTGAATTTCTCAAAAATTCGCCTAAAGATAAGAATTAATGCCATAATTAACGAGGAATTGTACCCCTTTTGACAATAAAATTGTGAAAATAAATATATTTTGGCAATACAGAATAAGTCGCTTCACCTCCGCCCAAAAGTATCCCTCTTGACATTTCAGTGACCGGATACTACAGGCGAAATCCTATTTTAGCTCAAATTAAAAAACACAACTGACAATGAAAACATTCAAATTGAACAATGGAGTTGAAATTCCGGCAATTGGATTTGGAACTTGGCAAATTCCAGAGGGCGAAGAAGCTTATCAGGCAGTTAAAGAAGCTCTTGCCGCTGGATACACACATATTGACACTGCGGCTATATATGGAAACGAAAAGAGTGTTGGAAAGGCTATAAAAGACAGTGGTATAGATCGTAATTCACTGTTTATTACAACAAAACTCTGGAATACCGAGCGTGGATACGATAAGACAATTGCTGCATTTGAACAATCACTCAGCGATCTACAATTGGATTATCTCGATCTTTACCTGATTCACTGGCCAGCCAATGAAACACAGTTTGCAAACTGGTCTGACATCAACGCCGATACCTGGCGAGCTTTTGAGCATCTGTATCAACAGGGGAAAATAAGAGCTATCGGTGTGAGTAATTTTCCAAAAGACTACCTCGCCAAATTATTGGAGTCAGCGACAATCGTACCTGCTGTGAACCAGATTGAATTTCATCCGGGTTATCTTCAGGAAGATACCGTGGCGCTCTGCCAATCCAATGACATCCTTGTTCAGGCTTGGTCACCACTGGGTTCGGGCAGAATATTGCAGGATGAAACACTCGTTGCACTGGCAAAAGAAAAGAATACAAGTGTTGGACAGATCTGTATCAAATTTGCTTTATCCCAGGGCATCTTGCCGCTGCCAAAATCAACCAATCCCGATAATATAAAAAGAAATTTAGCTATCGACGATTTTGAGCTGACAGCAAGCGATATCAAAACTATCCTCGAACTCCCTGAAATGGGTTTTTCTGGATCGGACCCTAAAAAAGTCGCCTTTTAAGAGCGATAATACAGAATTTATGGAGTCGGTCTAAGGCTGCTCCATAAATCCTATATTGTAGAGCTTCCAGCACAAAAGAAATTGATTGTCCCTTTTTGCTGAACAGCATAGAACAAATTTTTGCTACTATAGCGGTAAAGTTGCCTACGCTATTCCTTACTTTTTTATTGAAAAAATGAATGAAATAGAACTTATAGATCAATCGGAACTTCCTGCGCACGGAGAAGACTACCACTATCATCCCTTATGGACGACTTGTATCCTGCTGTATAGAGGCTCTATTCAGGTCAATAGCAATGGTACCCCCACCGATCTTCAAGCTGGCAATATCCTCTTTATCGGATACAATAAGTACTACAGCTTTACAGCAATTAGTAACGATGCTGTTTTTAAAATACTCCATTATGACCGGAATTTTTCCAACCGAATACGATTGTCGATCAGTCGATACGATGCGTATCGGTTAATCAATGCCAATCGCTCCACACCCTTTACTCCTGCCCCCAACGATTTTGAAGCTATCTGGACATTGTTATCCACTTTACATAGCAACCGTAAAAAACCGATCGATCCGAAGAAGGATTTTCTCCAAAAAGCCAATATCAATATTTTTATGGCGATTATTTACCTTTTGGCCGATGTGATCTATACCGCCGGCGAAAGCTCCGGAAAGACACACAACAAAAGAAAGGAAGAAATTACCGTGCATTTTTTACAGCTTATAGCCGATCACTACAAAGAACAGCGCGATCTAGCATTCTACGCCGACCGCCTCAATATTTCCATCAAGTACCTGTCGATCAGCGTCAAGGAGATTACAAAAGAATCGCCCTCTGAAATTATTAGCAACTGGCTAGTCACAGAATCTAGAGCGCAGCTCACCATTTCTACCAAAACAATCAATCAGATCTCACAGGAATTTAATTTTTCAGATCAATATGCTTTTAGCAAGTTTTTCAAAAAACATGTCGGGATAACACCTAAGCTATTTCGTGAACAGCAAGCTAATCTTGTTACCAATTGAACATCATAAAGCAGGAATCAAACATTTCTTGTCACCCCAAGGCATGCTAACTTTGTATCACATATATAAACAAAGTTAAATACCATGAATACGAAGTCAAGAGCCCGAAAAATAGGTTTTTACTTGACGTTATGCTTCTTTACATTCTTTTGCAATCAAACATACGGTCAAGACAGCATAAACAGCCGGAAAATAACAATTGAAAAACTGTTCGAATTTGCTATCCATAACCACCCAAATCTTATCGTTTCGGCATCAGCTGTAAGTATCGCCCAACAAAAAACAGAAGTTGCAAAATTAAGAAGGCTTCCCGAAATCAGCGCTTCGGCATCTGCTTTTTACCTCGGCAATGCTGCGTTGATCGACAAAGACTTATCAGGATCGGAAAAGGTACCTCTACCCCATTTCGGTAATAATTATGCTTTGGAGGCGAAAGAACTTATCTGGAAAGGAGGTGTGGTAAAAAATAGCATCAAAGCCTCTTCCTTGGGTGAGGAGCTGGCTGAATTAGATCATAAGAATGAAGAACAGAACATTAAAATTTTGGTTTTAGGGTACTACCTTGATCTATTTAAACTTAAAAATCAGGAAGCTGTCTATAATCAAAATATTGAGCTTGCCCACAAAAGGCTAGACCTGACGGAAAAATTATATAAACAGGGCATGATCACCAAAAATGATGTCATCCGAAACCAATTGCAAATATCTGAATTGGAGTTAGCGAAAGAGGTCATTCAAAACAATCGGAAAATCCTGAATGACGAGCTTATAGTCGCGTTAGGACTACAGGAGGGTACAGTAATTGAGCCGGATGATAAACTATTAGATAGCAGATTTCAGCTGGCAGACCTCGCGAGCTTGAAACAAGACGCTTATGTATCCAGCCCGGGTCTTCAGCTTGCGGCCAAAGAGACCGAGCTTTTGCTGACAGAAAAGGCTATTACAAAATCAGAACGATCCCCTGCCCTCAGCGTATTCGCGGGAAACAGCCTTGTGAAACCCATCACCAATGTGATGCCGGTGATCGACAAATACATGAATACCTGGAATACTGGTATCTCCCTGAGCTATACGATTTCATCAGTCTACACAACAGGAAAAAAGCTTAAGCTAAATGATCTACAAATTGAAAAAAACGAGAAATACGCAAGCGCTCTGAAACAAAAAACCAGCGTAGCTGTTAATACTGCATACATTAAATACAATGAGGCCTACTCACAACGCAAGACTTTGGAGTACAATAAAGCCCTTGCAGATGAGAACTATCGTATTATTGAGAAAAAGTATTTGAACCAATTGGCGTTGATCGTCGATATCATGGATGCATCAAACTCAAAACTTGAAGCGGAATTGAAATACACAAATGCTGAAATCAATATCGTGTATGCATATTACAAACTTTTAAAAGAGACTGGAAAGATCTAGTACATTTTTCTTTTGCCTAATTTAATCAGTTTTATATATGTAAGGCCTCGTTAAGAAATTAATGAGGCTTTTTTATCTGCAATATTTTAACTCATTATTATGGCAAATTCATTTTTTAAAACGATCCGGACATCCATCAAGCACTGGTATATCCCATTGATTATCGGAATTCTATTAATTCTTTTGGGTTTCTATACCATTTCCACACCTGTTGCTGCATTTCTCACATTAGCGATTCTATTTTCATGGTCATTTATTATTTCCGGTATTTTGGAAATCATTTTTGCTGTGCAGAATAAAGATGAAGTGGATGGTTGGGGCTGGTACCTCACCGGGGGCATCCTCTATACCCTATTCGGCATATTGCTCATTGCCAATCCGCTGTTGTCAGCAAGCACCTTGGCATTTATCGTGGGTTTTTATGCACTTTTTAAATCCTTCCAACTGCTGTCCTTTTCCTTTGATCTCAAAAATTACGGTAGTAAATCTTGGGGTTGGAATTTGTTATTTGCCATTTTAGGCATTATTTTCAGCTTTATCTTGCTTTGGAATCCACTATTTGCCGGTTTCTCACTGGTGATCTGGACAGGAATGGCTATCAGTACGGTTGGTTTCGCAGCCTGTGTATTTGCATTTCAGCTGAAAAGTCTCAAAGATATCCCGAAAAAGCTACCAGACGAGTGGAAAGAGCGTTATCAGAAGCTTAAAGAAGAATTTGATCAACATCGTAAATAGAAAAAGGGCAATTAAGCCCTTTTTTTTATCAATATTAATTCCGTGGTTAAGGTTATTTACTTATTTCAACAATCTTAAAAGGCACTTTATGAAGTGGATAATCTTGCTTATCCGTTTTTACACGACTTATTTTCATGATCACATCAAAGCCTTCATAAATTTCACCAAAAACGGTAAAATCATGATCGAGTCTTGGCTGTCCTCCGCGAGCTAAGTACTCCTTACGTTGTGCTGCAGTATATTTTATGCCTTTCTTTAATTCCAGACTATCAAGTTCAGCTGCCGTGATTTTCTTTCCAACCACGAAATAGATCTGATTCAAAAAAGATGCTTTCTCGGGATTTCCATCCCGTCCTGCCCCCAGAGCACCCATTTTATGAAAAGCCCGGTCATCAAACTCTGCTGCCAATCGTGGTTTTTTATGAAGGGGATCTGCTGCCTCACGTTTTTCAATATCAATATCATGCTCTCCGCCCTGCACAACAAAATTTTCAATAATGCGATTAAACAATGCTCCCTGATACACAGTATCCCGAATGGATCGCAACATCAAATCGCGATGATTGGGCGTATAGTCATAAAGTACAACTTTAAAATCGCCAAAATCAGTATTGAAAAGCAAATGTTTTGATTGTGCATAACAATTCCCCAATACAATAAAAATAACGCATAGGATGGTCAGAATTTTCCTCATAGTACGAATTAATCAGTTTCTTAGATTTCATATAAAAATACATTAAATTTCGATTTATAAAAGACATCACGCAGTAGTTTTCCAAATGCGCTTGAAGGACATCTGCATTGGATTCTTCGGAAAGTTGCCCTGCACTAAAAAATTACATACGTCGTGTAAAATTAAAACTTGCAAATAAGCATAAATTTATCTTAGTTTGGATTAAAACTATTCAAGACTATGCAGTATACAGCAAATCCAGACCGATATCAAGATATGATCTATAATCGTTGTGGTCAATCCGGTCTTCTATTGCCTGCCATCTCATTGGGAATGTGGCATAATTTCGGTGACGACACTCCCCATCAAACCAAAGTTGATATTTGCACAACCGCGTTTGACTTGGGAATTACCCATTTCGACCTCGCAAACAATTACGGTCCACCTGCTGGGAGCGCCGAAAAGGCCTTCGGACAAATATTAAAAGAACAATTTTACGGCCTCCGCGATGAAATGATTATTTCATCAAAAGCAGGATATCACATGTGGAATGGGCCTTATGGAGAATGGGGAAGCCGTAAATATCTGATATCAAGCTGCGAGCAATCACTCAAGCGCCTGGGTATCGATTACGTCGATATTTTCTATTCACATCGTTTCGACCCCAATACCCCCTTGGAGGAGACCATGTTGGCGCTGGATCAGCTAGTCCGCAGCGGAAAAGCACTTTATGTCGGTATTTCATCCTATAACTCGCAACGCACAAAAGAGGCCTATGCGATCCTGAAATCATTGGGTACACCTTTTATTATTCACCAGCCCAGCTATTCCATGTTAAACAGATGGGTAGAAACCGATGGCTTGCTTGACACCTTGGATGAGATAGGCATTGGTTCTATCGTATTCTCTCCCTTGGCACAGGGCATGCTCACTGATAAATATTTACAGCATATCCCGGAGAATAGTCGCGCTTCGCAGTCCAAATCACTTCAGACGAAATTTCTAAACGAAGAAAATCAAAAGAACATCCAGGCTTTACATGCAATTGCACAGCGTAGAGGACAGTCGCTCGCACAGATGGCGATTGCCTGGGTATTACGTAAGAAGCAGGTTACATCGGCGCTCATTGGTGCGTCAAGACCACAACAGGTCGTTGATTGCGTTGGTGCACTGAAAAATCTGTCGTTTAGTCCGGAGGAAATTCACGAAATTGATCTCTATGCAAAAGATGGGCATATTAATATCTGGGCTAAATCGGCTGAGATCGATTAAGATCAATGCCATAGAAGTTTTCATCCGGGGAACCGCTTCGCGCCCGGTTGAATTCCATAAAACAAAAAAGAGCCTGGCAGTATCCGGGCTCTTTCCGTTGATTAACCCATTTTTTTCAATATCTTTTCAAAGGTGTTGATATTCCGGCTTGTCATCTTATCTTTAAGATTCTTTTTTCCTAATACCTTTCCAAAACTGGAATCCAAAGTATTTCCCTTGGGCACACGCCAATAAAAGACCGTATTGACAATTTCAGCCTTCTCCCCTGGCACCTGCGTCGAATTGCTGAATTCATCCATCAGTATGGTTTCGACACCTTCTGTCCCTACAAAAGCATATACATGGAAGTCCGTATGCATTTCAAACGGAATGTTTGCCTGCAGCAATTCCACCTCTTCCTGCGACCGGATGAATAAAAAAGCTTCATAAGAAAAATATGCCGACATGCACTCCTCCAATAGCCGCTTGAGCGGATCGGCCGCTTTGTCCGACGAAAAAACAATATTTCCAGAAGCCAGTACTGAAGTAACGTCAGTTACACCGGCGTCCTTAAAAACTTGACAGACATCTACCATCTTCATGTTGGTTCCCTTCACATTGACGCCGCGTAGAAAAGCACAGTATTTCATGTTATTAAATTAATCGATTAATTCGTCCATCGGATTCCAAAACAACTTCCTAAAATCCTTGATCCGTAAATTATTCACAACAAGCCCCTCAGCTTCAAGCCGTTCTTGAAATCCAGGCACCGCAAGTGTACCGCTACTTGATATAACACGATGGGCAGGAACATCTTTCGGACATCCTCCCATCGCTTTCCCAACGTGCCTTGAGTGGTTAGGAAAACCTAAAGCTTTTGCTATGGCTCCATAAGTCGTTACTCGACCTTTGGGAATCAGCTTTGCAACCTCATATACTTGTTGTTTGAATTGCTCATCCATGTTAATTTATATTTTATTTGCGTTGTTTAGCATGTCAAAAAATCTTCTTTCCTATTTCCGCAGCGAAAAATGAAGAGCAACCTAAGTTACGAAAAGCTCCTGTATGCAAAAGTTTTTTTAATTAATTCCCTTGCCTAATGTTTACTTTCTTTTTCAAGTAACTTCGGGGAAAAAGATCCCTCCAATTGTCTATATACACGACTCCAGCTAGGGTTATCATCAGCATTCAGTTTTACATATTGCCCCTTTTTTGTTGTAATGCTTATTTTTATATCTATTCCATCGTATGGCTGACGCGATTCCTCCTCTTTAGCGGCAATAAATTTTTCCAAATCAATTTTATCCAATAGCGAGTTCCATTTGTCTTCCGTATTGCCGTATGATTTTATCGTACTCTGTGCTGTATCAATTGCAGAAAACAGACAATAAACACTATCTCGTGTTATCTTCATCGTATAACCTTTTGAAGGTGTTACTGTAAATCCGCCAACCGTAGAAATTGACACTGCAGTAATCTCATTTTTATTATTTTCTGCTGTCACCCGATGTGAGTTATGCGTACAGCTTTGCCATAAGAATAGCTGTACGACCAAAAGCGAGAGCTGTAAAATCAATTTTCCGCCCATATTTTATGCCTTTAAAAGCTAATAAGTAAATAATTAAACAAAAAAAAGCGTTTTGTGTTGTTAACAGACAACGCTCTTTGCTGCTTACCTAATTTACATAAGTTATTGGGATTTCGTGCTCCCAATCTCTGTATTCGTTACATATGAAACCGATCAGTTGCCTTGGATCAGCTCGAAGGCTGTTCCTCGTAGTACCATACTCACTCGTGACTGGAAATTTTATTCCCTAACAAAAAGTTGTTCATTCCGTTTCCTATCAAAACACATTGATACAGGGCAAAAAAACAAGTGTTTTTCTATAACTATAGGTTAATATTCACTTTCCTTTTAGTGCCTTTTCGAAGGAAAAAAACGGAATCTTCACAGCCCCAGTAGGGATAAAGCACATGCTAAGCACACATAAAGCACAGATAAAGCACTGTTCATGTATAAAGCAAAATGCGCTTTAAAGGTACTATAAGCATGCGTGAAGGCTGCACAAAGCGACCAAAAATGAGGGCAAATAGAGCTAGATTTAGTTAATTAATAACTATTTAAATTCATTCAATGAATATACGTAAATGCTCGTTGTTTTATCATTTAATCACTTGAAAATAAAATAGAAATAGGTGTTAATATAAATAATAGGAGTCCACGATTTTGTTTATAATGGTTGTTTTTCATGAATAGATTAAATAAAAAAAGAACTAGTAAGGTGCTTGCTATTCTTTCTGATTTTTCAGAAAAAATTTGAGCGGAGCTAACACGCTATAGCTCTGCCCGCTTTTCATATTTTACAATTATGTATATTAAAAAGAACATTTCCTACCCATTACAGCATTAAGAAAGGAAAACCATTATTCAACAGTTATGTTCTATGACTATTAATCTTTGTTCTAAATGAATCTAAAAAGAAATTCAGTTCCTTAGCATCCTCTTTGGTGCCAATAGCCATTTCTTCCTTTTGATTCCATCTAGTAACATCCCAATGTCTTTTTTTTGAGCATTCTTTTGAAATTCCATCTACCGTAATTCGAACATAGACAATGCGGATAGTTCGGCTTTTTCTCTTGGGCTCTTTAGAAAGAAGTTTAGCCCATAACTTTGTTCTAACATAATCAAACTTTTTAAGGGTTATAAATGTCGAACCAAAGATTTAAGTACTCAAGTCGTTAACCTAAGCATATACTTAACATTAAGTACTTAATAATATTTTTTGTGGCACTTTTTAAAAATTTGAAAAGTGCCACGAATGTGCCACAAACTTTTTGAGTATTTTTACATATTTCACCAATATCCACAAACAAAAAAAGTCCTACAAATCAATGATTTGCAGGACTTTTACATTTTTCAGTGCTTTTTAAAAACTTTAAATTTGCACTTGGCGGAGAGTGAGGGATTCGAACCCCCGAACCTGTGACAGTTAACGGTTTTCAAGACCGCCGCATTCGACCACTCTGCCAACTCTCCGCGACAAAAGTACGAATTTCCACTCTCCTACCAAATTTTATTTTATATATTGTGCTTATTGAGCTTTTATAAACTGAATATCAGCACTAAATTTTACATCGTCGCTCACCATTACCCCTCCTGTTTCCAATGCCGCATTCCAATTAAGGCCAAATTCTGAACGTTTGATTTTGCCCTCTACAATAAAACCAGCTTTGGTATTTCCCCAAGGATCTTTTTGGATACCTGCAAATTCTAAGTCAAAAGACACCGGTCTAGAAACGTCACGGATTGTCAAATTTCCTTTAATTTCATTATTCTCCAAGCTTGTTGCTTCAAATGTAATTGCTGGATATTTCTCCACATCAAAGAAATCTGCACTTTTTAAGTGACCATCACGTTGCTCATTACGCGTATTGATGGACGCAGTGTCAATAACAACTTTCGCTAGGGCATTTTTAAAATCTTCACCATCGGCGTCAACATCTATTTTAAAACTGTCAAAGTTCCCTTTAACGTTCGTAATCATCATGTGTTTTACTTTGAATTCTATCTCGCTATGTGCAGCGTCTAGTTCCCATTTTCCTTGTGCCATAATTTTATGTTTTTTCTATTTGTTTAATAACACAAAGGTAACAGCAGTTTTATTCATTTTGTTTGACCTAGATCAATAAAATAATCTTGTTGAAAAGCAATCAGTTATTGAAAAACCACAAAAAAAAGTTGGCGATATTTTGGAAATATAACACAAATGTCTACTTTTGCATTACCGAAAGCGACGCGCCAATAGCTCAGCTGGATAGAGCATCGGTTTTCTAAACCGACGGTCTCAGGTTCGAATCCTGATTGGCGTACTTAAAAGCCCCTTTGTTCAACGCAAAGAGGCTTTTCTTTTTATACACTATATGGTTTCAAAAGTTAAGATTCATTAAAATCTCGTCGATATGGCAGTCGAGCTTGAAGATGAAAATAAGCTAAGGTTTCTCATTTTTAAATTGACCATATAATCAAACCTATTTCTTAACAAACTCGCGCACGCGCTCATCTTTAATTACACCCGACCAGTTCAAACCATAACCAAAATCGTAAGCATGTCCGGCTTGATCAACATATACCTCCATATCAAAGGGCACATCCTCTGCTTGCTTCTCTACTGTAGTCATATTCGCTGGCATTTGAACCGGTAAAAGACCAGATGGTTCATACTTTCCAAACATAACATCCAATACAGCCTGTGTCGATACGCCAAAATTCAAAACAATACCAGAGACTTCCTTTTCAAACTCGGCAAATACCATCGGCTTGTTGGCAGTTACAGCAACCAGAACTGGTTTATCTTTCATCATATCCTTCGTATCCAATATCGTCTGAAGATCCATCACATTAGCAGCAGTCACCATTTTATTCTTATAAGACCTATTCCTAATCGATGGATCGATTACTGGATCACCCGCAGCAATACTCTCCGCTCTTGCGTTTGAGGCGGTATAAGTGCCATATTGCAAGGAAATGGGAACATAGCCATTTCCACCATTCCTGCGATCCCTTTCGCTATACCCACCTTCGGCACTGATCGGGCTCTGTACAAACACGATTGCAAGATCAGCTTCATTGGGGTTATCGGTTACATCCGCATATTTCCGCAAGAGATCGATGTTGGCGGGGTATTCCAATCGCGCCTGTGTATAGTTTCCCCACCAATCTTTCATTGCTGCCCTATACATCTTCGGAACATAAACTTTCTTCCGTCCACGAATAGGCAATTGCTGATTACTATTCTTTAGTAAAACAACGGACTTTACCTGTGCGTCGTAGCCCTCCTTCATATAGAGGGGATTTCCGACAGTGGCACGACTTTCCTCGACATCCAAATATGGATTTTCAAAAAGCCCTACCCGGAAAATATTCAACAGAAGCCTTCTAGCGGAAGCCTCAAATCGTTGTCTCATAAATTTCTGTCCGTGCTCTTTCACACCCAGTTCATAGGCCGTCAAAACAGGAGCCTTATCGTTATTACCTCCAAATTGATCTACACCTGCCATTAATGCTTTATAATGACGCTCTGCTACCGACAGCTGTTCTACCCCCCAGGGTTTACCTGCAAATCCATCTGGCTTAGGCGCTTCATCTCCTGTAATCAACCAGTCCGAACAGATCACACCATCATAACCGTAGGTGCCGCGCAACAAGTCGGTAAGCAAATATTTGCTATAACCATTTCCCACATTTTCACCATTCTTCTTGTCCTGACCAAAAGAAATCGTATAATAGGGCATAACTGCGGCAGCTTTGCTCGTCTTTCCAGTCAACTGGAAAGCTCCATTGACAAATGGAATAATATGTTGCTTCAGATTATCACCTGGATATACCGCAAACTTTCCAATAGCCCAATGCCCGTCCCGACCACCTTCCTCAGGCCCTCCACTGGGCCAATGTTTCACCATAGCATTGACACTCTTATACCCCCAACCTAAGGCAATTTCGTCTTTCCCGCTCGATGTCTGAAAGCCATCAATATAAGCTCTAGCCATGGCTGTGGTCAACTCTGGGCTCTCTCCGAAAGTCATACCAATGCGGTACCAACGCGGCTCGGTACCCAAATCTATCTGTGGCGATAATGCCGTCGTGATGCCCAATGATCGATATTCCGAAGCCGCCACTTGCCCAAAACGTTTAACGATAGCCGGATCGAATGTCGCCGCCATCGCAAGTCCATCCGGCCACATCGAAATTTGTCCCCCTGCCCCTGCATTGAACTCCGCACTGACAACAGCATTATGACGTGGATCGGAACTATTATTCGCCGGGATACCCCATCCCAACCCTTCCACAAAACCCTGCAACTCATTATTCCAGCGGGCAGCGGTTTCCGGATCTTTTACTGCCGTTAACAGGACATGCCTAAGCCCATCCTTCTCCAGAAATTCGCGCTGCTGATCGGTTAGAGCCCAAGGTGAAACAAGACCTTCCTGGTAATTTTTTCCTTTATAGGTACCTGCCATAAATCCAAGGGCCGGTGCTGGTAAAGCTTGATGTCTGCTATATAACATAAGTCCAGCAATCTGATCGATAGATAATTTTGAGGCGAGATCTTTGGCACGCTCCTCTGGTGTCAAACGCCAGTCTTCATAGCGATCTAATTTCCCATTTCGATTGAGATCCTTAAATTTATTTCCAGCAATGCTTAGGATCTTCACTCCCGAAGTTGTCGAATACCCCAATACAGGGCCGTATTTATTCTCAATCTTTTGGTAAACCTGGGCTTGTGCCGAAAACGTTAAAAATAGACTGAAAGATGAAGCGAATAGTAGTTTCCTTGCGTTCATATAATCTGTTATTTTAATAAATGAGTTCGTAGTCAAAACGTTCGCCTTATCGGCAATAAAAACATTTGGCTTGATACGTTATAATCAGTTACTTATATTGCTTCGTTATGAAGCAATACAATTGTACAACCTTTTTGTTCAATTACAAAATAAAATCAACGAAATAACACAAAAAGCTAACTATCAATATATTGTTTTAACAAAAAAGCCCCCAATGTAATTTGTCACACAAAGTATTGTTCGACTTTTATCGGCCAACTTGCCTCCCATTGAGATATTTTTTTGTAATATTAAGCCAAAGACAGAAAGTACATGGATTTCAGAACACAGATTATTAACGCATCGGCAGAGAGTTATGAAAAATTTCTACCTCACATTTCTGTAGATACCGTCGTCTTTGGCTTCGACCAAGGTTCTTTGAGAATCCTTTTACTAAAAATGAACTACAATAAAGAGTGGTTTCTTCCTGGAGGCTATGTAGGGAAAGAGGAAGATACTGACGAGGCGGTCAAACGCGTACTTTATGAACGCTCGGGTGTAAAGGATATCTTCTTGGAAGAATTCGCTGTATTTGGAAGCCCGCAGCGCAGCCAGCAATCCTTTGCGGATTACCCCGACACACTGTGGAACAAACAGCGTTTTATTTCAATTGGTTACTACGCGCTGGTAAATTACAAACATGTTGTTCCTCAACCTGATTCCTTAAGTGAGACCTGCCAGTGGATCGACTTTAAGGACATCACTGAACTTAATATCACCATGGACCACCGCAAAATCATCAACAAGGCTCTTCGGACTCTTCGCGAGCGGCTTTCTTACAAACCAATAGGATACAATTTACTACCAGACAAGTTTACACTGCCCGACTTGCAAGGGCTCTACGAAACAGTACTCGGTAAAAAACTTAATCGAGGCAATTTTTATCGTAAAATGAAAAACATGGGTATCCTTCAAAAACTTAGCGAACAGCGGAAAGGTGGAGCCCATAAAGCTCCCGACCTCTATAAGTTCAACGTGGAAACCTATAATAATATCTTACAGGAAGGCTTAAATACCTGGTAGTACAATTACCTATACTTTGATACCAAATTTATAATAGACTACAGCATAGTCACCACTGACACAGGCCAACATTCTACCATCGGCTAAACTATCCCGCAAGAAACTGAAAGTCGCAGTACTGAAGTCCAGCCTTTACAATTGATCTATACAATATATTTATTGACAATATTTTCCAAATCTTCCAAATCAAAAGGTTTAGATAAAAAATCATCCGCTCCAGCACGATCTGCTAGGGATTGAATATCGTTGTTTGCCGAAACGTAAATTACAGGAATATGGCTAAAGCGCTTATCTGATTTAAGCAATCTAGTCGCTTCAACACCACCTATGTTTGGAATCCAGTTATCCATTAAGATAAGGTTGGGCTCTGCAGATTCCACCTTTTGGATAATATCATGTGAAGTTTCCGAAACTTCAACATGGAAGCCTAAATCTGTCAAAACAACCGTTATAACCTCCAAAATAATGGTATCGTCCTCAAATATCAATACCGTTTTTGCTTTACTCATATAAAATAGTTTATGTATACCTTCATTGTTTTACATCAGACACAAAAGATTCACGCCTGCCTGCACCCCCCTATAAGGTATAAAGTTTTTTCCAAATTTTTTGATCCCCTACAGGTGTAAAGTTATGCTGAATACCTGAAAATCGTATGGTTTCTTTACTACCTAATGCCAAATATCCTAAATTTTCTAGACTCGCGTCGAATAATTTAAAGACACGCTCCTGCAAGTCCTTATTAAAATAGATCAAAACATTGCGACAAAGGATTAATTGAAAGCTATTAAATGAAGTGTCTGATACCAGATTATGGGTAGATAAAATCATTTTTTGCCTTAGGTCGGCATTGAATTTCGCCCATTCATAATTTGCTGTATAATATTTCGAAAAATCCTGCTTTCCTCCAGATTCTATATAATTTTCAGAGAAAGATTTTATCTGGCTCAATGGATATACACCATTCCGGGCAATATCAAGTACCCGTGGATTAATATCCGTTGCATATATCAATGACTTGTGATACAGATTCGCCTCTTTTAGCAAAATGGACATCGAGTAAGCTTCTTCTCCTGTGGAGCAACCAGCAATCCACACACGGATCAACGGGTATGTACCCAATTGTGGTAGAATTTCCTCCCGTAGCTGACGAAAGAATAAAGGATCCCGAAACATCTCAGTTAAGTTAACGGTAATCTCTTCTACAAAGTGCTGCAAAAATGCAGGATTGTCCTTTAATACAAAGCGAAGTTCAGCAAAGCTTGCCAAACGGTCATTCGTCATGATCCGATTAATCCGCCTCTTCATCGAGGCACGGCTATACTGCAAAAAATCATACCCGTAGTCTCGATAGATATCTTCAAGCAAAATATCTATTTCATGGTCTTTTATGATACTATAGCCCAACATTTAGATTAACTGTTCAATTTCCCCCATCAATTTATCGACATCAATCGGCTTCGAGACATACGACTGGGCTCCAGCTTTCAAGCATTTCTCCCGGTCTCCACTCATCGCTTGTGCTGTCACGGCAATAACCGGAATTTTGCCCATCAAACTCGAATTACGAATTAGCTGAATCGCCTCATAGCCATCGATTTCAGGCATCATCATATCCATCAATATCAACGCCACACCTTTATTCGCCTCCAAGATCTCCATAGCCTCGCTCGCACTCGTGCTGCTCAACACCTGATATCCCTTAGCTTTCAACGTCAAACGCAATGCAAAAATATTGCGTTGATCGTCGTCCACAATTAATATTACCTTATTCTGATCCATATATCAGTTGTCCTCAATTTTCATATAACCACACACGCAATAAAGACAAGAGTTGGTCAATATCCACCGGCTTCGAGATATAATCCGAAGCCCCTGCCTGAATACACTTTTCACGATCCCCGATCATCGACTTTGCCGTAACAGCGATAATTGGTAATCTTGCATAGTCCGCATGTTGTCTGATATTCTTAATCGTCTCATAACCATCCATCTCAGGCATCATCATATCCATCAATACAATATCTATAGGTTCTCCGGACATCAATACCTCCAACGCTTCTTTACCATCCATCGCGGGAATTACCTTTACTTGAAATTTCTCCAATGCTTTGGTCATCGAGAAGATATTCCTAACGTCATCATCAGCGACAAGAACCTTCTTGCCCTTCAATACGTCGGTCAGAGCTCCAAGCCCATTGTTCTTCCTCCTAGCGTCGTCTGAATTATTAACCTCAATCAAATGAAGAAACAAGCCTACCTCATCCAGAATCCGTTGATAAGAATGAGCCGTCTTTACAACAACTGAGTCTGCATATTTTTTAATTTTCAACTCTTCAGCCTTGGACAGATTCTTGCCTGTAAAGATAATGATCGGCAAGTTCTCCAGTCCTTCATGTTGTTTGATTGCTTCCAACGTATGGTAGCCCATTTCATCAGGTACTCCCATGTCCAAAATCACACAGTCCACATCCGCCGTACGTAAAGCTGTAATGCTATCCTCTACATTATCTTTTACTTCAAGTGATATATTAAAACTACTTAAGAAATAAGACAATGCACTTGCATGCTTTGGATTTTCCTCAACAATAAGTACCTTCTTCGGTGAACGACTTAATGCCGATTCAATTCTTTGGAATACCGAAGTCATTTGTTCTAAGGCAACAGGCTTATTAATAAAATCGATCGCTCCTTTTAATAAACTTTCTTTCTTCACCTCAAGCGAAGACATAATATGAACCGGAATATGCCGTGTAGCCTTATCGCCCTTCAACTGATCCATGACAGCCCATCCATCCATAATTGGCAATTGAATATCGAGCAAAACAGCAACTGGGTGATATTTCTGGGCTGCAGGGAGTGCATGGTCACCACGAACAACAACTACACCTTTATAGTTTTGCGTATGTGTATATTTCAAGAGTGCCTTGGCAAAATTAATATCATCCTCCACGATCAAAATCACCTTATCCCCCTCCACAACCGTATCCCGATCATCTGGAATCTCCTCGGGGATCCTAATCGTGACCGGATTATAGGTATCTTCTTTAACAATCTCAATGACCTCTTCTACTTCCGAAGATATCTCCTCAACCAATTGCTGCTCCTTGGTCAATAGCTCTTTGACTTCAACTTTAGACTTCGGAATAATAAACAAAAACGTACTGCCTTTGCCAACTTCGCTTTCCAACCGGATTTCTCCACCCAGTAAGCGCGCGATCTCGCGGCTAATGGAAAGCCCCAATCCGGTACCACCAAACTTCCTTCTGGTTGAGCCATCAGCTTGTTGAAAGGCTTCAAAAATAATTTTCTGCTTTTCAAGTGGTATACCAATACCCGAATCGACTACAGCGAACACCAATCGATCACTATCGCTTGGGTCTTCATAGATTTCCAGACGTACTTCGCCTTCTTTGGTAAATTTAATCGCATTTGAAATCAAATTACGGAGTACCTGATCTATGCGAAGCCTATCTCCCTGAAATCTCCGGTTGACCTTATCGCTGATATTCGTTTTTAGCATCAAGCCTTTTTCCTGTACAATCGGCAAAAACAAACTATTCAAATCCGACAATATATCATTCAGATCCAACGACGCATAATCCAAGGTCATCTTACCCGATTCAATCTTGGAAAGATCCAGAATCTCATCGATCAACGTCAACAAACTCGTTCCCGAACTTTGAATGACTTTAGCCGATTCAATCTGATCTGAATTTAAGTTTTCCTCTACATTCTCCGATAGCAAGCGCGATAGAAGTAATATCGAATTGAGCGGTGTACGGAGTTCGTGGGACATATTAGCCAAAAACTCGGATTTATATTTAGTACTCAACGCCAACTCTTCGGCTTTCTGTTGAATTTCCTGATTCCGTTCGGCAATCATTAAATTTTTATCTTCAAGCAATCGCGAGCGTTCCTCTAATTCTTGATTCGACTGCATCAGTTCCTCGTGTTGCACTTTGAGCTCTTCCTCTGACGACTGCAAACGCAATGTCTGCGCTTCCAATTCCGTATTCAGGCTTTCAAGTTCGGCATGCTGCGTTAACAGCTCTTCAGACTGTACCTGCGTCTCTTCCAACAGTGCTTGAATCTTCGCCCTTCCCTTTGCTGAGAGCAGGGCGATACCAATCTGTCGGGCACATTCAGTCAAAAATGTATGCTCTAATACTGTAAAAGGCTCCATCTGGCCAATTTCCAATACGCCCAGCACCTGACCATCAACCAGCATCGGTAAAAAAAGAATATGCTGCACACCAATCTTTCCATTGGCAAAACTGACTACATAATCCGTAGCATTTAGATTATGTAGTGCCTTGGGTTCACGATCCAAAAATACTTGCCCGATATAACCTTCTCCCGGCAGAAAATACTTTTGAGTCTGCATATCCAGGCCATATCCCCCTGATAGTTGCAGCTTCTCATCATTAAAAATATAAATTGCACCACTGACTGACTCCGTATAGCCGACAAGACTTTTAATGGAATCCGTAGCAATAATATCTTCACTCTTATTTCCCATCAATCCCGTATAGAGTTTAGCATAACCTGCATGAAGCCAGTCGTTATCCGTTAGCTGATCAAATGATTTCTTTAATGATTTGGACATTCTGTTGACCGATTTGGCAATTGCACCCAAATCGTCATCTTCAATCTCCTCTGCCTTGACATCATAATCCCCCAATGCAATACGATTAGTAATCCTCTGAACCAAATTTAGTCGTCTAGAAATACCTTCATCCTTCTCACGTAGTGATTTTTCAAGCGCGGAACGTTTCAAGAAGTCTGCACGTAATCTAAAATAAAAATAGGATGTAATAATAAGAGAAAGCAGCGCACTGATGATAATAAACAAGGTTGTGATAAACGAAGAATTGTCCAGATCAGCCGACTTCTTGTCAATATTATCGTCCTCATAATGAATAATAGCCTTGATAATTGCCCGACACTTATCCATAGCCATCTTACTTTCATCCAAATGTGCTAAACTTACAACTCCACCCTTTCTTTTAATATCAACAGACTCCTTTAAAATAGCTAAACGCCATTGTGCAGCACTCAATAGGCTATCAACCCGAACTTTTTGTACGGGATCCATTTTGGTCAGTGCTTCAACTTCCTGCAATTCTCCAGGAAGGCTTTTAAGTGCCATATTAAAGGGTTCCAGGTAACTTTCCTTGCCTGTCAGAAGAAAACCTCTATTCCCCGTCTCTGCTCCTTGCAATGAGCTAAGCAGACTATTCGACGTACTGATAATTTTGCGTGTAATAGCAAGTTCCTGACGGTGTCTATTCTGTTCCTGAATACCTAGATAGGATGCCGTAGAACTGATTAGCAGAATAATCAAAGAAAAGCCTATGCCAATCGTTAAATTATTGATTGTCTTATTATTTGGCATCTACAGGTAAATTTAATGGTAAAGTAAAATAGAAGGTGGCCCCTTGCTCACCTGAACTTTCTACAGCAATCGTGCCCTGGTGGCTACGGATAATTTCGGCACAGATATATAGACCTATCCCCAGTCCCTGAAAATCAAATGATGTTTCCTCCACGCGGTAAAACTTCTCAAAAACATCGGCTTGCTTCTCCACAGGTATCCCTATGCCAAAATCAATCACACTGATTTTCACAGCATCCTCAACGAGAGTGCAGTCAACGATGACTTTCTCGGTTCCCGCAGCATATTTATATGCATTCGTCAGAAAATTAACCAAAACCTGCTCGAGACGAATCTCATCGCCGTAAATCAGCAAATCGCCAATATCTCCCTGGCGATAAAGTACCATATTGCTCTGATCGTGTGTTTGAATAATCGAATCAATGGCGCTCTTGATCATATGCTCGAGTGAAAACACCTTCTTATTGATCAATAGCTTGCCGTTATCGATCTTTGATAGATCGAGGAGATCACTAATTAAACTATTGAGTTTATCAACCTGCCCCTGAACGCGGTTCACATACTTTGCTTCAGCACTCTCTTCCTCAAGCTTAAGCTTGCGGTCCAGCAATTGCATATAGGCCTTAATGCTCGTCAAAGGGGTTTTCAGTTCGTGACTGGCGATACTCAAAAATTCATCTTTCTCTTTTTCCGCCCGCTTCTGGGCGTCAATATCGGTAAAGGTCCCTACCCAGTTGCTTTCGCTATTTTCTAAGATTGGCCATACACGCAACAAGTGGTACGAATATTCACCACAAACGCTCTTTTTCAAGCGAACTTCCATCTCCAGTGGTTTGCCCGACTGAAGACTCGCATGGAGCTCGGCTGCAATAGACCGATCGCCTGGATAGGTTTGCGGAAAAATAGCGGCATCGTCCGAAAACTGAAACCAACGGCCATTAACAAAATCAATATTCCCCCTGTTATCACAGGTGAATGCAATTTGAGGCAAGGATTCTAAAAGAGTATGCAGATAATCCACTTTGGACCGGAGCTCTTTCTGTGCCTGCTTACGCCGCTCTACCTCAAGTTCCAACGTTTGCTGAACGTCTTTCAGGGCCTGGGTTTGCTCATATAAACGATAAAATGTCTTGACCTTCAACAGGAGAATATCTGGATCAACCGGTTTGGTCACATAATCCAATCCACCCGAATCATATCCCTTTGTGATAAAGCGCTTGTCGGTATTCACTGCCGACAAAAATATAATCGGTGTCTCCTTCGTTTTGCTAAATCCGGCAATATTTTCAGCAACTTCAAAGCCATCCATATCCGGCATCTGCACATCCAATATAATGAGTGCGTAATTATATTTTAAGATCTTTTTTAATGCTTCTTCGCCAGATTGAGCGGTATCAACTTTAAAATTTTTGGATTCCAGCAATTTTTGTAAAGAGTAAATATTATCCGGATTATCATCGACAATTAATATCATAGTGTATTAAAACTTAGCATCAAGGTTAACAAATCTAAAAAAATTAACTGAATACCCCCAATATAAATAAGCAATCGCAGCGCCAAATTGAAAACGCGACAAATAAGTAAAACTTTAGCGCACGAAAGCCTGTTTTAATGAGATATGATACGTTTCACATCAAAAGGTATTTATTGCGTTCCGGGCAAGTTTTATCTCGATCCATGGCAGCCTGTAGATCTGGCCGTTATCTCCCATGGACATGCAGACCATGCCCATGTGGGAATGAAGAAATACCTGTGCCATCATTTTACGGTCAATATCCTACGAAGCCGCATAGGTCCAGACATTCAGATTCAGGGCCTAGCCTACAACGACGCGATATCCATCAATGGCGTCCGGGTATCACTCCACCCCGCTGGGCATATTATTGGTTCTGCCCAGATACGCCTGGAGTATAAAGGTAAAGTTGTCGTTTTTACGGGCGATTACAAGATTCAGGACGATGGCTTGTCCACACCCTTTGAACCCATAAAGTGCCATGAACTTATTACAGAAAGTACATTTGGCCTCCCAATTTACCGTTGGGAATCTGTCGCAGCGCAAAATGAACGCCTACAAACTTGGATTAAAACCAACCAAAGCAACAAAAAAACGTCCGTGTTTATCGGGTATTCACTTGGAAAATCCCAACGTATACTCAACGCTGTTCATGAAATGGGCCCTGTTTATGTCCATTACAGCATTGCTAAATTAAATGAAGCCTACAGTTTGGCAGGAATAAAATTGCCGGACTATCACATCGCCGACTTAAAATCGGACCTCAAACAACTAGACAATCAGATTGTTCTGCTTCCACCAGCCTTGCTGGAAAGCCAATTGCTCCAAAAAATACCACATGTAGCTTATGCGATCTGCTCGGGTTGGATGCAGATCCGAGGGGCGCGAAGGTGGCGCAGTGCCGACGCTGGCTTTGCGATCAGTGACCACGCCGACTGGACAGGCCTGCTACAGGCTGTCCGTGGCAGTGCCGCAGAAAAAGTCTATGTCACTCATGGACAGACGGCGACATTCGCCAAATATCTCAATGAAATCGGCGTTGAGGCCGAAGAAGTGACCACACACTATGGTGATGAAGAGGATCCGCAAACCCAGACAACTTAGATAGCCTATGAAAGAATTTGCCACATTGATCAATGCGCTTGATAGCAGCAATAAGACCAATTTGAAAAAAGAGGCTATATTGGACTTCTTCAGAACGGCTACAGAAAAAGACAAAATCTGGTTCCTGGCCCTGATGACCGGTAAAAGACCCAAACGCAGCATCGCAATAAAGGACCTCAAAACATGGACTTTAGAAATTACAGGAATCCCAGAGTGGCTATTTATTGAATCTTATGCCGCTGTCGGCGATCTCGCCGAGACCCTGTCCCTACTGCTACCACCGCCCGCAATGTTGATCGAAAAAAGTCTGGGTGAATGGATGGACGAGATCATCGCCCTCCAGGATGCCACCATAACGGAAAAGAAAGCTTTTGTGCTCCGTTCCTGGAATACATTAAACACAGTGGAGCGCTTTATTTTCAATAAGCTTCTCGGCGGCAGCTTCCGACTCGGTGTTTCCGCCAAGGGACTAATCAACACAATCGCACATTATGCGAATACCGAAGCAAGCGCCGTGGCGCATAGTATTATGGGGCAATGGAATACACATGAGGTTGAATTCGACAAACTAGTCAAGGGTGCTTACAGCAACACCAACCGCTCCAAACCGTATCCCTTCTGCCTTGCTTATCCTTTAGAAAAAACACCCGAAGAACTTGGCCCGATAACGGAATGGCAAGCGGAATACAAATGGGACGGTATACGTGGCCAGATTATCAAGCGCGAAGACGAGATACATATTTGGTCTCGCGGCGAGGAACTTGTAACCGCACAGTTCCCCGAAATTACCGAAGCTCTCAATCAGTGGAAAGGAAATTTTGTACTCGATGGTGAGATCCTCGCTGTCAAAGATGGCCGAGTGCTGAATTTCTCCGAGCTACAAAAACGGATCAACCGAAAGACCATCCCCAAATCACTACGCGAAGAAGTGCCTATTTCTGTCTATCTATATGATATCCTGGAACTGAACGGCATCGATCTGCGCAATGAGCCCCTTACCTATAGACGTGCGCTGCTGGAGCAATGCTATGCTGCAAACCCTCCAGGTGCATTACAGCTGTCACCTTTGATACATGCGGCAGACTGGTCCGCGCTCCAAAATATCCAGGCAACATCCCGTGCGCTAAACAGCGAGGGACTGATGCTGAAAAAGAAAGACTCACCCTATTATACAGGACGCAAAAAGGGTGGCTGGTGGAAATGGAAAGTCAACCCCATGAGCATTGATACCGTACTCATTTATGCACAGAAAGGAAGTGGCCGTCGCAGTGCACATTATACCGATTATACTTTTGCAGTACGGGATGGTGATCAGCTTGTAACAATTGCCAAAGCCTATTCGGGGCTTACAGATCAAGAAATCCTGGAGGTGAGCCGCTTTGTAAAACAAAATTCACTGGAAAAATTCGGCCCTGTAAGAACGGTCAAACCGGAACTTGTTTTTGAGATTGCCTTTGAAGGCATAGGATACAGCAAACGGCACAAATCGGGTATTGCACTGCGTTTTCCAAGGATATTGCGCTGGCGAAAAGACAAAACAGCAGCAGAGATCGACGATCTTGAAGAGGTTAAGAAATTGATACAATAAAGAATAGAAACAATAGATATTGAACACAACGTTAGCACATAGTGAAGGGTTTCGAATTGTCAACGGCTATTTCGAAACCCAAGGAAAGGTCCCCTTTAGCTTTCAGACCAAGGCCTGGGAAAAGTATAGCCAGGGATATAGCGGACTGGTTATTGCCCCTACGGGTTTCGGAAAAACCTTTTCCCTTTTTATGGCGGTACTGATGGACTTCCTCAATCATCCGGAACACTATCAAAGGGGTCTAAAGCTCCTCTGGATTACACCCCTACGCTCCCTGGCCAAAGATCTTGCCCGGGCCATGCAAACAGCAATAGACGAAATTGGACTCGACTGGATCGTACAGGTCCGTAATGGTGATACCGACCCCAAGATCAAAGCGCAGCAAACCCGCTCCATGCCCGACGTTCTGCTCGTTACTCCAGAAAGCCTGCACCTACTGCTTGCTCAAAAACAACGCGACAAATATTTTAAGAATCTGCGATGTGTGACGGTAGATGAGTGGCATGAACTTATGGGCAACAAACGGGGCGTGATGGTCGAGCTGGCACTTTCCTTCCTGAAATCGTATACGAAAAACCTGCGCGTCTGGGGTATCACAGCGACCATCGGTAACCTTGATGAAGCCATGGAAGTGTTGCTTCCACAAGCTGCAAAACGTATCCAGATCGTTGCCAAGGAGAAAAAGAAAATTGCCATCAAACCGATATTCCCCAGCACAGTGGAGCTCCTTCCTTGGGCAGGGCACCTCGGTGGAAACCTCGTCGATCAGGTCGTCCCGATTATCCTTGCTAGCAAAAGCACGATCCTCTTTACCAACACGCGTAGTCAAAGTGAAATGTGGTACCAATTGCTACTGGAGGCTCACCCCGATTTTGCCGGACAAATCGCCTTACACCACAGCTCCATTGACGCCCATATCCGCGAATGGATCGAAGACAATCTCAGCAGTGGCAAACTTAAAGCAGTTGTATCGACCTCTTCCTTGGACTTAGGAGTGGATTTCAAACCCGTTGATACAGTCATACAGGTTGGCTCGAGTAAAGGTGTAGCCCGGTTTATGCAACGCGCTGGAAGAAGCGGCCATAGCCCTTTCGAAACCTCTACGATTTATTTCGTCCCCACGCACTCCCTGGAGCTCATCGAAGTCGCCGCCCTTAAGGAGGCCGTAAAAACGCAGACGATCGAAAACAGGGATCCTATGGTTCAAACTTTCGATGTGCTTGTTCAATTCATGGTAACCATCGCCTTGGGCGGAGGATTTCGTTCGGAAGAACTGCATGCGATCGTCGCCAATACCCATGCCTTTCGCTACATGGATACGGAAGAATGGCAATGGTGCATGTATTTTATTACTGCAGGTGGAAAAATAGGCAAACGCTACGAAGAATTTCACAAGGTTATCCAAGATGAAGAAGGCAAATGGATCATCAAAAACCGTCGTCTTGCACTGCTCCACAGGCTCAATATCGGTGCTATTGTCGGTGATGCCATGATGCGCGTAAAGTTTCTCTCCGGTGGTTACATCGGCATGATCGAAGAATACTTTATCAGCAAACTTAAAAAAGGTGAACGCTTTATTCTTGCGGGGCGGATACTCGAACTTGTGATGGTCAAGGAAATGACCGTATTTGTAAGAAACTCATCGGGTAAAGCCATTACTCCAAGCTGGCTTGGTGGCAGACTTCCCTTATCGTCCAACTTGAGCCATTTCCTAAGAAAAAAATTGGCTGCGGCAACAGAAGCTCCTTCAAGTGAAAAAGAGCTTCATTTCCTGGCACCACTGATCGAAAAACAGGCCGAACTTTCGGCCGTGCCGAGCGAAGCGGAATTTCTCGTCGAACATATCAAAACCAGGGAAGGCCATCATTTGTTTTTCTACCCCTTGGAAGGCAGATTGATCCATGAGGTCATGGCAGCACTTATCGCCTACCGCATCAGCAAGTTGTATCCCATCAGCTTTTCCATGGCCATGAATGACTATGGCTTCGAACTCTATTCCGACAAAGAGATCCAGCTCAGCCAAACGCAGCTCGAACAGCTCTTGAGCCGGACTAATTTGATGGATGATGTGATCAGCAGTCTAAACGCTGCAGAGATGGCCAGCCGCAAATTTAGGGATATCGCCGTCATTTCGGGACTGGTTGTCCAGAACTACCCAGGCACACAGCAAAACAACAAATCATTGCAGGCCTCCTCAGGGATTATTTTCCGTGTACTGATGGAACACGACCCCACCAACCTTTTGCTCAAACAAGCTTTTTCCGAAGTGTTCAACCAGCAACTGGAAGAACATCGATTAATAAAAGCATTTGAAAGGATCAATCATAGCAAAATACGCTATACCTTTGTTGAAGAGTATACGCCATTGAGCTTTCCGATAAAGGTGGATAGCCTCCGGCAATCCCTGTCGAGCGAAGCCTTGATTGAACGGATTCAACGCATGGAAAAGACCAATGCTCAAAAAAAGAAGCGCAGAAAATGAAAATCGGAGAACAAACAATTACCTTCAATAAACAGGAATTAACCCTTAACACACAGCGATCTATATACTGGAAAGACCAAAAAACATTGATCTTGTCCGACCTGCATCTGGGTAAAGCAGCGCATTTCAGGAAGCATGGCATTGCCATCCCCATGGATATAGCCATAACCGACCTCAATCGACTAGAATCCCTCATAGCGTACTATCAAGCCAAACAAGTCATCGTTGTTGGCGATCTTATTCACGTAGGCATCAATCAGGAAGTACTTTTGTTGGAATCATTCAGACAACGACACCCGGAGCTCCAGCTTCACCTTGTGAAGGGCAATCACGACCGCTTATCACAACAAATGACCACCCGTTTCGGTATAGTGCATCACAAGGAAATTTTTGAAACGCAACAGATTCAATTTAAACACCATCCCGCTGATGCTGCAGATTCATCTTCTTTTCGGATTAGTGGGCATATCCATCCAGGTATCAGCCTGGTTATTCCACCGAAACGACAGGTTCGCCTACCTTGTTTTCTCGTATCTGATCATCAGATTATCCTTCCCGCTTTTAGTACTTTTACGGGATTGGACAGTAAAGACCTGTCTTCCCTATATCAAAGCTATGCTATTTCGGACGATCACATCTTCCCGATCAGAAAAAACTAATCCAAGGCCCAGCTTATATTACATCTTGAGCTCTCCAGGTGAGATACCGTAATACTTTTTAAAAGCACTGCTAAAATTATTTTGGTGGCCATAACCTGTCAACAGTGCCACCTCATAGACCGTCATTTTATCTTCGAGCAGATAACTTTTGGCTTTTTCCATACGCACCCGTGTGAGATAGTCGTGAATGGTCACTGAAAAATATTCCTTAAAGTCCTTACGCAGTTTACTTTCACTTGTCAGCACCTCTGCTGCAAGTTCTTTTTGCGTCGGCGGATTGGCAATACGCTGTTCAAGAATCTGCCTTGCCATCTCCAGTCGCTGCACATCCTCCTCATGAAAGAGCGAATCACTGCTTTCCGTTTTCTCATTGTATTGCTCAAACTGATACATCAATAGTTCAACAACACGTGACTCCGTATGTAATCGACGGATCTCCCCTTTCTTTTTGGATTCAATCAGCTCAGTTATGGTATGCTGCATCTCGTAGGTTGCCATCAGATCCTCCTCCGAAAACGACACATACTCTCCCTTTTCGATCTCATGCACAAATTGCTGATGCAATAACGAATCGCGTTTGATCAGATTGAGGTAATACTCTTTGGAAATAACAGCTATAAAATACGTGTATTCAATACCGGGTTCCACTTCATGAATGGATTTGACAGAAGGAATGTAGCGTATATTATGCCGGCTCATGCCATACGGCAATTTGCTATCTGTCGGCTTAAAGAAAATAAACTGGCTAGTTATGGTCTCGCCCTCGATCTCCGTAAGCACCTGCACTGGCCGATCAAACTGCATTTTCGAATGCAGGATAAACAATCCTGAAGTCGATAGCTGAAAATTCTCCATATGGACAGGATCTTTGGATATGGATATCCTATTTTCCACCAAAGGTTTGTCGGGAACATAGCCATCCGGAATTTCTTCTTCAAAAAGCCAATCTGCCAACTCTACTATTTTACTTTTCACCAACATGATTACAAATCCTAAATAAGCCTGAAGCAGTTAAAATTAACGAAATAAGATGGTATTCTAAAATTATTTATAATCTTTCTAAATAACATGGTTAATCCAAGTCAATATCCATTTCCTCCAACTGAACATAAGGTTTCAATGTTCTTGGATTCATAATGACATTGGACTCGACCGAAAAGATGGTATAGATCTCCTTTTGGGCCAATACTTCCACCGGGGTACCATGAAAGAGCTTTCGGCCATTTTTGAGCATCAGAATACGATCGGCATACATGGCGGCAAAATTGACGTCGTGCACAATCAGCACCACCATAAATCCTTTTCGGGCAAGTGCCCGTGCAATGGCCAATACTTTCTGCTGATAGTGCAGATCCAATGCCGAAATCGGTTCATCCAATAACAACAACGCATCCGGATTATCCCATATCTGCGCCAGGATCCGTGCAAGATGAACACGCTGCTGTTCACCACCAGAAAGGCTCAAAAAATCCCGTTCAGCAAAAGCTGATACCCCACAAAGTTCCATGGTTTCGGCCACGATTTTATAGTCCTGTTGCTTGGGCGTATTCTTATAATGCGGATACCGCCCCATCAGCACAATTTCTTCCACATTAAAACTCAATGTCATCTGCTGCTGTTGGCTCAGTAAAGCCCTGCATTTGGCCAAAGCCGCAGGCTCGTATGCCGACAGCGCCTTGCCATTGAGATGAACAGCTCCCGAATCAGGCTTCTTTTCACCACAAAGCACCCCCATCAGCGTCGATTTACCAGCGCCATTGGCGCCTAGGATTGCCAGAATTTCCCCTTTGCGCACCTGAAAGGTAATATCCTTCAGGAGCTTTCGTCCGTTCACTTCGTAGTTGATCTTCTCTACACGTAGCATAATGCGATTATTTTTTAAGCCTCTGCCAAAAGACTATTTATCTTTGATTAAAATATACAAGAATACCGGTGTACCCAATAAAGCTGTAATCACGCCGATGGGCAATTCGATGGGTGCCACGGCGACCCGTGCAATCACGTCTGCCAATGTCAACACCAGTGCCCCTAATAGTAATGAACCAGGAAGCACAAATCGGTGATCTGCCCCACCCATCAGGCGAACTGTATGTGGAACAATCAATCCCACAAAACCAATAATACCCGACACCGCAACGGATGCTCCCACAGCAAGCGTGGATAAGACAACCACCCAGCGTTTGACGCGATCGGTACGCATACCCAAAAGGTCCGCCTGCAACTCCCCGAGCGAAAAAGCATTCAATGACTTTCCAAAAAAAGGCAAGATCAGCACCGGGATCAAAATAAAGGGAGCCAAAGCCCTTAGGTTATCCCAAGTAGCCCCGCCAAGACTGCCCAGCATCCAAAATGTGATGGTACGTAACTGTTGCTCCGTCGACATATAAGTCATCAAACCCGTCAGCGCACCAGCAAAGGCATTGATGGCAATACCCGCCAACAACATCGTCGTCACATTTGGACGGCCATTTTTACTGGCGATACGGTAAACCAAAAAAGCGGTTAAACCAGCGCCCACAAAAGCACCAAAAGCCAATATATAATATCCAATCCAGGCCGATAAAGAGGTGAAGAGAAAAGTCTCAAAGGCAATGATCAGTACTGCAAAAAGGGATGCTCCAGAAGAAATCCCGATCAATCCGGGTTCCGCTAAGGGGTTGCGGAATATACCCTGGATCGCAGCACCCGATATACCAAGTGCTGCACCCACCAAAAGTCCGAGCAAAAGACGCGGCATACGAATCTCAAAAAGAACATCTCCTTGCATATTGTGCACAGCTTCGGCACTCCCCAAGTGCAATTTTTGCGTCAACATCGTTAAGATATCAGCGGACGGAATATGGTAGGCCCCCATCCCCAAGGCAACAATACTTACAACACCCAAAACCAGGCCCAAAGCCAATAGGATAAATTTCTGTTTCTTTTGCACTGGCTTTATTTTGAATCCATCACTTTTCCAAATCCACGGTGCAATTCTAAGATTGCGTCTGGCAGCCGGTTACTGAAATTTACCAGTAGTGAGGCATTCATCACCAAGATACGGTCGTTTTTACCCGCATTCGTAATACGCATGCCCGGCAATTTGAGGATAGCATCCTCTCCGCCAAGACTACTCGCGCCAAAATCAAATAGCAACACAATATCTGGATTGGCCTGCACCAGCGCTTCCGTCGTATAGGGTTTGAAATCCGAAAATTCTTGAACCGCATTTTTACCACCAGCCAGATTAATCATCGCATCCAAGCTACTGCCCTTACCTGCCACACTCATGGTACCCGTACCACGCGCATATAAAAACAATACTTTGGGCGCCGCTTTACCCTGATTTTCCTTCTTTACTAATTCCATGGTATGATCCAAGCTTACTTTCGTGCGGGAAACCAGATTTTTACCGGCAGCAGATTCACCGACGGCATCTGCGACCTCCTGGATGTAACGAAGTGCACCCGGAACAGAATAATTTGGTTTAATGGAGACAAACTTCACACCAGCCGCACGAATCTGCTGAATGACCGATTTGGATACGTCGCCTTCATTCGCAATGACGATGCTTGGTTTAAAAGATAACAGACCTTCGGCCGAAACCGACCGATTTTTGCTTACCCTCGGCAAGGCCGCCGCTGCTTTGGGCGATATACTTGTCACATCGGTAGCGACCATGCGCTCGCCTACTCCCAGTCCGTAGATCGTTTCGGTCAACGAACTGTTTAACGTAATGATTCTCTGCTGTGCCGTCGCCCATCCACCGATTTGCATCACAAAACACAGTATAACAACATAAAATCTACTCATTGTAATTCTTTATCTCCATGATGGCGATAGCGGATTTCCAGGAATGGTTTTCGCATCTCGCCGTTCAACTTGAGTACAAAACAAATCAATAATCAGTCTAAATACAAATTATATCGAATCTTTTAGAATAGTACACCACAACGCAAAAAAGACTATAAAACACTACTAAACAATAATATACATCTTAAAATAAACTACTTTTCAGTCCACAAAAAACGGATTAAATAGAATTTATGACATTTTGCATAGAGAAAAATTCAGACGGATTACCGTTTTTTGTAACATTATTTAGAATTAGTAAAAATAAAAATAGTGTTTAGAAGCATCTCATCTATTCGAACAAGCACCCTGATCGCCTTATGTGCCTGCCAGGTTTATACCCTGCAAGCACAGGAAAAATGGAAAATCTCCGGTGTGTTGAAAAACGAATCCAATAAAGGCGTAGCCAATGCGACCGTATATCTTTATCCGGACAAATATGCTTTTAAAACAGATACTGCGGGGAGATTTCAATTCAGTCAGCTCTATGCGGGGCACTACGAATTACAGGTACAGGCCATGGGTTATCAGCAGTACCGCCAAGTTATCGATTTGGAAGACAAAAATCAGCAGTTGAACATTGTGTTAAAAGCTGAAGAACGACAGATGGATGTAGTTGATGTGCAGGGTAAAGCGCAGGCTGTAGACAATCTCGTTAAGGCCGAAAATGCAGCCATGCCCGTAAAAGTCATCACCAAACGTGAAATTGAGCTTATGGGCAGCCGCCGTCTGGATGAAGTTTTAAAAGAACAGACGGGTATCGCCATCGTTAACGATATTGCCGGGGGCTCCAGAGCCGTCGGTGTACAGATCCAGGGATTCAGCAGCAACTACGTAATGGTCCTTGTAGACGGGCAACCTATGCTGGGACGCAACAGTGGCAACTTTGACCTGTCCCGTATCTCGGTGACCAACATCGAACGTATCGAAATCATCAAGGGCGCATCCTCCTGCTTATACGGCAGTGACGCATTAGGTGGTGCGATCAATATCATTACACGCCATGGTGCAATCACACCACAGGCACAGGCATCGCTTCTTTACGGCAGTCTCAATACCGTTGATGCAACACTGGAAGCAGAAACACCTTTTGCTAATCAACGCGGGAGCGCCGTCTTTTCGGGCAATTACTACCGCACGGATGGTTTTAATACCGACAAGCAGTATCTGGACTCCAAGAGTACCACTTTTCCACCCTATACCAACTATAGTTTCCAGGGGCGAGTACGTTATCGTACAAGCAAAAATGGCACTTTGGGCGTTACAGGGCGTTATGCAGCCCGAGAATCTGAAATGATCAATGCATGGTCCGAATCGGCCACACTACAGGATAAACAAAAAGATCAGGACATCAACCTTTCGGCAAGTTACGACCATAATTTCGAGTCGGGACTGCGTAGTATGACGCGTTACTATTTCTCGCGTTTCCACTCCCAGATTGCCGCACAATGGTTGCAACAAGGTATTGTTGCCAGTGCCGAGCAATTCGGTCAAAATGTACACCGCATTGAACAGCAATTTGCGTATAGCCCCGCACAACAGGTCAAACTTACCGGTGGTATAGGTGGTAGTCTTGAACTGATGGACAACCAGGATCTGGATGCCAAACGCTCATTGAACAGCGCATTTGCCTATTTGCAGACCGAATGGAAACCTGTCGACCGCTTATTGACGACGCTGGGTCTACGCTACGATCAGACCAATGTCTACAATGGCCATCTGAGTCCAAGTTTGGGTCTACAATACCATGTCAGTCCTAAGCTTTTGATCAAAGGTGGTATCGGAGCCGGATTTAAGGCACCCGACTATAAGATGCGCTATCAGGTCTTTTTCAATCCAGCAGCCAACTATTTGGTCGTCGGTTCAGAACGCGTAGCCGATGTGATTGCAGCTATGGATCAAGCTGGAGAACTGAGTTATAAAAACAGCTATATGCTCAATTTGGTGGCGGGCAACCTCAAAGCCGAAACCAGCATTTCAAACAATATTGGACTTACCTGGAGTCCGTCCAATAGATTTCAGGCCGATTTCTCGGTCTTCTACCATCGGATCAACAATCAGATCAACACAGTTAGTGTGGGTAACGGGACCAAAGTAGCACAGATCTATAGCTACCGCAACCTGCCCAAAGCCATGAATAAAGGTTTTGAAGTTTCATTGACCTATCAGGCAACCAAAGATCTGCAATTGTCGATGGGCTATCAATACCTGATTGCCAAAGACTTGAGTATTTTGGATAGTATTGCCAAGGGAAGTTATCCCTATAACCAGATCAACGATCCCGCTACAGGCGAATATCGCCAGAGCAAAAAATCAGATTATTGGGGTATTGAAGACCGTTCGAGACACATGTTCAACGCTAAAGCCCAATACGAATATAAACCCTGGGGCGTCAATGTCAATGCTCGGGTCAATTTCAGAAGTGCCACACCTTTTCAGGAATATAATGGCAACCAGTTTATCGACAAATATGACATCTTTATCCCCTATCACACACTCGTCAATATGACTGTGGAAAAGAGTCTGATGAACCGCAGATTGACACTGCGTTTGATCGGTGACAATCTATTCAATTTTACAAGCCGTTATTTACTCGGGCAACCTGGACGCGTTATTATGGGCGGCGTCAGCTACCGTTGGATAAAAGAATAATAAGGACTAATGAACAAGAATTTAGCACACAAAGTACAGGATAAAAGATGAGAACGATTCGCATGATTATTGGAGAATGTAGCATCTGGCTTTCCTTTCACAAGATTGGCCGTTGTATTTTTTCAGCACTATTGTTATTGACAGTGGTATCCTGTGGGAAAGACAAAGACTATACGATCGGATTAGAAGATGGCAAAAGTACCTTGATCAAAGATCTTGCTGGCGATACCGATGCAGCCATGGGTGAAGGTACTGAAGGAAAAGAGCAAAGACCATTTTTTATGTTTCTTTTTCGTTTTAAAGACCAAAAGCAAATATGGGTTAAAACCAAAGCCGATTCTGCGCAGTGGCTTAAAACAAAAGATTGGGATATTGCCTTTACAGGTCCTTACAATTCGGAGATCTATGTGAACAATTCCCAGCATGAATACAATCCGGGATATGGCGGCCAGGCAAATAATACCGCTGTGGTTTTACTGCGACAAGCCTATCAGAGTGTAACTGTGGCCCCTTCGGATGAAGAGTTTAATAAAAGTGAAGTAAACAAAATTGGCTGGGCAGCAACAGATGGTTCGGATGGCTGGTTTCGCTATAGTTTGAGCACCCATATTATGCAGGCGCTTCCCAATCGTACCTATGCGATTCGCTTACCCGATGGCAAATATGCCAAGTTGCAACTGATCAATGCCTATAAGGGAAATCCAGCGGCGGTAACCAACCTCAATTGGCCTGCCCCATACTATACATTTAAATATTATGTACAGCAGGATGGCAGCAAAGATTTAAATACAAACACATTATAATAAGGAAAAATTACACAATTAAATTAAAGATGAATAGATTATTTACAACAGCAGCACTACTATGTGCATTGAGTTTAGGTTTTACTTCTTGTAGCAAGGATGATGATAAGGTGGAGCAAGTCGAGCCGGAATACCAAGCTAAGGTTATGGTCAAAGACGGTGAAACTGTTGATTTAACAAAGGTTTCCAAAACCATCAATACACAAGGAACAATCAAGCGTACAGGCAATACCTATTCACTTCGTAACTTTAAACAATTTACAATCGGTGAAGATGGAAAAGCAACAACAACTGCTGCGCAAACCTATTATTTTGATTTTAAAGAGAACGATGGACTACAAACGACTGATGCTCCATTGACCCTTATAGCACAACAACGCGTCATGGATGTGATTGCAAACACCACGAAATCATTTACACTATCCTATATAGATAAGGCTTATGAGACCGTCAATTCAGCTGATCAATTCGTAGCATTGACTGATAACAAAGCTGGTATTGCATTAACTCCTACTGCTATTGGATGGGCCGGTTACGATATGACGACACACCATGTCATTGCTATTAAAGACCGTACGTTTATTCTTTCAAAAGATGGAAAGCCATATTTTAAATTTAGAGTCAACAGCGTATATTCCAATGAGACACCAAATAAAGCAATGGCGTCAGATAATTATGTTTTCTACTCCATCGATTACCAAGAATTTAAATAGTATCAACATAGCAGCTGGTTAAAATTCCAGCTGCTTTTGTTAACCAAAAATCAAAAACCGAAAAAAATACATTAAATACCAATTTTCATATACACTTTATCAGCAAAAGATTTTATCTTTACTATTATTTAGAATCAATTTAAATAAAAATAACATACTAACAACCCTACTACATGTATAGAAAAGGGACAAGGTATCAACAAACACAAAAAAACTAGTAACAATGAAAATAAAGAAACGCAGCAACCTATTAAAATTCATACCGGTATTGGCATTTTTAATTGTGTTGGGGTCTTGTAGCAAAAGCGAGCCCACAGTAGTAGAGCCTGAACCAGATCCTGTTGCACCAGAAGCTATGTTCAACCGCTTGATTACGGTTAAGAATTTTGGCGAAGACTTACCTGCTGGAAGTGCACCAACCACGGCACAATCACCAATATATTACAGCCTGGAACAGAACAAAGCTGTGACACCGGATTATAAACTAACCGCACGATGGGACATCTCTTGCTCAGAAATATACCGCAGTTTTATCAATTGCAACAATACAGCAAACGGATTTGGTAAAGGTGGTCCAGGGAAAGGCGGTATACTCATTGTTAAGAAAAAATTTGAAGATGTAGTCGATATCCCCTCGGATGCGGAGTTTCGCAAAGGTGAAAAAGCATATGGTACAGATGATTCAGGAGCATTTGGTGAAGGCTTGGGTTGGTATTTATATGATTTTGATGGCGTAATCAAAGGTGGTGGAGCCGAAAACAAAAAACACGTTTGCTATCCTATCGAAAGCAATACATTGATCGTCCGTACAGCCCAGGGAAACTATGCCAAGATCAAGATACAAAGTATCTATAGAGACCTCTTGGATCCAAAAGATTGGTTTAAAGATTCACCAACACCATTCTTTACATTCCAATATGTACTTGCCAAAGCTGGCAGTACCAAATTTGTGATTGCTAACTAAATAATATAAGCTAAGCATTCTGATTTAGACACTAAACTAACATGAAAAGATTATACAGCATTTTAAGCTTCCTTTTTTTAGGATTGCTGCTAACCCGCTGCACCAAAACGGAAGAATTAGCCTTACTTCCGGCAGATAAGATACTCGAATATAAGGTCACCAACCTCCCCAATGACGATGTCATTTACGGTGCCATTGACAATGAGGCCAATACCATTACGGTATATGTCCCTTATTATTATGGTTTGCTCGTCATCGATCCGACTATTAAAATCGCTAATGGTGCAAGTTTAACAGAAGAAATTTTGCCTGTTAAAACAGATGAAAAGAACCAGACGTATACCGTAAAGTCCGCTACAGGTACCACAAGGACTTATAGCTTAAAGATTGAATTACAAAGCACACCGACTTTTGAGGCTCAGTTTTATACAACTTCGTCTCTTATCCTTACAAAAGGTCCTGGCACTGGTTTCCCGGCGATTAATGGAACCTTTATGCATACCAATCCTTCATTGGTAAGTATTGCACTTATTAATCAAGAAACTAAAGTACGCTATAAGATGTCTACGCCCAATAGCTTGAAAGTATCGGGTAGTACTTATCAATTATCCTACACGGGAACTGAGCGAGAAAATCGCATTCCATCCGATATTTTGGCAGGTACCTATGATGTTGAAGTAACCAATCTAAACCACACCATTATATTGGCCAATCCGCTCAAGATTACGTATCGCCAACCGGATGTATATATTAGCTTATTGGGACTAAATTTGGCAAAAAATAAAGACTGGACCATTATAGCCAATTTAGACAAAGTGATTTTAGATCCGACAGCCGTTATCATGACACTCAATGGCAAAGATTATCCATTGATTATCAAGTCGCACACGAGAACTGAAATGACAGTTTCATTACCTGCAGATCTTCCGACGGGAACATTTGAAAACGTACAGGTCAAATTCCAATTTAAGGACTGGACAGATGTCGTAAAGACCGAATTAAATCCAAGCACCATAACGGAATCCTAAACAAGCATCCACAGCATGCCAAGGCGGCATCAAAATTAAATAAATTAAAATAACATGAACTTAAACATCAAAACTATCTTAAAATCTGCTATGGCCGTGACTGTGCTTTCGGCAGCAGTATGGGCAGCAGCCCCAACAACAGAATTAGCAACAGCTCCTTTGGCTTTAAACCAAGCTAAAGCAAACAGCAACTACACAGTAGTTGGCCAATGGTGGAGTCCTGCTGCAGCATCAACTTGGCCAGCAGTTTATTTAAATCTTGCTACAGGAGCACAAAGCTTAAGCACCTCCGGTCAAGTTGCGTTCTTTAGCCATGTAAATGGTTCGATCAGGGCAAATTCAGGCTATTCACTTAAAACCGTAGAAAAAGATATCTCGGCTGTGACAGCAGCTGACTGGACTAGCGGTGATGCTACTCCTGTTACTTCACTAGGTAGTGGCGAATGGTATGCTTATGATTTAGGCACACACGCCAACGAAGCAATTCAGCCTTTGACCGTATTGGTTGGAAATGCTTCCGGGGTCTTATATGCTGTGAAATTAATTAATTTCACTAATGTGAGTCAACAATCTGGCGCATCCGGCTTACAAGTAAAAGCAGATACCAATATCGAAGTTAAGGCTCTCTAGTCTTTCCTATTTAATGAATAGAAGATCCCGCAGCCTGGTGGATGGGTTGCGGATCTTTTTAACCGAATCATCATCCGCATAACGATTTTTTAACCAAAAAAAATTATGCAACATTCATTTTTGAAAAAACAAATACATATCTTTCAATTTCTAGCTATTTTTATGCTAGCACTAACATGTTGGTCGTGTAAGACCGAATACCCCAGCCTACCATACAATGACATCGAATCTTTTAGTATTCAGGATGCTGACGGCAAAACCTTATCGGCAAGTATTGTAGATGACCAGATTATCCTATACTGGCCTCCATTAGTGAATCAACCCGAAAGCATTACACCTACAATTAAAGTTTCGGATTTAGCGACTATTACGCCGGCTTCGGGTACTGCCATACAGTTGCAATCCGACAAACCGATTACCTATACCGTACGAGCACAAGACGGCTCCAGCAAAAATTACACATTGATCTTCCGGTATAATCAGCCTATAGTACAAGTAAGCTTAAACTTACTCAACAACAAATATTACCTCAATTTACCTGGTATCAATCCTATTTTCTTAAGAGGTGAAAATATTCTACCTGATGAAACTCAGACAAAGGCATATCTTGTGGATAAAGATGACAAGGAGACCTTATTACCTATTAATCAAGTGAGTGCATTCTCAATATCGACAAATCGCCCTAATGACCTAAAGCCTGGCACTTACAAAATTAAAGTGATTTCCGGTCGTTATACAGTTTTTACAGATTCGTTTGATGTATTATTGCCAGAAATTTACAGTTTAATTACAATAGATTCTTACACTGTAAAAAAAGGAGAAAATCTGGTCATGCCAATTAAAAGCACCGAAATTTATGAACTATTTTTCAAAGCAGATTTCGATCATTTTATAGCAATTGATAATCTTAACAACTCGTATAAGATAACAAATGCAATATTCGATGTCACTAAAAAAACAGTTACTTTACCGATACCTGCCACAATTCAGGGCAATCAGATTAAAACGCTGAAATTGATGGATAAAAATGGTCAAGTATTAACAGAGGGTGATCAATATATCACGCTAAACTAATACGCTGTAGCAGATAAATTAATCGTGATTATCACTAATCAAACAAAGCAGTTTATCATAATCGCATTAGCAGCTATCATTGTATACAGCTGCAGCAAAAGTAAGTCTATACCAGAAGAGCCGACGATTGTCCCTCAACCTGAAGAAACCTTACGCCAACAATATAGTAAATCGGCAGCACAATGGCCAACCGCGACTTGGTACAACAATATCAAGGTACGTGAACTGGCCGCTTTACCCGAAAACCCATCGAAAGATAAGGCCGAGCTAATAGCACTTGGCAAAGCCTTATTTTTCGACCCCCGCACCGGTAATGGCATGAAGACTTGCGCTTCATGTCATAATCCGGACACCTACTGGATCGACCAAAAAACAACGGCAGATGGTATCGCACTGCATCACCGCAATACACCTTCCATGGAAAATGCTTGGTACCTGGAAGGCAAACTCTTCCACGATGGCCGCGCAAAGACTTATCGAGAGCAGATTGCCGAAGCCATCAACTCCCCGATCGAAATGGGCGGCAATACAGCTGCTTTACCCGCTAAGCTGCAAGCTATACCAGGCTATCTTCGTTTATATGAGGCGGCTTACTCGAGCCAGACGATGAGCGTCGAAGGATTGCTGGATGCCATAGCAGCGTATTCAAGATCAATTAGTAGTGGTGAAACCGCCTTTGACCGTTTTATCAAAGGAGATTACCAGGCATTAAACGATACACAGCTCGAAGGCCTCCATCTGTTTCGCACAAAAGGGAAATGCATCAACTGCCATAATGGTGCCTTCTTTACAGATCTCGATTTTCATAACCTGGGCTATGCTGTTACCAGCAAAGGTGCCTTGGACAATGGTCGCTTTGAGGCGACAGGACTGGAAACAGACAAAGGTAAATTTCGCACGCCGGGTCTGCGCAATGTGATCCATACTGCACCCTATCTGCACAATGGTAGTATTTCGAGCTTAGGTGAACTGATCAACCTGCTGAGTCAGGGCATGCCCCAAAAGACAGGACAACAGATCAATGGCACCTTATCGCCGCATATTCAAAATGTCCGATTAAGCAGTAAAGAACAGGAAAATATCTTGGCTTTTTTGGAGAGTTTATCCAGTGTACCAAACAAAACAGAACGACCTGTATTGCCCTAAAATAAAAAATCCCAAAGGGGATACCTTTGGGACATTTTGAGTGCTCCACAGTAGCGGAGGCATCAAAAATTAAATAAATTGGCACAAAATTAGGCTTTTATATTAAATAAAAAAGTAAAAAAGTATTAAATTTCAGATAATTATCTATTTTGTAGCGAATCAACTACAAGAACAGGAAACAAAATGCACATTATATAATGAGTCGAATCCGCCAAATAGTTGGTCTATTAGTTGCAATAACTGCTATAACAGCTTGTCAGAACGGCAGTAAAACAACAACTTTACCCGATGAATTTATTAGTCCAAAAACAGGAACAAAAAAAGAATTGACTCTCGACTCAATCTACCTGTATGCCAAACAGCTATACCGCTGGCAGGAATCTCTCCCTTCATATAACACGTTTGATCCGCGGACGAAATATGCACAGATAGAACCCGAGCAAACGGCTTATGAGCGGGCACTTTTTGCCCTCAGCCAATACGCTTTGCACAAGAAAGATAGACCCTACGAATTGTCTACCATAGCCAATAAACCCAAATATTCATATTTGGAGCGTCGTCGTAACGACAAGAAAAGTAGTGGTCACATGGCCAGCATAGAAACACCTTACAGGTATGCTACACACCTTTCCTACTGGTCTGCGGGAAACAAACGGATTGCTTATGTTTATATCCCCTCTTTTCCCCAGCTCCAGACAGTGAAGGCCGAACTGGATCAGCTTGCAGCCGAACTGGCTCAAAAACAAGTTACACATCTCATCCTCGATCTACGTCATAACGGTGGCGGTTATGTGGAGACCGCAGAATATTTAACCAACCTCATTAGTCCAGCCAAACTGGATAAAAAAGTTATGTTCAGCGAGCAATTTCATCCGAATGTACAGCAAGGCAAAGCAAAACTACTCCTTAAACAACCCTATCTGGATGCAAATGGCAAAGTGGCCCAATACAAAGGACGCCCTGCCACCCTCGCCGATGTGGATTATAGTGAAAAAGCCAATACGCATTACTTTATCAAAAAGGGACATTTCAATTCACTACAGCAGCTGTCATGCATTGTATCTGAACGCACGGCTTCGGCAAGCGAACTCCTGATCAGCAGCTTCAAACCTTATATTCCGATACGCCTCATCGGTCAGCGGACATTTGGCAAACCCGTAGGTTTTTTTTCAGTCCACATTGGAGATTTCGATGTATACCTGGCCTCATTTCTCATCCGGAATGCCAATGGCTGGTGTGATTATTTTGATGGCATACCCGTCGACCTGGCCTTAGCTCCTGTAGAAACCTCCCGCCATCCCGGGGATCCAAAAGAAGCTTGGCTTTCAGCAGCGCTAAAAGACATTACAAAAGACGAAAATCTCACAGCAATTTCGTCGGTTACTTATTTTTCGATGCCAGCAGACGAAAGTTTGCTACTTAAAACAAATTTTAGGTTAAAGTAAGAAACTCATTGCAGCTGGATTTTGTCATACTTATGTTTAAATTAAAACCATTTTTCATAGATGATAAAGCAGAAAACAGCATAAATTTGTGGAAATAAATACGAATCTTTGTATAGAATCGTTATAAATAAAAATAAGAACATGTTAAGTCAACATATCAAAGAGCAAACGCACGCAGCTCACCAAAACGTAGAAGGAACGATCGTGCGCCAATTGAAAAATATTCGTTCAGAAGCAGATTACGCAGAAGTATTAAAAGGCTTTTATGCTTATTTCCGCGCCGTAGAAGATAGCATCGCTCCTTTTGTAACCGCAGAAGTATTGCCCGATTTGGCCGAACGCCGCAACTCATCTTACATCAAAAGCGATATCGAAGCTTTGGGTGGTAACGTAGATAACCTGCCAGAAGCAAATGCTCCAGCTGTAGCAAATATACAAGAAGCACTTGCATCATTATATGTTTTGGAAGGTTCAATCATGGGTGGTCCGTATATCGTGCAGATGCTCAACAAATATGGCCTTACCAAAGGAACTTCTTTCTTCGAAGGTTATGGCGAAAATAGCCGTGAGATGTGGGCTGGATTTACAGCGGTATTAAACAAATATTCAGAAGATCCGGCGACTTATGATCGCGCAGTAGAGATTGCAAACCAAACTTTTTATAACTTTGGCGAAGTATTCACTCCTATTGCCAGTGCGAACTAAAATTGGAGTGTTCGTGTTTAATCCCATAAATGGAGCAAAAAGACAACAAATCTAAATGGCTTAAGCGTGCCGGAATTGGAGCATTTCTCTTCTTTCTGGCTAAAGGACTCGTATGGCTCGCTGTATTCTTTTTCGCAGCGAAGTCCTGCAGCATATCTATTTAACACAAAAAAAGAAGCATTCCTCTATCGCACAAAAAGTGCATCAGAGGAGTGCTTCTTTTTTAGCCCAGGCTAGCCTGTGTTTTTTTACCTCTAGCGCCAATGTATTCGGGTTGTGTTCGTACTGTCTTCGGAGCTCAACAATCTGGTGATCATTATTGACCAAATTCCGACCAGTTAATTCCTGTTCAGGGTCTGTACGATAGCTGTACAGCACCTGTACAATATCTGTACCGCATCCGAATAAGGTACGAAGCAGGTACGAAGCAAGTAGAAATCTGCTCCATACCGCCTGCCCTCTTACCTTATACTTTTGTAACCACTGTCCGATAAAGCTCCATCCCCTCATGGCTGATAACCTGACAAGCTATTTCTTCGCTACTGATCGAGAAAGAGAAGAACCCGTATTGATCTTTCGCAAAACGACTATACGGCAGATCGGTTTTTACAGGCGTTACCTCTGATCCTGCTCCGGAGATAAACTGATGAAACTTCTTGCCTTCTACTTTTAAGTGCTGCAGCGAATGTTCATGTCCTGAAAGGTAGATATCTACTCCCCGTTTTTCAAAGATAGACTCCAAGACTTTTCGAACCGCCAGGGTGTCGTAATTCGTCGTACGCGGCCCCGCCGTATACAGGGGATGATGACCGACGACAATTTTCCAATGGGCATCCGAATTTTCCAGTAGCTGATCTAGCCAGGCCAGCTGTTTCTCGGGTTGCTGTCCCGCAACATGTGGCCCATACGCGCTGTTACTGTAAAATTCAGGAATCATCGGATTAGTATCGATAAAGGCCATCAGTACTTTTTTTCCATCCTTAAGTGCAATTGTCTTGCTGTAATAACGCGCAGGCATCTTCCAACGTCTGCTGATCGTACTATAACGTACCTGTGCATCGGGATCTGATTTATAATCGTGGTTTCCCAAAATGGGATACCAGTCCCATTGCAGCGAAAATGCGGTATAGATATTTTCAAACGAATAATGCCACAGGGGATCATGTTCACTGACCACTCCGGAAGGGTAAAAATTATCACCGGTAGAAATGATAAAGTCATTGGGATGCTGATCGGCCCATTGACCCATCTGCCCCGCTACAGCCAACTGATGGTCGGCACCATTGCGGCCCCAGTCGCCTACAGCCATAAAATGAAGATCATAGGCATCTCTGGGTTTCAAAAGCTGTTGTATATCTTCGCTTTCAAGTTGCGTAGGTTTTGTCAGACCGAAACTACTGAGCGTAATTCCGCCCAGGCCGGCTGTAATCGCCGTGCCCAGGGAATTTTTCATAAAAGTTCTGCGTTTCATCAATAGATTTTAATAACCAGGATTCTGTTGCCAGTGGGTGTTTACGTTTAATACAGTTGTTGGTACAGGGAAAATACGACGGAACTTCTCGCTCATGCCGGCAGGATACAGCGATCGGAATCCCCAGTTATCTTCAAATTTTCCGTAACGGATCAGGTCATTTCTACGCCAGGACTCATCAGCAAACTCACGTGCCCGCTCATCCAACACATCCTGCAGACTTGGGGCAGCCGTGAGCACAGGTGCATTGACATAGGCTCGGATCTGATTAACCAAAGATTGTGCGGTCTGACCATTGGTCGCGGTAGCCCCACGGAGTATAGCCTCCGCTTTCATCAACAGGATATCGGCATAGCGAAATACAGGTACATCATTGCTCTGATTGCGCTGATTGGCCGATGTAACGGCTACGTCCATATAAAACTTAATGGATCTGTACCCCATTGAGCGCCCCTTTTGGTCGTTACCCACATTCAGCGTGGCCGCACCATCCGAACGCAAAGTAATTTCTTTAGTGGTCTCCAGTTGCCAATCAAACTGCGCATCTGCATCCGCAGCATTATAATCCTGATCTATGCCGCGTTTGGAAGTTCTGATCAGAAAAGGACGAGTCTTATCTTCTGTATAATTTGACCAATAATATTGCTTACCACCGATGTATGAGGCGTTCCTTTCGTCGCCTGCCAGATTAAATTTCTCCAAATAACTCGGTAATACACGAAAAGTCCCCCCAACACTTTGAGGCAATGTTGCAAACTGATTTTGGGCACTGCGATGTATCCAGAAGCGCGAATAAGTCATACCCTGCTGTTTTTCACGATCATAGGGTATGGCAAATATAAAATCCTTTACCTGATAACCATTATCGGGGCGAAACTTGGCCATAAACTTATGGCTTGTCAGGTTAAACTGTCCTGAGGAAATAATCTGGTCGCACATCGCAACCACATCATTTAATTTTTCATTTTGTGCACTTGGATTGTAATTGGCCACATCCGCAGCCGTATAAACAGCCCAGTTGAGGTACAACTTAGCCAGTAACGCTTCGGCCATATATTTCGTTGCTTTTCCATAGGTTGCTATAGAAACTGTAGTAGGTAACAAATCCTTCACAGCCAGCAATTCGGCCTCAATAAAACGGCAAATTTCAGCACGGCTTGAACGTGCGGGGACAGCATCAACAGGCTCCGTGATCAACGGTGCGGCGCCAAAATTATCCATCAGTATAAAATAATAATAAGCACGGATTGCGCGGGCAGGTGCCGTCAGCTTTTCTTTATCTTCCCCGAATAATGCAATGGCATTATTGGCTAAGGTGATTCCAGTGGAAGCATCGTTCCAGATACTTGGTAAGAGGCCGTTGTCTGCATTCCAATTGTGCAGATGGAATTCGCGGTATCGACCGCCATCAAACCAGTCTGTCCCCATGGAAACACTCACTGCCTCATCCGCCGAGAGTGTTTGGGCCATCCAATGATCGCGCCCCATTGCGCCACGATAAGCGGCATATACATCGGCAAGAATTGCCTCGGCTGCACGTTCCGAATCCGGAAATTCCGTCAGCTGTGATTTTATATCAACATCCAGATCGGTACAAGATCCCAGCGAAAAACTCAATGCTGATAAGGTTAATAAACGAATTATTAGTGTTGGTTTCATATAAATTATTTCTTGTTCTATAGGCCATGTGGCATGCTCCATTTATGTCAACAGGATTGTTTCGATAAGAAGTTTTCCATCCCACAGGTCTGTCTTATAAATTAAAGTTAAGGCCAAACATAAACGTTCGCGTCCGTGGGTAGGTCTGGCGGTTATCAATTCCCGGAGTTAGGCCTCCCAAGCCCACCTCGGGATCAATACCTTTATATTTCGTCAGCACAAATACGTTGTTCATCGTTGCATATACTCTTAGGTTTTTAATCGGTATATTTTTCATCGGTATCGTATAAGCCAACGTAACATAAGCCAAGCGCAGATAGCTTCCATTCTCCAGGTAACGATCGGATAGGTAATGTGCATTGATATCCGTCATGCGTTCGGTTTCCACAACGCTGGCAAGCACGTTTTTCTGCCCAGCATTACCAACAACATTCGAATGGCGCGCCCGGGTAGCGTTCATAATTTTCTGTCCAAAAGCACCTTGGAACATTCCGTTTAAAGAAAAATTCTTATACGAAAAGCTATTGTTCCAACCCAGTGTCAACTTGGGCTGTGGACTTCCCGTCACAGCCTGATCTTTCTTCTGTGGCGTTGTGGTTGTTTCGCCTGTACGTTCGCCTGTTTTCTCATCTCGGGTATAGAATACCGACACACCTTCATCGTTATAGCCTGCCCATTCCCAGGTATAGAACTGACCTATAGGTGCTCCCGGTGTCAGCCTCTGCTGAAAAACATTGGTCTGCCCTGCCCCACCCAGATCCGACAATTCGATATAGTCCTGCGTAAACTGCTCGTTGGCAATGCTCACCACCTTATTGGTGTTGTGTGATAGCACCAATCCGGTATTCCATTTGAAATCCTCTTTATCAATGGCCTTTGCATTCAGACTCAGTTCAATCCCATTGTTCTCTATTTCACCAACATTGGCAGTCAGCGTTGGATAAATATATTTCGATTTGCTTACCTGATAATCATAAATCAGGTCACTCGTTTTCTTTTTATAGACCTCCAAAGACCCTGTCAGGCGATTTTTTAGAAATCCGAAATCCAGGCCTAGGTTAATCATACTGGTTGTTTCCCATTTGAGGTTCGGATTGCTATTGCGCAGCACCATCAAAGTACGTAATGGGCTTACCTGGCCATCGGCACTTACATAATCGAAAAACTTGGATGAGGCACCACGTACAGACTGCGCGGTAAATGCGTCAAAGCCCAATGAGTTGCCACTCACCCCGAAACCAGCACGCAGCTTTAAGTCATCAAAAATTCCGGTTTCACGGATGAATGATTCCTCCGAAAGGCGCCACGCTGCAGACACCGAAGGAAATGTCGCCCAACGATTGTTGGTTCCGAAAGCCGAGGAACCGTCGCGTCTTACCGTCGCCTGTAGGAGATACTTGCTATTATAGGCATAATTCACACGGCCATAAACAGATATCATACGCAAGGTGGAAAGATAATAGTTCCCAAAGCCCAACAAATCAACTACATTGGCCATACCCGGGTTATAATAACTCAAATCGTCACTGTAATAATCGGAAGTCGTCAATTGAAAGCCATCGTTATTGTTGTTCTCTTCCCATGAATAACCTGCCAGTGCAGCTACCTTATGTTTTCCGGCGAATGTCTTTTCATAACTCAGGTTCATTTCCATCACTTTCCGTTCATCTTCTACAGCTGCACGGATAGATTTGCCATTCTGACCACGTGCTGCCATCGAAAACATGGAATAGTACTGTGCATTGTTAAACTGCCTATTTTGCAGCGAAAGGTCAATATTATAGGTCAACCCGGGCAAGATCTCATAGCCCAGTTTTGCATGCGCCTGGAGCACCTTAGTTTTAGAAAAATTTGTATTCTCTTCAATTAAAGAAAGTGGATTGGCATATTGCGAACGGTCGGCTTTTTCAAACCAGGAACCATCGGTATTTCGGACCGGCGATACAGGCAGGTAATAATACATCGCATCATAAACGCTGAGTCCCTGATCCAAAGCAAGCACATCATTCTGCTTGGTGATACTTGCGTTGATATTGAAAGAAGCCGTCAGCCGATCATTCAGCGCCTTGGTCTGCAAAAACGCTCGAGCAATCTGCCGCCCCATATCAGTCCCTTTGATAACGCCATTGTTTTTGATGGTATTGAGACTGATGCTATACTGTGTTTTTTCTGTTCCTCCAAGAATGGATATATTATGGTTGTTCGATATCCCTGTCCGCTCAACAGCTCTTTGCCAATCGGTATCTGCCCCCAAGTCGTCCGTTGGCTCCATCGAAAATCCATTATCATTGACATAAGACCGGTATTGCGCCGCATTCATCATCTCATAATGCTTAGCCACTTTATCGATCGCCAGATAGCCGTTGTAATTGATATTGGTCTGCCCTGATTTTCCACGCTTCGTTGTAACGATAATAACGCCATTGGCCGCTTTTGAACCATAAATTGCGGTCGCTGAGGCATCGCGAAGCACGTCAATAGAGGCAATATCATCGGGCGCTACCAAAGCCAGCGAAGCGCCCGGGACCCCATCGATCACATAGTAGGGTTCCATCGCTTCACCACTACGTAACGTTGAAGCTCCCCGGAGGCTAACGGAAGGCGTCGCATTGGGATTACTGTTATTGCTCGAAATCGTCAGGCCGGCAACTTTCCCCTGCAGCATCTGTGCTGGTGAAGTAAATACACCGACGTTCGCATCTTCTGCTTTGATGGTACTGATGGAACTCGTCAGATCCTTTCTGGATACACGGCCGTAACCAATGACGACCTCATCCAGTTTAACGGCACTCTGCTGAAGCTTCACACTCAACGACAAAGGCTTTCTTGCTTCAACGACATAACCCGATAACGTATCGGACTGAAATCCTACCGCCGAAAACACAAATCGATACCCTGCATGTTCTACTAAATTCTGAAAATGGAATAGCCCCTGGCTATTCGTACTGGTGGTCACACTTGGACCTCCATTATCCTGAATGGCCTTAACGCTGACTCCAGGGAGAAACTCGCCCTTTTCATTTTGTACAGCCCCTTTTACTTGTTGCTGCTGCGCATGTACATGGGTAAGTCCAGCGGAAAGCAACGCAAAAATAAGCAGGTTCTTTTTTTGTGGATTTTTCTTGTTGAGCATATCTGTTAGTTGTTTAGATGTTCAGTAATTGTATTTTCCTGTTTGTATAGCGTATAACTTCCATCCGCATTGGCGACAAAGCGCAATTCATTGATCAAGCAGATTGTTGTCAAGATATCCTTCAATGAATCGTGATGTACATCAATCTCACCTGTATAATGGATGGCGGCAATACCCTTGTCACCCAAATGGATCTGTTTTTTAAATGCTGTTTCTAACGCCTTTAGCACATCAGGCATCGGTGTATTTTTCAGATTTAACAAATCCGGGGCAGCCAGACCTGGCGTGTTCAATGGCTGTTTTTTATTGACGGCTTCAATTCTTGTTGCACCTCGTGAATCAACCGTCAGCTTTTGGCCCGGGTCAGCTAAAAAAATCTGTTTGAAACCGTTTGTAAGGGAGGATACAAGCACCTTACCTGTATGTAATGCCACAGTCACAGCCTGACGCTTCAATTTGGTATTAATGGTAAAGGATGTACCAAGCGCCGTTGTTTTGGTCCCGCTGGCAAACACCGAAAATGGGCGTTTCGGATCCGATGCTACATCAAAGTAGGCTTTACCGCTAAGTTCAATATCACGGGCATTGGCAACAAAATTTTTCACATAGCGAATATGGCTTTGTGCGAACAACCGCACATGGGATCCATCGGGTAGATCCAGCGTTATACTATAGGGATTTTTATTTTCTATTGAAGTCCAGGCTGTATCTTGATGCGCTATAACAGGTTTAGCTGCAGACCGCTGAGCATCTGGCTGTACAACTGAATCTTTTGTCCACCAGGTAACAAAATGGAAGGAAAAGAAAAAGAGAACTGCAGCTGCGGCACTGTATCGCAGTAGCTTTACCAAACGATATCGATGTAATGCCTTTCGATCCTGCGCTTTTTCCTGATTTTGAATGGCAGTCTGTATAAGCGTTTTCATCGTTTCAGTAGGCACAGGCTCCTCCATTGCTGTGCTATCAAATTTATCCCAATCTTCGTCCTTGAAAAGTTCGTTCACGAGGAAGGGCATTTTCCAGATTTTCTTTTTGATCTGATGCTGCTTTTTATCATGCTTCATACTCCTATTACGCAGGCCAGCACGACATCCCTTAGTTCTTAACAATTATTTAATAAAGGTCGCCGATACTTAATATAAAGGACTTATAGCATAATGGAATAGAGATGTTGTTTGAGTTGAAGAAGTGCTTTACTGATATGCTGTTCCACGGTTTTTGTGGAAATTGAAAATTGAGCGGCAATCTCTTTATGGGAAAGACCTTCTTTACGGCTCAGTTCAAAGACCTTCCGACGCATCGTCGGCATATTCTGGATATCTTTTTCCATCATACGCAAAAGGTCTTTATTTTCAATTGCCCGGATCAGACTATCGGTAAAAGGTGTCACTGCTGTCTGCCCTTCATATTTGAAACGTGTAGCCTCCTTGCGCAGCAGATCGATCATGACTTGCCGCGCCATACCGAAAAGCTGCAACAGAATACTGACCTGCTCGTCGAGCTTCTCTCTTTGGTTCCAGAGTTTGATAAAGGTCAGCTGCGTTACCTCCTCTGCAATATAATCCGATTGCGTACGCTTGAGTACAAAACCGTAAATCTGTCGATGGTACTTTTCGTATACGAGATTGAAGCTTTTCTGATTGGAAGATTTGATAGGCTGAATGTGTTCCATTGCGCTGTCAAAAATAAAAGCACAAGGTTTCCTCAGTATTAAGTTAAGATCAATATTAAATTAAACAAATTGAATATATAACCTCTTCAATTAGCAGAATTCATTTCTAATTGTACAAATTTTATTATAAAACAAGCAGAAAACTCCCTATAATTGCAGTCGGGAATATTTCATTTCATAGTGAAATCCCCAACCAGACATGACCATAACAGGTAAAACGTTACGCTATCAGCAACATGTCTTATCAATAATTATATGAAATAACGATACGATGAAAAGGAATATCTTTTTTATTTTAATATGCTTTGTATTAATGGCTAACCTGGCCATCTGCCAAGAAAAAGACGTCGATTTTAGCAAAGCCTATATTGCCCAAAACGACGGTAAGACAACTGTTGAAATTAATGAGGCACAGGAACTCATCTATATTATCTTTGCGATAACTGACTTTGGTAAGGAAAATCCAAACATGACCAAGCAGAATACGGCGTATTTTGAAGAGGTCAAAGCGCATTTCACCCCATTTTCCAATCTGCCTATCGTAAAGAAATTTGACCAGCAGCTGCGAGAGAATCTAACCAACTATTTCCTCTTAGCGGCCAATGTATATGGCTTTAAGTTCAAAAACGACCAATTAGTACCTACAAACATCTATATTTTTCCAGCAAGAGGAGTTGGAAATTATCAGGTGAAATCTAATCCTATACCCGCTTACAAAAACGACCTGGAAGAATTCGCCAGACAGAGCGGATACCGGGCATTCTACAAAGAGCATCAAGGCTATTACGACAGCCTTCGTACAGCATATCAGGAGTATGCTTCCATTGCCGAGCAAAAAGAATGGTTAGAAAAGAAATTCGATTATACAATCAATAGCTATCGTGTATTGACTTCCCCCCTGATTGCCGGGATGAATGCGACCCACACCTTCAAGTACAAAGGTTTCAAAGAAATTTTGCTTTTTTTACCCACCCTCCGCGAAGACGAATCCTGGAGCCCCAAATTCAAAAAAGCACTCAATACACGCATTATTTTTACGGAGATAGACCACAACTACGTAGGTCCATTGAGCGAAAAAAACAAAAAACAGATTGATACAATATTCAATAATAGGGACTTATGGGTCGATACAGAAAACAAAAGTACAGTTCATTATCCAAGTCCGGTAAAAGTATTTGATGAGTATTTAACCTGGGGACTTTTCATCTTATATTGTTACGATAAGTTTGGAGATGATCATGATCTTTTTGGCCAAATTGTTGAAAACGTCAACGATATGATGGTCAATAAAAAAGGATTTCCCAAAGCAGATGAATTTAACGCCGAATTGTTCCGCCTGTATAAAGACAATAACCCGAAAGATATTCAGAGCTTATACAAGCCACTGCTGGACTGGTGTGAGAAAGAAAATTAGTGCCATCCCGATAATATTTAGTAAATTAAAGCTGAGAAGGAAATAAGCCGCTAGAAATGTGAATGTATACGACCAGAAGGAATTAGCATAGCACAAGGGGATGATCGTCGAAATATATTTAAACACAATACGTACGGAGAAAGAATTATGAACATTAGATTTATCGGTTCTGGCAGTTATATTCCACCCCATAAAATAACCAACGCAGACTTCGCCGACCATCTTTTTTTGGATGAAAATAGGCTGCCGTTCAAGGAGCCTGCTTCTGTCATTGAAAAATTTAAGGCAATCACTGGCATTGAGGAACGTCGCTACGCCGATCCTGACCAAGTGGCTTCAGACCTTGCTTTCCTAGCTGGTCAACTTGCCATTGAAGACGCAGGTATAGCTGCGGAAACATTGGACTATATTATTGTCGCACATAATTATGGCGATGTGCAAGCTGGCAAAATCCAATCGGATACTGTACCAAGTTTAGCAAGCAGGGTGAAGAAAAAACTCGGGATCAGCAATCCAAAATGTGTGGCTTATGATCTACTATTTGGTTGTCCGGGTTGGAACGAAGGCGTGTTGCACGCCAACGCTTTCATAAAATCAGGTATGGCAAAGCGCTGTATGGTCATTGGCGCAGAAACGCTTTCCCGTGTTATAGATCCTTTTGACAGAGATTCGATGATCTATGCGGATGGCGCTGGCGCTGTAATCATCGAAGCCACCACGTCAGAGCAAGGGCTCCTATCGCATGAAAGCGCAACTTATGCGCTTGAGGAAGCGAACTATATCAATTTCGGAAGCTCTTATCAACAAGAGCAGGACCCTGATATAAGGTATATTAAAATGAAAGGACGCAAAATCTATGAGTTTGCACTCAGCAAAGTTCCTTTAGCCATGCAGGCTTGCCTTCAAAAAGCGGATATCGATATCACGGCAATCAAAAAAATACTGATCCACCAGGCCAACGAGAAAATGGACGAAGCCATTCTGATGAGATTCTATGCACTATACGGTACAGTACCCCCGCCCGATATTATGCCAATGACCATACATACATTAGGAAATAGCAGCGTGGCAACCATTCCTACCCTCTATGATCTCATTGCTCGTGGTCAGATAGACAATCAATCCCTACACGAAGGCGATATCATCCTATTTGCGTCTGTTGGCGCTGGCATGAATATCAATGCTTTTACCTATCGGGTCTAACGTAATTTTGCGACTATATCGTGCAGCTATTAAGCTAATACAGAGCCTAGATGGGATTTATTTTATAAAAAATAACAAAACACTGTATATATCAATATTTTATACTTAAATTTGTATTATAATCGGCTCCGCCTTTGCTTATCTGAAATCGTCAAGTTATACTTACAACTCAGTTTTCGCATTTTCAGAAGCTTTTTTGTTAGCAAAACGGAGGTAAAGACCTTTTTGGACTTGAGTCAATTCAAGATCATCAAAATCAGATCCTATTTCTTGCAAAAAATCGATTAGCTATTGTTGATATTCATTTGTCACAATAATGTAGTACAGATTACTTTAATATAATTTATAAAACAATGCAAGAAGGAACTATTAAATTCTTCAACCAAACAAAAGGTTTTGGTTTTATCACGCCTGCTGGTGGTGGAGACGACATTTTCGTACACGTATCTGGTTTAATCAACGAAGTACGCGAAAATGACAGTGTAACATTTGATGTAGAAAACGGTAAAAAAGGCGTTAATGCAGTTAACGTACGTATCGCATAATTAAGTAAACACACAAGAGGATAATTTATTTATCTTCTTGCGAAGTGTAACGGGCAGCCGTTACACTTTTTTTTTATCCATTCCATACTGAAGTAACGCCAAAAACCAGACGATCTATCGGTCCGGCATATGGAAGACTTTTACAATCCAGCCAACATCACTTCTTCCTGTCGCAGAAAATATGGACTGCTATCTTTGAATCTCCCACGCTTCCTGGAATACTTTCTGATGATATCAGCAACAATATCATCGGTGAGTTCATGTCCCTCTAACGTCGGAAAACCCTCCCAGCGTACAATGCCATCCGGATCTACTAAAATACAGTGTGGGATTCCCTGTACTTCGAGCTGTTTCTTCAACTTCGCTTTCGTATCGATCGCTGAGAAATAATCTATTTTAATCTCCTTCGCCTTTTTAATGACCTCTGCTTTTTCATCCGAAAGGCCTATGATCACGAGTTTATCACCATACTTCTTATGCCATTCATTGAGTTCGGGAATTACTTTCCGGCAGGGTCCACACCAAGTAGCCCAAAAATCAATAAGGATAAACTTACCCTTTGTATCAGGCACATCTGTGAGCCACTGCTCAACCTCAAGTTTTGGCGCCTTTTGATTCAAAATTGATTTTGCCCACAATTTCTTATTGTTGTTGCTTTCCTGCGTATGACCGATTACATAGATCAGGCAAAGCGCAAATAATAAGAAAGCTTTTAGGATAACTTTTACATTCATAAAACAGCTTGTTTAGTTCCCCTAATTTATGGATTTTTTTCCACAATCATTTCATCCTTTCATCCCACACATCGACTTTTCAAAGACACCTTAGCGGCCTTTATAAGGCAAAACAAAACCTATACTTTTAATTGACATAAAACACACAATACACTGTATATAAACACTTAGTATATTTATTAAAAACACAAAACCTCCAACTTACTTGTTGTACGGCTCATGATTTTCCGAATGGAGCCATACCGACATCCTTATAAAATAACAGCACACCATCGACATTCTTACCACGAAAACAATACCCTAATCCCTCCTAACAAAAGCTAAATTGGGGCGCTCAGCATACAAAAACAACAAAGTGGGCCTCACCTTTATCCTATTCGTCAAGATAATGCACAAGTTGACCGCATTCTCCTGTAGAAAAGTGTAGGATACCCCTATTTACAGATTCCGCTTTTTAGAATTACAATAACTTTGTAGGGCCTATTGAGCACCTAAGTATGCAGCTGACAAACTGACACATCATCAAAAACAACAAAACATAAATCTATATTAATAAGATATTTATATAATCTAATATAAACAGATAATTAAATATCATAATCTTTATAACACATCAACTTCACCCATCGGATACCATCCATCTGTAGTTCGCCCTGCGATGGCAATATGAACTTTTGCCTGGCCCCTCATTTTTCCACTTCTGCATAACCCAGCAGACTGCTAGACTTTTTGGAGCCTTTCTCCAGGCATCCTGCATACCGAAACCAACAATCCCCTGTGGATAATAGTCATACATATGGGACCAGTTATCGTCAAAACTGCCCAAATCACCCAAACAATCAATACACCAGCCCACAGGTCTTTTTGAAAGGGTATATTGTTGGGTTTTACGATCGGTCAGTAAGGTGATTAACGGGGTTTCCATAAAGTTGTCGGTGTATGCATCGACCAGGCTTTCGCGCGTAGCCTTGGATAGCTTATCTTCTTGTTCTCTGATTATGCTATTTTTAGTATTTCTATTTTTGATAAGTTAAGATGAATGCCCTTTATAATCAGATGGCGAAAAACCCGTGATGTTTTTAAAGAATGTAGAAAATGCCGATAAAGATTCAAACCCCAAATGAAATGCAATCTGCTTTATACTTTTATCTGAAAATTTTAAGAGCCCCTTGGCCTCTTGTATTATTCGCTGATAAATTACGTTGGAAGCAGTAATATGGAGGTGTTTTCTGCACAGAATATTCAGATAATTACTCGTTACATGTAATCTCTCCGCATACCAAGTCACTCGTTTATGGGCAGCGAAATTTACATTGACAAGATCCCAAAAAGAGTCAATAATTACATTTGAAGTTCCAAGAAGATTTTCCTTTAAATAATCTCCAGCTTCCTTTTTTATCAAAGAAACTAGAATATCGATTCTTAAGCGCACTATTTCGTTCCACTTTCCATCCGATTCTTGCGCCAGGAGATCGCGTTGGATATTTTTCATTTCATTGAATATCACCTCAAATAAAGCTGTACTGAGTTTAAAAACGGGGTGCAAATTGTGACGAATGAAATAAATCTCACTAAGACTGGAGAAAGTTTCGAATACTTTCTTTCCCACGACAATTTTCTGCGCATTCGTTTCCGGACCGGTAATCCAGTGGTGATGCTGCCCTGGAAATAAAAAATGAAGCTGGTTCCCCTTGATCGGATATTCCGCAGCGTCAATGTAATGCGTACCACTTCCCTCAGAAAATAACACCATCAAAAAGTAAGTGCATTTTGTTGTCTTATTATATTCCTCGGTACCAATTATTTCTTTGTAAAACACCCCCTCTTCCGTGAGCGTAATTGGCAGTTTTTCTGTTTTCATTAAAGGTAAAATTAAAGTAAGTCTAAGTGTTTGCAATCAGCTAAAACACCACTATTATGTAGTCTCACTAGACTATTTTAGGTAGTCTCACTAGGATTATTTCTGCAATTTAAATACCAATTATATTGCTCCTAGCGTACAGGTATCTCCTCTTTCTCCCGAAAAGCACCTAAAAATTCGCTATTATATCACTATTTTCTCATTCCACATTATAGTCACAACCAGTCATCTCAATAAACTGATCCTAACTAACTGAGTCAATATTTTGCACAGACTGTAAAATTGAAGGGATAAAAATAGGGGTAAATTCCAATTTTTCAAACGCGGAAATATTAGCAACAAAATCGTAATACCATTGATCAGTATTGAATTGATGGTTGGTTAAAGATAAAAGTTTCGATTTACAGTATAGAAACGACCTTTTTCAATACAAAAACTGTAACCAACTCATTTACTGAACAAAACAAAGGTTCACCATCCGATATTTTTTAGATCGTAAGACAAGACATTGGCTGCATAAAATAAATACTGAACCTAAGATGAAAGGCAAGATGTTCAATTTTAGGCGTTATTCAGTTATAATTTTATAAAGTGATTTAATAATTATATAAAACGTTTTTTACATCAAATCTGTATCAGGCTCTTAGGGTCATCCTATCATAGCCATAATTTCTTTCTATTCGGCATTTAGCGATAGAAAAGCAACATCGAAACCGATATTGCCATCATAAGTATTGACCTGGGATATTGTCCGCTTATTATAGTGGAGATTACATACAAAAGGCCAAGAAATTATCTTGGCCCGATGCAACATATTATTTGGGGTGTTTTCGTAGCCCTATATAGCAAAAATACTGCCGAAATTACAAAATCACGCCCATTAGCTTATTTTTTCTAAAGAGTTTATGCTGCAGAAAAATAAAAAACGGCTAAAATCACTTATTCCGCGGCAACTGGGCAAGTACAGCTTTCATTTCAGGAGAATTTATAGCTCCCTGGAATAACAGATTGTCCTTTATCCTAAAATCCAAGTTAGGTATTCCCTTCCAGCCTGTAGCCACAGGATCCACAAATAGAGGCGGATAAGGAAATACTTATTCGGTATGGTTTACAACAGCAAACCGAAGTGTTCCTTGAGCGCTGTACGTGCAGCATGATATCCGCACATGCCATGCACCCCACCACCCGGAGGAGTCGATGATGAACAGAGATAAATCGTGTCGACCGAGGTTCGGTACGGATTTAGGGCCAAAATGGGCCTACTGTACAGCTGCGAAATATCCATAATACCGCCATTGATATCACCACCGATGTAATTTGGGTTGTACTCTTCGAGCTCCATGGGAGAAAAGGTATGCTTGGCCAAAATGGTTTCTTTAAAACCCGGCGCAAAGCGCTCAATCTGATTTTCGATCGCTTCGGTATAATCGACCTTACTCCCATTAGGGACATGGCAGTACGCCCATCCTGTATGCTTGCCTTCGGGAGCACGACTGGGATCGAACGCACTCTGTTGCGCAAACAGCACAAAAGGCTTATCCACTTGCTTTCCGAGATGGCTCAACCGCTCGCTTTCGGCAATTTCGGCGTAGGTATTTCCCAAATGTACTGTAGCGGCCTGCTGACAGCGCAGATCTTTAAAAGGCGTCTTTTCTGATAATGCCCAATCGACTTTAAATACCCCCATTCCCTGCCTAAAGCCTTCGAGGCGTCTGCGGTAGCCGCTAGCAAGACCTATACCTTTGAGCTGCAACAACTGCCGGGGTGTGATATCACAGAGTAGGACTTTATGGGATGGTAGATCGCGAACATCCTCTACCCAAAAGCCCGTTTGGATCTCACCGCCCAACGATTGATAATAGCCTAACAGCGCATTGGCAATGGATTGCGAGCCGCCAATCGGTATCTGCCAGCCATATTTGTTGCCTACCGCCGCTAGCACAATGGCAATTGCAGAAGTTGTCCAGTTGTTTAGGGGCTGAATTCCATGGGCTGCCATCCCGGCCCATAAAGCCTGTGACTGCACGGAAGTAAAGCGCTTTGCTGTCCAGCTTGCCGGCTGAAGTGCATCCAGCCCAAACGAGGCTAAAGACAAAGGATGCTTCGGAAAGGATAATGGCCCCATAATATCGGCCGCAAGGCCCTCCCAATGTGTCACGACCTTTTCAACCAGCTTACGATAACTTTCGCCATCCACCCCCAACCCCTCTACCGTTTCGGCGAGACTATGGTAAAGAATTCCCGTTTCCCCTTCGTCCAATGGGTGTGCCGCCGCATACTCAGGCTTAACAAAAGATAGCCCAAATGCTTCCAAAGGTAAACTCCTGAAAAATGGCGATGCCATAGCCATGGGATGAATCGCCGAACAGACATCATGTTTGAAGCCCGGAATTGTAAGTTCCTTGGTTCGCATTCCCCCACCGATTGTATCGGCACCTTCAATCAGCAGCGTGCTCAGTCCCTGCTGCTGAAAGGTAATCGCTGCAGCCAGTCCATTTGGTCCCGAACCAATAATAATTGCATCAAATTTTCGCATAAGCTAGTTTTTAATCACTCCTAGTCGCAGCCTGTATTGGGTTGTTCCTTTTTTGAACGCTTTGACGAAGTAGAATCGGACAACGATTTGCTATTATCCTTTTTCTTACCTGCAGATCCGCAGGAGACTGTAAATGTCGTTAAAACAAACGCTAAAAGTCCAAGATTGATTATTTTTTTCATATGTTATCCATTTAATTTGCGATAATGTTTACACCATGTATCCTTATGGCTTTTTCAGCTACTGATTCCCTTACTACAACTTATGCCCTTGGATACAAACTTTTACCTGCATTGAAAGTATTTATTTTCCGGGCCGCCCCCATCTTTAGAACTCATATACAATCCTATCAAACAACTTTATAAGAGATATCATTTATATAATATGTTCATCCAAAAAATAGGCGCGATACCGTTGCTTTAGCTCCTTTCGCTGTATACTATCAAGCTTGATTTTCGGATCGGTCTGTGAAACGACCGTAGAAACAACCTTATGCACGCCTTTACCTTTTTCAATAAATAATACCGTCGGCGAAGAAATCCGTTTAATGGAATCAATCCCCACAGCTGTATAAGGATTTAGGACATCGTGAAATTTGGCCAATATAGCTTCATACCCCGGGCTCCCGGCCTTGGTCGTGATCACTTTGCCGTCCTTATCTTTCTCCTTAAGATCCCGGATATCGTGAATATTGAGGTAATAAATAGCCGCCTTTTCTTCCTGGGCAAATTCCAGCAGCGGCGTTATGGCATTCCGAAACCAGGGACAGCTGGGCCATCCAAAAAGGACAATACCGTTTTCAAGCTCCAGCACATCCTGTTCGGTCGCATAGACGATCCGCGGATTGTCGGGAATTTGTACCGGCACTTTGTTCGTTTTATTCAGGCTTTCAAGTTCCTGTTTAAAGCGAACTCCTTCTTGCTTTTTAAACGAAACCTGACTATTTTTTACGGCTTCCTTCGTATCCTGCCTGGATTGGCAGTTAGTCACATTGAGCAACACCGCTACCGCTAATAACATGCTAGCCAATAATTTTAAATCTTTCATATCATTTATGCATTTAAGTGTAATCCTCTTGTTAATTGACCGATTGCTTGTAGCTTTTAATATGTTCACCGATATCCCAGACCTGCGCTTTTGGCACCCATTCACTGATGAGGCTGCTTGCAATGGCCGAGCGATAACCCGAAGCGCAGTGCACCACGATAGGTTTATCCACTGGTAGCTCGGCAATATGCGCCTTCAATTCGGCCAGCGGAATATTATGTGCCCCTTTGAATACAGGCTCAGTCTTAGCTTCCTCGACCGTACGTACATCCACTATAAAATATTGATCTTGCGCCCTATCAAAAGCGGTCTGGTCAAAAGCTGTCGAAGGCTGCCCCGCGAAATCCCCATACAACACGATACCTTTAACAAACTGCTCATAGCCAATTTTGGCCAGCTTTTCGAGCTGCACCTGCCCCTGTTCTTTAGTGTCTACGGCGAGATAAAAACCGTCTTTCGGTTCAATAAAAGTTCCTACCCAAGATTCTGACTTGCTACGTTCGGGAATATTAATGGCCTCCGGAAAATGTGACGTCCTAAATTCTGAAGCGGGGCGGGTATCGAGGACAGTGCTCAGTGTATGGGGCAGCGCTGCTGCCGAAACCACTGAAATACCCGACAAAGAAGCCAATAATGGCTTTGCTCCCCGACGATTCAATTCTACATTATAAGGGAAGTAGATCGGTACAGGCGGACGATCTGCTAGAATCTGCTTGACAAACTCTTCTTCCGATTTTTGCTGAAAGGCCAAGTTGTGGGTTCTTTCCGCGCCAATGGTACTTTGCTTAGCACCCTTTATTGCATTTCCGCAAAGTGATCCAGCGCCATGTGCCGGATACAAAAGCACCTGATTGCCTAACGTTGCATAGATATCATGAACGGTATGGTAGAGCTGCCGCGCCAGTTTTTCGCGCTGCGTAGCCTGTTCTCCCGAGTACTCGCGCAGATCGGGCCTTCCAACTCCACCAATCAATACCGCATCCCCCGAAAAGATCGCCACATCGCGACCATTTTCTTTTAACAAAACAGATATGCTATCTGGTGAATGTCCGGCTGTATTGATGGCATGCAACACAATTTGGTCCGAAATCTTTAAGGTATCGCCATCGTCAAAAGTATGGTGGGGATAGGTCGCACGGACAAGCTTGCTGACATAAACCGGAACTTTCAGATCCTGATGGATCTCCAGATGGGAACTCACAAAATCAGCATGCGGATGTGTTTCCACAACCGCGATAATTTTCGCTCCCTGCTCCTTTGCATAAGCGTAATAGGGCCTTGGATCACGGGCCGGGTCTATAAGCACAATTTTCTTGTCGGCCAAGATCGCATAGGAAAACTGTGCCAGGCCTTCATCTTCAAACTGCCTGATGCTGTAGCCATTCGCAAAATTATTGGTATTTCCAAAACAGGATACCCCCTGACCTGCCGAAGCAAGGGTAAAAAGGACAGCTGAACGGTGGATAAATGATCTTCTATTCATAACATTCTTTCTTTAAGACAATTAGTAGGCAAAGAGTGTATTTTTCATATACCATTCTTTACCGGTGAGATAGGATTCTTTGACGCGATTGAGGGTAATTTCGAGGTTATTGCCACTGGCATCCAGCCCTTTGAGTTTGATCTGTTCTGCTGTTGGTCGTTCGTAAGCCCATTTCAGCACATGCAGGCTGTCGCCCTGCGCTTTTCCATACAGGGCTTTCAGTCCCACATCTAGTTTTTTATCTAGTTTTTTACGTTGTTCCTTGCTGAATTTCTGATTTTTATCGATCAGATACAGTGCATGTTCTGTCGAGTCTATTTCATAGTAGAGGTAGTTCTTCCCTCCGGCCCGGCCTGTAAACTCGTAAGTTTTGAGCACATCATTTAAAGCTGGGGTACCATTGCCAAGATCGATCGAATTGGCTTTATTGACCTTGTAGACCAAGGTTGAGTATCGTTCGAAAAAGGCCTCATGCCAGCGTACCGAATCGGCAGGTGAATAAGCCTGAGACTTTCCATTCAGCAGAAAACTCGAAACTTCATAATGTCCTGCAGCTTTTGCCAGTCCAGGAAGCACAGGCTCCTTTAGACGCCCTTCATCGTAGAATCGCTCATAGCGATAAAAGCCGTAAACGAAAATAAACAGGACCACAATGGTCGCCTTTAGGCCAAAATAAAATGGCTTATTCCACTTCCCGACAAACTTGGGCACATAGTAATAGGTGCTTACTGGTTCGCGCAGGATAAAAAGCTTCCAGATCGCAGGCAGATACTGCAGCAATAGAAAAAGGGAAAGCAATACAAAATATGAACTGTATACATGAACTGCTCCATCGTAGGCAATATTGGCGTGGGCAATGTTAAAGAGGACTCCAGCATTGATAATGGCTCCTATTACGACCGTGGGCCGAAAGAAGAGCAGGCTTCCCGCCGCTATCTCCAAAAAGCCTAAAAAGATCTCATATTTATAGGATACACCGACGATTTGCCAATACAACTTAAAGGGGGCATATTCACCGATATCGGTATTCAGATTGGCAAGGGATGGAAATGGCATCTGCATGGGAAAGAACTTGATAAATCCGAAGGCAATAAGTCCCAGTGCAATGCGGTAGCGTACCAATACCCGCAACCAATAGTACAGCGCATCATAGCGTTGCACCTTACTATTTCGGGCCAATATCGTCCAGATGGAAGCACCCAGCACAGCAATCAGGCCATTGAGCCACCAAGACGTATACGATGCGAAACCCCATTTGCCACTTTCGCTGTCTATTTCTATCCAACCCGTACGCGCCCCACCGGCGATCGTTGCCATCCAATCATATAATGATTCGGGTTTAAATACTTTTTCGTACCATTCCCAATCCAGGGGTACCACCATCAGGATAAAGAAAATAAAGGTGAATCTAAATCCTACTTTCTCCCAGTACTTCCAGCCTTGCTCCTGCTGGCTGGTAGGAATGCTTTCCAAATATTGAATCGTTGCCATAAACTTAGTCTAAATTTGAATCGTTAATAAATACGGATCGGTTTTCTGCGGCCTTCCTGCAACAGATATTTCTTGTTCACTTTCTCCAGCCGCACATGCAATGAGTCGCCCAGCTGGTTGACTCCATCAAGTAAAACTGTCCGTTTGTCGGGTCTTTTGACAATAAAGGCAAAAGTGTGGCCTTTACTCACTTTTCCGGTAAGTTTGATTGTGGTTGTACTCTTATCAGTTCCCTGCTTGCTCGTATAGCCAAAGAATTCACGCCCACCATTGCCCAGGTATTCGTAGTTACGCTCGCGATTGAAGGCGATACGCGGTTTGAGGCTATCGACCTTTACAGAACGGTTTCCACGGATGCTGAGCGTATTCCATTTTTCAAAAACCACATCCTTCCATCGCAATGTATCGGTTAGCGAATATGGAATAGTATCTCCTTTCCAGACGAAGTCTTTTACATCGTATACGCCTGCTGCTCCTTCCAATCCCTTTTCATCGGGAAATGGGTAATCGGAATTCTTCCAGCTCAGGTAAGCCTGCACGCTAAATACGGCAATCAGCAGCAGAAACAAGGCCTGCAGATAAGGGCGAATCCCCGCAACTCTGCGGCCATAGACAGGCCAAAACCCGTCGGGAATAGTTGCTGCCTTTTTAATCAAAAGCTGATAAAAACGGGGCCAGTCGTACGAGAAGATAACGACCGCAAGCAATAGTAAAAACGAACTATAGACCTGTTCACCGATCTCGTATACATAATTAACGATCACGACATTGAGCAATACGGCAATAAGTAATCCCGAACCGATGATTGCTGTACGGCGGTTCAGTAAAAAGAGTCCACCCACAATCTCTAGCGTACCAATTACCGGTAAATATCCCGCGGTTGCAATGCCGTTGGTCAGGTAATAGAGCTTCCAGAGCAGGAAATCACCGTATTCGGTATGCAACTCGCTAATGGTCGGCTCGGGAAGTTGTATAGGGATAATTTTGACAAGACCTATAAAAGTAATGGCCAATGCTAAACGATAACGCAACAGCACGCGGAGCCAGTAAAATACACGATCGTCATCGGCCTGAAAATTCTGCCTGATTTTACGGCCAAAGGCCCAAAATAACAATAGCGCGAGGGCCAGGGCGATTGCCCAGTTGTAGTATCCGCGCACATCGCTACCGACGAAAGGGCTTTCGGCTATAAAAGAAGTGCGGTAAGTCGCCAATCCAAACCAGTTCTCCAATGAAAACAAGTCAGCAAATGAACTACCCGTGAAAAGATTGGGGTCATACGGGATGCTGAGTATCAAAAAGAAGATCAGGCCGATGTATAAAATAGCTGAGCGATAGCGCTTAAAAAAATGAGAGTCTGCAAATGTTGTCATTTCAATCCGATTAAATAAAAAAACAAATGATTCATCCGATCAATCCAAACCTGGATTTTGTTGTAGATTCGGGTCTATCGAAACCTGAGCGTACGGTATCGGCAGCAGTAGCCTATTCACGGAGGAAATATTGAGTACCTGTTGCGCGCGTCCTGTCCGCAGCAGATCATACCAGCGATGGTTTTCCAGGGCAAATTCAACGCGATTTTCATCTTCCACGGCCTGCAGGAGCGCTGCCGCTCCGAGACTTTGCAAGGGTTTGATGTTGGCGCGTGAGCGTATGGCATTTAAGTCGGCCAAAGCAGCTGTCAGATCGCCAGAGCCATTCCGTTGCGCCAATGCTTCGGCGCGGATTAGGTAAAGCTCAGCCGTACGGATCAAAAAGACGGGGTCTGTTCGGTCTGTTCGGTAATACAGATTGCCGATCAGGATATTCGGATCTGTGGATGAAGAGGTCTTGGATACCAATGCCGTCCGATCCCCACCAACAGCTGGATCTACCAGCAGGTCATAGATGGCCTGAGAAGGTCTGATCCAAGCGGTCCCCCCATTATTGCCCGACAACCATTGACTGGCCTGACCACTAGTATTGTTGATATCAAAGACCAATTCGAAGACCGATTCTTTGGTATTGGAGGTATTGTTGGCATAAAACGAGCGATATGGGCTCACCAAACTATAATTGGTATTATCATCAATAATATACGAGGCATATTTTATGGCTTCAGACCAGTTTTTCTGATACAGGTAGAATCTTGCCAGCAGTGCACGTGCGGTCTTTTTGGTCGCACGGATACGGTTGGTTTCATCGGGAAGCAGCTGTTCGGCCTTTTGCAGATCCTGCAGCACCTGTGCGTAGGTGTCAGTCAGGGAGCTCCTTTGGACCTGGGGCAGACTGCTGGCCGAAGTCGTTGGCTGCAGCACGATCTGTACACCACCCCAGGTTCTGGCTAGATCAAAATAGGCCAATGCACGCACGAAATAGGCCTCCCCAACAAGCTGGTTGCGATAGGCTTCGGTAAAAGTGGTCGTCAGCGCCAGATTGGGTACTTTGGTAATCACATGGTTGGTCCTATTGATGGTGGCATAGACCTGGTTCCATGCCGTAGCAAGCACAGCGAGGTCAGATTTTACCGTATGATTGGTCAAGGTCTGATGGACAGTTTGGCTACCGCGATACACGATATTGTCTGCCGAAAAGAATCCCAGTAGCTGAAAGCTATAGCCATAATAATCGTTGGACCGAAGTGCTGAGTAAATACCGCGCACGGCTGTTGCGGCAGAACTCCCGTCAACGATAGTCACTTCATCAGACACTGAATTCTTGGGCTCGACCTCCAAAAAAGAGCTGCAGCTACTTAGCTGAAAGGCAAGAAGCGGAAAAAGGAAATATATAATTTTTTTCATGAGCTTTACGGATTAAGGTTAACGTTTATAGGGTGACATTGAGCCCAAGCTGAAACGTGCGCGGCTGTGGTGGAGTTCCGAAGGATCCTATCCCCTGTGCATTTGGGTTGCTGGTCACATTCGATTCAGGATCACCGGTGTATTTGCTCCACACAAAGAGATTAGACCCTACAAAATAGATACGTGCAGCAGTCAATTTTGCCCGCTCGACCAGCTCTTTCGGCAATTTATAACCAAAAGACAGCTGTCTGAGCTTTAAAAACGAGGCATCTTCCAGATAGCGGCTATTGGCATCGATGGTATAGTTGAGTCCTTCCGATGTCAGTCGAGGCACATCGGTGATATCACCGGGCTGTTGCCATCTGTTTAGCACATTTTGAAATACGCCACCGCTGCTCGGGTTACGCTCCCGAAAGTAGCGGTTGAGGTTAACGGCATAGTTGCCATATTGGAAACTAAAGTCTACACCCAGATCAAAGTTTTTATAGGTAAAGGTATTGCCTATACCTCCATAAAACTTGGGATAAGCATTCCGAAAAACTTTACGTGCCGAAGTAGGCAAAGAACCATCGCTCAGCTGTCCGTCAAACACGGCTTTTCCGGTCTGTGGATCGACCGACAGCTGTTCGTAAAGCCAGAATGAGTTGAGCGAATAACCTTCTTTCAGGATAACCCAATCGCGGGTATACTGGGTAATCTGCGTGGGCAGTTTCTCTATTTTATTCTTATTTCCAGAAATGTTGAAGCTTGTATTCCAAGCAAAGTCTTTTGTTTTCACGTTGAGTGAGTTGATCAACACTTCATAGCCTTTATTGCTGATCTCGCCCACATTGGCCCAGTATTTTGAAAAACCAGAACTGCCAACAATAGGTCGCTCAAGCAGAAGATCGGAGGTATATTTATGATAAAGATCTACGGTAATGGACAGGCGGTTTTTAAATAGCGCCACATCCAGCCCAAGGTCTGCCTGCGCTGTTTTCTCCCAGCGCAGATTTTCGTTGCCCAACTGGAAAGGACCTGTACTTGGCAACACCTTGCCATAGCTGTCGGCATATTTTTCATTGCCCGACCAAAGACCTCTAGCGGCGAAATTGCTGATTCCAGCCTGATTGCCCGTCAATCCATAGGAAGCCCTAATTTTCAGGTCGTTTAACCAGGTTTGATCTGCCAGAAAGGCTTCTTGGCTAATCCGCCAGCCTGCCGAAAAAGCCGGAAAATAGCCCCATCGGTTGTTGGCACCGAACTTGGACGAGCCATCTGCCCGCAGGGTTGCCTCCGCAAAATAACGGTCTGCATAGCTATAGCCTACTCTTCCAAAAAAGGATGCAATCGTATATTTAGTCCAATTGTCGGATGCAATGATATTGGCTGCCGATGAGATCTGTTTAAAGGAATCATTCGCAAAACCATTCCCCTCCAGGTATTTGTAATCAAGTACGTTGCTCTGCAAGGTATTTCCCACAATAGCATTCAGGCTATGCTTGCCGAAGGTATTCTGGTACGTCAGGGTTTGTTCGTTGATCCAGGTTGCATTTCTCGATATTCCCGAGGTCGCCTGATTGTTATTCGCAATGCCGATACTGGTTTTACTGTTCCAGTACTGTGATTCATCGTATAGGTTATAGTCGGCACTAAAACTGGATTTGAATTTCAGTCCTTTCACTAGATCGATTTCCGCAAAGGCACTTCCAACATAACGCAGACTTGTAGTATTGACATCGTAGTTGTCCACCAGTGTATAGGTATTATCGGTACCATTGAGCGATCCATCGGTATTGAATATAGGGACATTCGTTGCCGAAGAAACGGCGGAATTGAAAAGACTTACCTGAGGGCCATCACCTGTACGCGCCTGATTGCGGTAGGTTCTGGAAAAATTATTTGTCAGGCCAATCTTGACACGATTACTGATCTGATGGTCGAAATTAAATTTGAGATTGGTACGGGAGAAATCAATGACCTTTATAAAAGCTTCCTGTCCTGTGTAGCCTGCGCCGATATAGAACCTCGATTTGTCACCGCCCCCCTGGATACCGATGTTATAATCCTGCAGCTTCCCATGGCGTAACAGGAAACCAAGGCGATCATAGGTAGGCTGATCTTCAGGATTTCCTTTCCCACCTTCCGAAACTGGACGATAAGGCCTGTTGGCGAAAGTCTGTTTCAATGCCGGATTGTCCAATCCGGAGTTTATCCACCACTCGTTGGCGAGGGTTGCCGTTTCGGGACCTGTAGCCAATTTTGGCAACAAGGATTTATTGGCTTCGGCCCAGCCCCCCTGCAGGTTGAGGTCAATTTTGGTACGGCTACCATAACTTCCTTTTTTTGTGGTAATGATGATGACACCATTGGCACCACGGGAACCATAGATTGCGGTTGCCGAAGCATCCTTCAGCACTTCAATAGACTCGATATCTGCTGGGTTGATATCCGTGAGCGGTGAACTGGTCCGTCCACCAAGCCCGATATTTTGGAGCGAAGTATTATTTAAGAATACGCCATCAATAATATATAAGGGATCGCTACTGGAGTTGATCGATGTCGTTCCGCGAACCCGCAGGAAGATGCTTTCTCCGGGAACTCCTGAATTGGTGGAAACCTGCACACCGGAAAGCTTGCCCTGCAACTGGGCATCAAAACTTGCTACCGGAATTTTGTTGACTTCGGCTGCGTCGATCTTGGCAACTGCGCCCGTTAGATTTCTTCGCTTTTGTACACCGTAGCCTACGACGACCACTTCATCGAGATCAGAAACGCTAGGTTGAAGCAAGATCTGAATCTGCGCTTCCCGTGCGGTTATCTTTCGACCTTTGTATCCCAAAAATGAAGTTGAGAATGTCAACGGAAGTCGTTGCCCCGTGACAAACTGAAATCTTCCCGACGCATCGGTCTTTACTTGATGGGTAACACCTTCGAGCTTTATGGTAACGCCTTCAATAGGTCGATTGGTAATCGAATCCAATACAACACCTTTTAAGGTTGCGTTAATAAGTGGCTCAGATTGCTGCGAAAATGCAGGCAATAGCAAACCATGTGACAAAAAAATCGTCACGGCGTACTTCCATACGCTATTTTTCATAGGTAAAATTTTAACAGTGAATATTTACAAGTGCCAACGCCAATTGATTACTTGTCAGAAAAGCTGCTTTTATGGAAAGAAATACTTTCCCCTAGACTTAGCTACACATTCGCCTATTGAAATCAGAACAAAAGGATTTACAGTTGCGCAGATTTGCGCTCGATTGGGAAGGGTTAAAATAAAAGTTGTAGTTCATAAATAACATATTAAGTTAAAAATTATGATGATTACTCATGGAAGAGGTTGCCTTATTCAAGCTTGTCTCCTAGGTTGATGAAACAAATATAGTAAACATAAAATAAAATCTATAATATTAGTAGACTTTATTTTTAACTATGTTTTCTTCCATAAAAAAATCGCAAGTAAATCGGCCCAGAAAAGTTGGTGGAAATATGTACATTTGAGTGCAGTCAATTACCTTTAGATCATGCAGCTATTTCCTCCAGAAATTTTATCGCCCTACATCAAGCACTATCTTTTTTTGGAAAGTGGCGGTGATCAGCACAAAAAACTGCGGTTATTTTCCGATGGCAACACTGGAATGGTATTTCTTCTCAATGAAGGCCACCTGTCCATCAACAAAAGTCAGCAGCTTCCCGCTTCATTTTTGTATGGTCAGATCAGCCATTTCCAGGATCTCGCGCTGCTGACACAGACTTCATTTGTTATTATTGTCTTCCAACCCGATGGGCTCTATAAGTTACTCGGTATCGCTGCCCATACACTAAAAGATCAAATTATTGTTACGCAAGATGTATTTGGACAGTCCGTTATCAGACTATATGACAGCCTGATGCATGCGAAGTCCTCAACTGAAAAAGTACATGCATTAAATGCCTTCTTTTATGCATATGCAGTCCGACAGAAGTCTCCAAATCAGGGATCACTATCTGCAATTCTGCAACATATCACAGCGCAAAAGGGAATGGTTACTGTAAGACAAATCGTCCAATACAGCGGTTACACCGAACGGCATATGGAAAGAATATTTGCGGAACAGGTTGGAATGAGCCCCAAAAAATTTGGCAATATTGTTCAATTCCATTCCTTTTTGAAGTTACTTCGCAACAAAGCAGCTGAAACGAACTTAACGACAATCAGCCACGAAAGTGGGTATTTTGATCAGTCTCACCTCATCAGGGCATTTAAAAAATATACCGGTATCACACCTTCGGAATATTTAAATAATACAAATCGGCTAGCGATCAACTTTATGGAATTTAAAAGCAAATCGGACCGCATGTCGGGTTTATACAATTTCAGCTAAGGCCCCGCGTGTAGCTTTGTCTATAGATCAATCAAAGAAATATGGACAACTTAAAAATTTCTACGGCACAATTTGAGCACAAAAGTGCGAACAAGGCTTATAACCTAGCCATTATCGAACGACTTGCGCAAGAGGCCGCCGCACAGGGTGCTGAGGTAATTGCATTTCACGAATGCTCCATAACAGGGTATACCTTTGCCCGAAATTTAGATAAGCAGCAAATGCTTGCGATCGCCGAACTTGTTCCCGACGGCGAAAGTACACAAAAGCTGATTTCAATAGCCGCTAAGTACAACATCACTATCCTCGCGGGCCTGTTTGAAAAGGATGAGGACGACAACCTATACAAACCTTATATCTGTGTAGACAAAAATGGCCTAATTGCAAAGCATCGCAAGCTTCACCCCTTTATAAATCCCCATTTGCAAGCAGGGCAAGGCTATACTATTTTTGAAATTAACGGTTGGAAATGTGGCATTTTAATCTGTTATGATAATAATGTCATCGAAAATGTACGCGCAACAAAATTATTGGGTGCCGACATCATCTTTATGCCCCATGTAACCATGTGTACCCCTTCTTCCCGACCTGGCGCAGGTTTTGTAGATCCGCAGCTTTGGCAAAATCGCGAAAACGATCCAACCAGCTTGCGCTTAGAATTTGACGGAATGAAAGGACGCAGCTGGCTGATGAAATGGCTGCCAGCCCGGGCCTATGACAATGCGCTCTATGTTGTTTTTTCAAACCCCATCGGCATGGATGACGATCAGTTAAAAAATGGATGTTCCATGATCCTAGATCCTTTCGGGGATATTCTGACTGAATGCCGTACATTTGAAGATAGTTTTACAATAGCCACCATTACGCCCGAAAAACTGATTCAAGCCGGTGGATATCGTTACATAAATGCTCGAAGGCCAGATCTCTATGGTGACATTATCGGCCAACAGCATGAGTCCCAACAAAAAGTGGTCTGGTTGCATACCGACAATCGTTAGTTCCGCTAAACCGAATGGCTACTTTAAGACCTTTTCACATGGTCTTAAAGTAGTTGCTCCAATAATGTTACCGATCAACCTCCAGATGTTTGCCCGACGACAGCACGTCCAACTACCTTAAGAAAAGTACTTGTCTTTTCTCATAATACAAACGCCAAAAAGCCATTAGAGACCGACAAAAAAAGACATAATGGGCTATAAAAATAGGTATCTCTTACTGCAAAAGAAGACTTTCTGTACTTCTTAAAGATGCCGACAAACTTCATATCGCCAATAAATCGGAGAAGGAAAATACCACTGATCATATACATTACATAGCGGATATACTTTGCGTCTACCGGAACATCCAAAACTCCGATGGCACATAGATTTACAAACGCAAAAATCAATAATCCGATAGCAACCAGCAAAGTGCCTACCCGGGTGGGATTAAATATCCTTCTGCCATTCAGATCGGTCGGAACGGCAACATTCATTCCCCAATGTCCACCGAGCAGCCAGAAAAAATGCAACAAAGCCAAAAAAATAAAAATAATGGCGATACCGATTGAAAGTACAAACTCCATAAGGTAAATATAATGTATTTTAACTTGCCTGTTTCAGGTTTCTCTTGAAACAGGCAAGTTATGCAGCAGCAGGAATGCGAATTATTAAATAAACAATTCATAGCATATCTTGGAAAAAATAAGTAGGACAAAAAAAGTAAAAATAAAATAACCTCAGAGCGTATGACCTCTGAGGTTATTTCCTATTGTACTAAGCAAAAGTTTAAAAACAGGTTTCTCTATTTCACATAACTCCAGCTGAAATCTTTCCCATGGACATCCACTTCGAGATGCCCGGGCGCAGTCCCCTCAAAAGCTCCGTGCCACCAATTGCCCGATACTGCTCCTGCTGTAATAAACTGTACCCCTTTCACTTTAATCTCTTCATACAAATGCATATGCCCCTGCAGGACAAGCTTTAGGCTGTGGTCTTTAAAAAGATCAAACACCTGCTTTTGGTTTGTAAAAGTATCTGCAGCTGTATAACGCCCCTCCAAAACCGGATAATAAACCGATAAAAAAGGGACATGGGAGATAATCACCAAAGGCTGATCTTTGCCTGTTTTTTCGACAAGATCTTTTAGCCAAGCTAGCTGCTTGTCACCAATAACATAGTGGTTATCTTTGGTTTCCACACTATTCAACACGATAAACCTCCAGCCTTTATGGTCAAAACTGTAATAGGTCTGACCAAATGCCTTTTCAAAGAGCGCAAAGTCATTAGTGCCGTCCCGTATATCGCGCGGCAAACGATCGTGATTGCCTATAGCCATGTGGTAAGGCTTTTTAGTGCGGTCAAAAAGTCCCTTCAACGACTTGATTCGTTGCTCGCCAGCCGATAGATCAGCCGATTTCAAATTGTCAATATCCACATTATCGCCACCGCTTAGCAGCAGTTCCACCTGAGGTGACAGCGATTTTAACCGTAGCTCCACTTGCCCCAGCGTAGAATCGCTATGCACATGCAGATCTGTTAAAAATGCAAACTTAAATTCCTGTGCAAGGATCGTATCAAGGCTACATAATGTGAGCAACAGAAAACATAAAGCCCTTGTCATTGAATTTTTCATTACCATCCAAATATTTGTTTAAGATTATCATTTAAAAGTATTTCCCCTTGCGGTATGGGGCGATAGTAGAATTTAGGCACCTCAAAGGTTCCTGTATTTTCGATCGTTTCGACTGTACCATTATTCCCTTCCGATAGGAATACGCCTACATCCTGCCCAAAACGGCCAACACGATAATACTGCAATTCTCTCCCCAGACTGTTTTTCTCTTTCACCGCCGGAATGGACGATGAGGAAGCTAACAGTACGATATCCGGAATACCATCGCCGGTCATATCATGCTGCCCCAATCCGGAGAAGTAAATGCCCTCACGTTTGTTCTTCAACAATTCACCTACATTCCAACGCATCAGATCCGTGAAACGGAATCCCTCAAAAGCCAGCTCAACGCGACGCTCGCGTCTGATCTCCAGCACGAGATTACGCTGATTGCTTTCGACATTGGAGTAACGCGCGGCCATAACGGGATCTATACCTACGCTTACAACCATATCCGGCATACCCGCACGTCTACGCAACAGATTAATACTACGATCAAGATCGGCTTGCGTCAACTGTCCCAGCTCGGCCTTTGCTTCGGCAAAATTCAATAAAACCTCCGCATAGCGATATAAAGGAATATCGAGATTATTGCGCGCTTCCAGACTGAGCGTATTCTGAAATCCTTTAATCTGATGGTAGCCCGAGAAATTTTTGGCCAATTGCTGCACATACAGTCCCGCCCCTTGCGCATAGGTATGCGAATAAATCAACTGCCATCCCGGATAAGCATACGTTTGTGCCAGACGTGGATCGCGGTTTTCGAACTCTTTGACGAAGGTGTTTTTTTCATAACCTGGCTGGGCCGCATAAAATGAACCATCTTTCATCAGATAGGCCTGCACAAGATCACGCAAAGGATAGTACTCATAATTACCAAACATACCCGGCCATGAATCCGCATTGAGTACATTGTTGGCATAAAAGCGTCCAAGTACGATCTCTTTGTTGTTTTCAAGATTTTCACTAAAAAATAAAGTGCCGTAGTCCTGATTGGGCTTACCGGTATTGTATATACTGAAACCACCCTCGCGCATCTGCTGATCACTCAACGCTTGTGCTTTGTTCAAAAATTCAGTCGCCGTGGTTTTCAATTCCAGTTCGTTGTGGTATTTCCGGTAAGTTCCTTCATACAGCGCAAAGCGGCCATATTCCTGCAGCACCACCCACTTGTTGACAGTACCCAATTTTATTCGGGGCTGTACGTTTTGTGCGGCAAACTCAAAATCTTCCATGATTTTCTGCACCACCGTTGCTCGTGGGTCGCGCTTGGCAAAAAGATAATCCGTATCCCCAACCTCCAGTGCTTTATCCACCCAGGGCACATCTGAGAAACGCTGCACTTTCTCTACGTAAAACCGAGCGCGAAAATAACGGCCTAGCCCCTCATAATGTGCCTTTTCACTCTCACTGATCTTAGCCTTGCCCATATGCTGTAGAAAGAAATTTATTTTGCGGAGCTGATCCCAGTTCCAGCCTCCTGAGATCGTCGCCGCAGAGGAATTACCGGCCATAATGGTTTTGATCTCCGTATTGCCTGTTGTACTAGCATTGTCTGTAGTAGCATCCGATTGATAGATCCCTATTCCTGAAAAATTGTACAATCCATTGATATACAACTCTAGGTCGGTCGCTGTATTGAAGAAATTTTCGTTATTGATCGCAGTCTCTGGAACACGATCCAAGTAGTTGTCGTTACAGCTTCCAAGCAGAGAAAGACCTGAACATACAACGGCTAATTTTATATATTTATTTATCATGATAAGCAATTAAAAGGTGACTTGAATACCTGCAGAAAAACTTCTTTGAAATGGATAAGTAAGCCCATTACCTACACGGTCCGAACCTGCAGTTGGATTGGTATACGTATTTTCGTTCAGTGTCTCCGGATCAAAATAGCGCTTCACAGCAGACCATTCGATGATATTTTCACCACTTAGATAAACACGTAGGTTACTGATCTTGGCGCGTGAAATAATAGATTTGGGTAAGGTATACCCTATCGTTAGGTTTTTCAGACGTAGATAGGCCGCATTCAGCAAATAATTGGTCTGTGGAATGGCCAATCCCTGGGCCTGGTCAATCCGGGTACCCAAGTTACGGTCGGCAAGCCATGACTGTAAGATCGGATAAGCCGCATTAAGGTTTTGATCGGCCAGTCCCAAATTCAAATAAGCTTGCGAATGTTTCGCACGGTCGATATCCGAATCACTTCCCGGACGGTAGAAATCAAGTAAGTGCCCATAAAAGTTACCATAAGGCTGTTGGTATGTCCCCCAATACAGGTAGTCCAACGGATAATAATCGCGTTTACCAATGCCTTGAAAAAATGCCCTAAGATCGAAACCTTTCCAATCTGCAGACAGGTCTATACCAAATTGATAACGTGGCGTGGAGTTACCAATGATCTTGAGGTCTTTGGTATCGCCAAGTGTATATCCTTTTTCAATCTTACCATTACCATCCTGATCCACATAGGTAGGCCATCCCGGTACAATCGACAAGGCGCCCCAAGGAATGATCGAAGTCTGGTCCAACTTGGCAATCTCTGCCTCGTCTTTGAAAAGTCCGTTGCTTTGCAAACCCCAGATCTCTCCCATTTGCATCCCTTCATAATATTGCAGAATGCTTTTATTGGGGTTGTCAAAACGTGTAATTTTGGACTGTGAGTCCGACAGCAATAATTTGGCATTGAAGCGTAATGGTGCGTTAGCCAACTCGAAACGATCCTGAAAATTGACAGTCAATTCCCAGCCATTGGTCTTTAGATCGGCAGCATTCTCAAGTGGCTCACTCGCGCCCAAAATATTGGGAAGATCTCTGCCCAGTGTCAACATCCCCAAGGTACGTCTTGAGTAATAATCAAAACTTGCCGAAAGTTTATTTTTGAGTACCGCAACATCCAAACCAAAATTTACGGTATTGACCTTCTCCCAGGTATAATTGGGAGAAACCAAAGGTGGAACACCAATATAGATTCCCCGTTCACTTCCGAACAAGTAATCGGCATCCTTTTTTTCCATCGAAGGAAGATAGCCGTAGTTCGACACAGACTGATTACCCAATTGACCGTAAGATACCCTCAGCTTCAATAAATCCAGTCCAGCGACAGACGACATAAACTTTTCACGGTCTATACGCCAGGCAGCTGAGCCCGAAGGGAAAAAGCCAAAACGCTTACTTTTCGGAAATCGGGACGAGCCATCATATCGACCATTGAATTCAACAATATATTTATCATCATAAGTATAGTTCAACCGATAAAATGCACCACGTAAGGCATAAGTATCAATGGCTTCGCCCATTTTCATTGTTCCTGTTGCAAACTGAATGGTTGGAAAGGATTCTGAAATAAGTCCGGCACGTTCTGCAGTGATCACTTCATACCGATAATCCTCCTGGTTAAAACCCAGTACCGCATTGACCTGATGTTTATTAAAAGATTGCAAATAAGTACCGTAAATATTATAAACGTTGTAATAGGAAAAACCCGCTTCACGATAAGCCCCTGTTGTCCCCTCTTTACGGACATCTTCCGGACCGTATCCGATCTCGTATTGCTTGGTGTACCAATTGCGGTTCAACGAATTACGTTGGAAAGTATAATCTGCATTTACTTTAAATTTGTTACCAAAAAAGCGGAGCTCAGTATTGAAGGTAGATTGTACATCCAGACGTTTACGATCGCTTTTACCGCCATCAACCATTTGTGCGGCAATGATACCTGCCGAAGAATTGGCCCATGTTCCATCCGGGTTCTTATCAAAAGAAGTTGGAAAAATATTGTAGATATCGGGCAAACTCATCTGAGAAGGCGTAAGCCTACGTGTACTTCCGATCACTGTATTGTTACCAAATGAAATAAAATCAGAAAGCCTATAGTTTACTTTCGAACGCAGGTTATAGCGGTCAAAATAATCCTCTGCTAGCTTAACAGGCGAATTTTGTCGGTTGTAGCTACCACTGATATAGTATTGTACTTTTTCATTTGAGCCCGAGATTGACAGGTCGTGCGTATTGGTTGCATTCCAGTCGGATAAGAAATAACGTGTCCAGTCCCTGTTGCCCATATATTCCCAGACCTTGGAATCTGAAGGATTGATACGCACACCGGCAATGGAAGGGTTGTCAGATCGCTCTTTTGCATATTGGTAAAACTGGTCCGAATAGTTGACATTATCCCAGGGTGTATTATCGGTTGACGTCTCCAATAGCCTTGAAAACACATAAGGATCCGTTATTTTATCGGGCATTACTGTCGGGGTATTCCACGTAAAGTTATTTGAATAGCTAACTTTCACATCGCCTTTCCCTGTTTTTGTCGTGATGATCAGAACCCCAAAGGAGGCACGGGCACCGTAGATCGCCGCAGCCGACGCATCTTTGATTACCGTAAATGATTCAATATCCTGCGGCGCAATCCGAATTAATTCGGCTGCCGAAATAGGAACATTATCTACCAAAATTAATGGATCGCCGCCATTGATCGATGTAATTCCACGGATATTGATTTTAGGTTCCGCCCCTGGTGCTCCGGAGTTGAACTGTATATTCAAGTTGGGTGAAATCCCCTGAAGCCCCTGGGCAGCATTGGAAATAGGGCGGCTTTCGAGCACATCGCCACTAATCTGATCTACAGCACCCGAGAGGTTGGTCTTTTTCTGTGTACCGTACCCCACAACGACCACCTCGTCCATTTGATTTGAAGCTGCGTCTGTGAGTTGAAAGACCACGCTCGATCTTTTACCGGAGGTAACAATATACTGGCACTCCTCTTTTGGCAGTAGTCCTGTATAAGTCACCAAAATACAATAGTTGCTATCCACCGGCAAATTATTGAACATGGCTTTCCCCTGCTGATCGGCCTGACCGGATCGTTTCAGGTTGCCATTCTTGTTTTTTATGGTCACCGTTGCATTGGCCAAACCTTTTGACTTCGCATCCTGCACGATGACAACAAGTTCCCCGCTTTGTTGGGCAAAACCCTTTTGGCCAAAAGCAATTGCTAGTAGCAGTAATAAAGCCCCCTTGGCTGGCCTTTTACCTGTTGAAAATTGTTGCATAGTTTTCATTAATAATTGAGCATAGTTTTCCCAGGCCTCCCTAAAAAGGGAGGCTCAATAGTGTTTTTTTATGGATTTTTATTGACTGTTTTTTACGATCGTATAGGTATTTGTTTCGGTATTAAACTTGAGTTCGAGCTCATTTGCAATACAGATCGTTTGCAGAATTTGCGCGACCTCATTTTCTGTTGTATATGTACCATAGAATGATAGTCCTGACACATCATCCGGAGAAAAGAGAATCGTTGTGCGGTAGAAAGACGCCAAGGCAGGAAGCACTTCCGCCAAAGGCTTGTGGTGAAATTCCAATGTCGTTGGTACGATCTCTTCCACTGGCTTTTCCAGTTTCAAAACAGGTTCTTTTTTGGGTTGTACAACTTTTTCCGCCCAAGTTTGCCCTGGAGTCAAATAGGCAAGGAGCTTTTCTTCCCCATTTTCGCCACGCTCCTTAATGGAAACCCTTCCTGTGATCAGGCGCACACTAGGCTTCCTATTTTTGGCCTCCTGCACAACCCAAAAAGAAGTTCCTAAAGCCGTTGTCAGGATATTGCTCGATAGAACTGTAAATGGGCGCGATTTATTGTGTGACACCTCAAAAAAAGCCTTTCCTTGCAATTGAATCGCGCGCTGCTTTTCTGGAAAGGGTTGCATCAAGGAGATTGAAGAATTTGCCAAAAGACGGACTTTACTGCCATCTTCCAATACAATCGTGCTATCCTGTACAACAGCATAGGTTATCATTTTGTACTTATCGACCGTTTTTTCGACCTTAACGGACTGCTTGTGTTTGGCATCCCCGCTACTATTCCGGTCGAGTAGATACCATCCAAATGAAAAACAAAAAAGAACAACTGCGGCAACCTTACCCCATAACAGCCAAGGTGGATGTGCAATTTTAGTAGGTGTTTCGGTGGCTAGCAAACGGAGGTCTATCTTTTCTTTCATCCGCGTTTGAACCCCTTCCATATCAGCTTTGTACCCTTCTAAAACATCAAGTTCCTGCAACCAACGCATTAAATGTGCCCGTTCGCCATCCTTTATCTGTCCTGATGAATACTTTTGGATCAATTCTTCCAATTCCCTTTTTCTGTCTTGCATACACCCTATAGTTGCTCTAATTGGGCGATCGTACCATCGTAAAAGCGTTAAGTTTATGTAAAGTTTATTTTAAAAAATTTAATCAAGAACACCTTGGGTAAGGATTAAAAGAAGAGTAGAAAAGATAAGGACACGAAGACTGTCGGATTCAGCTGTTGCCGTTGCATGTGCTGGCGCACAAGATTCAACGCTTTACTTAATTGGTTTTTTACAGTTTGAAGCGATATGCCAAGTTGTTCCGCAATTTCATGATTACTGAGACTGCGTTGGTATTTCAAATTAAAAACAACGCGCATACGGTCGGGCATTTCTACTACAGACTGTTCAATCGCAATCAGTACGTCTGTGTAATTCTCTTCATAGTCCACGATAGGAAAAATATCATGCAGTCCATCTTGTACCATTAAGCTATACTGTTCAATATGTTTTTCATGCACACCTTTCTTTCTGAAATACTGGAATAACTTATGGTATAGGGCCGAAATAAGATAGGCTCGCAATCCGCTATGAATATTGATCATGGCCCTTCTTTGCCACAGGTCTACAAATAGATCCTGAACAAGATCCATGGCCACATCCACATCACCTAACTTCTTAACTGCAATACGGAAAAGTGTGCTCCAATGATGCTCATAAATCTCATCAAAAGCACTATAATCTGCATTTACCAGACGTTCTAATAGGATAGCGTCTATCGTTTTCACAAGCATACTCTCTAGATCAATAATTCTTCGTCAGCTGTAAAGATCAAGCTTTAATACAACTACAATATTAAGGACAGGTAAAGAATACATTAACAACAAAAGCCTGTTATTTATGCATCTCCCCGACTCGGAAAGCTCCATCGAGCTATTAAATAGCTCTTTAAAGTGAATATATTACATATAATGTTTAAAAATGACAGTTCGTGTAGGAATCAGGCCATCGCTTCGATATAACGTGAATGTGCAAAAAGTAAAGACTCAATAAATGCAGTTTAATGTACATTTATTGAGTCTTTACTTATAAATTAACAGTTAAACAGCCTATTGAGCCGATCAGAACATATAAAAGATACTTAACTGCGCCACGCTATTCTTAAAATCAGATTTTAGTGTCGTAGAATTAAACTTACCTACATCCATAAAACCCTGGTAGTATCTCGCTCCCAGGCCCAAACCTTTAGCTGGACCTTCCGTAAATTCAAAACCCAAACCAGCGACAGCACCCGCATCAATCTTATCTGCAAAATCCACAAAACCTGTATTTTTCGCGTCTTTCATCAATAGATTGGCCTGCGCCCCAACTTCCGCATAAAGACCGATAGCCGATCGATATTTTACGAGGATCGGAACGGACATATAGGATAACTTCAGGTCCTTATGCGTTCCGAATACATTGTCTGTGATTTTTGCACCCTGCATTGAATACAAAAATTCCTCTTGAACAGACCACTTGTCTGTAAGCTTAAAATTGACAAGAAGCCCCCCGTTGAATCCTGCGAGTCCTTCAGTATCGAAGTTCGCACCTGTAAAGTTACTGTAGTTCCCCCCAGCCTTTAAACCAAAAGAAAGCCTTTGAAAAATTCCGCCCAAACCTTGAGCAAAGGATACCTGTGCCATTGCCAAGACCAATCCAATTAATAATAGTTTTTTCATCACGAATAATCTCATTTAAAATTTATGTGACAAATGTAGATACATTTAAAGAGGCTGGAAAGCTCTATAAGAAGGCGAAATTGTCCAAAAAGTCGTTTTTTCAATATAAAACAATACATTTGGATAACAATACTTGACTATTATGGAAATGACGTTGCCATTTACGCACAATAAAAACTTGAAACAGCATAACCATCATGAGGATTTCATTTTATTGGAGACACCCACGATTGAACGACTTAATTTTCCGGTGAAATTGGATGTCACCATAAGTATTATTTGCTTTAAAGGTCATTTGAAAGGGCATTCAAATATGCGCTACTTTGAAACGGGTGCCCCCTCTCTTATTGTACTCCTCGCAGGGCATACTGTAACCATAGAAAATGTGAGTGCCGATTTTTCTGCACTTTTTATAGTCATGTCAAAGACATTTACCTCAAGTCTTAATATCGAAGAGCATCTACCCGTTTTTCTTTCTTTGCATAATCAACCTTTTATTGCATTAAAAGATGCAGAACTAACGAGTTTGGCTGATTATTTTAAAACAGTACAAAAAGTGCTGGAAACAGATAATCCTTATACTACAAAGATTCTTCAACACCTAACAAAAGCCTATTTTTACGGGTTTGGTTACAATGCTCATAACATCGAACGTCATACACAACAGGAAAAAAAGCCCCGATTGGAAGAACTGGTTGAAAACTTCTTAAATCAGGTACAGGACAATTTCAAACAAGAGCGGGGCATAGAATTCTACGCAGATAAGCTATGTGTAACTCCAAAGTACTTATCCAAGGTGATCAAAGGACACAATGGTCTGTCTGCCAAGCAATGGATTGATGACTATGTTGTGTGGGAAGCTAAAGCGCTGTTAAAGTCTACGCATATGACTATACAGCAGATCAGTAATGAACTTAACTTCCCTTCACAATCTTTTTTCGGCAGATACTTTAAGCGATCAGTCGGATTGTCGCCGCTCGCGTATAGAAAAATGTAGAAATTTCCCGAGGTATTAAGCACACTTTTGCATACCCATCAAAAATTGGCTAAAAGGAATGCGACAGACTCAAATTGAGACGAGTTCCATTGCCTTTCACATAATTCATATTATTTGACTGCCATTGCGAGATCACCGTGTAATAATCCTTATTGAATATGTTTTCGATTCCCAGGCGTATTAGCGATCGTGTGTTGATCTGATAATTACTGGAGAAATTGAAGGTTGTGAATGATCGGATAGGTCCTGTTCCATAGCTGTACAATCCATTAACAGGTTCAAAACGATTTCGGCCCGAAGTAGCGATCATTTGCGTTGTAAGCGACCATTGTTTCATTGGATTTACGGTAATAGAGCCCGTTATCTTAGGCGGATTGATGCGATCCCCACCAAGATATACACGACTTCCGTCCGTTAATTCTCTTTTCCCTTCAGTATATGAATAGCTCGCACCAAAATCGAGGATCGGATGTACGCGATAGTTTGCAGACAGCTCAAAACCGTAAATTTTCTCCGGAGAACGCGCAATCTGCGGATTTCCATCAACGAAAACATAAGATGCCCCAATGTCGAAGTACTGTAGTACGTTGCCGCTTCATAGGAGAATCGCCCAATATCACCTGAAAATCCGAACTCATAATTATTGGCTTTAACAGCCTTAATGGACGTACTACTGACTGTATTTTCCTTTGCTGCACGCAATACAAGTCCCAGATCGGCGACACTGAAACTTTGAGAAAAACTCACAAATGGTTTAAAGAACTGTATTTTGGTGTAACGCAGTCCTGCATTGAGCATCAATGCCGTAAAGTTCAGGTCCCCACCATTGACTGCTACTCCACCGCCTACATAATTTCCATTGACCGAATTTAAAATTCCTATCGTTGTAAAGTTCGGCACCTCAATATGTACATTTTCCAATCGGCTACCGGCTTTCAAGATAAGATCTTTGCCGATGTTTGTCTTCAACTGAAAGTAAGGGGCTAGATTACGCATATCCATATTCGGGATAACCGTGCGCCCATCTGTAAGCGTTGTGTTGGTTTTATCGGACAATAAATCCAAGCCGTAGGTAATTTCACTGGATACCACATCAGACCACTTAAAAGGGCTATTGAAATTTAGGCGTAAACCTAGCTTTTTACTCCTAGTACCGGGCTGACCGTCTCCTTCAAAAAAATTGCTATAGTTGATCAAGGTCTCATAATCCTGAAAATAAATATTCGCATCGAAATCTGTTCGCCCAATTAATTCCTGTGCCGTGTATTTTAAACTGGCATTATGGTTATATGGCGTACCTTCGGGCTCTCCCGGTCTTTTCCCCAGGATACCCGTTGTCGGCGAATTAAAATCGCCATATTTCCCAGCCTTGGCAATGTAATCAGTATACTGTGTGCTTTTAAAGAAGTTGTACATCAGTTCCAGACGATTTTTAGCATCGATACGATAACCTATCTTGGCAAAAGCATTCCAATTTTTAAGATCATTCATGCCATATTCGGGCGATAATACCACACCGTCAGCGTCCTTGTAAAGACCCGTTTGTTCGTACCTTCCGCTTACGACATAATCCCAATTCCCCTGACTTCCGTTAAAAAGCTGGCTCACATTAAATCCTCCCGTTTGCCCCGGTTTCACCAAAGAAAAATTACTACCTATTTCGGTGGTCCCACCAAACCTTCGGTCTACATTTGCATGTTTAGTGATATAATTGATGAGTCCACCATCGGCACCATTACCGTAGATGGCCGTTGCGCCTTTGATTACCTCAACCCGCTCGATTACACTTGGATCCAGCGAACGGATATCACGGGCTCCATCTCTCAGCGGTGTAGATTGGGGAATGCCGTCAATCATAATAAGCACGCGTCTACCCCGAAGTGTCTGTCCCAAATTTTGCGTACGATTAGTCGAAAAACCAAGCCCAGGTACGGTATTCGCCAAGATATCACTTAGATTATTGCTAATACTGCGTTGTGATTCCAGTTGCTTTTGCGAAAGCACTGTTACCGAAGACGGTACCTCATCCAAGGATTCAATACGCCTGGAAGCAGATACAATCACCTCATTGATCCGGTTATTCGACCGAAGTACAGGTGCAATATTGAGGCTATCATTAGGTTGAATAGTGAGTACTGTATCGAGCATCTGATAACCGATTGCAGTAAACTGAAATCGGTGTGTTCCCGCAGATAATGACGAAGAAAACTTACCGAATGAATCGGTCTGCAGTTTTTTTGTAAGATCTATTTTCACCGTTACATGTGAAATTGCTTCTACCTCCGTAGTACGGACAGTTCCCGACAGATGACCGTCCTGTGCATACAAGGTAGTTGTCGATAATAGGATCAGTGCTAGCGAAGAAATTATTTTATTGTTATTTGAAGGAAGGCTATTCTTGCTATCGGTTAGATCGAATGAAATAGATTTTCGGTTGTTTTTCATGATGCACAAATATATTATTATTTATAACAATTCTAAATAATAATATAAAAGTTCTGCCACTATTTTACCGAAGCCAAATACTTCTTTTAAATCGTTATCAAGTCCCCATTTTGTCTCCCGTTGTATTCAACAGGAGACGACGATACTTCCTCAAAAAAGTCTGTTTATAGCTGCATAAGCCATTCTAAATAGCAATCCATATGCCTTATAAATATAACAAGACGGCCAAAATCTACCGGCTAACATTCATTTACGTTTCAATAAACAAAGCCGTCTGAGTTCGCTCAAACGGCTTTGTGCTACACTTATATTCAACATGGAGAAAAAAGTCAACATAGCGCGGGTTTCTTCTACCAGTCGATAGCCTTTCTCGTCAATTAGGAATTATTCCGGATATGCACATCGCGCTGCGGAAATGGTATTTCAATCCCGGCCTTATCCAAAGCTTCCTTACAGTCAATGATCAGCTGTTCCTGCATGGTCCAAAAGTTTTCATTGGAGGTCGTGACGCGCACAGAAAGATTGATAGCACTGTCGCCAAGTTCTGTCACCACCACCTGTGGCGCAGGCTCTTTAAAGGCAAATTCATTGTTTCTAACGATGTTGAGGAGTATTTCTTTTGCCTGTTTCAGATCAGCATCGTAGGCAACGCCAATGTCAAACCATGTGCGGCGTGTTCCAAGTTTTGTATAATTGGTGATGCTACTATTTGACAATACCCCATTTGGAACAACCACCTGCTGATTTTGCGGTGTATTTAACTTGGTATTGAAGATATCAATTTCTGTCACCGTACCCGCGATATTTGTAGTGGAGGTTATGTAATCGCCCACGCGGAAAGGCTTGAGGAGTAAAATCAGTATACCGCCGGCAAAATTGGACAAGGATCCCTGCAGGGCCAGACCTATGGCCAGACCTGCTGCACCGATAATGGCCACAAATGCAGAGGTCTGCACCCCCAATTGTGTAACGACAACGATAAATAATAAGATATTTAAAATCCAGCTGATGAGATTGCTTAAAAATCGCTGCAGGGAAACATCCATTTGTCGCCGCTCAAATGCCTTGTCTATCATCCGTTTGATTAAGCGGATAATCCAGGATCCGATCAGATAAATAAGTAAAGCAGAAATTACGGCAGTAATAACACGGGGCGCCCAGGCGATGGCAGAGGAAATAAAATTATTCCAATGTTGCTGGACATCGTTCAATTCTAAATTGTTCATAGCAGTATTTATTTTATTAAAAATGTAAGGTTTAGAAACAAAAAGGGTATTATGTTGCTTTTATTCTAATTTAAAGCACATTAAATTACATTTTCTCTAATTTAAACAACTAAACAGTAGAATTGTTCTTAGGAAAATCAAACAATATGGTCTTGTATCATTCCGTATATGGAATCTGTGACAAGAAAAATAAACAAGAAAGACGCCGCAGTTGGCTAGATAAAATCATAAATCCCATTTTTCCAGCCCAATATTTTGGTGGAATCCGCATCAAGCCAGTTTTTCAGCAGTGTTGCGTATACTTTTCGAAAATCTTCCGTATACTGGAGATCCCCTTCATTGAGCTGGGTTAGGTCAGGCAAAGCATTGAGCAGCCCCTGTTTTTTCAAGCCTCCGGATAGAAAGAAAAGTTGGTTGGCCGTACCATGGTCAGTGCCATTGCTGGCATTCTGGGCCACCCTGCGACCAAACTCCGAAAAGGTCATCAGCATGACATGCTGAAAAAGCCCATTTTTCTTGATGTCGTCCACAAAAGCCTCCACGGCATCGTTGATGGTGTGGAATAAGCTCTCTTGCCGCTGCTGCTGATTGATATGCGTATCAAAACTACCAATCTGCAGATAATATACCTGTGTATTGATATCTGATTTAATCAACGAGGATATCGTCTTCAGATCCTTTCCAAGCACCGAATCGGGGTACGCTGCCGCGGTCTTCCTAGCTTTACTCTGTTCAAAAATATAGTCGGCATTGTTGATTGTATCACCCAGGGTCTGATACAGATAGGATACTGTTTCTTCTTCATGCTGATGCTTATGTTCCTGATAGAGTGTATTAAAGTACTCTTCACGGCTGGTCTGATAAAGCTTCTTGGGGTCTTTAAACGCAAACGCTTTTTTCTGTTTTCCCTTGAGAGCAAGGCTCAGCATATCATTCACTTCGAGAGCCTGCGTCGGATGACCGCAGTCGTAACAGGCCTGATCGAGGTAGCGGCCTATCCAGCCGCTCTCCAGGTACTCGTCGCTTCGGCTCGCACTATGCCATATATCCATGCTGCGAAAATGCGATTTATTGGGCTCGGGGTAACCGACGTTGTTGAGTACAGCCAGTTCGCCACGATCATAAAGTGTCTTGAAAAAAGGTAAGGCCGGATGAATGCCCGCTTCAGCTGTGAGGGTTAGTGCATTATCGACCGCAATCGTCTGCCGTTCCCGAAAATAGATATCATTGTGCATCGGAACAATAGTATTCAGCCCATCATTGCCACCACTAAGCTGCAAGATGACCAACACCTTATGTCCCCTTTCCAGCGCTTCGGGCAAGGACATGGCTTTTAAGAAATTGGGCAGCAGCAGGGATGCTGTTGCGAGTGAACCTGCTTTGAGAAATTGGCGTCTTTTGATGATCATGGCTTCCTATTTACGATTAACAGAGTTGATATTCGGGGATACTCATTACTTCAATAATAGTCCTACGGCGGCTTCCCCCAGCGTAGCTATCGCGCAGTGTCTTACCAAAGGAAGGTTGCTGCTGCAGCAAGAGCTCAAAGGGATCCCGATCTGCAAATGCAGCCTCAACCCCAGCCCAGTCAATGGATATTTTCGGATTTTTGTAGGCCTTAGCCAGGGCCCGCGACTGCTTCATCCCCATATCGAGGTCGTCGTCATTCTGCGCGTCAAGGTCCAGCGGCCGCAGGCCGGTCCATATCTGTGGTATCTGCATCCGGAGCAACAAGGTAGAGCTGTCGATCCAGGCTTTTCCAGATGGCCATCCCGCCACATTCGGCGGATACAAGAGCATCTGCCCCAGCAACTTTTGATAAACAATAAGGTTTTCGGGATTCGCGATCTCCATGGGCAGCATGCGCATGATACCGGCCATGAGTTCCACCGGTGACTTTATTTTGTTGCCCACATTTTTGGAGTCGTAAAACCAGGCGGCCGTAAATACACGGTCTAGCAACCGCCTGACATCATATCCTGAATCGAAGAAATCTTTACTCAGCGTGTCGACGATTTTCTGATCCACTTGTTCGTTGACCAGAAAACGGTAGAGTTTATCGGTGATAAATCGGGCCGTAGCGGGCTGCTCCAGGATAATGTCCAGGATAGCATTGCCGTCGAAATTTCCGGTTCTCCCCAAAAATGTTTTGCTGCCGGAGTCATGAAACTTTTTACGTTCCAGGAACTGGGCATCCTTGTCATACGACCAACCCGTAAATGCGCGCGCAGCCTCCCTAACATCCGATTCAGTATAGTTGCCACGTCCCATCGTGAAGAGCTCCATCACTTCCCGGGCAAAGTTTTCATTGGGATGGCCTTTCTTATTCTGCTGGTTGTTGAGGAAATTGAGCATAGCCGGAGCTTTGGAAACGGCGAACAGCAGATCCCGGAAATTTCCAAGCGCATTTTTCCTGATTTCGTTGAGGATATGAGCGCTAAAATTGGAATTGATAACCCGGCTTGCAAAATGTCCGTGCCAAAAAAAAGCCATCTTCTCCCTGAGCTGATCCTCGCTATGCACCATTTCATTCAGGAAATTAAGGTTGATTTCAATATTACGCTTTCGGTTGAGCTGCTGAACCTGCTTTTTGTCTGTGGCATTCAACTTGGAAAGCGCAGTATAGTCGATGTCGGTCTGCTCCGTATTGAAACTGATGGGATGAAATTCATGTTGCTGAGCATATTGCTTCCAGAGGACTGCGGTAGACTGCTGTTCAAAAGCCGGAATCTGCTGTAGGCTCATCCCAAATCCAGCGCGATTTGCCAGGTGCATATTTTTTTTAAAATCGGACATCATCAGTTTCCATTTATACCTAAATAACGAATTATTTATAAATGTTTGCCTAGGGTAGATTCGATTTAACAAACATTAAGCTAAATTAACAAAGTGACTACCAGCCCGATACTTTTCAAACTCCGATTTTTTTCATTAAATTTAATCATATATAGGCACGCAGAGCCCCTTGTTGACGTTGCATACCTGTTTCACAAGCTACAATCATCAGTTGATAAACCTTTAAAACGAAATATAAGATGGCAAAATTAATCTACGTTTGGATTTCAGTATTCATTCTGCTCGTTTTTGTGCAATGCCTAGGAATTCAAAATGAGCCATCCGAAAACTTCGACTGGTTATTGGGAAAATGGCAACGTACCAACGAAGCCAAAGATAAACGGACTTTTGAATATTGGCAGAAAATCAAAGACACTGAATATGCAGGTTTTGCTTTTACCCTGCAAAACCTAGATACCATCCATCAGGAAAAAATGCAATTATTAAAATCCGACGGCGACTGGAATTTATTGGTTAAAACTCCCGAGGAGAAAGATTTTATCGCATTTGAGATAACCATGCTAAAAGACGGCCTGTTCGAGTGTAATAATGATTCGCTGCCCTTTCCTAAAAAGATCACCTACTGGCGTGAAGGTGAAAAGCTGAAGGCTAATGTCGCTGGCGACAGTCTCCAGATTCCCTTCGAATTTACCAAGATTTCAAAATAACAGGAAAGCCTCCCTTTTCATGAACAAAGCCGCCTAGGACTATCCAGGCGGCTTTGCATTGTGTTGAACACAGTTGTGGATAGAAAATAATCCGATGTCATTTTACTCAATCAGGAAGCTGGCGCCGCTGCTTTCATCTTCTTTCGAACGACCAAAGCAACAACCCAAACGAGGAGTAATAGGCCCAAAATAGCACCACTTTTCCCATTTATAGCCGGAAAAAAATTGTTGAGCGAATGAAATGCACTAACTGCAATCAGCGAGCCAGTCGTATCAGCAACTTTACCTATTCCCCAACTTCCCAATATCAAAACCCCAAAAAAGAAGAATTGTACAGGTGTGAAATCAAAATTCAGATGCCATAAAAACCATAACAAAGACAGTAAGAGTATGCTGTAAAGTGGCTTCAATGCTTTAAATTCTTGGTAGAGAAAGCCACGCCAGCCGATTTCCTCCAGTAGACCATAGATGAGTACCGAGGAAACAGCTAAATAGGGAATTTTACCTTGTGTCAAATACGATACGGTATTTATTAGAACGACAGGAAATACCCAATAGAGGATAATTGGCAAAATCATACTTTTGTAGTTTCCCCTGAGTGACAGCGCAGGTTTTATTTTGAAAACCAAAAACACAAAGACTGCTCCTAAAGCCGGTCCAGCGCCTGTAAGAATAGATTTTAAATAGGGGTTTTCAAGCGTGCTTAGTAATTCCGTTTTGTTGGTTAAATACCGGCACACTATCGCGATGATATAATAAATGACGACTGCCCAATAATTGACTTTTCTTTTCATAATGTTGATATAGCTTTTTTGCAATGCCCAAAAATAGCTGCATTAAAACCAAAAATACTTGACGAAAGTTAAGAAATCTTTTTCCGTATTCTGCTGAGGCTCTCAGGTGCAATACCCAAATAAGATGCGATAATTTTCAAAGGTGTCCGCTGAAAAATCTTCGGCCGCTCTTTTAATAATTTAAGATATCTTTCGGTAGGTGATAATGTCAGTAGATTGATTTGTTCGGACTGCTTTGCCGTAAACATGATATCCGAAATCGCTTTGCCAATAAGCAGCGATCGGTCCGATTTTCCGTAAAGTCCCTGAAGATTCTGATAGCTTACTGACCAGAGTTCAGTGTATTCTATGCATTCGGTTTTGATGACCGTTGGTTTCTGTGACACAAAAGAAAGGTAATCGCTGAAAATCTGGTTTTCATAATACAGATTGATACATATATCTTTATGCTGATAGGGTACAAAATGACCTACAGAACCTGAAACCAGTATATTAATAAACCGCTCGGTCCGGTCATAATCTTTAACAACTTCATTTTTAGTAAAAGTACGGCATTCCACAACTTTTGAAAATTCAACCCAAAATTTAATATCAACAGGGTAATAGGCATCAAATATCTCCTTGATGTTTTCGGGACTTGGAATTTTCATATTCAATATCGGCGATCAGTCGGCTTATTGTGTTCAAACACCTAAGATAAGGATATAGCCAAACTAATCATAGTTTACCGCAGAAAAAAAGACGTAATCCCGGATTAGCTCATCGGTCGAGCCATTTCTTAAATTCCGCCACTTTGTTTTTGCTGATCAGGATAGGCGCTGTACTTTGCGGTTTTGTTTGAATACGAAGCTGATTGCGACCGTATATCCATATACTTTCAATAGCATTGACATTGATAATATACTGCCTGTTGGCCCTATAGAAGATCAGATTGTCCAACTCTTTTATTAAGTCGTCCAGGCTGCTGTTGACGGTATACTCCTTCCCTTCAAAGGTAAGCACTGTAACAATGTTTTCATTCAAAACAATATAGGCAATGTCCGCTGTATCAATCCTTATAATCTCGTCTTTCACGTAGGTTATCAGTCGTTTTCTGTTTTTTTCCTCTAGGGAAACTATAGGTACTTCAGGCTTTTGTCTTAGCTCCAGCTGTTTATTCAGTATGGTAAGGCTGTTAACCTCAGCATTTAGTCCTCCTATCTTCAAATCGATGGCAAGCTCATATTTACGGTAAAGCAATCGGATCAAAATGTAGCAGCCTGCGGTAATGAGCACGATCAACACGATTGCACCTGTCAAAAACTGGCGGTAAAGATTTTGCAGCTGTTTTTGCATCACGTCGATATTGGTATGGCTAGCCAACATCCAGTCCGTTCCTTTGACCGGATATACACTGACAATTTCGGAACTACGGTTCATCTTCTCGGGAAATGCACGTATACCCGAGCTTCGCTGCCCCGATTCCAATACCTGCTGAAAACGCTGTTCACGTGCAATATTCGAAAAAGTAGAATTCCCGGCATCAATTTTCTTACCGACAAATGCCGGATCGGGATGACATAATTCTATTCCCGCCCTGTTATACATGCATACAAATTCACTTTGCACATCGGTATTTAATATGCTCTGCTGCAAATTGGCGATCACTTTCTCCGGCGGCAGACCGACCTCAAGTTGCTGTTCCAACAGCATACCCAGTTCACGGATCTCGCGCTGTCCCGACTGAATTTTCTGCTCGTTAAGCGTTTCTTTAGCCTGCGTATAGAAATAATGCAGGGTGGCCATGGTTGCCAGCGAGCATAGCAGCGCAATCACCGCAAAAGTGAGGATATATAATTTCGTTTTATTCACCTTAAAAAATCAAAGCTTAAAAAATCAATACGACTAAAATAGTGCTTTTAGGGCATTCATTCAAGCTAGATTATTCCCTTTTACGGGCTATTTTTCCCCTCTCATCAACATGTCTATCATCTTATCGATTCACCAACGCTATGTTTGTGTAGATAAATCTTAATGGAACAATGAAAAAAATCAGATTCGTATTATTGTCTATCGCGGTCATTATAGCACTTATGCAACTCATCAGACCCAAACAGCCGAGCAATACCCCCAGCAGCGACCTGCCCGGCATTCCGCAGGAAGTAAATGCAATCCTCCGGAGCTCCTGCTTCGATTGCCATTCAAGCCAGACGAACCTACGCTGGTATGATCAACTGACACCGGTCAATTATCTTGTCAATGACCATATCATACGCGGCCGAAAGGCTCTGGATTTTTCAAACTGGGGCCAGCTCCCGCCAGCTGTACAAAATACCAAACTCTATTATTCACTCAATAAAATCCTATGGGGCCAGATGCCATTGCCCTCCTATTTACTGGTCCATCCACAGGCTGCACTGTCCGAAAAAGAGATCCGTACCCTTAAGGATTTTGTGCGCAGCCGTAAGGCAGCCATTGGGATAGATACGATCAAAACGGACAAAATCAAACAGCAGTTTGCCGATTTCGTACAGCAGAAAATGGAGCAATCCAATCAAACCATACTGCCCGCACCAAATGGCATTCGCTATATTTCCGACTACCGCAATTGGACTATCATTAGTATAACCGACCGTTTCGACAATGGCACGCTACGCATGATCTACGGCAATGACATCGCTATCAAGGCTATCCAGGAGCGGCAGACAAATCCCTGGCCCGATGGCACCATTCTCGCCAAGGCTGCTTGGAAGCAAATCGCAAATGCAGATGGAAGCCTGTCGACCGGCGATTTTGTACAGGTCGAGTTTATGATCAAGGATGCAAAGCAGTATACAGCGACATCCGGCTGGGGTTGGGCACGCTGGCGCGGTAACGATCTGAAGCCTTATGGTGGTACAGCCCTATTTACAGCAGAATGTATTGCCTGTCACCAACCTGTCAAAGGAAATGACCTGGTCTTTACCAGACCCTTGGATCTAAAAAAATTAACTGTTAGAAATCACTAAGTCATGAAAAACACAAGCTATATCGTAGTAGCCCTGCTACTGACATTACTGGTGGGCTGCGTGCAACAGAACCCGGCCACGGATACCGCATTGGGGCTCAATGAGAGCGCCGCCATCCACGAACTGGCCGATCTACCCGAAAATCCGCTATTGCTCCACGGCATTACGAGCCGCATTCAACCCAAAGATGGTACCCTGTCCACGCTCTATGGCAATACCATCGCGTACGACCATGCCCATACAAAGGGAGCCGGCAACTACCCTGCCGGAGCGGTACTGTATTACGTCACCTGGCAATCGGAAGCCGACAAACAATGGTTTGGTGCCAATGTCCCAGCGTTGATCAAAACTGTCGAGCAAGTTAAGTTTACCGATGAGAACAAGGTACAATATGCGCTATATAGGGACAATAAACGCGAATCCGAAATCTCATCAAGCGGAATGCGAATCAACCTGATCAGAAACATGAAAATCGCCACTTTCGTGGAATAAAAGAGACGCAGTACGCAGCGATAGCTACTCAAAATAACTTGTAAAAGAATCTTTTATAAAAAAAACCGCCTAGGTAGTCCCAGGCGGCTTTGTATGGTGTGAAACAGAATTATGGAAAAATAATCCAATATTCAAAATGACAGCAAATAATCCGATAGGTAAACGATAGGCCTATGCCCTATTTTTTCGAATAACCTTCCATGATGTTCTTTGTTTTCAGACTTTGGTATTTTACCGTTTCTGGAGCATCTGATTTTATTATTTGTTCACAGGCATCGTATATGGCGCGACGCTGATACGAAAGTGGGAACCAGCTCAGCGCTTCCAGCGCTGTTACACGTATATCCGCCGAGTTACTTTTATCCAGAACGGTCTCAATCAGCACCGGCACCATGCGGTGATAACGGTACAGACGCATGGTACGGATATCATTGAGGCGCTCCTTTTCCTTTTCTTCCTTGTCCAAGATCTTTTTGGTCAAGGTTTGGGTTGTTTTCTCGCCAGAAAGAACGATCTGGTCCAGTTTGTCCGCCAAAAGCTTCGCATTGCTCAAGCCAGGATTTTGTCGAATCTGCCGATCGATTTCCTGTTTGACCAGCGCTGGCTCCATAAAACTAAGGGAGGTACGCAGACGGTAGCCCACCCGTTCGGAGTGTGGGTCGCTCAGATACAGCTGGATCATATCTTTGACAAAATCATTTCCGCCAAATTCCGCCAGATCATACACTGCCGAACGGCGGATAAACTCATACGAATCGGACTTGGCAGCATGCAATACCTCAAAATAATCCGGATTTTCCAGTTGACGCAATTGTATAAAAGCCTGCGTACGTACGGTTTCAAATGCCGATTGAAAGTAATACTCTTTCAATAAAGGGCTTACTTCTTTTTCAGGCAATATACGCGAAAGATAGACCAGGGCCAGCGCCTGCAGATCGGCATCATTTTCCTTCAGCAGCGTGCGCCAGTAGCCTGCATTCCGATCGTGTGAACCGATCGCTGTATTGATTTTCAGCCGCTGATCAGCCTTACCTGCAAAATGAAAGGTTGGGTCACCCAGAATATGCGTTTCCAGATACGCCATATGTTTCATCCAATTTCCTACACGAACACCATGCTGCAGCAAACCCATGAGTTCGCCCGGCCACAAATCCTGTAGCACCCCTACCGAATTGGCCACCGCCGCAATATTGTCATTGTCTGAAAAAGGATAATAGCCCGCTAGATAATTGGGCAGATGAAAGGAGCCTGTCAGACAGGAGTTGAGGTAAACCAAAGGCGCTTTGATATGGGCGTCTTTGATATCGTGGATCTGCATATCCATATCGTCATTGAACAGAGAATCTGCCGCTATACTTTTGGGGTCAAAGGCATCGAGCATCCACTTCTCGTTTACACCAAGGGATTCCATAAACGATTTTTTGACCGCTTCCACATCCCTGCCATCCTCTTTTGCAGATCGTAGCTTAGAGCGGAGGTAACGTGCCACATTCTCCATGGAAGGCTGCGGATTGGAGGCCAATGGATAACCATTTAACAGCTGCAACGTGGCTGTACCATGTCCGGTCATATATGCAAAATCCAAGCCCTCCCGCTTCAGTTCATTCAATATATTGAACTTAATGAAGTTGTCGGAGCGAAAATTGATAAACTTGACTGAGTTTCCCGGAAGAAACAAAGCGGGCATCTGCGATCTGAGTGCCAGCGCATCACCGATTGTCGCGTTGACCGAATTGGAATTATAGCCATGACCGGTTGAAGCGATCATATCATTTAAGGGGGTTGCCTGTGCTTTCTGCTGAACGACCTTTTTTAAATATGCCTTGATTTTCGCAATAGGATCTTCGCCATTTTCCACGGGCGGCTTGATCCGCGCCGAATAGATATCCATCTGTATATATTGCGGTGAAGCAGCACTTAGGCTATAGTAAAAATAATTGGACCTCGACTTGGCCGTATCCTGTTTGATAAAGTCAAATTGCAGGTCAAAATCATCGTAGTAGCGATCGGATGGCACCGATGACTTATCCCAGCGGATATTTTGCGACATCTTAAAGGCCGAAGTCAAAAACTGTGCATCCCGTAGCATAGGAATTGGAATATCACCGATTAGTACCGTGCCCTCCAGGGGCTGCTTTTTTGCATACAGGCTCTTCAATAACGTTCGGATTTCGTCCGGTTTGGCCCATTGACTCGAAATAATATAAGTCCCTAATCCATCTTTTTCCACTGCGGCACGATAAGCATCGATCTCAGGCTTTGCCTGATCGTAGGTATGCTGGTCGACAATGATCGCAAAGCTGGTTGGACTTTTTACAGTAGGTTCCTGTATGGATTGCGCATGGAGCTGCTTCATAGCCAATAGACTCAATGCGAGGGATAAACCGGTAAACGTAGTATGCTTCATATAAGATGTATTAAAATACGCATAAAGATGCATACAAATGTACAGTAACTTTATTTAAAACGATTAAAAATAATATATTTTATACTGAAATATTTTATTTAACAGCGCATTAATCGGATTTAACTGAAATAATATTTTAAAATTCACTTATTTATAATAAATCTAAATACATATATTTGCAGCATGCTAGTATCAACAAGCAAAAACAATTAGTCATTAATCGCTAAACGAATATCTATGAAACATCTTATCATCGCCCTTGCGCTATCGTGGGGTACCCTGGCTGTGTTTGGACAAAAACAAGAACGCAGTCCGCTCGCAAAAGATCTACAGATAAAAATTGCATTACAGGCAGCCCCAGCAGACCAACGCGAAGGCGCCAAAGTATTGGGTTATAACGAAAAAGGCGAGTTTGTCACATTACAGGAAGGCACCGCTACCAATAACCTGATCTGTCTTGCGCCAGACTACAAATCTTCCGTTTTATATGCCTATGCCTATCCAAAAAGTTTGGATCCTTTTATGGCCCGCGGCCGCGAACTGATCGCCGAAGGCAAACGCAAACAACGTGATGAAATCCGCGAAGCCGAACACAAAGCGGGTAAATTACCCATCCCGCAGACACCAACCATACTATACGGCTATTGGGGACCATTGGCCAAACTGAACAACACAACCGGAGAAATCGAAGGTGCACAGCGGCGTTATGTGATCTATGTTCCTTATGCAAAAGCAGCCGATATCGGCTTGTCAAGCAAACCGGGTTTACCTGGAATTCCCTGGTTAATGGACGAGGGGTCTTACAAAGCACACATCATGATTAACCCCGAAAATATGGGACATAGCCATGGAAAATAACGAACCAGCGTTGATAAGGCAAAGATCTATCCTATTCTTTGCCCTATTGACCTTATCAGCATCAGCAACTACGTTCGCCGCTACAACCACCAACACAAAACCGTTTACTGAACGCTCTTTTCAGGACGGCGATATCCGTGGCATAATCACAGAAAAAAGCACCGGCAAGGCACTCAAAGGAGCTACTGTACAAATCAGGGAGCTGGGTCTTTACGCCAAAACCGATGAAAACGGTCACTTTACGTTCGACCGCACTCCAAGCGGACAATACACTCTTGTTGTCAGCTACCTTGGGATGCTGACCGTAGAGCAGACCGTAACTGCGAGCAAACAGCCTATTGCAATAGCATTGGCCGAAAACTCCATTGCCCTGGCAGACGTTGTGGTCGTTGGTCAGGAAAACCGAAAAGAAGGTGCCACCTCGACCATCATCAACCGTAAGGCCATTGAACATATGCAGGCGACCAACCTGGGTGAAGTCCTACAGTTGCTACCCGGTGGAATGACAACGAATCCGAGTTTCACCAATGTCAATAAAACCGGCATACGGAATGTGGGCAATAGCAACCAGACCAACCGTTCTTCGGATTATATGAGCTCCCTGGGTACTTCGCTTATCATTAACGGGGCGCCAACGTCCAACAATGCCAATTTGCAGTCTATGGGTTCTGCGGCGATATTAACGGGTACTTCTGGATCAAGCGGTTCGGCTGGCAGTTTTTCCACTTCCCAGGGTTTGGGTGCCGATATGCGGCAGTACACGGCCGATAATGTCGAATCCGTTGAAGTCATCCGCGGCATTGCCGGGGTCGAATATGGCGACATGACCTCGGGCGCCATTATCGTGCAGACAAAAGCCGGCAAAGAAGACCTGCAGATCAAAGGACGGATAAACCCGAAGCTTACCCAATTCTGGTCAGGCCAGGGTTTTGACCTCGGAAAAAACAAGGGGACTTTGTTCGTTGACCTGGATTATACTCACGCCAACGACGAGCAGACATCGGCCTATGCGGCCTATAACCGTGTAACGGGATCTGCGCAGTACAGCAAAACCTTTGGCCAGGAAAAGCCATTGTATACCACTACCTATTTTTCCTTTGGCAGCAACCTGGATAATGTCAAAATTGATCCCGATGCCAATGCTGTTCCGCAGCTCAACAAGTCTCAGGAATACAGTTACCGCTTTTCGACCAATGGAAAATGGAAGGTCAATAAGGCCCTGGCCAGACAGTTAAACTATACCGTGTCATTGAATTACTCGCTTCAGAAATCATACATGGAAAATGCTGGAACTGCTGGTATTTCAGCTGTGGGAAGCTCTTATACCGATGGTACATTTGAGGCCCCCTATCTACCTGCGAGCTACACCAATAAAGCCTGGGTAGAGGGAAAACCGATCAATTTATTTGCCAAGATATCGGATGAGTTATATGCCAAAACAGGCCTTTTTACACACCGCGTCCTTGTCGGTACTGATTACAGATTGGATGCCAACAGTGGAAACGGAAAGACCTTTGATCCCAACTTCCCCTACCGTACCAATAACCTGAACGGTTACCGCGCGCGGGCCTACAAAGATATACCCGCACTGAATCAGCTCGGCGCCTATGCCGAGGACCGTATGACGGCCCGATTTGGAAAGCGCGAACTGGCTATACAGGCCGGTGTGCGGATGGATCAGCTACAGCCTTTCAGTGGCGACGGCAAAACCGCTGTGTCGCCACGGATCAATGTGAGCTACGACCTTCTGCATGCTTTTACCCTACGCGGAGGCTATGGCATCGCCACCAAGGCACCTACCTTGAACATGCTGTATCCCGAAAATGCCTATTTCGATGTTTTCAGTTTAAACTATTACAAGCAAGATCCCAACGAAGCGCTAGCGCTCCTGACCACACGTGTCTATGAAACAGGCAACGATCAGCTCAAGCTGGCCAAATCCTATAAAAAAGAATTGGGTATCGACTGGAAAATCGGCAAAGGTCAGCGTTTGAGCATTACCGCTTATCACGATAAAATCGACAATGCCTACGACTATATGACCACCTTAAATAGCCTGCAGTATGCGCTTATTCCGACGTATACCGTACAGCAGGAAGTAGCGGGCGGGAAACCGATTTTGAGTGATGTTGTGACCAATACGCCTTATGTATTTACCTATGCCACCCCTACCAACGGTAGACAGATCATCAACAAGGGGGCTGAATTTGATTTTGATATGGGCCGCTTCGATGCCATCCGTACTTCTTTTCAGCTCACCGGGGCCTATCAGTCGACCAAATCAACCACCACTATACCTTATACCCTTGCACAGGAGGTGCCCAACAAAACGATGACACGCGTCGGTGTATTTGCGCCACGCGGGACCGACAGCGAGCGACTCATGACCACCTTAAGGGCTATACACCATATTCCCGAACTACGGTTTATCCTGACCCTGACGGCACAGACCATCTGGATCGATAAGGAGCGCTATGTCGACTACTCCAGCCTACCGATCGGTTATATCCCCGTAGGGTCTGACAAACCCATGGACATTGTCTATTTTTCAGAGGCGGAGCGCCAGCAGATCACCTCGGCCGACCGCGATATTTACCTCAGTCTCAGCGATGCAACCTTCCGGACCGAAAGCTGGAAACCACTTTGGCTGTTCAACATGAAATTGACCAAGGAATTTGCCAAAAATATGGGCTTCTCGTTCTATGCCAACAACTTCATCAACAACAGACCGTTGGTACGGAGCACGCGCAATCCTGAACAGTTCACAAAACGAAATATTGATATCTTTTTTGGAACCGAACTGTCTATTAAATTCTAAAAAAATGAAGAAAATCAATTGTTATCTCTACCTGGTTGCGTTGCTCTGTTTATTGAGTGGCTGCCGCAAAGATTTTGCGACGGTCAATACGCTTTCCTATACCCTGGCTGTCCACTACCCCAGCAATTATATTGAATCTTTTGCCGCGAATGCTACGGTAACCCTTAAAAACACATTTACAGGTCAACAGTCCCAATTGACCACCAATGCAAAGGGTGAGGTCGATCTGCAGGATATTATACCTGGTATCTACACTGTAACGGTAAGCCGGGAAGTGACCGAAGAGGAAAGCCTCAGCATCAGCGGACGCCTGGGCAAAGCATTTTTGAATGCCTCCATCCCTTCCCTACGTATTCAGGAATCCGGAAAGACCGACATTCAGTTGAGCGGCGGTGCCATCGGTGGATTTGTCATCAAGGAATTCTATTATACCGGTAGCCGCACCCCAAATAATTCGACTTATTTATACGATGGTTTTGTAGAAATCTACAACAACTCGACCGACACCCTATATGCTGGCGGAATCTCCTTTGGAGCGACAAAAGCAGGTTCAACTGTAGCCACCAAATTTATCGAAGATCAACAAAGCGTATACCTTGCCTCCCTATGGACCATTCCGGGTACCGCAGGTGTAGATCACCCTGTAGCGCCGGGCAAATCTATTGTCATTGCTGTCGACGGAATTAATCATAAGACAGATCCAAAAGGCAATCCCAATGCACCCACAGATTTAGGGGCAGGAATTGCCGATTTTGAGACCTATTTTAATCCGCCCGGAAATTCCAACGATACCGACTCGCCAGACGTACCCAACGTAACACTGATCTATAGCTCATCGTTGACCGTTTTTGACTGGCTGCCCGGTGTCAATGGCTCTGGACTCGTTATCCTTTCGCCCGACGACTATGCCAGCTACGAAACTGTCACCGAACCCGGAGCAACTGCTTCAACACGTTATGTGAAAGTTGCTGCAGAGAAAGTTATCGACGGCGTGGATTGCGTTGCTAACAGCACCATTACACTGGACAAAAAACGTTTACCGCTCACGATTGATGCTGGAGTAGCCTTTGTTGGCGGCGGTGCCGGCACCGGAAAATCGGTTATCCGGAAAGTAAGGGAAGAAATCAATGGCATCAAAGTACTGATGGACACCAACAATTCCTCCAGCGACTTTACGATAAACGATACCCCTAGTCCCAAAAGTTATTCCAAATAAGCAGGCGCATCATGAACATAAAATATATTTTTTCCCTGGCATTTACAGCCTCTTTCATGCAGCTGCAAGCACAGGAAAATCCGAATATCAGCTACTCCAAAGAAAAAGAAAGCCTGTTAAAACTCAAAACCAGCGCTTTACTGGGGGAGCTTGACCTACCGGCTGTGGGAAACACCACTTTAGGCTATTTCTATGAAGGCGGAGATTTTAGACATCCATTTACAGGCAAATCGAAACAGGGACTCAATTTTTCGACAGAGAAATTTCAGCGCTCAGGCGACTGGACGCTCTATGGTCGCTTTGACTTTACCACATTGAAAGAGAAGGAGCTGGCCTATGCATCCCTTGTGAATCCATTTACTGACAATCCCTATCAGCTAGTCGACTCACTAAAGGGCGACTGGAATAAGCAGTTTTATACAATGGACCTCAAAGTAGCGAGCCCCAGCTTTGCCGGTGGCAGCATGCGTGCCGGCCTCGACCTCTCCTATCAGGTCGCTACGGGCGCGCGACAAATGGACCCACGCTCTCAGGATACGAAAAATAAAATCCAGCTAGCACCAAATATTTCCTACAAAATCAGCAAGCGGCATCAGCTTGGGATTGCAGCCATTTATAATTATCAGAAAAATGATCTGAATCTGGTACGTGCCAACGGAAGTCAACAATACAACGTCTATAAACTTCTGGGCTTAGCCGAATACCTCGGGGCATCACCTTTCATTATGACGGCAGATATGGAACGCAGCTATCTTGCGCATGCGTATGGCAGCGAACTCAGCTTTCGTTATACCGCCGATCAGTTCCGCTGGTTGCTGTCCGGAAGCTACCTCCGTCATGAGGAAAAGGTCACCGACGGCAGCACCTATCCAATGAAGGCTGGCAAACATCAATACGATCAGTACACAGTGTTATCGACCATTGATCTAAAACGTGGCGATTACAATCATCACTTCGATTTAAACCTGCTGTATTGTGATATTTCCAATACCGAATACCAGCAATTGCAGCGGACAGACGACCGCAGTTATGAAACTATTTTTGAAGGCAGCTTGAATACGGCACTACGCAGCCAGGCTACTTTGGGGTATATATTGGCCAAAGAAACCAGCGCCTATCGCTCCGACTGGTTTGCCAAGGCCACCGTAAGTTATTCCGGCTGGGACAACCGCTATGCCCTACCGCAGGGAAAAGAAATTGTCGACCGCATGGATATTGGCATCCGCTTTAACAAAGCCCTATCGCGCTGGGTCTTTGATGTGGCATCCAACTACAATTTTGGCGTAAAAAACGAATGGAGCTACACAGATAAAAGCTATTCGAGCAATTTTGTTGCAAACAGCATTGCCCTGCCTATATACCAGTATTTAACACGCGATCGGGTAGTCAATGCCCTGAGCATACAATACCGGCTTTCCAACTTCGGAAAGAAAAGCAATCAGCTTTATCTGAAGGGATCGGGCAGCCTGGAAACAGCGCTGTCTACATCTGGTGGATATGGTGACAACGGAAAATCCCGGTATGCAGCCAGTTTGACATTGGGGTTATTGACATTTTAGTTCCTTAGAAAATGGCGGAATACCTCCCATGGTTTCCGCCATTTGTATCGTTTAGTCTATCGCTTACTTTACATCTATCACGTTACCACAAAATCGCCAGGTAGAAAAAAAAAACGTAACCATAAAATCTTGAAGAACACCGTTTTGAACCGGTAATTAGCACCGTTAAGGACCTTCTGTCGCTGAAAGAAAGGATGCCTTAAAGCCTCTTATGGCCAAGAGATTAAGAACAACACCTTCATCGCGCTTTAAAGTGCGAATAGTGATGGTACATAATTTATCCTGAAGATCTGCCGAAATGTATTTCAGATCAGCAATATGCCGGCCGAGGTAATTGATCAGTTCAGTGCGTTTGGTAAGCACCTGAGCCGAAACAGAAAAGGTCAGTAAGTAATATTTCATATTCCGTATAAGTTTTTAATAATTGCGCATTCCGATTAAAGCCAGATTTTTCATATCATCGGCCCTATATTCGCTAAACTGTCGTAAATATAAAAATTTCTGACCATTACACAACAATAGTCAGAAGTTAAAAAGTGTTATTTCCACCTGAAAGCTTAGAAAATAAAGCAATAAAATTCGTATTACTACAATTAAAGAGGAAAGTCAATACCGATGATTATTTTTTATCTGACGATTTCACACAAATTTAATCACATGAAAATACAGTATAAATAAACTTTGTTTAGTATTACAAAACTTACGTATATTTATATTCAATGAAAAAGTCAGCAACCTATCACTTGATTAGTGGCAGCAGTCCACTTAACCGCGTCAATCATTATGCGATGATACGCATGAAAACCCTATTGATCTTATTATTTCTAGCTGTATGCAGCGCTGTAAACGCACAGCGTATTGTTATCATCGGGCTGGACGGTTTTAGTTCCGAAGGCTTTAGGGCTTCAAAACATCCAAATATTGATAAGTTGTTTGAAAAAGGACTACTGACACTATCCAGCAGACCCGTACTTCCATCCGTCACGCTTCCCAACTGGACGAGCCATCTCACCGGACAGGGCCCTGAAGAGCACGGCATCACAGCCAACAACTGGACGCTGGGCAACCATCCCTTGCAAGCTTTGGAAGTGGATCAAGAGGGTTATTCGCCATCCATATTCAAACTATTGAAGGAGCAGAAACCGAATATAAAAACGGCTTTCTATTATAATTGGGCTGAGCTTATCAATCCCATCAACAAAAAATACCTGGATGAAGTCTCCTTTGAGCAGGACGATAAATATGAGAGCAACTATGCAAAAGCCTTAAAATTTATCGGTGACAATAAAAACAATCCGATGTTGGTGTTTCTATACAGTGTACATACCGATCATGCCGGACATGGCCACGGCTGGATGTCGCCCGAATATATCGCGTCCATCGAAGAAGCAGATGTCGCCATCGGGAATTTTATACAGACTTTGAAAGTGCAAAATCTTTATGAGGACTGCTATTTCCTACTATTGACCGACCATGGTGGCATCAAAAAAGGTCACGGTGGTACGAGCATGAACGAAATGCAGATCCCCTTTGGCATTACGGGCAAAAAAATCAAAAATCTAGGCAGCACCAACGCCTTCTTCAATAGCAATAGAAATACCTCGTGGATCTTAGCCCGTCTATTTGGACTAAAGAATCTACCAAAATCCTGGTCGGGAACTGCTCCTACCGAGATCTTCAAATAAATTTGAAGACCCGGTCAAAGACATCCGAATATCTGGACAAACACATCCGAATACCTGGACAAATATATCCAAATACATCGGCTAGCAAGCCCCAAAGTCCTCCATCATCAAAAAAGCTACTTTCTTCTGAGGAAAGCGGCTTTTTTGATTTACTGGACACTTATTGAACGGCTGGTATCACAAATTTACTGAAAAACAGTCCATCTTAGCCCTTCAGTTATCAGAACCAGCTGAATGGCAGCATCGAAAAAAAACAGCTCCGATCGAAGAGCTCATCGCGCTTGCTACCGGTAACATCCGTTGCGGGAGCTCGGCAGCCCCAGCACTGCTGAAGGTCAAACGAATATTAATAATTTATTAATATTCGTAAAACGCTCAGGTTTAATTGCCTATTTACATTTGGTCTTTGCTTAACTATAATGGCTAATTGTGAATTGAAAACGCTTTCGGATCAGGAACTGGTAGAATTGGTCCAAATGCAAGATAATAAAGCAGCATTTTCCGAACTTTATAACCGCTATTGGGAACCTTTAATCAATCATGCCGGTAAAAGGACGGGCTCCCTGGCTATGGCCGAGGAAATCGTACAAGATGTTTTTGTCGATTTTTATTTGCGGCGCAAGGAGATCACGTTCAGCCAGTCCCTTGCGGCCTATTTAAAGACAGCGATTAAATTTCAGGTCTTTAAATCCTATCGGGCGCAGCAAGTCCAGGATAAATATATCCAAACAGCAGCCCATATCGGGTATAACGCTCCGATTCAGCCCGACAATATACTTGAAGCCAAGCAAATCCACGCGGAGATTATCCAGATCACCGAAAAAATGCCCGCAACCTGCAAAGAGGTTTTTCTATTGAGCCGTTTCGAAAAACGTTCCAATCAGGATATCGCCGACCAGCTCAACATTTCAGTGGCTATGGTCCGCAAGCACATCACCAAATCCATGAAGATCATGCGCACGGAAATCAAAGAACATCAAATGGATATTTTCTACCTGGTACTGCTGCTGTATACGCACAAAAATTAGGGAAAATTATTTTTTTTCACATTTCCATTCCCGCTTTTGCAGACTTTGGGTACTCCTTAGTATAAAGCACAGGAAATGGACGATCAACAGCTACTTGATATACTCGCTAAATACGAAGCCGGAACAATAACGGAGGACGAGCTCCAGCTTCTTGAAGAATGGTACGCTTCCTTTGAAGCCAATCCAGATCTCATCGACAGTTTAAACGCCAAAGAGCGTGTATTCCGCAAAAAGCAACTGCAGGAAAAGATCTTTGATCAGATCGACGCGGAGACATCCACATCGGCCAACCTACCAAAGAAGCGATTTTTCTTCTACCCAGGTCCTAGGCTATGGCAAGCAGCGGCATCCCTAGTCTTCCTTTGTGCCGTCTCGTTTTACATCTTCAAAAAGCAGTCTGAGCAATTGCTGATCCCTGCCGCAGAGCAAAGCAACAGCATTCATCCCGCTACGGATAAAGCCATCTTAACCCTCGGAAACGGCGAAAAAATCATGTTGGATGAATCCAAAAATGGCGAACTCAGTACCGAAGGAAACATTCATATCAACAAACTGAAATCCGGTAATCTGGTTTATACGGCTGGCAAGAACGTCGAGAAGGTCCATATCAATACACTTGTTACACCACGGGGTGGCCGGTACCAATTGACATTGGCCGACAGAACCCAGGTCTGGCTCAATGCACAATCGTCGATCAGCTACCCTTCAGCCTTCCGGGGTTCTTCGCGCGAGGTGACCATCAGCGGAGAGGTGTATTTTGAAGTGGCACACAATGCGGCCATGCCTTTCCGGGTACGCTCGGAAAATCAACTGATCGAAGTACTGGGAACTCATTTTAACGTCAATACCTACAAGGCCAAATCGAGGACCAAAACAACGCTCCTGAGCGGTTCCATCGCCTTGACCAACGCCCATCAGCGCGTCATTCTCAAGCCCGGTGAACAGGGTATTGTGGCTGGAGAGTCTATGTCTATCAAAAATGTGGACCCCGTGGAAGTCATCGCCTGGAAAGAGGGCTACTTTGACTTTACAGATGCCGATATCGGTAGCGTTGTGGACGAACTGGGCCGCTGGTACAATGTGGACATCCACTATCAGGGTACCGCAACAGGCGAAACCTTTACAGGAAGAATCCCGCGGTCATGGTCTTTTGAAAAAGTACTGAATTTATTAAAAACGTTTAAAAGCATCAATGTAGAGATGCAAGGAAGGAGGCTTATCGTAGAAACAAAATAACCTAGAACTGCCATAGGTAGCTGCCCAAGGACAGTACCTGCTATAAAATTATACCGCATGCCCAATTCCAAAAAAAGCCAATAGTGGTCGCAACACTACTGGCCAATAGCCGGAATAGGCAAATGAATTTCTCGATCCAATTAACACATATTTCAGCTTAACAAATGTATAAAAAAAATACAAAAATACTATTGAAAATGAAGCTAAGCACCTTCATGACACTTTTTGGCATGCTACAGATCAGCTTCGGAGCAATAGGACAAAACATCAGTCTCTCCGAGAAGAACAGCTCCCTGGCCAAAGTATTCAAAAAAATAAGTACACAGACGGGCTATGGATTTCTGGTCGAAGGCAGCCTGCTGCGCATGGCCCGCCCCGTTACCATTGAAACCAGCAATACCGACATCAGGCTTGTACTGGCAGAAATTTTCAAAAACCAACCGCTCAGCTTTGTACTGAAGGACCAGTCTGTGATTGTTTCGGCAAAAAAAATCGCTGCTATCCCGGTTCCGCTATCCGGAAGCATGGGCAACAGCACCATCCAACAACAGGGAAATATCAGCGGCCGAATCATCAACGAAAATGGTGAAGCCCTTGCTGATGCAAGCATTACGCTGCTCCAAAGCAGCCAATCGTTAAAAAGTAAAGCCGATGGCAGTTACAGCCTGAACCTCGCCCCCGGAACCTATACTATCGAAGTGAGTTACATCTCCCATCAGACAAAACGGATCACCGACATCGTGGTGCAGTCCGGGAAGCAGACCAATCTCAACATCGTTTTAAAGAGCGTGGTTAAAAGCCTGGAGCAGGTGGTGGTGACTGGAAGCTATAAACAGGAAAGTGTAGCTTCCTTATATGCCAAACAGAAAAATGAAGCCACCATCTCCAACGGGATCAGCCGCGAACAAATATCCGTTTTACCGGATAAAAACGTTGGTGAGACCCTGAAACGCATCTCCGGTGTCAGTACCAACGACAACCGGCGGGTGGTGATCCGCGGTATTGCCGAGCGTTACAACCTGGCCATGATGGATGGCGCCACCCTTCCCAGTACAGACGTGCAGGTGCGGGACTTCGAATTTGATATTGTCCCCAGCAACCTCATTGACAATGTCATTATCCACAAAACCTCGTCGCCCGATCTGAGCTTTGGTTTTGGCGGTGGACTGGTACAGATCAATACCCTGGCCATTCCAGTGAAAAACTTCACCTCCTTTTCGGTGGGAAGCAAATACATCAATGGCTCAACGGGCAAAGATTTCCTGGGCTATGGCCGCGGTGGCTTAGATTACCTAGCCTTTGACGATGGCACGCGGGGCAATTTCCCACGGGATTTGACCGTTTTCAACGGAATCAATTACGACCCTGCCAACCCCTATAAACCCGTGCCTGAAGGCGTAACGCCTTTCACGCCGGAAATGATCGCTGCACAGAACAAACGGATCGGCGGACTGGAACGCCTCGGCACCCGAAAATATACGGCACTACCCGGACAAAACTACCAGTTCAGCCTGGGGCGGAGTTATACCAGCACAAAAGGTATTTTTGGATTTGTAGGCTCGCTCAGTTACCGCAATGAGCAGTCTATTGACCATATCTCCAATTTTGAACGCGGCAGCTGGCAAAAAACAGACGGGGCAACTTTCGATATCAGCACCGGCAAAGAAATCCATCCGACAACCTCAACACAGTATAACTTTAATTCAAGCTTAGGCGCTTTGATCAACCTGGGCTGGAACAGCAAAAACCACAAGATAACCTCGCGGAATTTCTATTCCCGGATGTTCAACAACCAGTTTTCGGTGATCGAAGGCTGGGGAAATGATATCGGCCACGATTCGAAGCCAGCTATCCGGGAGTACGACCGTCCCAAATTTATCGACATGCTGCAGAATAAGCTGGATGGCGAGCATCGGTTCGGCAGGTTCAAGTTCGAATGGAATATTGCCCGCAACCAGCTGAACAACCGCGAGAAAGATGCAACCGAAGCCTGGCTCGCTCCTATCGGCCTGCTAAATGATACCATTTACAATGTGGTCCCCTCGCACTACGCCAATGCCGGTGACGGAACATTTACACGCTCCGAATACCATTATACAGAGACAAACAAAATTGCTGAAGGTGCATTGAGCTACCAGACGAATTGGCTCGGTCAAAAGCAGACCCTGAAGGCGGGATACCAATTTATGGATCGGCATGGCTTATTCGAATGGGTTTCGCTGCCCATTGTTTCGGTCGGTGCCAATAATTTTACGCCCGTGAATACCTGGTCGAAATATCTTGAGTTTACAGATCCCCTACATGGCATGTTTTATTATCCAGCAGCATTCTCCGTGAGTGCCTATGAAGGGAAAAATATAAATCAGGCGGTCTACGGCATGCTCGACAACCGCTTCAACTCGTGGATCCGACTGGTCTGGGGCGTACGTGCCGAATACTTCAAGTATAAAAGTCTGCAAAATGGCGATAATGACCTGCAGATGGACGCCAGAACCATTGCCATGCGCAAGCAACGCTTTGTCGATCCCAAAACAGGGAAACTGGTCGGCATGACGGCAGATCCCGAAACCGAGGAGAAAACCTGGCGCTACCTGCCATCGGCCAGTCTGACTTTGACCCCCATACAGGATTTCAATATCCGTATGGCCTATTCACAGTCCGTAGTCCGTCCGGCGTTGATTGAAAACTCCAAGATGGTGCGTCAGGACCCTGCATTGGGCGGTGCTTACCGTCGGAATGAAGGCGTGCTCTCGACCTTAATTGACCACTATGACATGCGTTTCGAATGGTACCCTTCCATTGCGGAAGTTATTTCAATTGGGTTTTTCTACAAATATTTTCAGAACCCGATCGAATTGTACCGGCAGATGATGGATTCGTCGCACCGCATCTACGTGACCACCAATAACTCGGAATGGGCCAAAGTAAAGGGACTGGAGTTTGATATCCGCAAAAACCTGGGCTTTATAGCTCCCGGTTCCCTGCTGGAGGATTTCAATTTCAGCGGAAACATGACACTTCAAAGCTCCGAAGTGCAGTCGGCTGAATTCATGGCAAAGGGCATGGGTACCGATAAATATGGAAATACCTTTGAATACCGTGAAAAACAATTCCTGAAAAACAAGCGCCCGCTTTATGGACAGATACCCGTTGTCTATAATGCCGCCTTACAGTACGCCGGAGACCGCTTAGGGGTCAACATAGCGTTTAACCACATGGGTTATAAAACCTTTATGACAGCCATGAGCGAAGATTTGATCGAATACGAGCGCCCGCGCAATCAGCTGGACGCACAGCTGAGCTACAAATTACTGAAAAACAAAAACCTGGATCTTAAACTGAACCTGAGCAACCTATTGAACAGTCCGTTCCGCTTTTATGTGAACAGACCCGAAACGTTCAAAGTACAGGATCGCTGGAAAGGCCTGTCGAACTCCGAATGGCCAACGCAGGAATGGAACGAGATCTACGAATGGAAGTTTGGTTTTTCCCAAAAATATGAGGAAGGTTATTACGAGACCTCCGAAGACGGAACCAAAAAGATGCGCATAGGCGACAAAGAAACTTTTAACCGGAAAGTGGGCAGTTCCTTTAGCCTTTCCATCGGATATACCTTTTAAATCAACCGTTATGAAAACAAAAATAATCTTAACAGCCACGGCGATCTCCTTTTTTCTGCTATCCACCTTCCTTTCGTGCGATAAAGGTGGCGACGAACTGCTCTATCATTCCAATGTGCATATGATCAATTTAAGTGGTTATAATAACAGCAATGAGGAACTTATTTTGCAACTGGATACCTTTAGCGCTACGGTAACACCAGCCTTTAGCCGTATCTCGTTCGGTGCCAACTATAATTTCAATGACCCCGCCAAGCAGCGTTTAAAATTTACCATGAAGTCCAAAGCGACCGATAAAATTCTGCTGGAAAGGGAAATCAAAGCCAACGATACGGCGGCCGTGACGGATCTCAATGTTATTTACATGGACGGAAAAGTAGCCGATTTCCCGAAAGTACCGGCACCTGTGGAGGGCAAAGTACAGTTGATCTATATGCTCCAGTCCAATGTATTAAATTACCGGGAACCTGTGGATATTGTATTTGGAAAATACTATTTCACCCCCAAAGTGTTTGAAGAGGTCATACGGATCAAAAATCTAAAACCCAACACCTTCTCCCAACCGATCGTATTTGATCCCTTCCCCTTAGGCATCCAGGATTACAAGGGCGAAAAGACCTCGGTGCTATTTCGGGCCTATATCTATAAAGCTGGGACCGATATTCCCTATACCGAAGGATCTTCCTTTGAATTTAGCCAGCTTACCTCTGGTGCTCCTGTCCCTTCACCCACAAAAGCCATTTCCAAGTTGTTTATCATCAATGAAGCGCCCATTAATAATATGATGCGGTTTAATAAGGTTTTAGAATTATAATTTATGAAAAATTTGTCAACGAAGCTATATTCCCTAGCCACTGCGCTGCTGCTGATCGGCTTTCCCTTCCTTTTCAGTGCCTGCAATAAGGACGATATTGAGGTAGAACGCGCGATGCATATTCTGATCAATGGCTATAATGGTGGTGACCATCCTTTGCAGGTTGCAATTGATACCACCGTATTTGATCATAAAAATGGTGCTTTTATCATCCAGCCCCAGAGCAATATCCATTTTGCAACGGCGTTTAGCTACAAAATACCCAAAAAGAGATTGGTTACTTTGACCGATACCGAGACCAAGAAAGTGGTTTACAGTGCCGAATTGCCTGAAAACACCATCAGAGTCAATTTTAACTACGTTTATTTTGATGGAAAGGTGCAGGAAGTGAAGCCACCCGCTGCTGACCCCAATGTCAATAAACTGGGCTTTTATATTTATGATAAAAGTATAGATTTCCCGATTGATATTTCGTTGCAGAAGGTCAATGCAACTACGGGTGATGTCCGTAAGGAGTACATCGCAAAAAATGTGCTTCCCGGAAGATGGGTGTATGTCGACTATCTACCACTCAAGGATTTTGACAAAAGCGTCGATCTGCGGAGCGCCACGGTTAATTTTACCAAGGCCAATACGGACAATGAATGGGCTTTTGATGGCGATGAAACAAAAAGTAAACTGGGTGCTGAAGGTTTCTTTTTGCCGAAATTGAACGATAAAGGGAAGGTTCAACCCTATTTTATTGCACCAAAAGTACCGAATCAAACATTCAGCAGACTTTTCTTCTACTTGGATTAGGGTCGTAAAAAAAGGAAGCAGGGTTGTCCTGCTTCCTTTCCCTTAACCCAATTTCCGCCAAAAATTGAGAAAACCGTCGCATGCCGTATACTCCAGATCAAAATTACAGGGAATCTCTTCCCAACCGCTCCAATAGGAAACCACACGGGTACCAATAGGCAATAGCGCAAGCCGATTCCTCAGACACTCGGTATACGCATGATAAAGTTCTGGATCAGGCAATACCGAGTAATCAATTGGACTTGATGTATCTATATTTTCATAAAAGGAGTTATAGAAATAGAACGCGTCATAGTCGGAAAAACAGATCTCGTCAATATTGGCATGAATAAACGCTACATTCTGCACCTGATGTTTCTCGGCCAACCCGTTGGAAAGCTTCACCAGTGATTCGCGCTGTTCCACACCATAAAACATTCCATTGGTACACGAAGCTCCTACAAGGCAGAATTTTCCTGCTCCGGCACCAATATCCAGCACTTTGTCCATCGGAGATTCAACCAGGTACTCTGCGGCCATTTTTGCGACATGAACAGGTGTCCAGTGACGTTCAGCCAATTTTTTTATTTTGGGCGGGTATATATCATTAAATACACTGTCATCAACGTCAATATTCGATCGAAGAGCTTTAAAAATCATTCGTTTTCACTTATTTAATCTTTCGTACTGCATGTACAAACCATTGAAAATAAAACCCCTACATCATTGTCATCCGAACAATAACATGGGGGCAAAAATAAGGTCTAGTAATGCGCTAAGGTAAGGGTTTAAAAATAGAAAGGCAAAAGAGTTGAGCATTAATCCAACGAGATAAACTTTCTAATGCTCATCATATAACCCAAATGCAGACCTTCATGAAAGTTATTCCATTCGAAAGCATCGTAAATCGAAGTGAGATGAAAGCCCGTTCCTGTTGTGCGTTCCTGATAGGTCACAAACTTTTTGTTGTTAAAATCACGGATGGTCGGTTCAATCTGATCGAGGAGCAATCTTTTCAGCAGATCTGCTTCCTGCTGCGATACAGCTGCTGAAGGCCTTGTTCCGGACTGATAGCTGTTGAAGATTTCATCAGGGATATGTCCTTCTACCTCAGATCCGATATAAATTAATTTATGCTGTGTGGCAATGATGTGCCCGATATTCCAGATCAGGTTGTTACTGAAGCCATCAGGAATGCGATTGAGCTGTTCCAAAGAATAGTTTTCAAAGAATTTGAGGTAAGCCATCCGGCTCGTTTTCCATGCGCGAAAGAGTGATTCCATGTCTTATTAACTGTCTGTGTTTTGTACACAAAAATAAGCTGAATCTTTAAAACTGTCAAAGCTTATTTACGGCAATCGGATGCTTTACACAAACTTCTTACGAGGGCACCTGTAGACGCTGATTCTCTTTTTTATTGAACTTTTTGATTTGAGTATTGTTCAATTTAAAAGGAAATGGTTCAATTCTTAAAGAAGAACATATGAAAGCACAAATCGGACTCGTTATCACAGCAGTTGCCGGAGCGGTACTGTTCGTATACAGACGCTGGAAACAGCGTTCTGTACAGGAATCAACAGAAAAAACAGATCGCAAAAAGACGGGCAATCTAACGAACCCACCTTCTTGGTACCGCCCGGTTAAAATGCCCGAAATCGACAGCATGGATATTGTATCATTGCAATATGCCCCCGTCATGGTATCGCCCGACAGAAATGATGCGGCGCAAGGAATCAACAAACACATTTCGTATTACCATAAAGGCAATAGACATCAATAAGGTAATGATACGGAAATATTTGCAGTTTTAGCGATCTCTACAGTTGAAAAAGTGCCTAAGGATAGCATACTGCGCTGGAAAGCGATAGTAAACTATGCACTGTTCTCTGTGGTTCAGTCAGATCAAAAATACGCGCCCTGCTATCTTTTGCACTGATTATTTCCTCAGCAGGGATTTATACGGGTTTTTAATTTAGACATTCCAAAATTCGCTTCAATCTGAGAATTATAGATTATTTTGGGGACACCTTAATTAATATGGGAGTTTAAAATATATGAGAAAAAATGCTTCCGGCATCAACAATTCAGAGCAACGTATTGAAAACAAGAACAATGATTTAGATCTTTATCTAAAAGCATTGAATTCTGCCTATTCGGGTGTTATAATTACAGACAATCTGCAGTATGATAATCCCATCATTTATTGCAATAAAGCTTTCGAAACCATCAGTGGATATGCCCACGATGAAATTATTGGCCACAACTGCCGATTTTTACAGGCTCAGGACCGTTCGCAAGCCGAACGTAGTATGATCAAAGAATCTATTGAGCGCGGCGAAGAATGTAAGATTGAAATTCGAAATTATCGTAAGGATGGAACGCTTTTTTGGAACGAACTTTTTATTTCACCAGTGAAGAATGATGAAGGTCAGGTAACTCATTTTATTGGTGTTCAAAATGACATCAGTGATCGAAAAAAAGCGGAGCATGATCTTCGGGAAGAGAAGTCCCATGTGGAGCTCAAAATACAGCAAAGAACCAAAGAACTACAAGATAAAGAAAGCTTTCTGTCCAGTATAATTGAAACAGTACGAGAAAGTCTCTTGGTGCTAGATTCCAATTACATCGTCCTGAGCGCCAATAGACATTTTTTAAACTCGTTTAAAGTCACCACAGAAGAAACGGTAGGAAATTTATTATTTGACCTCGGTAATCAGCAGTGGGATATTTCTTCTTTAAAAGAGATGCTCACTCGGATACTGCCCACCAATAACCCGGTTATCGATTATGAGGTAGATCATATCTTTCCTCATATTGGTCGAAAAGTCATGCTGCTAAATGCTTATCGTATTGAATTCGAGGGCCAGTACAAAGACCGGATCCTGATCGCCATTGAAGATATTACAGAAAAGAAGGAGCAGGATCGGCGTAAAGATGATTTCCTGTCGATTGCGAGCCACGAACTTAAGACACCGCTCACAACAATTAAGGGTCTCTTCCAGATCTTGCAGCGATTGAGTGCCGAAAACACCGATCCGAAGTATGTCTCAACTTTAGATAAAATCACAGCTTATATCGATCGCTTGAATCTGTTGATTTCAAAACTCTTAGATACGTCTAAGATTCAATCTGGCAATCTTGAATTGCACATGGACCCTTTTGAGATCGATAAGACCATCCAAGATGCCGTTGAAAGCATGCGATTGGCGGCACCAGATTCTGACATCCACCTTACAGGAAATACAGGTAGTATCGTAGCGGGCGACGAGCTACAGATTATCCAAGTGCTGAACAATCTGCTATCGAATGCTATTAAATATTCACCCGAGTCGAAAAAAGTTGAAGTTAGTATCCACAGGGTAGCCAACTTTGTTAAAATCTCCGTACGTGATTATGGTATGGGCATAAACTATCAGGATAGACTAAAAATTTTCGAACGATTTTTTCGCGTCAGCCATATACAGAAAAAGTTTCCGGGTTTAGGCATTGGGCTCTATGTTTCGCATGAGATTATCTTACACCACAAAGGAACACTGTGGGTCGAAAGCGAGCCAGGAGAAGGATCCACATTTAATTTTACGTTACCCATTGTAATCAACAAATAAAAAATATGCAGCCTAAAAAGATAATGATCTGTGATGACGACCGAGGGATACTCGAGATGCTGGAGCTTTTTTTAGAACTAGAAGGATATAATGTCATATGCGAAATAAATAGCACACACCTGACAAAGCAATTAATTTCGCATAAGCCAGACCTCTTGCTGCTAGACCTCTGGATGCCCATAATTTCTGGTGACCAGCTGATTAAAATTATCCGCAGTACACCCGAAATTAAAGAAACTCCTATCATTGTGCTATCAGCAAGCGTCGATGGACCTGAAATAGCAGGGAACTTAGGCGCAAATGGCTTTATCGCCAAACCCTTTGATTTAACCGATATCACAGATAAAATTAATAGCATACTGAAAAACTAGTCGGCAAGTACACGCTGACCAGGCACACATAAAAGCACTTTTTAAAGAAAAAGTGCTTTTATGCAGCTGATGTGATCATCCTAAGACGAACGCTTACGATTCGCCCAATTTATCCACGAGAAGTAATAGATCGTCCAGTTCAAATGGTTTGGCCAAAAAAGCGTCGGCTCCACACGCAGAAGCTATCTGCTTCCCACGCGAACTCGCAGACATCATGATCACCGGAATATTTTGATGTTTTTCCGAACTTCGGAGTTCCCGAAGGATATCGCCACCTGACAACCAGGGCATTTCAATATCCAATAGTATAATATCAGGGTCAATTTCTTCGACAGATGCGATAAGTTCTCTGCTTTTTGACACTAAATAAACTTCACTAAATTCATTCTTTAGAGCCAGCTCCAAAACGTTAAGGATGGCGGCATCATCATCACAAACAACAATTTTCTTTTTCATTTTTTGATTGTTTAAAAACACCGCAATGATTGAAAAATATGGTCTTATGTGGGGATTAAAAATATAGACCTAAGCTGGGCAGATAGTTGGTTACCAAACCGTTTATATAATCTTTCTTTGAGATTTTACAAGATAGACAATTTATTGTATAAAAGTCTACGCTCCTTTGTTTAAGATACTAAATGCATACGATCTGCTTCAGGTACATCTTTGAAGACGACTGAAAATGTAGTACCGACATCTAATTCGCTTTCCAAGTGAATAGCTGCGTTGAGCTTATTCGCAATTTGTTTAACAATGGAAAGGCCAACCCCCGAACCCTCAAAGCCTTCTGAATTAGCCATTCGGGCAAAGATTTCAAAAATTTTGTCGCCCTCCTTCAAATCAATTCCGATTCCATTATCCTTGATATCATACCGGACCGTATTTCCCTGCCGCATGCTCTCAACGGACACCTTCGGGTTTTGCCTCTTGCTGCTGTATTTTATGGCATTGCCAACAAGGTTCAGAAATAATTGATAGATCAATGTTCTCTCGCCCAAAACAGGTAGTGTTTCGCCCATTATAAATTCTAAATGCTGGACCTGGTATTGCTGTTTGCAATTTTCAACGATATTGACAATCTTGGACTGTGGATTAATTGGTTCGAACACAAAGTCTACATGATTTACCTTTGACATTTGGTAGACTTTATCCATCATATCCCGCATCAGCTGCGTCCCCTCCAAGATATTTTTCATTGACTTTGCAAGCAGTTCGTCAGAGATATCTTTTTTATGGAGCAACATTTGCGCAGTGAGTTGTATCGTCGTCAGCGGATTTTTAAGATCATGGGTCAGCGTGTAGCCAAACGTATCAAGCGCATTATTAGAGCGCACCAGTTTCTTGTTCAATTCATCAATCTCTCCCCCACGCTGTGCTACCGCTTGCTGAATAATGTGTGTAATATCTTCAATAAAAGCGAGTTCAGACGATTGCCATTTTTCGGCTTTTCCTTTTGTAATTTTTTTCCATGCCTCGAAAGAAGAACGTGGCGAAGGAAAGGTAATCTTTCTATCTTCGTCAACCTGCATCACTTTTTCCGGCTTCCCTGCCCAGGTCTCTTCTATCAGGCGTTCTTTCCTAAAAACATATAAGTACCAGTTATTTGCGGGCAGAATACTGATGCGAAGTACACCGGGATACATTTCAACATCTTCGGAAGGACCATCGCACTTAAATCTATCTGTCGCAAAAAACTCTGCAGTGGCTATTTTTTTATCAATTTCTTGGAGCATTTTTTTATCAGGCACCTCACCCACCATCATGATCGCGCGATCACGTTTAATGATTAGCCCCTGCCCATTCATTACCTCCATAATACGCACGGCATACTTTTCCAATACGTCATACAAGTCGCGCTTGACTAGCAAATCACTTTTTAGATCATGCTTCAGCTGCGATAGATTTTTCTGAACTTTTACCTGTTTCTTCTGAAAATCTGCCAGATAATTGTTTACAGCGTATTGTGTAAGAAAGGTACATAGATGGCGCTGTGAAAGATCTACATGCATTGGCTCCCGATTCTGACAGGCTACAAGCCCCCAAAGCTCATCGTCCACGATAATGCTAAAACTTGCACTCGCCTTTACGCCGGCATTTTTAAGGTATTGTAAATGCATGGGTGAAAGTGCCCGAAGGCTGCAGCGTGTAAGATCGAGATCATCGACACTCCGCCCCATCAGCGGAATCGCTTCCGCACTAACATCCGCCGTATGGCGGGCATGAAAAATACGGTAAAGCTCGCGCGCCTGTGCCGGAATATCGAATTCCGGATAACGATAATTCATCAACGATTCCAGCTCAGCCGTCTTGCTCTCTGCAATAACTTGTCCACTATTATCTTCCAAAAAGCGATACACCATCACCCGATCATAGTGAATAATGTCCTTAATCAATTCAGTCAATGCCTGCCAACAAGAGTTGCCGCCACTACGGTTATCTAAATGCTTCGCATAATAATATAATTTGGTTGTTTTGACAGCGAGAGGATTGCAGGCCTCTATTTCAAGATAAATTTTGCCATCATACTTATAGAGACTTAAAAAATAATCGTTTTGATGGATAGTCACACGATCGGCATACCTGGCAAACATGCTGTCGGAAACAGCCTGTTCAATGCTCTCTCCGCGAAGTTCAAATGAAGGAACTATCCGATGAAGAACATCGTCTACAGTCATGCCCAGCATTGCGGAGCATTCTTCGCCTGCAATAGCTGCACAGTTTTCGCTTACCCCGATACACTTATCGTCTTCAAAGATAAATAAATACCCAAAAGACTGTATATTTCCACACAGGTGAATTTTTTCATCATGACAATTGATTTCACGCATAAAGCTACTGATATATTGAATAAAAATATGGTAAAATCAACAGTCCTGTCCTCCATCAACGCTATCATATGGTTACTAATTTACTAAAATAATCTGACCTATCGAAACTTGCATCTAATACTCAATATGTCTTATAAACATAAAACGACTTAGAAATTCTACAGATTTAATATATTCAATGGGCAATAACTATTCGGCGCTGCCCTCCAGCAATGCATTGACGCACCACATATAGGCAGCCTGTCCATGGTAATCGCCTGTGTGGCGGGGACGGTCGTAATAATACTGTTTATCATTCTTTTTATTGGTGCCCACGCAGATTTCCGACACTGCGCCCTGATCGTCCACATATTTCGCGAGTGCCAGCCAGGCTTTACGGGCCACAGGACCGTACTGTTTCTCCCCTAGCCAACCCTGTTTCACCCCCGATATGATCGCATAAGCAAACATCGCCGAACCAGAAGTTTCTGCCCAGCAGTCTGCCTCGTCAATTAGCTGATTCCACATGCCACTTTTGCGTTGCTGTCTCTTGAGGCTCTTCATCATTGTCAGATACCCCTTTAATATACGGGGCCGGTCGGCATGATCCTGCGGAAGCATGCGCAGCAATTCGGTCATGCCTGCCGCCATCCAGCCATTGCCTCGCCCCCAGTAAAATGGGACATCTGGCGCATGATAGAACAGTCCATTTGGACGCTGCAGTTCATCCAGATAAAGCACCATTTCCCGGGCTGCACGGTCCAGGTATTCGACTTTGCCCGTTGCTTTAAAAGCAGCGGCCTGCACGATGGTGATCATGTACATATCGTCGATCCAGAGGCGCGTCTGCCAGGTGTATCTTTTTTGCGCCCAGGCCTTTGCTTCCTGACTGGCATTTTGTGGAAGTTCCCATTGTGTATCAGCATAGGGCAAGCCCAGGTCTAGATAGCTTTTCTCTTTGGTCAGCTGATAAAGCCGCAAAGGGAGGCTACCGAACATATTTAAATCGACGTGGTTCTTAATAGGCATCAGCTGTGGCTCACCTGTTGTTAATTTCGAAAACCGTTCCTTCATGGCCTGCATCAGCTTCTGATCGCCCGTTAGATGCGCGTAATTAATGGCGCCCGTCCAATAGAACGTCTCGGGGTAACTGATCCATTTCCCTGCATGCAGCATATGTTTGCCTGTGATAAAGCGGTGTGCAATGCGATGGCCGATCTCCTTAGGGTCTGCCCCAACAGGAAAATTTGCCAGATCTGTCTGTGCGGTTAAAAATTGAACCGGAAGAAACAATAAAAACAAAAAGATTTTCTTGATCATACGAACTGGTTTTATGTAATTACAAACTATTTTTGTAGCTATAAAATACGTTATTTAAAAAAATCCGAACCGATCTCCTCTAATAAATATCGGTTCGGGACCTATTAACTGATTATTCTGCTTTGGCTTCATCTGCTACGGCATCCTCCCAATTATCCCAGACGGGAGTAGCGGGATTATAACCGTCGTAGCCATAATTTTGCTTTAGTTGCCCTTTAATATTGGAGGTAATCGCAACATTGGGAATTGGCCAGTACATGTTCTTTTTATCCATCGTGTATTTGATATCGCTTAGCCCGGTGGCGTTGACATGAATGACACCTTTGTTGTAGAGGCTATGATGCATGATGCGCTGGTACCAGTAACTTCCGCCACTCGCATCTGTACCGCTTTGTTTATCGAAATTGTCCAGATTGTACGCATTTCCCCATTCATCCGGTTTACCACTACGTGCCAGGCAGAGCGACACCCGTTTCAATTCCACATTGCGCCATTCTTCCCAATAAAGTTCACGAGCCCTTTCATTCATAATATCTCCAATACTGACCGCGCCCTGGTAGAGCTCGGTACATTTTGCACGCTGGCGGACAGCATTTAAATCATCTTTTATCGTCCCATCGGCCGGATTGATATAATATTTCGCTTCGGCGCGCAAAAGGTAAGCCTCCGCCAAGCGATAGAGGTACCAATCGGCGATTCCCCCATTGGTAGCACCCCGTGAACCGTCTGAACCGCTGATATTGGTTTCACTTACAGGATCATCCAGGAAAAATTTATAATGCGGCACATCGTACCAGCGGCGAATGGTATCGCTGCAAAGGAGTTTGCCCGTTGCGGGATCTTTCAGTGTGACTGGTTTTCCAAAATCTTTGGAAGCCTTATTGTTTACTTTGTAATCTTCCATCCGTACCCAGTTACCCATCTTTGAACTGTGGCGCAGGTCGCCATCATCCAGCTTGCCATTGACAGACCATACGCCCTGCGTTTGGAATGATGTAGGACGGAAAGTCGCAATCCCGCGGCCAAAGGCACGCATATAGTCATATTTTGCATTGTAATCCCCACTGTTCCGCTTGATGTTCAACAAGGCCTGTTTACCATCCGTTGTCTGTATCCGGCTGTCAAAGACAAAAGGATATAAGATCCGCATGGTCAGCATTTTTACAAAAGACTCTGCATCAGCACCGCGGTTGGGCATCCCCATGATCACCTCGCGGTTGCTGGCAATCAGTTTGTTTTCGGGGCGGTGCATATCCCAGATGACGTTACGTGTAATGGGCCAGGTCTGTGCCTCGCCTCCATCGTTAAAGGTCCCGAAGCTTTCGGTCATCAGTGCATAGCCCGACTGATCAATCAGGATATCCGTCTGCTCTTTGGCTTTCTGATACTCCCCTATGGCCAGGTAACATTTTGCCAAAAGCATGCGGCAGGCACCTTTATTGATCAGGCCGATCAGGCTCATATTTTTCTGATCAGGCACCCATTGTACTGCAAACTCCATATCCTTGGTAATCATCTGCAGAATGGCATCACGCTTGGTGCTCCGGTAATTTTGTTTGGGCACGTCGATGATGGTCGTTACCAAAGGCACGTCGCCGTATTCAAAGACCAAAGCCATATAACGGAAAGCCCGATGGAAATAAGCGCGGCCTTTGTAGGCATTCCTATCCTGCTCGCTCAAGGTCTGTACCTGGTCTACATATTTGATAATGGTATTGGCATAACTGATCCCCTTGTAGGTTTCGTCCCACAGATACCAGAGGCTGTTGGAGCGGTCGAGGTTCTGATGCGTAGCGTTGTCACTTGTCGGGGTCAGCATATTGGCCACATCCGCCATCATGCTGCGTTTGTCGGTATTGCTAGCCACCATCAGTTCGGAAAAGATATACTCCGTGCCTAGCGTCAGCATCTCGTTATGATCTGTAGCCCAATACCCCTTGAGGTGGCGGTCGCAGATGGCCATGGCCGAAAGCAGGCCCGATTCGGTGTTAAAAGTTTCGTTGGGGATATAGATTGACAGTGGATCGGGCTGCAGAAATTCCTTCGAGCAACTGCTTATCGCTAGCGTACCGGCAAGCAAAAAGGCGATGCCTCTACCTGCGGATTTGTTTTTTTTTAGCGTATTGTTCATGTACATTACAATTAATCAGGTTATAAAGATAAATTCACGCCGAAGGTAAAGACCCGTGAAGCCCAGGACCCCGTCTCCGGATCGCCGTATTCCCAATCTTTGGTCCAGGTAGCTACATTGCGCACTGTACCATACAGCTTCACCCGATTGAGGTTATACTTGGAGGTTAAGGCTGTTGGTAGCGTATAGCCCACAGAGATATTGTCAAGCCGGATAAACGAACGGTCGTACAACCGTTGCGCCCCTTCTGCTCCGATGGGTCCCTTGCCCTCGATACGGCCATAACGGTCCGTTGGGTTCTCCGGCGTCCAGTATTCCTTTGCCGGTAGATTGGCCAGACCATAAGCCATGCGCCCGCCATCATCGTCGTTATTCAGGTAGTTGCCCGACAAGCTTTTGTGCCCCATGTATGAATAAATATTAAATGAAAAGCTGAGGTCCTTCCAGAGGGTAAACTCGTTGCGCATCGACCAGCGGAAACGCGGATCCGTCTGCCCCAGAAAGACCTTATCGTTATTATTATACACAGGCTTTCTGCTGTCCCCATTCACGGCATCGTCTGCCGTATACACATTGGCCACTTTCGGGTCACCAGGAGCCTGCCCATATTTAGCGGCTTCGGCAGCTTCATTGGCCTGCCAGATGCCTGTAACCTGGTAATTCCAGATTGCGCCGATGGGCTGCCCGATAAACCAGCCGTTCGAGATCTCGTCCATTTCTTTGCGGCCGACCATATTTCCATCGGCATCCAGCACATCCTGGTAGTTCTTATAGAGATGTACAATCTGATTCTTATTGTACGAAAAACTGAAGGTAGTAGACCATTGGAGATTTTCCTTTTTCAAGTTGATGGTATTTAAGGTCAATTCAATCCCCTTGTTGTCCACTTGCCCCAGGTTGGTGGTGATGCTGCTGAATCCTGTAAAATTGGGAAGCTTCTGCTCCATGATCATGTCGTGGGTCTGCATCAGGTAGTATTCAAGGGTACCCGAAATGCGATTTTTTAGGAATCCAAAGTCCAGTCCAAAATTCCAAGCCGTGGTTTTTTCCCATTGTAGGTTTGGGTTGGCCAGGCGGTCTACCATTAGGTAGCGGTATTGGACCAGTTCACCTGCCGAGTTGAGGTAGCCATGCATCTTGCCGCTGCCCGAATACAGGTTGGCGAGCGCTAGATTGGGGTCTGCCAGCTGCCGGTTCCCATTTTTACCGTAGGAAACACGCAGCTTACCATAATCCATTACATCGGTCCATTTGAAGAATTTCTCTTTGGTAAAATTCCAGGCCAGGGCCACAGAAGGGAAAGTCGCGTACGGATTGGAGGTACCGAAAGCCGAATAGCCATCGCGCCGGATCGAGGTCGTGAGCATATAGCGGTCATCGTAGGAATAAAATAAACGGGCCAGCAAGGCATCCGCCGTTTGGTGCGTATCGTAGCTGTCGAAGCTGCTATTTTCCTTTGATCCATTTTTGGTATTATGAAAGCCCAGGGCATCCGAAGGCAAAATATTGCGCGCTTCAATGCGATCCCTCCAGGACTGCTGTTCCTCCGCCTCCTGTACCAATGTTACCATTAGGCGGTGCTTATCCGCAAAGCGCTGTTCCCAGCTGATGGTGTTGTTGAGCGACCAGTCAAAACGTTTGGTCTGCTCGCGGTTTGCACCGCGATCGGCCGGATTAGAACCCGGCAGCTCGGCCGACATAAAATAACGGTCGTGGAAATACTGCAGGCGCGGCGAGGCATTAAAGGAATAGGTAATGTTAAAGGGCAGCTTGACTTTCGCATTAAAAATAGAATTGAAGACCGAATAACCTTTGTCAAGCTCCAGGTATTTCTTCTGAAAATCATAATTATAACCCCGCTGACTGAACTGCTCACTGAGTGGATATTGTAAAGGATTGCCACTGGCATCGGCATAATCCGCGTAAGGGCTATTGCGCAATGTCTGGTCGATATCGATGTCGATATTACCGTCTGAGCGATCCTGAAAATTCACATTGGCGCCCAATTCCAGCCAGTTGGTCACATGCGCATTGATCTTCATATTTGCCCGCACAGCCTTGTAAGTATCGCTGACAACGGTTCCCTCATTTTTCAGGTAGCCCATGGACAGGTAGTAATTGACGCGGTCGCTCGCACCGCTGATGCTCGCGTTGTAATCCTGGTTAAAGCCCGTTCGGAAGGTATGATCGCCCCAGTCGACCGTTTTCCCATCCAAAAAGTTCTGCAGGGCATTTCCCTGTAGACCCAAGCGGCGGCCCCAGATACTTCGGTCGGACTCCCCGTTCTCGTTGGTCGACTGCGCGCGCCAGTCATCCAGCGATAATAACGAAGGCAGCTGCCCTGGATTGAAGTAAAAACCGTAAGGCACAGTAAGGTTGCCGTTATCGTCCCGCGTTTGGTAAGCCTCATATAGACCCGTTGTCGGATTGATACCGTAGGTATTTTTGGTGTACCAGTCCTCGCGGTGCTGCAGGTAAGCTTCGGGGCTGAATCTTTTGCGGTATTCGCTCAATTGTGTTGCGCCGGCGTTCATGGTCATATTGATCGTCGGCTTTCCCTGCTTCCCCTTTTTTGTGCTGATGATAATCACACCACTAGCTGCTTTCGAGCCATAAACAGCGGCAGCCGAAGCATCTTTTAGCACATCGATCTGCTCGATATCATCCGGATTGATTTCAGAAAGCTCGCCGTAAAAAATCATGCCATCGAGCACCAACAAGGGGTTGTTGTGCCCGCTGTTGCTATCGTAGACCGAGCGTTTACCCCGTACTTCGATGGAGCCGCCCCCTTTTGCTGAGGCATCATAACCGATATTCAGTCCTGCCGATCCGCGGAGGATATCCTGTACGGTTTTGGGGTTTTCATTGGCTATGCGGTCTGGATGGATCTGCATCACTGAGCCTGTCAGATCCTTTTTGCGCATGGTACCATAGCCTACTACAACCACTTCGTCCAGCTCATCGGCCGACGAACTGAGGACCACATTGACGACCTTGGATGGTGTAAGATCGACTTCCTGGCTCTTGTAGCCCAAAAGTTTAAACACCATTTTTTTTGCACCAAGAGGCACAGAAATGGTATAAGTACCATCAGCTTTTGAGGCTGTGCTAACCTTGCTGCCCAACACGCTCACTGTCACGGAGGCCAAAGGCTGCCCATTTCCATCCGATATTTTACCTGTGATTTCGCGGTTCTGTACTGTCTCCTCTATCGTCGACACAAGGGGTACATTGGCTTTTAATGCAGCAGCAGGACTAGCCAGAGCGACCAGACAGAGCAGGCAGGAACAGGGTATCCATTTGCCCGTTCCAAAGCTGTAAAAGCTATTTTGTTTTAGATTACAATTGTTTCTCATAAAGAAATGTTCACTATGGGTGATTTAGTATTTTTATAATTGGCTTCCTTTGATAAAGGAATTTTAACTGTAAAAGTGAATATTAGCAATTAGAAAAACAGAACTAGATTGTATCAAAAAAGTACTATTTTGTCTCAATAACACGATTTTCGATATAAAAAAGATGCAAGAGTACAGGGAGGTGATCGAAATTAGGCGAGCATTCCTAAAAATCATCAGCAGGTGAAATTTAACTACAACGTTTTCGTAATTTAACTATAACGTTTTCGTATTTTTTATATTACAGAAATGCCTCATCTTTAGCGAACGATATATAGCGGATCAAAAGGTCTAACTTACACCTATACCAGCGTTACCGATCCTACGGAATTTTTGTCCGAAATTGTCCGCTTTTGAACAAAGACCGTTCGAGTTCGAACAAGCAATTCATTAAAAAAAACCTTAGCACCTTATTTTCAGCACTTTAATTTATTGGCAAATGAATTGGTAAACGTTAATCTATAACGACTTACCATGCTTGCGAATTATTTTAAAATAGCCTTTCGTCATCTATTAAAGAATAAAGGTTTTACAGCGATCAACATTGTAGGATTAGCTTCTGGAATGACAGCTGCCATATTGATCATGCTATGGGTAAAAAGCGAATTCAGCTTTGACCGTTTTTATGCTGACACCGATCAGATCTATGCCGTAGGGATGAAAGATGTATGGGAAGGCGAAACCGTCGAACACTTTTATACGCCTAAGCCAATGGCTGCGGCTTTAAAAACTGACTTTCCTGAAATACATACAATCACAAGAGTGGATAAGGGCACCGGATTTCTATTAACTCATCAAGAAACAAAACTTGCAAAAGAACAAGGTGTTTTCGTCGATAGCACATTCTTAAAAGTGTTTGATTACAAGGTTATAGCAGGCAATCCCCTCGAGGCATTAAAAAATCCCAACCAAATCGTTCTCACAAAATCTTTGGCTGAAAGATTATTTGGGCATTCCGCCCCCATCAATCAGACCATCCGATTAGACAGCTCCCAAATTTCAATAGTTTCTGCGATTATTGAGGACCTACCAGATAATTCTTTTATGAAAGGAAGCACTTATCTCGTACCGTGGACATTAATGGAGAAAATAGGCTATTCAGACGATTATTGGGGAAATAATTCCATTCATACCTACATAAAGCTGCATAAAGATGTCAATGTCGATCAATTTGAGACTAATATAAAATATTTCTTACGAAAGCATACGGACACAAAAGTTGCCAATTTTATTCAACCTATCGGCGATAAATGGCTTTACAGCAACTTTACTGAGCAGGGAAAGCCGAGCTCGCAACGAATTGGCATGGTAAGATCATTTATCGCCATTGCCTGTTTTATTCTTATTATTGCCTGCATTAATTTCATAAATTTAAGCACGGCCCAGAGCGAAAAAAGGGCGAAGGAAGTAGGTGTCAGAAAAGTCGTCGGTGCAAATAAAAAGCTATTGGTCGGGCAGTTCCTGACTGAATCCTTTGTGATTTCATGCATTTCGGGCCTCTTGTCTCTGTTGATTACAATGATAGCGCTCCCCTACTTTAATGAACTGGTGTCAAGAAAGCTATCTATTCAATTTAACGATCTTCTTTTCTGGGCAATGTTTGCAGGATTTATTTTAGTGGCCGGAATTCTTTCCGGGAGCTATCCAGCGTTTTATCTGTCTTCCTTCTTACCGACGAAAGTACTGAAAGGTAAAAATCTGCATGTTCAACAGAAATTTAATCCTCGGAAAGTCCTCGTCATTTCCCAATTTTGTATTGCTATCATCCTGATCATAAAAACATTATCCATTCATCGACAAATCAGATACGCTCAAAATAGAGAAATCGGCTATAACAAGGAAAGGTTGGTCGGTATTATCGATCAGGGAGAAATCAGCAAAAATAGATTACTCATCAAGAATAAATTACTGTCCTCCGGTATTGCCTCACAGATTTCAAGGACTTCTTCCCCACTTACGGAAAACAGGAGCAACAACTACATGGACTGGGATGGCAAACCCCAAGATAATAATACCATCTTCGCCAGAATGGGTGCCGATGAAAATTTGGTCAACACGGCAGAACTGCAGTTAGTTGCAGGGCGGGATTTTGATTTGGCTAAATTTCCAACTGATTCTGCTGCGATGATTATTAATGAATCCGCCGCCAAGGTATTTAATTTTGACGACCCGATCGGTAAAACAGTTGTCGATGGCAGGGATTGGCATATCGTCGGAGTCGTGAAGGATTTTATTCAGGAATCGCCTTTCAGTCCTATTACTCCAATGGTCATTCAGGGCGCTTATGCTGGTACTCAGGTTACGAACATACGCATAAACGATCATATGAATACCTCAGAAGCACTTGCGGCAATGGAGAAGATTTTTAAAGAATATAATCCCGATTATCCTTTTGAATATTCCTTTGTAGACAGCAAGTACGCCGAAAAATTTAAAGATTTTCAACAATTGGGAACACTTTCGAGCCTCTTTGCCCTATTGACAATTTTAATTTCATGCCTTGGCTTATTTGGCCTGATAGCCTATATGGCCGAGAACAGGACTAAGGAAATCGGTATCCATAAAGTACTGGGAGCCTCTACTTTTAAGATCATGAGAATGCTGTCTCAAGATTTTGTGTTGTTAGTCCTATTATCATGCCTAGTCGCATTTCCGATAGCCTATTATATCGCCGATGACATGCTGAGCGCATATACTTATCGTATTGAAATCACCTGGGATATCTTCATTGCAGCTGGTACGGGAACGCTAACATTAGCGTTACTCACGATCAGCTATCACGCGATCAAAGCAGCCCTGATCAACCCGGTTGTCAGTCTGAGGGACGAGTAAACTTTCGAATGCACTGTTTGCAGACCACATTAACGATGACCCAAAAACGCTGATTTGTTTTTTATTCAATAAGGTAGTCATACAACTACCTTATTGCTATGTGAGAGAATTAGACTAAATTTTTAAACGTTGCGTGATCGGTCACCGTAAATTCTTGTTGGCATTGCTACTGATAAACATTTCATTTTTCTCTTCCGAGATAATTTCAAGAAAGCGTTCATAATGTTTCAATACATCACTAATTAATTCATTTTTTGTAAAGTACTGGACATCATAGCCCTCCCTTGCATCGCCAAAGTATGATTTTGGAAAAAAGGTTTTCTTGTCGTCCAGGTCAGGTAGATTCTCTTCTTCGACTACATAATCGGATACAACTTTAAACTGGTTCTTTACCCCGTATATAAAATTGTTAATCACGTCGTGGCGGATTTCAATCTGTATCCGACTGGGCGTATCCAACTGCTGAATTTTTGCTTCAATACCATTTTGCTTAAATTCGGCCTGCAGCTCCTCAAAAGCCACCTTCACGGTATCCAGCATAAAATCATCAACAGACTGGCGGCTTTTGAATGAGACAATCTGCTGCAGACGATCTTTCCAAAATTCACCCGACCAGGGTACGGTACTCACTGAAAAATCACGTTCATAATAACTTCGGTCTATGGTCAATGCTTTGACCAGGCTGACACAAAAAAGTAGCATGATGATTGAAAAGGGCAATGCTGTAATGAGCGTCATGGTTTGTAAAGCCTGCAATCCCCCTGTATTCAACAACATCAGCGCCAAGATGGCCAGCAGAGCACCCCAGAATATCATTTGCCATTTTGGCGATTTCTCAGCGTTTTTGCTTGCAATATTATTCATCACATATATTCCCGAATCTGCGGAAGTCACAAAAAAGATAATAATAATCAGGATAACCAGGTAGCTGACCAATTCTGATAAAGGCAGGTATTCCAAAAAGCGGAACATCAAGGCGTCAGGATTATCAGCTAGGGCGCTCAATGCACCTTTGGCAAGATTGACGTCAAACCAGATGGCACTATTACCGAAGACCGACATCCAAATAAAATTAAATAAGGTTGGAATGATAAGAACTGCAGCAATAAATTCACGAATTGTCCGCCCCTTGGATATCTTCGCAATAAATAGCCCGACATAAGGTGACCATGATATCCACCAGGCCCAGTAGAGTATCGTCCAATTATAAAACCAGGGTAATGTAGCTTCGTCATACACATGCGTATCAAAAGTCAAGCTAAAGAAATTGTTTACATAATTACCGATTCCCTCTGTAAAACTTCCTATCAGATAAACCGTAGGCCCCAGAAAAAGAACAAACAACAAAAGGACCACTACCGTTATGATGTTGATATTACTTAAGAGCTTGACCCCTTTATCCACACCCGAAGTAGCCGATAAGATAGCTAACAGCGTCAAGACGCCCACAATAATGATCTGGTAGGTAAAGTTATTCTCCCGCACCAGTCCCAAAGTTTGCAAGCCGGCATTTACCTGCACCACACCAAAACCCAGTGTTGTGGTGATCCCGAAGAAGGTACTACAAAGCGCAAATACGTCGATTGCATTTCCCCACTTTCCATTGATCTTATTTTTCAACAAAGGATAGAAGCAACTTCTAAGCGAAAGCGGCAGCCGATAACGGTAAGCAAAATACGAAAGGGCCAGTCCCACAACACCATAAATTGCCCAAGCATGGATACCCCAGTGAAAAAAGGTATACAGCTGCGCATTTTTCGCTCGATTGATATAATGATTCCCCGCAAAAGCTTCTGTCGAAAAGTGCTGCATCGGCTCTGCGACACTGAAATACATCAGACCGATCCCCATTCCCGCGGCAAACAACATAGAGATCCACGAAAAGAAAGAATACTCGGGCTTACTGTCGTTACTTCCAAGCTTGATGTTACCAAATTTACTAAACATCAGGTAAACGAGGAATATGACAAAAAGCGTAACAGCCCAGACGTAAACCCAATTGAGATTGATAAATATAAATTGTTTGACAACATCTAAAATGCTGACAGCCAAAGTCGGAAAAAACACCGACAGCAGGCAAACTCCTATGATAAAGAGCAGGCTGGGAATAACGATTCCTTTATTAAATGTCGATTTTGACAAGATCACTTTGCTAATTTTTGTTTACAATACGGTCTTCATCTAAAGACCAGTTCTTATTTAATATTATGAATTGCTGCGAATATGTATATCGCGTTGTGGAAATGGAATTTCAATACCGGCTTGGTCCAGAGCCTCTTTACAGTTGATGATCAATTGCTCCTGCATGGTCCAGAAGTTTTCGTTTGAAGTCGTCGCACGCACCGACAAATTGATCGCACTATCTCCCAGTTCAGTAACAACCACCTGCGGTGCTGGTTCCTTGAACGCATATTCATTACTTCGAACCACATCCAGAAGAATTTCTTTGGCCTGCTTTAAGTCAGCATTATAGGCGACACCGATATCAAACCAAGTACGACGTGTCCCCAACTGGGTGTAATTGGTAATACTGCTATTCGACAAGACACCATTGGGAACAACGACCTGCTGATTCTGTGGTGTATTTAGTTTGGTATTGAAAATATCAATTTCGGTGACTGTACCCGAAACATTTGAACTGGACGTAATATAATCCCCTACCCGGAAAGGTTTCAATAACAAGATCAGTATTCCACCGGCAAAATTGGATAAAGATCCCTGCAGGGCCAAGCCTATGGCCAAACCTGCCGCACCAATAATAGCGACAAATGCGGATGTCTGCACACCGAGTTGTGTCACGACAACAATAAACAAGAGTATATTTAAGATCCAGCTAATTAGGTTACTTAAAAAGCGCTGCAAGGAAATATCCATTTGTCGCCGCTCGAATGCCTTGTCGATCATTCGCTTGACCAATCGAATGATCCATGATCCAATTAAATATATCAGTAAAGCTGAGATTACGGCAGTAATAATACGTGGCGCCCAGGCGATTGCAGAGGATATAAAATTATTCCAATGCTCCTGTACGTCATTCATTTCTAAATTGTTCATAGTGCTCTTATTTTATTAAAAATGTAAGGAAGAAGGCATAATATAGCAAAATATTGATATAATTGCAGATGACAACCCTATTAATTATATTTTCAACAAGTAACCTAGCCCGATTGTTTCCAAAAAAATCCAAATTCATAAGCCAAATTTTTATAAACGGAAAACTGTAGCCGTTAGGCCACCCAGTGATAAATAAACCCGCTATAGGCACCTTTACAGCGATGGTTAAAAAACCACTTTTCAAAAGACAGTATTGAAATTATGCGTAGATAGATGCGGAAAGATTTCCAGTAAAAAAACGTGTTGTATGACTATAAAAGAGCGTCTATAGATAGTTATTATAGCCTCCTAAAAATAGATAAACAAAATCTATTCAATAATTCAGCAAGCCCTGCCTGGATTTCCCTACTTTTAGGCGGCCTATGAATTCAATTATACAACATGGACGTAATAATCAATAAAATTTATGATATCATCTGGAGCGACGCTCTGGTGTACCTTTGCCTGCTAACGGGTATTTACTTCACCGTACGCTTCCGCTGCCCTCAGCTGATGCAGATACGGGAAATGATCCGTCTGCTTTTTAATGGTAGCAGTTCGGACAAAGGTATTTCCTCCTTTCAAGCCTTTTCGCTTGCCATTTCAGGTCGCGTAGGTACCGGTAATATTGCCGGTGTTGCTACTGCTATCGCCATGGGCGGGCCGGGCGCTATTTTTTGGATGTGGGTAATTGCGTTTTTAGGCAGCGCGTCGGCTATTGTCGAAGCTACCCTTGGTCAGATGTACAAAGAGGTAAACGATGGCGAATACCGCGGCGGACCTGCATTCTATATCCTGAAAGGATTACGGTCCAAGACTTTTGCCTGGACCTTTGCGATCGTGACGATCATCAGTACCGGATTTTTATTGCCCGGTGTGCAGAGCAACAGTATCAGCGCAGCGGTCGAGTCCGCTTTCCATGTGTCGCCGAGTATCACCGGATTGGCTATTGCCGGGCTATTGGCTATTATTATTATTGGTGGAGTAAAGCGGATCAGCACCGTTGCCGAATATGTTGTACCGTTTATGGCGGGCGCCTATATTCTCATGGCTCTAGTTATTATTGCCCTCAACTTCACAGAGATCCCTGGCGTTATCGCCCTGATAGTAAAATCTGCCTTGAACATGGAAGCTACTTTTGGCGCAATTGCCGGCATGGCAATTTCGTGGGGTGTTAAACGGGGTATCTATAGCAACGAGGCCGGACAGGGCACAGCACCACATGCGGCGGCAGCAGCCGAGGTATCCCATCCGATCAAGCAAGGCCTGGTCCAAGGATTTTCGGTTTACGTCGATACCATGTTTGTGTGCACCGCAACAGCTTTGATGATTCTCTTTACAGGGCAATATAATGTTGAAAATCCAGCCGGAGGATTTCTTGTCCAACACCTTCCGGCGACGGAAATGGGGCCCGCCTTTACCCAACAGGCAGTCTCGCATCATTTCCCCAGCATTGGAAATGCTTTCGTCGCGTTGGCACTAGCCTTTTTTGCCTTCACGACTATTATGGCTTATTATTATATCGCCGAAACCAACATCAGCTTTGTTAGCCGAAAAAAACAACATAAAACCGTGCTTATCTGGATTCTGCGGCTGCTTATATTAGTATCCACCTATGTCGGATGTATCAGTACAGCCAAATCTGCCTGGACCCTGGGCGACATTGGTGTTGGTCTCATGGCTTGGCTCAACCTGATTGCAATACTCCTGCTTCACAAAAAAGTTGTCGCCATTTATGCAGACTATCGCGAGCAGCAGAGGTCCAAGAAAGACCCTGTATTCGACAATTCCAAATTTCAATTTCCGAACATGGACCTATGGTCCAAAAAGAACACGCAACACGATGAGCCAATTGATTAATCTTACCGTATTCAAAAATTTTTTCAAATCAAGTAACGCTGGCGGCATTTTATTATTTATCTGCGTCATTTTATCCCTCATTGTCGCCAATACCGCAGCTGGTCCTGGGCTGCAATCATTTTTGGATACACCCGTTGGTTTCGATTCTGACACCGTACATTTAAAATATAGCACACTGCTTTGGATCAATGATGGATTAATGGCTATCTTTTTTCTGCTCGTGGGACTGGAGATCAAGCGTGAGATCGTGGAAGGGGAACTCTCCTCGCCCAAACAAGCATCGCTCCCGATCCTCTGCGCTATAGGTGGAGCCATTGTTCCGGCGCTCATCTTTTTAAGCTTCAATTCAGGGCAGGCCACAGCAGGTGGCTGGGGTATACCCATGGCGACAGATATCGCCTTTGCATTGGCCGTAATCGGTATGCTGGGAAATCGCATTCCAGCAAGTTTAAAGGTATTTTTGGCCGCTTTGGCTATCGTGGACGATCTGATCGCCATTTTGGTGATTGCTTTTTTCTATTCTTCAGGTATTGAAACCACCTACTTACTGTATGCAGGTATCGGTATGGTTATTCTGTTTGTCATGAACCGCATGAATATACAGAACCCCTATCTGTATCTGATACCAGGTGTATTTATCTGGTATTTTATTCATCATTCGGGTATACATGCTACTATCGCTGGTGTGATGGTAGCCATGACCATCCCGACCAATGATACAGACCTTGAGTCGCCCTTAGAACGTCTGGAGCATGCGCTTGTCAAGCCTGTCAATTTTTTGATTATACCCTTATTTGCATTTGCCAATACCAATATCAGCATTGAAAGCGAGATGCTTACAGGATTGGTCGCGCCGATGGGGCTAGGTATTAGCCTTGGCTTACTACTAGGCAAGCCATTGGGTATCTTAATCATGACTTTTGTCTGCTCTAAACTGGGGATTAGTAGTCTCCCCGAAGGAAGCTCATTCAAACATATCCTGGGTGTAGGCTTATTGGCTGGAATTGGCTTTACGATGTCTATATTTATTTCCATCCTGTCCTTCAGCGACGCGCTGCATATCAATGAAGCGAAGTTATCGATTCTGCTTACCTCCCTGCTGGCGGGAATTTTAGGTTATATGGTATTGTCAGTGTTCGGCAAAAAAAGTCGTGTATAAGCCTGTTTATGTAACAATACGTTAGTATTAATACCTACTATAAGACGATACAAATTATTTGCTTGCAATAATGACTATATTGGCGCACGCTACTTCATCTGTCCGTAAGTTAGTGTGCTGAATATTTCAAAAATGGCAAATTTTAAAAAGACCTTCTATAAAAAAATAGACCATATCAACCAATGGCGTATGAGAAAAGTTTCTAATCGGAACTTTATCATCATCTTGGCCTTTTTGGTAGGTATTGTTGGCGGGCTCATGGCATCCGTTTTAAAAAGACTGACTCATTTTATTGCGACCAGTATTCAGAACGATATTGACTGGAAAGTAAAATATTCGTTGTACCTCGTTTTTCCATTAATCGGGATTCTGTTGAGTGTATTTTTTGTCCGAAAATTTATTAAAGGTAAAAAGATCGAACATGGCATAACACCCATTATCTACGCGATCAGCCGAAAAGGAAGCCGGCTTGACTCCAGTAATATCTATTCACAAGTTGTGACTTCAGCCATTACCGTTGGCTTTGGGGGATCTTGTGGTTTAGAGGCTCCGGTAGCCTTAGGCGGATCATCCATTGGTTCAAATATTGCACGTTTTTTTGGATTACAATATAAAGAAGTGACCATGCTACTGGCCTGCGGTGCAGCTGCAGGTATTGCTGGCGCATTCAATAGTCCTTTGGCAGGAATGATCTTTGCCATTGAAATTCTGCTACCCGAATTTTCCATTCCTGTGTTTATTCCACTGCTGATTTCCTCTGCAATGGCATCGGTGGTTTCGCGGCTGCTCTACAGTGAACCCCTATTTACGAACTTTAATTCCTACTGGCAGGTATCCGCCTTATTCTTCTACCTGCTAATGGCAGTACTGATAGGCTTATACACCGTATATTTTGCGCGCGTATCTGTCGTTGTCAACCAATGGTTTCGGAAAATCAAAAACCCTTACAACAAGGTTTGGGTGAGCGGTGTTGCGCTGGGTCTTATGATCCTGGTATTTCCGGCGCTATATGGCGAGGGCTATCTGACCATACAACAAATTTTGAATGGGCAGTTCAACGCAATTGTCAAAAATAGTTTATTCTCCGAATACCACAATATGGGTTTCGTAGTATTCGGTTATACCCTATTGACGCTCTTCGGAAAATCATTTGCCGCACTTTTTACCCTGAATGGTGGTGGCAATGGTGGCGTATTCGGCCCAAGCTTGGTGATGGGTGGACTATTGGGCTTTGCATTTTCTTATGGAATCAATCTGACAGGGTTTGCAGAGCTGAACGTTCCTAATTTTGTGGTAGCCGGCATGGCGGGCGCCCTGAGCGGCATCATGCATGCACCTTTAACCGGTATGTTCCTTATTGCAGAGGTGACCGGAGGCTATACATTGATGGTTCCTTTGATGCTTGTCTGTTCGATATCTTACCTCATCAATAGAACAGTGCTCAAACATTCGATCTATACCAAAGTGCTCGCAGAATCGGGAGACCTTATATCTTATGAAGATAAAGACCGTTCCGTATTGAGCATGATGCGCATCAAATACGTTCTGGAAACCAACTTTGTGATTTTACGTCCGGATGAAACCCCTAAATCTAGGCAGCACGATATTATTCACAGCAAACGAAATATATTTCCTATTGTGAGCCATGATGGCAAATTCATCGGGCTGGTCAACAGCGAATATCTATTCTCGATTCTACTTGGCGAATTGGATGGGTTGGATACAGCATTTGAAAAATTGGCTCAAAAACCCAATGACATCGTCCTTATTCATGAAAGTATGGAATCTGTGATGTCAAAAATGAACAAAGAAGACACTTGGATCCTCCCTGTGCTTGGATCTGAGCAAAAATATCTGGGCTTTGTATCCAAATCTAGCGTATTCAATAAATACAGGGCACTGCTAATCCGCCAGGGGCATTATCTTGAATAACAGTTATTCATTATTCAGCGGATTGTGCGTTATACCGAATTAGTCATGTAATGAAGTCGGTGTCCGCCGAACGCACAATAAAAACACAGTTAAAGATCATAGAAAACGTCTCCCTAGCAGGAAGACGTTTTATGGATCAATCGCTCAATAAGCTGATGTACTGAGCCGGAGCCTTCAGATTCAGGTTACAATTTCTGTGTAAACAGGAACTTCCACCTGGCAGCCTCATTTTCTATTAGTGCTCCAGTTCTTTCAGGTATTCGATCATGGCATCGAGGCTCTGCAGAAGCTTTTCACCTTCAAATCCCACCTTTCGAAAATGGATGTTCCCCTTTTTGTCCAGGATCAATGTTGTCGGAATGGATGTGATATCCAGCTTACTACTGAGCCTTTTATCGTGGTTGTAATAAAATGGAAAGTCAAATGCGGGATTGGCCTTTGCCCATTTGTAGGCATCGTCCCAGCTGTTTCCACTGCCCGAATTGAGTATCACGAACTTCACCTGCGGATCATCCGCATATTTTTTGTACACCTGATGCAAATAGGGAAATGAAGCGATGCAGGGCTTACACCAGGTAGCCCAAAAATCAATGATGACAATCTTGTCCTGGAGATCGGCTTTGAGCAAAGGTTTTTTGTCCATATCAACAATGCTAATGTCTTCTGGAAATGGCGTATTGCCGATGATTTTCTGAAACTCCTGGTAATACCCTTGTTTCCATTGCTTGTCAAGCTTGCTAAAATAAGCCTGCCGTTCGGCAGCATTGTCCATTCCGTTTTTAAGGATCGCTTTGTCGAGAAGCTGCCTGATCGCTGGGTCAAACGGCGCATACCGATAGGCTGCCTCCAATACGGGTATAGCGCTGTTCGGATCATTCCACTGCTGATACTGCATGGCCACTGCCCGGAGCAGTGCCGCCGATTTGAGTGTAGGGATACTTTTTGCAAACCAGTCTCGGGCCGCTTCGGACTGGTTTAACTGAGCAGCTATAAATCCCTGATTGGCCATAATTTCTGCTTTTACGGCAGTAAGCTTATCCGCCTTGGCCGGATCATGGGCCACCAGATAGCCCGTTTCGGGGAAATAGCGTATTAGACTCACGGGATAGACCGCAACACTGTCAAGTAGATATAAATTGAGTTTGGACGCATCCTGCAGCATCAGCTTATGATCTAAGAGCAGCTGCACATACTGATTGTATGCGCGCCATTTGTAGGGATCCTGCTCCCAACGGGTAATCAGCGGCAGGTATTTCTTGGCCTGTACGCTATCACCATGCCGCACATAGTAGGTAAAAAGATAGTCATAGGCACTGCCATAGGCCGCCTCATTATCGGCCGTCTTGAGGGAAAGAAGCTGCCCTATCTTGGCGACCACGGCGGTGGAATCCTGCTCGCGGAACAACTTATTGAGCCGATAACTTATCCCGATCTTCTTGTTGGGAAACTCGTTGATCACCACCTGGCGGATCGAATCCACTTTTTGGTTCTGCCCGAGTATCAGATAACCCATGGTCACCTTGTTGAGGTTCCCTTCAAAAAATGGATTGCTCCTGAATTTCTTTTCCACCACGGCCAAGCCCTTTTTCAAGAGCCGTTCCTGCTGGGCCGGACCAGCGTTTTTCATCTGTAGCACAATCAGCCGGAGCTGTGCTTCATAGTTATCGGGATATAGGCTCAGCTCTTTTTTGAGGTAATATTCCTGTGTAGCCAGGATATGATCTGAGGTTTTATCCTGGACCGGCACGCTGTATGATTTTCCCAGGTAATTGCCAGCGATCAGTTTCCCCTGCTTATAGACGTAGATCTCATACTGACTGCTATCGCTTGCCTGCTGTACAAATTTCTTGTCTTTGTCGGCGATCGTAAAGCAGGAAAAGTTGGCGTAGGCGGGCAGTTTAAAACGTACACGCCAGATTCCACCCTCTTGTTGCATGGCCATGCGGCTCGGGAACTCGTAAAAATTTGAATAGTTGAAATCCACGAAAAATGGCCCTTCCTTATGGGTAGCAGCAGATTTACCTGGGTCAAAGCTGATGGTCACGGTATCTCCGGCCGCTGCTTTTTGCGGCAAAATGCTCACTTGTGCCCGCAACAGCAGGTTTGCCTGTAGCAGGCACAGCAGCAATGCGTATTTGAATAGCTTAATCATTCTGTTGGAGATTAGCATTTGTGATTAGAATAGCACTTGCGATCGGTATTTTGATATCGCTTTCACTAAAGTCTGTTTTGACTTTTGAAAGTACAGGCAGGGCCCTATTTGTGCGCACCAGGTCAAACCAACGGTGGCCCCATTCACCGAGCAGCTCCAGCTGGCGTTCTTTCTCAAGCGCCAGGGCAATACCCGCCTTGTCCATCGTTTGTGGCAACGCAGCGAGGCCTGCACGTTCACGGATCTGATTGATATCTTGTAATGCCGCCTGCAACTTATTCTGGTTGAGCCGCGCTTCGGCACGGATCAGATACTGCTCGGCAAGGCGCAGAACGGTATTGTATTCGGTTACAGGTGTGCCCGTACGCAGCTTATATTTATATGGCATATAAAGCGTCTTATTACTTACCACATAAGGCTTTAACCACATTGCTTTACGTAAGTCATTCTCTTCATAGGCTGCTACCGAGGAATCATACACCTGATAATAACTCCGTGCTGTAGCTACTGTCGGAACGATGCTGAAACCTTCCCAGGTGTTGACCCCGGCAGTAGAAAGATTAACGGTCTGCAGCTGCCAGATGGCCTCTTTGCTCGTTTTCAAAAAAACGGTATTGAGGTCGCGCGACAGTTCGTACCGGTTATCCGCGATAACTTTGTCGGCCATTGCTTCGGCATTGGCCCAGTCGCCATGATACAGATAGACCCTGGCCAATAGCGCGTCAACCGCTTTTCTGTTGGGGCGGGTACGCTCATTGCCCTGATAGTCATCCGCAATATCGACAGCAGCTTTCTGCAGATCATCCACCATGAAAGCATAGAGCTCTTCCCTGGAGGCCGGACCTTTTCGGTTGTTGGCTTCCAGATCCTTGGTATCGGTGATGAGGGGCACTTTATTGAAGAGGTTGCTCAGGTAAAAGTAATTGAATACCCGCGTAAAACGGGCCTCGGCCGATAGCTGTGCCTTTACCGTACTGCTGAGCGCCGAGGCTTCAACACCCTCGATAATCTTATTGCTGTGGTTGATATAGCTATAGGGTTGCGACCAGAGCCGATCAAGATAAGAGGTTGCCGGGCTCAGTTTATTGTATTTGTACTCATCGTAGCTTGTAAAGGCTGAGTTGTAATCGTCGGCCAAACTGGACAGTACAATGGTCATCAGTCCACTGGCAAACTGGTTATTGTAATTGTTCATACTGGTATAGAGTCCGCCCACGGTTGCTGTGGCTGTCTTTTCGTCACTGAAGGCCGACTCTGCTGCTACTTCTGTCTTGGGTGGGTCCACGGCCAGAAATTTATTGCAGGAGATGTTAAGCAGTGGTGTTGCAAAAAGGCTGTAGATAATATATTTGTTCATGGGATAAGTCTTTAGTTTTATGATCATTAAAAAGTGAGCTGAACCGCAAATGTATACGTGCGCATGGATGGCGTGGCACTGTTCCGTACCGAACCAAAGGGATTGACATCCGAAACATAAGTACGGTCAAAACCAGGCATCTCGGGATCCATACCTCTGAAGCTTGTCCAGGTAAAGAGGTTCTGTGCATTGAACTGTACCACAGCGCGGCTCATATTGATCTTCTGTGCCCATTTGGAGATATCGTAACTGAGCGATACATTTTTTAAGCGAATAAAAGAAGCATCGTCCCATACGGCCGTAGAATACCGGTAATAATTACGGTAAGCCAGGTTGGCTTCGTTGGCGCTGTTAGCCGTAGCGCGTGGCACATCGGTCACATCTCCGGGCTGCTGCCAACGGTTTAACACATATTCATCCAGGTTGCCCAATCCGCCAATGGTCGTTGCCTGTGGACCATATCCAATGGATGGTCCCTCCTGTTTGACAAACTGAAATAGAAATCCAAGACTCACATTACCATAACTTAGATTATTGCCGATACCACCATAGTACTTGGGCAGCAGTGATCCCAAGGTTACATAATCATTGAAATCACTGATTTTCCCATCGCCATCCACATCCCGGAATTGGGCGACCCCGGTTTGTGGATCCACTCCCGTAAACTGAAATCCACGGACGATACGTGTGGACTCGCCAATGACGTACCGCCGCACATCACTGCTACTCGCCAGGCCGGGATATTCTAGCAGGGTATTGGACGGGAAAGTGATATTGAAATTGGTTTTCCAGCTGAACTTTTCCTTTTGGATATTCACACTGCTCAGCTCAAACTCCAAGCCTTTATTTTCGATCAGGGCCGGCATATTACCAAAATACGAACTGAAGCCCGTCTGCGGTGCTAGCACAATATTGATCAACTGATTATCCGATCTATTGTTGTAATAATTGGCCGTGAGGAAAATACGATCCCTGAAAAATCCAAGGTCGAGCCCCAGTTCTTTCTTTTTGATTTCTTCCCATCCAAAATTGGGATTAAACACCCGTGTCGGATAAAGCCCCGTGATGCCCTGGTAGGCAAAGCCTGTGCCCCAGGTATCCAGGTACTGGTAATCACCGATCTGGTCATTGCCCGTCACCCCCCAGCTGGCACGTAGCTTACCGAAGCTTAAGATAGACTGATCCTGGAGAAATTCTTCGCTGCTGAACACCCAGGCTGCACCGATCGACCCAAAATTACCGTACTTATTGTTGGGCCCAAAGCGGGAAGAGCCATCCCTTCGGTAGCTGAAATTCAACAGATATTTATCGGCATAGGCATAATTTAGACGACCAAATGCAGACTGGTAACGGTAATCTGCATACTGATTGTTGCGGTTCACAAGGATACCTGCAGCACCGATATTGTTTAGCTGCGAATCACTCGGGTAACTGCTGCCATCGAAGTATTTCCCTTCGCTGACCCTTTGCTGCCAGGTACCACCCAAAAGCAGTTTAAAATCATGTTTACCAATTGTTTTGCTGTAGTTTAATTGCGGTTCAATGATATAGGACTGATAATCCGAATTCCCGTAAGAGGCCATGGAACCCGTGCTCGTCAATGGATTAAATCCCGCATTGGGCAGCAAGCGCGTCTGGTCCATGCTTTTGAGGTTATACCCTACATTGACTTTTGCGACCAGTTCGGGTAAGATCGCATATTCGGCAGAAAAGTTGGCCAGCAGGGATTTTGATTTCGAAACACTCGAGCGCTCCATATAGGCGGCGGGATTCTGCAAACTCTGTTGGAACCAATAATAGTCTCCCTTTTCATCATATAAAGGATAATTGGGCGCCAGGTTATAAAACTGGGCAATATCTGTCGGCACTGTATTGTTACGGTCCAGGTTGAGGTTGAAACTACTGTTGAGCTTAAATCGCTGATCTTTGGATTGCGTAGACAAGTTCAACAGCGCACCACCGCGCTGATAATTCTTATTGCCGGGCAAGGGATCCCCCTGACGATTGAAATTGGCACTGGCCAGGTATTGGGTATTTTCGTTTCCTCCGGAAAATGACAGCTGATAGGTCGAGAAAGGGGCCGATGCGCCATAAAACTCCTTCTGCCAGTCGCTGTAGGCGGACTGATCCCAGGTGAGCAGATCCGGCGCATTATCTGCTGTCGCCGTCCAGTTATCATTTTTAAAGCCTTCCTTCCGGATGTCCAAATATTGTTCCGTATTGAGCATCTTCAAGTTGCGAATGGCCTTGCCAGAGCCCACATTGGCATTAAAGTCTATTTTAAGTCCGCCCTTATTTCCTTTTTTCGTTGTGATCAGGATCACACCATTCCCACCCCGGGAGCCATAGATGGCTGTCGCATCCGCATCTTTAAGTACATCGATTCGTTCAATATCCTTGGGATTGATCAGGCTGAGCGGGCTTTGGTTGCCATTGGCAGCGGTAAACTGATTCATGCTTTCGTCCGAAAATGGAATACCGTCGATAATGTACAGCGGGCTGCTGCCATTGCTCAAAGAATTGACACCACGCAGCTGCACCTGAAAGGAGCTGCCCGGCAAGCCCGAATTGGATGCGATATTGAGTCCCGCAACGCGCCCCTGCAATGCAGCCAGAGGATCTAGTACCGGTTGTGTTTCGATCTCCCTGCTGGTGACGCTGGATACCGAACCCGTATTTTTGCGTATCGAAGATGTCCCGTAACCGATAACCACCACTTCATCCAGGTTGCCCGGATCTAGCTCAAGGCTTATTTCCATAATGCCCTTGTCCGCTACCTTCACTTCCTTGCTGCGGTAGCCCACATAACTCAAAAGTAAGATATCATCCTGTTGCAGTCCGTTTAAACTAAAGCGCCCGCTGGCATCGGTGACCGTACTGGCTATCTTGTTTTTAACCCGAACACTGACCCCTTCAAGCGCTGCACCGGCCCCATTGCTGACGCGACCAGAGACGGTCATCTGCAGCGCCTTTGCTCCCCCCTTCCCCTGGAGCACGATGGTGTTTTTGATGATTTGATAGCGGATACCCTTAGCCGAGAATGCCTGTTTAAGTAGCTCGGGGATATTGGCATTGTTTAAATTGACATCGAAAGGCAGGTCGGGGTTAATTTCATGGGGATCATACACAAAGCGATAATCGCTGCGCTGCTCAATGGCTTTGACAAGCTGTTTAAATTGAACATGGTCAGATGCCTTGTCTGCCTGCTGGCTAAAGGCATAGCCATTGACATGCATCAGCATCAATAGCAGTGTTTTTACGGATTGTTTCATAGGGTATTTAGATTGAAAATGCGTTTGTTTGGGTTTGGTTAGGGAACAAGGACGAGTCGGTCCTTGTCGATGGTATAGTTTATGCCGGCGAACCGTAATATCTTGAGTACTTCTTCAAAGGACTCTTTTTTGCTGATTTTCCCGCTAAGGACTTTGTTTTTATAGACGGGCGACAGGCTATAGGTAAAATTGTACCAACGGGAAAGATCGGCCAAAATCTCGGGAAGCGGTGTCTGGTCAAATTCAAAGTAACCGTCTTTCCAATTAGCAGCATCCTGTTGTGTATTTTGCTGCTTTCGCTGGAAGGCACCGTTCAGCACATTCAGTTCGATCGACTGTCCAGGTAGCAGAATCTCCTGAAGATCCGCATTGCTGACCCGTATTTTACCTTCGTCGAGCTGTGTGGTTAAGAGCTGGCTATCGTTTGCGTATAACTTCACGTTGAAAGCGGTTCCCAAGGCTTCAATGCTGGTGTTGCCGACATGAACAATAAAAGGTTTGGCTTTATTTTTTGCCACTTTAAAATAGGCTTCACCCGTCAGGAATACCGAGCGTTCGTTGACGTCGTATCCCGGTCCTATTTCCAGCTTGCTGTCTGCATTTAGCCACACCGTGGTCCCATCAGGAAGCTCCATCTTGAATTCTTGCCCCTTTTTGGTTTTGACCGCCAGGTTATCCCCCTTCCCCTGCGCCATGTAGGCCGGGTTAAACGGTTTCTTTTCGTCCAGGCTAACCACTTCATTGCCAATCAGCAGATCGGCCTGGAATTGACCGACACTAAAAGGCAGTGGCTGTGGCGACTGTTGGTGCTGAGAAAAGAAGTACAGCGCTGCACCTGCCATCATAAAGAATACAATACTGGCAGCCACCTTCAAATAGGCCCTGCGGTGGCGATTAGTCCTTAATTCGGGTCCAAAAATATGCTGTTGGAAATACCGGTCTTCGGCAGCCAGATCAAGTTCCGGGATATCCTTGTCGTTGTTTTTCTGACTGAGCTGATTGTACCAACTTTCGACAAGTGCAATTTCCTCGGCGCTGCACATCCCCTGCTGATACCTCTGCAGTAATTGTTTCGATAATCGTTGTTTCATAGGTTCTATCCTGTTTACCGTTTAGAAGACAGGATAGTACCCCTTTAGTGGTAGAAAAAAATGAAAATAGTTCGAATTTTTTTTCTCAAAAGCGTCAACGCATTGTAAATCTGCTTTTTGACAGTCTGTTCGGAGATCTCAAGTTCCGCGGCAATCTCCCGATAACTCCGCTGCTCGAAACGACTTTTTTTGAAGATCAAAGCCATTTTGCGGGGCAGCTTTTCAATCGCTTGATCGATCTGCTTGGCCAATTCTTTCTCGCGCAGCAACTCGTCGGGCATAATTTCAGGAGTTGATGCGGCATGCTCCAGGTAATGTTCATATTTCCGGCCCACATCCTGGCTGGCGATACGATTGATGACCAAATTACGGGCCGAACGAAAAAGATACGCCTGATAAGAATGTTCAATTTCGAGCCGTTCCATGCGGTCCCAGAGATTGGCGAAAATTTCCTGTACAATGTCACGGGCTTCGTCACGATCGTCTAACATCCGAAACACATGCACATACAACTTCACCCAATTTTCTTCGTAAAGTTGGGTAAACAATTGTCGGACATGTGTAACACTCATCTGCTGGTTTAGTTATTGTTGATCAGTCAAAATTAGGCTTTATTTTTAGGAAAGTCAATTTATGATGGATTTCTAATGAAACCTGTAAAATAATGCAACAGACTATCTCTCTTAAAATTTAACTTTGCACGCATTGGAATTGATTATTATTTGTCCAGATCGTACAGGTATCGCCATGAGGTCACGTACTCCCAGAGCTGGCCCGGCAACCTGGTCTCCATTCTATTTTCCTTACGATTGAGCAATTCATCAAAATCTCTGGACATGACAAATACCCTGAGGTTAGCCTGGTCAATCAGGGTGAGGTAATGTGCTAATACCTGTTTTATTTCCGTTGCATTCTGGTCATCCGTAACAGCAATATCCCGATCCACTTCACGGTCAAATAAGGCGTCAGGTATGCCTTCGACCACCAGTTTAACCACTTTACCTTCGGTATGCCAAGTCAGGGCGATATTGATATGGATACCGGAGATATCCCCATCTTCAAACTTTTTTGGTAGGCCAAAATAACTTAGTTTGGCCGATGGAAATTGACTGGAAATTTTATTGAAAACTTCCGTAATGGCATTTACAGGCATGTATTTTTGGCGGAGACCCATGCCTTGGTTACGATTGTTGGAATCTACATAAAATTCGAGGTTATCGAAGGTGGTATTTCCGATTTTGGCGGCTATACTTTCCGACAGCAACATATTCTCGATGCCAAAAGTTTTAAAATGCTGCAAAGAGTCATTTCTGCTCAATATAGCAGACTGATATACAACAGCCGTTTTATCGGAGGATTGCGTCAGCTCGTCGGCAAGTTGGATGGGATTGATCAAATCCATGGTCGCCATATCCTGTAGGTAAAGCGGCCGCATTTTGTTAAAGTCGAGTCCGGTAGCGTCCCATGGCAGCCTACTTTCCAACACTTTCCGGCGCTCCTGTTTTAGGGCAGCAGTCGCCTTTTCATAGGCGGCCTTTGAGATAGGAATATAGTTGAGCACAAATTTTTTATCTTCATCACCTGTTCCCTGATAATAAAAATTGATGCGAAGCGTATCTTTGCCGCTTTTTATGCCATAGATACTGTCCAATAGCCTATTGTTGAGCAACTTTATCCGCGTATTGGTAAAAGAAGTGAATTCCTGTTTTTGTATCCTCTTTTCATCTGGATAAGGGATGAGAATATCATTTCCTTTTACGGCCAGATAAGGGAAAGCTTTGATCAGCATTTCCATGTAGCTCAGCGTTATTCCACGCATCGGCTCGCGGTTGATCTTATTGGAGGATACCGCCACCCAATAAGCTCCCTGATCCTGTGCCTGACAAGCTGTCGAAGAAAGTAAAATACTGCATATTAATATTCCGATGTATCTCATGAAGGCGTGCATTATGTGATCCCGAAAATAGACAAATTATCTATTAAACAGCTTCTATCGGGAAAAAGTTCTAATTTGATCGGCAGAAGAAATTAGAACAAAACTTGCTAAAGAACAGAGTTGGTTAGTTAACCACAGATCGCCTTTTGTTACATTTAATTTATTTTGCGATCTGCTTCACGCTAGATATACCGATCGCTGAACATTCAAATTTTACGCCCGGATCCCATAAAGAAGGTATATTTTCGTTCAATTGTCAGGATGTTGACAAGGCCATCGGCTGAACGAAGCAGACCCTGTTTCGTATTTTTTTTTGTAAATTATCTCACTATGAAAATAGTAGACATCACAAAAGACACTTTAATCAGTGCTCAGAAAGAAGGATTTACCGTATTAATCACCAAATTTAGTTCAGATCCGTTAAACCCAACCTGGATTGTCGATAAGGTTGAAAACGACAAAATAGAAGCTAGCAAAAAAGCACTGAGCGAAAGCTACCAGCTATGCTATTCCATTAAAGAAGCTATACTGACGATTGATAATCGCCCTTTCATCGGAAAGTTACAGCTAAGCCATTAATTGCGTTTGATCAATCAATCATGCAATACGCAATCGGAAGACTGTGTTGTTTCGCTACCCCATTACGAGGATGCCCAATAAAGCAGAATTTCTGCAAAAACATGCGTAAGAATTACTAAAACCACAATTATAGCAAAGAGGACCAAACTATCGTTAAGTTTGGTCCTCTTACTATTTCTATTAATCCAAATCAAATACTTTGGATAAAAATTCCCCTTGACAATAATCAGTAGACTATACAGAATTTCATAATTGACAGTATTTTCAAAACTATACCTAAAGATAGTACGAATTCAATCACCTGGTAACCGGACGATCAATAGAGGCTAGCGCGAGCTACATGACTTTCTCTACTAACGGATATAAATCAACAAGGTCAAACGGCTTTGCTAGAAAGGCATCTGCTCCCCATCCGGAGGCAACTCTTTGCCCTTTACCACTTGCTGGCATCATGATAATGGGCAAGTGTATATGTTGTTGCGCTGTTTTTAGCTCGCGCACAACCTCGTCACCTGTTAACCAGGGCATCTGTAGGTCAATTATTAGGAGATCGGGTTGAGTACTATTAATTAGGGTAATAAGTTCCGTACTTTTTGACGTGTTGATACCTAGTCAAGAGCCAGAAGTTCAAAATACGGGGTTTTAAAAAAAATTTTTATACTTTTTAAGGATTTATTATAATTGTAATTCGTATTCAAACGCATTTTAAAGATGCAATTCTAAATTTTAACGGATTATTATGTCATTCTTGGATCATGTGCTCCAACCGCCTTCTTATGGGTGGAAAGATTCAAATGGAGAACTTGTCAAACCAACACGTAGCGAAATACTACGTGAATTTTTTAAACGATTAAATGTTTTTAGAGACAGGAAAAACTGGCTACCCTTTTTTAGCTGGTTAAAAGTGCTATGCCTCATTCCCTTCTTTTTCATATTTATCACAAGCTACTTTACCTGGTGGACCTTACTGGCCACTTTCATCTATAGTATGATTATTATGGGTACCCATGGGACGATATGGCACCATCGGTACTGTACACATCGGGCTTATAAATTCAGAAATCCGCTCTGGCGCTTCCTTACGCAGAATCTTACCATTAATGTGATTCCTGAAGAGATCTATGTCATATCGCACCATGTGCACCACGCCAAATCGGATCAACCGGGCGACCCTTATAATGCGGAGGCTGGATTTCTTTATTGCTTTCTAGCAGATGTCAATCATCAACCGATATCAAAGACCTTGAGCGAAAGCGAGTATAATCGGGTGAAATTACTCATGCAGCATACCGGCGTGCCCGCCAATTCATATGCGCAGTACAAAGTCTGGGGATCCTATGTCAACCCTTTATATGCTGTAATCTCATGGGTTTTGAACTGGTCTTTTTGGTACTTATTATTCTACCTTATTGGCGGGCATGCACTCGCTTGCAGTCTTTTTGGTGCCGCCGGATTTTGGGCTATCGGTGTACGTACATTCAATTATGAAGGGCATGCCAAAGGAAAAGATAAACAACGACAGGGAATCGATTACAGTGTTAACGATAAGTCCATCAATCAGCTCTGGCCAGGAATAGTCGCGGGTGAATGGCACAATAATCACCACTTATTTCCAAAAAGCGCGCGCAGCGGATTTAAACCTCATCAGGTCGATCTTGCATGGTATTATATCAAGCTGATGCATATGCTAGGAGCGGTGACCGCCTATCGTGATGACAAGAAACGTTTTTATGAACAATACCATAATCCCTATCTTAAATCAGTTAGAAAATAGAAGTCTTCGGTTGAAGAAAATAAAAAACTTTGTTTTTCAATAATTTATAACTACATTTGAATAATAATCAGGCTTCTGCCATTACTTCTTCTGACACTTTTGAGTTTACTCTTTCTTCTCAGTCTTCGTTTTTCCAGCTGCTATTTTGTTATCAACATATGAAGTCAATTGCCTTTTTCAGATTGATAGTGTCAATACGAAAAATTACAAACTTCATTTTTTGTTGACAGATCGATTTATCCTTTACCAACGCGTAGGGTTAAAGGAAAGGTATGCAGCAAAAGAGTTCTAATAAATACATAATTTAATACATATATACAATGCAACAAGGAACAGTAAAATTCTTTAATGACACCAAAGGTTTTGGTTTTATTACACCAACAGATGGCGGTCAAGATGTTTTCGTACACTCGTCAGGTTTAATCAATCATGTACGTGAAAACGATACTGTAACATTCGATCTAGAGAACGGTAAAAAGGGCATTAACGCAGTTAATGTGCGAATAGCATAATTAAGTAGGAAGTTTAAAAACTTCTTTAAGTTAAGTTCAGCAGATAACATTTATGTTATCTGTTTTTTTTTGTTAAAAAATTAGGCAAAAATGACGGCCTAAGCCCCCTACTAGCCTACATTGCTATCAGCTCACTGATAGCATTACTTTTGTTCTGTTTCTCCTAACTGAAAATTGCGCGTTCCCCTGTTTTTTGTATCCGCTTTTTTCCTATATTTACGCGATAAATTTCAATAGAAATGACGAAAAAGAAGGCTATAGTTATTCAAGATAATGAAGATATCTTGAATATCATGGATGAGGTCTTAGTTGATGAGGGTTTTGATGTGATCCCATCGCTTACAACTGAACCAATAGAAGAGCTTGCAGATATTGATCCCGACATTCTTATTGTGGATGACCATATTAAAGGAAGTAAAAAAGGATCCGAAGTGATCAAGGAACTCAAAGCTGATCCAGATACCGAAGAACTTCCATCTGTCCTGACATCGACAGCCAACGATATTGCAAAAGTTGCTGCGGACTGTAAAGCCGACGATTTTATTCAAAAACCCTTTGATTTAGATCATATGGTCGATGTGGTTAAAAAAAATAGTTAAAACAGCATAAAAATATACGTGACGTACGGAGCGCTTCAAAAGGAACTAAAATTGAAACGCAAGTTAAAAAGACGATGTTAATGATTCATGATTTTCTCAGCATGTCGGGGTTGAGCAGGCCATCAACACTTTATTGAGCAATTCAGTCAGCTTCGTTAAGTCATCTTCCTTCAAGATTTTAGCAGCTTCTTTGGCCACTGTTTCCCTAAAATTCTCCGAATTATCGATGATGAATCTACCTTTTTCCGTTACACTTAAGTTGAAAATCCTGCGGTCGGCAGCGGACTGTTGCTGTTCGACGAGATCATTTGCTATTAAAAATTTGAGCTGCTTGGAAACAGCAGGCGGACTTACATTAAACGCCTGCGCAATCTCCTTTACGATACAATGATCGTGGCGGTAAATATATTCGATCATATTATAGTGCGTAGCCGTAACGCCATTGATGTCGCCCCTATTCATATTTGCCAAGATGAAGCATTGTAAATCGGTAAACACTTCATAAAATTTCTGTTCAGTTTTGTTCATCGCCAATAAAATAGTTAACTTAGTTAATAATTACCAAAGTTAATGATTATGGAACATATTCACATCATACATGCCCGGCAAAATAATCTCAAGAATATTTCTCTCCAGATCACCAAGAAAAAGATTACTGTTTTTACAGGAGTCTCCGGGTCGGGCAAGTCGTCTTTGGTCTTTGAAACAATAGGTGCTGAAGCCCAAAGGCAGTTCAGCGAAACACAGGGCAGTTTTATCCGAAACCGGCTGCAGCACATCGGCGTTCCGGATGTGGACAAAATCGACAACTTGAATGTCCCTATTATTATCAATCAAAAAAGATTGGGCGGCAATGCACGCTCGACCGTAGGAACGGCTACCGATATCTATGCTTCCTTGCGCTTGCTTTTCTCGCGCATGGGGACACCCTTTGTAGGCTATTCAAGCGCTTTTTCATTCAATAATCCAACGGGCATGTGCAAGGCATGTGAAGGGCTGGGCATTGTGCAGACCATTGATGTGGGTTCCCTTATCGACAAACAAAAATCGTTGAACGAAGGGGCTATCCGATTTCCGACCTTTCAACCGGGTGGCTGGCGCCTGACACGCTACACCCAATCAGGCTATTTTGACAACGACAAAAAACTGAACGACTACACGCCGCGGGAATGGGAGCTCCTTTTGCATGCTGCCGAACACAAACCCAAACAGCCTGATCCGGAATGGGGCAAAACGGTACAGTATGAGGGTATTATCCCCCGCATTGAAAAAGCATTCCTCAAGAAGCAATCGAAGGAAATCTTGAGCCGAAAGGAGGCTTTAAATACAGTTATCATTACCAAAACTTGTCCTGTATGCGAGGGAAAACGGTTGAATGATACGATTCTATCCTGCAAAATAGCGGGCAAAAATATCGCCAACTGTACGGCCCTTTCGATCGATGAGCTGCTGGAATTTGTTGCTTCTTTACATTCCAGCACTTTTGATGTCATTCTCACCGAACTGAAACATAAGCTTCAACATATCGTCAACATCGGCTTACAGTATTTGACCTTGGATAGACGTACAGACACCCTATCAGGCGGGGAAAGCCAACGCATCAAAATGGTCCGAAACCTGGGGAGCAGCCTGACGGATTTACTCTATATTTTTGACGAGCCGAGCATCGGACTTCATCCAATGGATTTACAAAATATCGCTGCAATTATTAAGCAGCTGCGTGATAAAGGCAATACCGTTTTACTCGTTGAGCACGACCCCGATTTGATCCGCATCGCCGACCGCGTAATCGATATGGGACCAGCGTCTGGAAAAAACGGCGGCGATATTGTCTATAACGGCACGGTTACGGGACTAAAAACATCAACAGGAAAAACAGGTCTGTATTTTGCCAAACGGCCTCGAATTAATAATAAACCACGATCAGCAAGCGAATACCTCGAAATCAGACATGCCAGTCTGCATAATCTGAAAGACATCCAGGTGAGCATTCCCCAAAAGGTAATGACCGTGGTTACCGGTGTGGCGGGTTCGGGCAAAAGTACACTGATCAACAAAGTGCTGCCCAAATTTTATCCCGAAGCCACCATTATCGACCAGTCGTTATTTTCAACAGGTGCACGCTCCAATCTGTTGACCTACCTGGGCTTATCAGATGCGATACGTACCCTGTTTTCAAAAGCAAATCAGGTATCCGATAAACTTTTTAGCCGGAATAGCCTCGGCGCCTGTGAAAACTGCAAGGGTATCGGTATCGAAAAAATTGATCTGGCCTTTATGGATGATATTGAACAGACCTGCGAGGTCTGCGGTGGCTCGGGCTTTAAGCCAGCAGTCTTAAAATATCATTACCATGATAAAAATATTGTCGCGGTGATGGATATGACTGTCGAAGAAGCCTATGATTTTTTCCCGGACAAACTATACCGTCAGTCGTTTGATATGTTACTCCAACTTGGCCTGGGCTATCTTACCTTGGGGCAACGGTCAGACAGTTTTTCGGGTGGTGAAAGACAACGATTGAAACTAACCAAAGAACTGAAGAACTCCAACAAGATTATCGTCCTCGATGAACCAAGCACAGGCTTACATCCAAACGATACCGAAAAGCTATTAAACTTTATCAATAACCTGGTGGACAACCACAATACGTTGATCGTTATCGAGCATAACCTCGATGTCATTGCACAGGCTGACTGGATTATCGATATTGGGCCCGGAGCCGGCAAGTATGGCGGAAATGTGGTGTTTACAGGTACCGTTGCCGATTTACTCAAGGATACTGTCTCGCTAACGGCAGCCTGTTTACAGCAACATATCCATTCCGAAAAGTGATTTTATCCGTAAAAGTAGGCGGAAGATCCTTCCTGTAGGATTGGAATAAAGAAAAATTCACAGGAAAATAGTGCTATTTCCTGTGAATTTAAGCTGCAACATTGGAATCACTCAGTTCAGCTGAGACTTTCTGAATTCCAGGGGTTTCATTCCCGTCTGCTTTTTGAAAAGCCGGGTAAAATACGATGGATTTTCAAAACCAAGTTCATAAGCAATTTCAGCAACACCTTTCTCCCCTATGCGCAGTAAGTTCTTGGCTTCTGAGATCATAAAAATATGGATCAGCTCCATGGCTGTTTTGCCCGTTTCCTGCTTCAGCAGGTCACTGATGTAGCGTGGCGACACAAAGAGCTGATCGGCCAGAAAGGCCACATTCGGTAGGCCGCTTTTTGCCAGCAGGCCCTGATTTACATAATTCCGAAGCTGATCGTTAAACTTAGATGCTGTTTTGCCGATGACCTGCGTCCGATCGATAAACTGTCTTTTGTAATAGCGCTGCGCATATTTCAGGATGGAGGAAACATGGCTCAGCATAATTTCGCGGCTGTATTCGTCCGGATTAGTATCGTATTCGTCCTGGATTTTTGCGTAGAGCTCTAAAATTAGCTGCTCCTCTTTCGGGGAAAGATGCAGCGCCTCGTTTACTTCATAATCGAAAAAACTGTATTTTTCAATTTCCTTGAACAGTTCATGACCATGCAGGTAGTCTTCGTGGATCATCAACATATAGCCCTTTTCTTCGAACTCCAGGTTTTTCATCTCGATGATCTGTCGGGGTTTCGCGAAGAAGAGACAACCGTTATTGTGATCGTAGCGCGTACGGCCGCACATCAAATTGCCGGATTTAATCTTCTTAAACGCGATCACATAACAGTCGCTGGTAAATTCCCTATCCCCCAGTTTACAGTCCGAAAGACAGCCGACCAAGCTGAAGAGCGGATGCTGTGGCGCTTCCCAACGATTGCCCAGATGTAGTTCTGTAAGGGTTCTATAATGTTGCATCGGTTTTCATTTTATCAAAGTTAAAAAATATTCTAGCGGATTGGGCGTTTTTTAATGCCCATGCGCGGCTATGCTGACCTCTTTCCAGCCTTGGATATCTTCAAGCCTTTTCGTATAAACATCATTAATGACCTGATAGGCAATTTTACCGAACAAAATGCGTTTAGGCGGATTTTCACTATCAATGATGTTTAACACAGGTGCTACCGTAGCTTCGGGTTTGCCCCAGGTATCGGGGTTATCGCCAGTCGCCGCAAAGGCTGCACGCACGGGCTCGTAATCTGTAATATCCGAAGAAGTCTGAACCGCAGATGCTCCGGCCCAGTCTGTTGCAAAACCGTTGGGCTCAATCAAGGTCGTTTTGATGCCCAGGTGCGCCGTTTCCGAGCCGATTGTTTCGATGAGCCCTTCTACGGCAAATTTTGACGCATTATATAAACCCAGTAAAGGAATCGTAGTCAGGCCAAGAAAGCTGGAAACCTGAATAATATGGCCGCTCTTTTGCGCCCTCATAATCGGCAATACGGCCTGGGCCACCCACAATGATCCGAAAAAATTCGTTTCCATCTGATCACGGGCCTGTTGCTCGGATGTTTCTTCGGTGGTACCAAATAAGCCAAATCCGGCATTGTTGATCAGCACATCGATACGGCCAAAATGGTCTTTGATCTTGTTGACAGCGGAAAAAACATTTTCACGGCTGTTAACGTCCAATTCCACTGCTAAGAGATTATCGCCATAGGCAGCTTTCAGCTCTGCCAATGCAGCAATATTTCTTGCCGAGGCGGCAACTTTATCACCGCGTTTAAGTAAGGCCTCAGCCCATAATTTTCCAAATCCTTTGGAAGCTCCTGTTATAAAAACTATTTTGCTCATCTTTATTCTTTTTGTTTATCCAAAATTACCGCTATTGGTGCGGGTAGACTAACTCATTTGAGCTGAAGAATAGCACAGATTTACGGAGCTGTCATTTTGTAGCATTTGTACGCCTTTAGTTTGGTTATACGCCGCGCTCTGTTATGCACTTGAGCGGAGTTTAGCCCTCCTAGCTGGCAGATGCCTGTACCGGTTTTTTACCTGATACCAATAGCAGGATCAGGCCGACCATACAGGTGCAGATTAGTAGCCCTATGGTTCCGTAATGATACGCCTGCTGCCAGCCATCTTTTGCGTAGTAAAAAAATACGCCACCAATAATACTCACGCCCAGTGCCGAAGCGGTCTGCTGGAAGGTCGAATAGATGCCGGCTGCAGCACCGGCATAGGCCACGGGAACATGCTGTAAAGCTATATTCAGCAGTGAAGGAAGCACAAGTCCGTTTCCGAAGCCCCAGATAGCCATCAGGCCTATCACCAACAGCGGATCGGAACCAGGTTTCCAGCATACCATCTGCAGGTAAAAAGCGGTCAGCAGCAGCACAACCCCCACAAGCAGCACCTTTTTTCCATACCTGATGATGAGACGCGATGCCAACACCGATGAAATAATAAAAAGAATACCTGGGATGATAAAATAGAGCCCGGCGTCAAGCGCAGAAACACTGAGTCCGTTCTGTAGATATACCGCACTAAGCAGCAAATAAGCCGTGTGCAGCATAAAGTGAAAAAGCACTGCCGCAAGCCCCATATTAAACTCTTTTATCTGGAAAAGCCTGACATCTATTAGCGGAACCCTACCCTTTGCCAGCTTTTTCTTCTGGTCATAAGTAAACCACAGGAACAGAACTGCTGAAAGTAGCAGTAGGCCGAAACTCCAAAGCGGCCAGCCCGATTCGCGCCCCTGGATGAGCGGATAAATCAACGCAAACAGTGCCAGGGTCAGGATTAAGATGCCCGTATAGTCAAATTTTGTATGCTCATGTCTTGGCGTTTCCGTTACATATCGGTGTGTTGCCCATAAGGTGACAGCTCCTATAGGGAGATTGATAAAAAACACCAGCCGCCAGCCTTCGATCATCCCGTGCAGATCCGAAAGGTATCCACCAAGCACCTGCCCGATCACGGCTGCAGTGCCCAGGGTTATTCCATACAGGCCAAATGCCTTGGCACGCTCCCTGGGATCCGTAAATAAGATCTGTATAAATGCAATCGTCTGGGGCACCATAAAGGAGGCGCTAAGCCCCTGAAAAAACCGGGTAAGGTTCAGTTGCAGAGCCGACTGTGACATTCCACAGAGGCAGGAAGCTATCGTAAATGCCGCCATGCCCCAAAAGAATACTTTCTTCCTCCCAAAATGATCCCCGGCCCTACCTCCTGTGATGAGGAAGGCTGCATAGCCCAACAGGTAACCCGCTATAACCAGCTGCATCTCCCCGTCAGTAGCATGCGTTCCTTTTTTAATGGTCGGAATCGCAATATTGATGATAAAGACATCGATCACGGAGAGTAGCGGTGCAGCGAGTACGATCAACAGTTCCAGCCATTTATTTTGTATTGTCTTCATGTTAGATCAGTTTTTCTATGATCCGTTTTGCCCCCTGTATCTCAGCCGAAGTCTTAAAAACCGACGCCGAAACAATAGATCCTTCCAGCATATAGTAGATGGTATCGACGAGTTCATCATCTGAAAGCAACTGCCGATGGCCCGATTGCTCAACCAATGTCCGGATAAAGCTCTTGCTCCGCTCTTTCACCCGCTGGATTTCCGAAGTGAAGCGCGGATCGTCCGTATAGGCTTCATCATTGGCTTTGATAAATGGGCAGCCCCCAAATAGCCTGTCCGCCTGCCGTTTTGTATGGTGATCAAAAAGAGCAAGCAATTTCCCTTTAGGATCGCTAACCTCGCCAACAGCAGCTTCCAACCGCTGCAACCACAGCTGATGTAGACGCTCGATATACGCTACCAGCAGATCCGTCTTGGTCTGAAAATGTTTATAAAGTGAGCCCTTTGCAACGTCGGCTTCCTCAATGATCTGATTAATCCCTGTATTGCTGTAGCCCTGTGCGTAAAATAACCGTTCTGCCGTGTCCAGAATCTTATCTATAACGACCTGCCCTCTTCGTTTCATGAAACAAAGATATAAATAAATAGACAGACTTGTCTATTTATTTATATCTTATTAACAAAATCACGGCATTACCTCTGCTGCTTCTGAACATCTTTCCGCTCTTTCCACTGTTAAAGTTTTTAGACATAAACTTTTTCTGTTTTGCTATATTCCAATTTGCCCAAGAATACCGTTTCCAAGATACCCAGGCCAAAAGTGCTATACCTGTTACTGCCCGGAGGATAAGGACCTAGGTTGACCTCTGCTTCGGACCAGGTTCGTACCTGCTTCGGACAAGCAACAGATATTGAACAGATGCTGTACAGTTGTTGACCAGACTCCAAACAGGAAATATCTGGTCAGCAACGATTCAATATTGGCTGCCCTAATGTGCATTTCCGAAGGTGGTCCGAACACAATACGAACACAACCCAAATACTACCCGAAAGCAGCATAGCGCTGCAAATCATCAAACATACACACCGTACGCTAATCGAGGCCGATATATCTACCCACCACCAGGAGATTATGCGCTGTGCTGAAGCTTTGTTTGTAAAAGTGATTGCACTATACGGACTATCCAAGATAGCTTGTCGGAACTCCTTATCTATGTTTTTTATAAAGTGACAACCACTTTCCCAACAGTTCGTCCCGTTTCTATTTGCAAATGTGCCTGCGCCATTTCATCAAAATCGAAAACATGCGAAACGTGTGGTTTTAATATACCTCGTTCCAAAAAAGAAGCTATAATAGCCATATCTTTTTTACTGGAATAAACCGCCATAAAATAGCAGGCATGAAGTTGCTTTTCCTTCGCTTTCTGTTCGTCCTCGCTTGTGTATCCTGAATTTAAGGCGACAATGGTTCCGAATGGCTTTAATACTTGTACGGATTTTTGAAAGTTAGCTCCTCCGATCGATTCAACTACAAAATCAAGATCGTGTAATACTTCTTCAAATGGCGTCATTCTGTAATCAAAACATTCATCAGCTCCTAAGCCCAAAACAAAATCCCTGTTTGGAGCAGATGCAGTGCCAATCACATAGGCGCCCAAATATTTGGCAATCTGTACAGCAAAGTGACCAACGCCACCTGAAGCGGCGTGAATTAATACGCGATCTGCTGATCTCAGTTTTCCATAACTATCAAAAGCTTGCCATGCCGTTAAGGCAGCCATCGTACTAGCCGCTGCTTCAATATGCGTGATGTTTTTGGGTTTCAGCGCTAAATGATCAGCTGGAGCTGCCACGTATTCGGCGTAAGCTTTTCCATGACCCACAAAATTGACCATACCAAATACTTCTTCCCCTATTATAAATTCGGTAACAGCTGTTCCTACCGCCACAACTTCTCCCGAAATATCCCAACCTAAAATTAAAGGATCAAAATGCGCTAAATCTTCTGCCAAAGGAGCTTGTCGATTTCTTACTTTATAATCTACTGGATTAATACTTATGGCTTTTACTTTAACCAAAACCTCATTAGCCCTAATTAAAGGCTTTTCAATCTCTTTATAAAGGAGATTACCTGTATCTCCAAATTCTTTTAAAACTATCGCTTTCATTTATACTTACGTTGAATTACACAAAATTAACCCTATATAACATCGATTAACAGGTACATATCAAGTACATTTGGGTATATTTGCATGTATGGCAAGAGAGAATATTTCTAAATCGCTGGAGGTATATTATGAAAAAGTAAATTGCTGTCCACTTCGGGATCGACAGTTTAATTTTTTTGAATTTGTATATGTACTATCTGGGAATGGCGTACATGGCATCAATGGGAATGAACTTCGTTTTGAGCCCGGTGATCTTTTTCTGATCACGCCAAAGGATTACCATTCTTTTGATCTTGACAGTATTTGTGAATTTATGGTTATCCGTTTCGGAGAATACTATGTGCGCGAATATCAATGGAAAAGTATTGATCATATCGAATGTCTGTTATACAATGCGTCGGATCTATCTGGATCTGTGTTGATCAACCAAGAAGATAAGAAAATGGTTGGCTCATTGGTTCAACACTTACACCAAACGCTCATCCAGGAATCTGTCTATACGGAAGATCTAGTTCGGCATTTAGTCAATGCTTTAATTGTCATTGCTGCACGAAATATAGCCATTATCAAGCCCAAAAATATAAGTCCACATGCAGACAATCGTATCTTGCAGCTATTAGATTATATTCAAGAACATATTCGTTATCCAGCACGTTTGACAATCGCCGTCATAGCGGAAAGATTCGATCTCTCTCCAACTTATTTGGGTAGTTATTTTCGTAAACAGTGCAATGAATCCCTTCAGCACTATATCTCCTCGTATCGCATCAGGCTTATCGAACATCGCTTACGTTTTAGCGATAAAAGGGTGCACGAAATAGCGGATGAATTTGGTTTTGCAGACGAAAGTCATATCAATAAGTTTTTCAAGCGACACCAAGGAATGAGTTTAAAACAATACCGCGATTCAGCTACAAAAGTCACTGATTGATACTTGCCCCAATGGAACAGATCGTGCTCCCGAGGGAAGAGATGTCATACGCTTGACGATTAAACCAAATTCTTCAGAGCAATAACTTCAATCCAATGGAAATATTCCGTCCCGGAAGGGGGGCAAGATATTTGAGTATGGAATTTTGCGGACGTGCTTCTACATTCAATAGATTATTTCCTGAAATAAAATAGACAAACTCATATCTTTTTATATTTACCTTATAACCTAATTGTCCTGTTAACAAAGAATAAGCTGGCATCGGCGGCTCAATATTGATGTTTTTACCCAAATAGCGTTGTTTCAGATACCGATCAAAATTGGCGTTCCCAAAAAACTTTTTATATTGAAGTGCAGCCGACATTCCATACCTGCTGGTTGGTAAGTTGGGCATAAAGTCACCTTCTGCCCATTTGCGCATGTTGTCATCCGAAGTATTTATATTTTTGACGAGATCAGCGAAAACATTTAACGCTACATGACAATCTTTGGCCCATGCATAGGTATAGCCTCCTTCTAGCTCCCAGCCCTGAATTTCGGTATCTGAAGCACGCCATTCCTTGACCAAAAAACCTCCAGAACGAGAAATGCCTGTATGGGCCAAATACAGGTAATCTTTAAAAAAACTGCGGTAATGCGTCGCCGACCATTTGAATCCTCCATATTTTACCCCTGCAGATAACTCATAGGAATTTGAGCTTTCCTTGTTCAGTCGATCATCTCCATTTTCTTCTACCAGGATTGCAAAATGATCATTTCCGGCATAAAGTTCATTCACCCCTGGTGCGCGTTCTGCGTGTGAAAATGTGGCTTGTACATAGGCAATATCAAAAATTGAATACTTGATATCTCCCGAAAAATGGTTTAAGTTAAAATCTCGGGCTGAAAGATCACCTCCGGCCATCCCCCTGCTGCGCTGATAAGTGGGATCGCTCAATGTACGCCGCACAACCCAGTCGTGCCGATAACCTACATGAAGGGCAACTGGATTAAGTTCTATTGTCTGCAAGGTAAAGATCCCTCCTTCCCGGCTCAGATTATTGGGGATATAACGCCGATCCCCCTCGCCCTTTAAGGCCACAACTGAAAAATCAACCCCACTCGTCCCAGACCAAAAAGGATTAAACTGTTGCGTTATCTCCGATCGAAGCGCATGACGCTCACTATCGAACTTATTGACACGGTACCTGCCCAGGAGCTCCCGGTCGTCTGATACTTCACCGCGGTAATTAAATTTAACCGCCGAGATCAACTCTGTTTTTGGCTTAAAAGCAGACTCTACCTGCCAGGCATATGAATAGGTACGCGTGTTAATCGGTTCATATATCGGGGTCCAAACTGTCGTGTGACTATGGACAGGCTTGTTGCGCTGCGCAAAACCGGGAATACCATAATAGCTTTCAAGCGCGTAAAGCCCCAGACCTAGCCGAAAGTTGTCTCTGATATAGCTGGCACCTGCATTGACAGCATTTCTCTCGGCATGGCTATTGGGCATCACGCCACGCTTGACCGGTGCGTAATCTGTAATCCCATGAACGACTTCAGTGTAAAGTGGCGTGTTGGGATCCTGCCCAGCGACATATTTGTCATTTTGAGGGTTTAGGACCTTTGATCCATTGATAAATGAATAATCTTCAAAGGTATACAGATCGGCTTCCGATAAGCCCCACTTTGGATCGCCCATATGCTCGATCACGAACTGGCTCAAATAGGGATATAGCGTCAGATTTCGAATCGTCTCACGATCGACATTTACCTGTGCCATTGCGGCGGTCAAATGATCAATCTTTGGATCATAAGCAATGGCTGCTTTTGTATTGCCCGGGATCTTGAGATTTCCGTGCCTGAGCCTCATTGCGCCAATATGTCCCACCCAGTACTTTCCAATGTTTGCATTGAAAGCCAGCGATTGGCTATTGCCATTATTCGTTCCTAACTCCGCACTGGCCTGACCTGAAATCTTCTTGGGCAGACGATTCATCGGAATGGTGTTATCTTTAACATTGACCGCTCCACCAATGGCCTTTCCGCCGAATAATACACTCGCAGCACCCTTGTACAATTCTATTTCGCGTAGATTGTCCATATCGAAATTGGGGTTTAGGTTTGGGCTGATTCCAGATAAATCATTGATCGAAAGCCCATTGGACAGCACACTTACCCTGCTACCACTTAGACTCCGTATCATGGGCATACCAGAATTGGGGCCAAAAGAAGCATTTTGTATCCCAGCGATATGGCTCAATGTTTCACCAAGCGTTTGTGCCTGTATACGATCCAGCTGCTTTCGATCCAGCCTCGTCTTTTGCCCATGGCCCGGTGCAAAGCCAGTTGTCTCCGCGGTCGGAAGCGTATAGCTTCGCAATGTATCCACTGTTGGTTTACGCTGCGCATGTGCAGTTTTTGCGATAGATAATAGCATTAGAGATGCTAAAAAAACTTGTTTCTGATACCGTAACATCGTGTAGCTTATTCCTGTTTGAGCTGCAAAATTAAAAAAGAAAACCACAAATGCAATATAGTTGCATTAATAATTTACAATCACTACCTTCGTCAAAAATTTACAGCACATGAAATACATCAACACAAAAATCGCCGTTGCGGGGGCACTGATTCTGATGCTCGGAGCTGCATCCTCCTGTAAAAAGGAAACAGCGCCTACGCCCACTGAAATCTCGCTTTCGTTACCATCGCAGGTCAGCCTTCGCTACGGCGAAACACAGGAAATTAAGCTGCCGAAAGACCTATCTGCAAAAGCAGGACTTTCGTTCAGCTTTGACTTTTCCCAGATTGCAGACATCAATTTGGGCAACGGGGTTAAACTCAGTGATAAATTGAACCAGGCCATCAAATTTGATAACGAAAAACAAAGCATACTGATTAACAGTTCCCTACTCTATCCAAACGGAGCTCAATCGAGCAGCGCACGGATTCCCGATGATTATAAAGTCACTGTCATAGCCAAAGAATCTCAGGACAAAGTGGTAGGAAAAGAAAGTTTTTCAATCAAGATAACGGCTGGATCTATTGCTATCAAAGGCCTAAAAAATGGTAACGAGTTACCTTATTCGTATGTACTGTATGGCGACCAATCTACTGATTTTGAAATAGATCCTCTCGGCCTACCAATTACTGGTGCTAGCTTTCATTTGGTTAAAAAGGATGGACAAGAAAACATTGCTTCAATAACAGGTACGCATATCAACTTAGCAAAGGATGCGGGAGATCCGGAAAAAAAAGCTGAAAAGTCATTCGAATTGACTCCCGAGCTTAGAAAAGATGGTTTTCCTGTCGCCGCCACGACTTTCAGGGTCATTCTGATTCCACAAATTAAATTTTTGTTTGGACAATATTATCCCGATCTAAACTTGACCATAGACTTTAGTCTCATACATATCGGCCTCTCAAATGGTTATGTCTCTGCAGCGCCAACACTATATCCCGAAAAATATAAATCTGCATTCGAACTGGTTTCAATACAAAAAGATGGACTCGCATTTACAGATAGCGAAAAGCTGTTTAGTGTAAATGCCCAAACAGGCGTCGTTTCCGTGAAAAAGAGCGACAGTTTGAAAGCTGGCAACTATAAGGTGACCATAAAGGCCGTGACAACGACGGGGCTAGGATTTACGGCTAGTCTCACTTTAGCCATGTCTGAAGGATAATCGTACTATCCTGGTTTCATCCCCAAGCCATACAAATGATAAAAGCGCACTACAGGAGTGCGCTTTACTCAGTTAATGCCATCAAGTATCACTTTCGGTCCCTATTGTTCCAAAATCAACCCTTTTTTACACCTGCATTTTTTATTGATATAACAAACATAAAACACTTTAAATCAACAACAAATATATAAATCACATTAAAAAGACAGCTGAACGAAAGGCATCGGAAAACTGACCGATTACAGACCTGATTTGATTTCACTTGAAGTTTTTTTTGACCACAAAATTGGCTACATTTGATTACTTAAATAAAAGCAGTATACCGCAGCAATTAACTGGGAATTTTATAACATTTCTTTATCTGGATCGATAAAAACACCCGGTTAAACCTCATTGATTATGGATCATAACATCAGCCTTGAAAACGATATTTTTAAGCATATTCCGCTAGAGCAGCACGTAGCGATTCAACAATACTTTAAATACAAAACCTACAAAAAAGCCGCTTTTATTATTAAACCGAATGATCTGGTAAAAGATCTGTATTGGATACAATCCGGATTGGTCAAACTCTCCTACGAAGATGAAAATTGCAGGGAGCATATCTTATCATTTGCCTTCGAAGATTGGTGGGAAACGGACTTTTCGGCATTTTATCATCAAACCCGGTCAAAGCTTTATTTACAATGCTTAGAGCCAACAGCGCTGTATTCATTATCTTATGCGGATTACCAGCGTATTGTGCAGCAGTATAGTCTGTCGAACTACTTTTTACAAAAATCAATCAATGGGCATATCGCCAATCAGCATAGAATACTGTCCTTGTTGACAGACAGCCCAAAATCCCGTTATGAACTTTTTATAAGCTCTTATCCTGCTTTGGTACAGCGCATCTCTAAAACGGTTCTTGCGCAGTATTTGGGTGTTTCAAGAGAAACGCTCAGCCGAATTTACAAATAGTGATTTCAGTCACAGGTTTATTTCTCGGGATCTCTCGAACTTTGTAGGCATTAAAAAACAGTGACTATGCAAAAGAGAACAATCAATCCCTGGAAGTGGCAAGAGCAACGGAATTATGTACAAGCGGTAGAGGTAAAAGATGTAAGTGGAACCCTATATGTTTCAGGACAAACCGCAATTGACGAAAACGGCATCTCAAGTAATGCTGATATGCGTACGCAGCTATCACTCGCCATTGCTAATGTGGAGCGTGTCATTTTAGAAGCAGGATATGAAATTCGCCATATCGTACGCTTGAACATCTACACGACATCTTCTGCTGAATTATTTCAAAATTTTGATCTATTTCAAGCATGGGCTCAAAAGAACCAGCTTCAGCAAGCCTCCACTGTGATGGAAGTAAAACACCTTTTCGAAACACTTCTGGTTGAGCTAGAGGTTACTGCGGTCAAATAAAATCATTCACTCGACGCCTACAATTGGCTATTTGTTACGAGCAAATACCTGCCTTTGATCGTATTTTCATCGGGACCTGATGGGATTATCCCGATGAAATCCCGATGCCAAACCGATGAGATCTACTGGAAACGCAGGAGCTGATCAGGAGAAGGACCGAAGAAGATCGGGATTTGAGTAAAAAACGTCTCACCGTTAAGGGAGACGTCTTCAATAAGCTGGCTAAGGTTTCCTATGGCCTGCCTTTTTATTCATACGCCCTAAGAGCCTGCTCGTCGCAAAGCTAACAACCGTTCCCAGCGCAGCCGTTAATACCGTCTGCAGCAAATCGCCCAGGGAGATACTGGCCCAGATGGAACAGATCGTGCCCCCGAGGGCAGAGATGCGGATATCATTGATTTTCATCAGCATCACTCCTTTCCTTGGGCAACATGGGTAGGTCGGAATTATTTACAACTGGCTGCTTTTCCTCTTCCATAACTGTTTCCAATATACCCAGTCCCACAGCGATATATTTCAAGATGTTACCCGCCTTTCCGGGCCATTTAACGGGAGCCGCAAGAACCACCTGCAGCACCTTTCCTATTTTCTTTAAGATTTTTTTCATTTAGCGAATATTCAAATACACTTCTGCATCCTGATCCCAAAGACTGTACACCAGTGCCTTAAGTTTTGCCAAGGCCTTGCCGCTGTAATCTCCTCTCCCTTCACCCGTTAGTACCGTTACCGGGGCAATACAGCCCTGCAGCTCTTTTAAAGCATTGTTGGCCGCATGGATCAGAATTGCTTCACGGCCGAGCACCATCGGAATACCGATCTGCTCGCCATGCTTGGGGTAACGCCGCTTTTCCAGTTTATACTGCCCAATAGGGATACAGCTTATCCGTGGAATATTATTTCGATCGGGCAGTTCGATTGTATGGCAGATTTCTTCACCCTTATAGGTGATGGTTCCATTGGTTCCCTGTGCCCCATATTTCCGTTGGAGTAGCAGGATATGTTTTGTTTTCATTTTGTTGAATAACCCAGATATTTTGACCGTGAATACTTTGTACCCTTCCGGTCTGACAGCAGTAGATAAAGATGGAATCCATCCTCGCGGAATCCTTCGGGAATTGGCACAATTACGCGTCCTTCCCGGCGTTGCCAGATCTGCTCGTTGACGTAGGCATAACCTTTATCCATTTGATAGGCACAAAGTATTAGCCGGTCATCCGAATCTAAAAATCTCGAATACCGTAGCTCATGCGTCAGTTCGATAGAATCGGTATAACGATTTATGCTTATGCCATATAGACCGGGCAGAGAACCTTCACTGAGGCGTACCAATGCAGGATCTACCACAGGTCCACCCTCCTCATGCCTGATGGCCATCTTAAGTAAATATCCCAGGGCCAATCCCCCTGCGAGGCTATTTTTCCGTTTGGCCATCTCGGAATACCCCTTTTTGACCAATCCATTTAAGGGCCTCAAAAAAGCCACCCCCACTTTAAAGGCCGCACGCACCCGCTGCTGCCCGGGGCTGATTGTCTTTTTTGCCATAATAAAATGTTAAAAAGGAGCTGAGCCCGATCGGCCCAGCCCACAGTTAATTAGATAAGCTGTACCTCGCCCAGATACACACTTTTGGACACCCGTGTTTTGGACCGATTGGACAAAAACAGCCAGGTATGCACTGAACCGGAAGCCAGATGGTCGGGCACCAGAAAGGTCACCACACCCATCGATCGCGTACTCGGTGCCGGCGTTGAAATAAACTCATCTTTTTCGGGATGATAAGCCAGCACGTAGACCAAGTCATCCGCAAAGGTTTCGAACGTTTCACTTGCACCTGTCGACCAGGTAAAGATAAGTTCACCCGAGTCATAGGAGGCTGAGACGGAACCTCCACCGTACAGGCCGCCATCCGAGATACTGATCTTGGCATAGTCAAGCGCGAAATCCGGATAGACACCCGTAATCGCCATTTTTTGATTGAATTGAAATGCGGCATTCATCGGGGTCACTTTCTCCGTGTTTTTACCGCCGAATCCGATTTTCAGAAAGACATTGATCGGTAGCAGAAAACGCATCAGCGTCCTGAACTTTTCCTGCTGGATGAGCTGTGCCTCTGAGGCGGGCTTAGATCTCTTTTTATAAAGCCCTTTGATGTAGTTGATGCTCTTCCAACTACTTCCGATTACTGAGCCGGCTTTACCCTTAAAGCCTCCATTTGCTCCGTTTACAATAGTTCCCATGTGTTAAAATCAATCCTGTTTCGTACCGGTACACTTGATTGACATAACAAACATAAAACACTTTAAATCAATAGCAAATAGACACACAAAGTTACACCGACCGTTGACCGACAGGCATCGGAAAACTGACCGATCATAGACCTGTCGTCATACTTTTCAGAACCGACATAAAGATTAAAATGGGCAAAAAATCAAAAGTAAAAAGGCAGATGATACTGATTACGGGGAGTAGTATCGATAAATCACCATCTTAGGATAATGGCATTATTTGGTATGGCAGGTAGTTAATGCGTTATTAACTCCTGCCTGTATTATTACAACCAGTTATTATTACTATTTAGATTTTCGCATCCATCAGTTTATTTTCTGAAATTGTTGGAGCATTTAGTTTTATTTTAATTACAAAAGCTCTTTTCGTTTTCAAATTTTCAGGGACAATGATATCGAAATACGTATTTGTATCTCTATCCAAACCAATATTTGCTTTTTTCAGCAGCAGATCACGCTGATGATCTAGTAAAGCTGCCGATGCGGGAACCAATTTGGCATTTCTAGGAAAAGCAAGTCTTAATATACCATCTACAGGTCTATTGATTACCGTTAAGAACAGCGAGGTCGGATCAGTTTTGCTCAAGGTGTAGTAACCATATTTACTTTCTAAGGGAAAGTTTTTCACTTCATAGATGGCTTCAGCATTCGCATTCGTCCATTTTCCCAATGCTGTAATCAGTTCATTCTCATGTTTACTCATATTTCCATCTTGGTCCGGACCGAAATTAAGGACAAAATTACCGTTCATGGCGCGAGATTTCATCAATAAATCGATGATGTCATTTGTTGTTTTCAAATACATTCCGTCCGTATTTTTTATATATCCCCAGCCGTTAGGCGGTATTGTCATCACACAGTCCCAATCGTTTCCGCCAAGCAACTCCATATCTGCAGGCATCTTCCGCTCCCAGCCCTGTTCATAATCGCCCAATAAGACGCCGTTTGAATCAAAATGCCGGCTTTCATATTCATCATTTCGAAAACGCGAACCGATGATTAGGTTTGGATTTTTATTTCTCAGCTCTTTCTCTAGGTTGTATGTAAACGCATAAGCATTTATCCAGGAAGGATCCCAGGTACCATCAAACCAAAAGCCTTTTATTTTGGGGTAATTTGTCTGTAATTCCAGCAGCTGGTTTCTGGTATATTTCAAAAAGCGATCAAAGCGAGCTATCTCATCAGGCGTTTTTGGAATGTTTTTGACATAGTCCTTGTTGTTCCATTCCTCTACAGAAAAATATAAAAACACATCGATCCCTTCCTCCGTATATGCATCCACCACCTGCTTCACGATATCTTTTTTATAAGGGCTGTTCGCTATGGTATAATCCGAATATTTAGAAGGCCATAAGCAAAATCCATCGTGGTGTTTTGTTGTAAAGATGACATATTTCGCACCCATTTCTTTGGCGCGCTTGGCCCATTGTTTTGCGTCAAAATTTTTTGGATTAAATTGTTTGTACAAGTTGTCGTATGTTTCTATCCAATTTTCAGGTACGGTAGGTCCCTCCCATTTTCGAATCCACTCCGATGCCGGTGCACCGCTCCGGGCGCTTACACCATTCCATTCATTGCCCGGAATGGCATATAAACCCCAGTGGATAAATTGGCCTAGCCCATAATTTCGAAATGCGGCCATTGCCGGATCAGTCCTGTTTGGCTTGGTAATGGCGCCAAATTTCACTTCAATGGGGTGAGCAGGTTTTTCCCTTTTGCCTGTCCACTGAGCCTTTACGAGCCCCTGCTGGAACAATGCAATAGCCATCAAAATAAGTATACGTTTGCTGGTTTTCATCTTGAAAAAAAATGTATAGATTTTAAATTAAGTTATTTATCGTCCTCAGGTAAAACAGACCAAATGAATGACGGATGTAATATCCAGTTAAAAAACCAGATTCATCTTATCAGAACCAAACGCAATCGGTTGTGTGATTACCGAAAACGTTTTAGTGTAAAATGAACACCTAAACACTGTTAATCAACAAAATAGCCACAATAGCTGTTACCTGACAACCCTGGTCATATTTTAACTGGCGGGGAGTTAATCCCCGATTAACTCCCTGCTCTCATCGTATTTTCATCGAGATTTCATCGGGTGCTGATCGGATTATCCCGATGAAATCCCAATGCCAATTCGATGAAAATTGCTGTAAAGGCAGGAGCTGGTTGGGAGCACGGGAGAAGAAAGTTGGGCAATCGTGCAAATAATCTTAAATTTGAAACCCTTAAAAATAAACAATGGAAATACGACACTATCAGCCCTCCGATCTGGCACAGATCAGTCAGTTATTCTACGATACGGTGCATACGATCAATGCAGCAGATTACAGCCAGGAGCAATTGGATGTGTGGGCGACGGGTCAGCTCGACCTGAAGGCCTGGAACGAGTCCTTTTTGGCCCACCATACCTTCGTTGCAGTGGTGAGTAATCAGCTTGTAGGATTTGGCGATATCACTCCAGCTGGCTACCTCGACCGCCTTTACGTGCACAAAGACTATCAGGGACAGGGTATTGCCACTGCACTGTGCAATAAACTGGAAAATGCTGCCGTATGCGATTTATTTACAACCCATGCTTCGATTACGGCAAAGCCCTTTTTTGAGCGCCGTGGATATCGGGTCATCCAAGAGCAGCAAGTCAGCCGAAAGGGCGTGGAGCTGACAAACTACGTGATGCAAAAAAAATAGATAAAAAAACGCCTCCCATTAAGAGAGACGCCCGAAGAAAGTAATGCGTATACAGGTAAAAATCGATTGACCGGGCAGGTTATAGGCCGCGGTAGCTCTTGCGCAGGCGTTCTACATCCACATCACGGTAAAAGCGTTTGTTGCGCTCGCGCTTGGCTATGCAGATATAGCCATCGCGCTGCAGCCGATAGAGCGTCTCGGTGGAAATACCGACATGCGATTTGACATATTCGGCATCACGCAGCAGCACATTTTCCGCTTCCAGCTGCTCCCGCAGCTCGAGATAAGTTGCCAGTTGGCGCTTTAGCGCCAGAAGTTCCAGCAAGATCAATTTTTGGGTAAAGGAATGCCCAGGACTTATGGAAAAGCCCTTGAGGTACTGATTTTTACGCATACATATTTATTTAGGGTTTATAAAAAGTTCATAAAAATAGGCCAATCAACAATATTGACGTAAGCGTATCAACCCCATATCACTTACACTGATCTCCAGATCGGTACGGTCTGGGAGAGAAATCTTACGATCGACAACGGTAGTAGCGAAATTGACATTGACAATAAAACCGCGGTGTACCCGCACAAAAGTACTTTGAGGAAGCATGGCCTCCGCCTCATCCATCGTCAGTCGGTAATTGAAATCTTCTGCTGGCTGCCGCAAATGAAAGACCGCATAGTTTTTACAGGAAGATACCGCCACGATATCGCCAAACTTGACCAGCCTGTCCATATTTTTGAAACTAAACCATTTTCCGCTGGGCTCAATATTGAAATCCATCTTAATGTGGATACTTTTCTGGTCCAAGGCGCGCTTGAATGCCAGGTAAAGATCCGAGAAGCTTACCGGTTTTATCAGGTAGTCGGCCACGGCAATCTTGATCCCTTCGTACGCATATTGAGCAGACTTGGTATACAAAATGACGGGCGGGCGCTTCTCCCCGGGCAGCGTCTGGTACAAATCCAGTCCTGACATCTGCGGCATCTCCACATCCAATAGCAGCACATCTGGCGGATTATCAATAATATTATTAAAGCCGTCTATCGCCTTGGTAAAACTCCTGATATCTCCCACCTGGCTGATTTCCCTAAATGCACTTTCCGCCATACGGATATCGTATGCATTGTCGTCAATAATGACCACATCGTATTTTGCCATATTATTGGTTTTTGAAAGTCAGTTTCACTATAAAATATTCCTGATATGCCACCATATACTCGAGCTCAATGAGCTGATTTTCCATCGATTCAAATAATCTGTTGACCAGTTCCAGGCCCTTGCCCGTTCCTTTTTTCACATCAGCTGCCGCAACACGGTTATGGATCTGCAGCTGCATACCTTCCGATACCTTAATCCATTTTACTTCGATCCATTCATCTGGATCATCGGGGCTATACTTCACCGCATTCTCGATCCAGGTCATGATGGTGAGCGTGGGGACAGATCTGTTCAAGAGCTTTTTATCCATAAGCTCCTCCCCTTTGATCTTAAAATTTCTGTTGCTGGAATAAGAGATCAATATTTTCGTGTATGCCCATTCCTCCCCAAGAGGTACCAATACCGTTGGGTTTGCGATCTTGTTGCTGACGTACTGGAAGAACACCAGGCTCCTGCTGCGGATGCGCTTGCTCCTGGGCTGCAACAGATCATAGACGTTGCCCAAAAAATGGCCTGACAGCAATTGCACATTCGATATATTTTTAATCTGCATTTCAGCCTTCCGAAATTTAAGGCCGGTGTAGTACCTTTCCCAGGTGAGGTAGTCGGTCAGGTATATTGCGACAAAAAACAACAGACCACCAATGATCTTACTGATCAGCACCGGTTTATGCGCGGGCAACCATGGCGCCGAAAAACCATCCATAAATTGTGGTACCAGACCATAAAAGTAAAATTTAACGACGTGATAGACTGTCAGAACAGCAAAGATTATTAGCCCATAGCCGAGCCAGCGATGGCGCTGCTTCCCTAGGGCAGTCCGATATCCCAAATAGAGCAGTAAAAAATAAATCAAATAAGGAAATAAGAACACACTATAGCTTAATGGTGTAAAACGATGAATTTTTGTGGCATTAATCAGTGTTAGACCGATTATCATCAGCCCTGCCGCCATAGCCGATCGCATCCATAAACTATTATGAATCGCATTTAGAGTAGGGTTAGGTTTCATATATTAACATTTTATTCCCTCTAAATTAACAATTAACTTTAAAGAAATCAAGCTTTAATCTGAAAAAACTGTCTATTCCGAATGTCGAACAGATATTTTTGCTGTTGATATTCCAGGGGTAAGACCCAGCTTCCCGACGCTGCTATCCCCCGGCTAGTATTCGCTTTATCGCCATTGTACTGATGGATAAAAGCCCAATTCTCCCAATATATCCACCCCTGGTTCATCATCTGCTGAAAGCTGAGCTGAAGCCCTGAAAAAGCATGCATCATTTCCGCTGCAGTAGGTTGTTTCGTATCGGTCAAAATAGGCACAAATGGATGGACAGCCCAGGGTATCTCCTCTTCGCAGCGCTCCATATAGGTGCAGTATACCGGGATACGGAATCTTGTCGCGAGCTTTAAAATATTGGTCCGCCAGCAGAAATAGTGCGCAGCAAAAGGGACGGGCAATTTATTGCTATCGCTGTGATCTACACGCTGCCCTTCGTTGGCATCCATAAAAACAAGTACAAGCCGTTTTTCCTTTACTGCCGACAAAATCTTTCTGAGCGAATAGGAGTTATTGGCATCAATACATTGCAGCATTTCGCTAGGCAGCTTCGCATTACGGAGCTCGGCATCATAGTATTCAGCTTCGCGCTCCAGAATAGATGCCGCGGCAAGCAGCGTAATCTGATAACCGCACTTGACCAGAAACTTAGGTAGTAATCTGTAAGGGCCATAATGAAAGGAAATGAGTATACCTCCTGCAGGTTTTATGTCCATTAGCAAAGGATCGAAATTAGGTAATTGATGAAGAGGATAGCGTTTATATAGGTGTTGAAACTGATTCCTGTTTTTAAGCCAGCTTGTATAATCTTTCCATAACTGTTCAGATGCTTTATCCGGGTAAAACTGCTGTACATTGGCCAGCCACATGAGACGGTGCAGGTTTTTGGTCTGTTGGGTATCCATAAGATTGATTTAAAGGAGTTAAAATAGACGACTTTAAGATCAGGAAGGCCTACCGGCCTTCCTGTTTGCAGGATTAGCAGTTCCGCCCGCTTAAAATGATTCGGGCCAACATTTGTCATCGCCCAGATCAATCAGTGGTGGGTCTTCGGAGAAGAATTCCATAATGGAGCTTCCGACAAAGACGATGGGTTCCGCTACTTCGATTTCTATTTCCATTTTTATCTTTAGGTCGTCGACCTGTAACCATCCGGGTCAGGTCATTCCCGTTGCTCCGTTAAGAGCATTTCTTATTCCATTTGCTGGCCAGCGTGACAAAGATGAAAATTGCCTTTTAAACAAAAAATAAATGGGAAATAAAGTCTTTCTCTGGGATAAAAGGGATTTTGCACAGCGATCAAATGTTGAAAGCTAAATTTGTCCCTGTAATTGCAGCGTTCATCCCCAGTTAAACCATTTATTTCCCAAAAATTGACTTCACCAGCTGAGTTTAATAAATTGTCGGCCTATTTTAAACGAACAATTACTGCCAAATACTTAATTATGAAGAAAAATAAAGAATACCTGCTCGATCCCTTTTTTAGGGATATTAACCCTAATTGGCAGGCTGAGATCCCCGAGCTGTCATCGGTATTTGAAGAAGAGCGCTTTATGCAGGGCGAACGGCTCGTCAACGACTGGGGCGAGCTTTATCTGATCGTTGACGGCATCTTTGGGAAATATGAGAAGACCTGTCCTGTGCGCTATGCCCTAGCTGGCGAATCGTTGATGATCCCCAACCATAAACACCGCTATCAGTTTACCGCACTAAGTGACTGCTGTACCTACCGTACCTCGCTCCGGCAACTGGAGGAAATAAATGCGCACAACTCGAAAGTCTTTCACCTGTATGCCAATCTCACAGACAAACAACAGACCTATCTCGATTATCGACATAAGCTATTATCGTTAAACAATCAGGATAAGTACGATTTTGTATTTGACAAATACCCCGATCTTAGAAGCTATGTGAAGCATCATGAACTGGCCCGGTTTATGGGAATCAGCAGCGAATTGCTCCGCCGCCTTTTGCGGGATCATGATTGCTAATAGCCCAATTTTTTGGGCATCCCGTCAAAATCTTTTGTCGTTGTAAACACAAAACTTAGCCTTCAAAATCCCAATATAGATAATGGGCTGTGCTTGAACTTTGTAATAGCAGCTCGGAGACAGCAAAACAATGCCATTCAGCTTAATCGAAGAAAGTAATATGTACAGGTGAAGCTTAATCCGAAAAGCCCAATAAAAAACAAGATTATGAAACAGCACAAAAGAAAATTTGCCCTATTCCCGTGTGTCGGTATGGTATAGCAATAATCGAAAAGGACTGGCACAGTAAGGCGTTTCGGTCAGCCCGGCAGAATCTGTGAAACCGGATACATCTTGGATGTAGCTGATTAATAAACAAGAATTGACTAATTTAAATTTTTGCAACATGGCATGGTTTCAATTAAATGCAGGGGGTAATCCGACAAATCCGTCGCATTACAGCAGTGTGGCAACACCTTCCTGCAGTGGATCAACTAAGATTTGTGCTGTAAATGCTACTGACAACGGTAGTGGACAGCCAGACCTTACAGATTCACTAAAAAATGAAATGATTGTGGCGCTCCAAAATAATAGTACTTCCTCAAACGTCAGATTGAGAAGTACTCCATAAGGATGTAATGCACCATAGATTAAAGCGGGGGAAATAATCCCCCGTTTCTGCTTTAACATATACATAGATTTATTTCTTTGAGACTACCAGCACTTCCATCTCCCGCTCACCTTCTACAAACTTTAACCCTTGTCCCTGCATCTGTTGATTGAGTTCTTCCAAGTTTGTAAAATCGCCTAACTTAATCCGATCTTTTTTATTCACTTCATCATAGACCGGCGGAAATAAGCCACTATAGTCTACTAAAAACGCTAATACGCCAGTCCCCTCCATGCCCTGCCGAATATCATTCGGATCAACAACAGCACGAGGGCCTGTATTGTCCTCTTGAAGAATCAGACAAGGTATTATCCGTTTTTCAAAGCGAACATCCAAACCCAAGAAAAGATTTAAATCATTGATTACCGCATGCGTTAGGGCGATACTATCCATCGGTATCGAACTTTTCCGCTCGTAGCAAATTCCATATTGCGTAAGCCATTTTTGAATCCCGCCTGTATTTTCGGGGTAATCCAACACATCCCTATTTACGTTATCCCAGATGATACGGTTACTTCCCAAAAGGTATGTCGGCTTTTTGATACGGCTCAACAGGGCCTTATAGGTCCGTAAGATACCATTGTTGGAAAGTGTAATTTTTGTTGTACCGGCACTTGTCTTCGTTTCCTGGATACCTTCCCATTGTGGCCAGTCTTCTGAATAGCCCTTGAGTACAACCGAAGCAATCCCATCGCTGGCATTGTTTTTCACATCAGAGAGCTGCATATAATCATCTTTCAGCGACGCCTTTATATGATCTTTACGCAGAAGTTCGTTTACTCCTTCTACCGTTATAAAATCACTAAAGGTGACAGCACGGACGATACCATTCTTTACGACGGCCACATGGGGAACTCCGGCATGCGGAAATAGCGCTTTGAGCTGTTTGTCATTTATAATTGTCGGTAGGATGGCGTCCTTTTCTTTCAGAAACTTGTTGTTCTGGTAAAATTTTTCGATGGTTGCCCTATCCTGCCAGGTGACCATATAAATTTGCACTTCAGCTCCCAGCTTCTTTTGTAAGGCTTTGAGCTTGGGCATACTTTCGATACAGCTGACGCAATAGGTATCGAAGAAATCATAGATTACAACCGACGGGTTTTTACTCAGCTCCATCGTGCTGCCGACCAACTCAACTTTATTTAGCTTTGGCATTTTGTCATTTACCTTTAAGCCTCTACTCTGCCCAAATGCATTGTTTAAATGCAATAACACCATTATGGAAAACAAAACTACTTTCATTATATTTCTTTTCATTACTTCTTGATTTATATTATTTTAGAAACTCAACATTAACTATATAATACCCGTTTAATCACGGGCATTTTGCGTCATACCCGACTCTTGGATGGCTACTTGGGGAATCAATATTGCATACTTTTTACTACCAGGCTTCAGCGTATATGACTTTCCATCTAGCATCCTTGTCAGTGTCTGCACAGTGCTTGCCTCTTGATTGAGCCTTTTTAGATCTGCCCAGCGCAGCCCTCTAAAAATTAACTCTTTCCGCCGCTCTAGCAGCACCTCATTTAGCAGCTCGGTTGCATTGGTACTTTCGAAAGGGCTTATACTACCCGCCTTATAGCGAACTGATCTGAATGTATTTAGGTCCTCGGTTGCCAGATCAAGCTGGCCGAGGCGTGCGGCAGCTTCTGCCCTTGTCAAATACATCTCGGCCGTTGTGAGGCCCACAAATATTCCCGATAGTGAATTATCGTACGAACCTTTGAACACCATACCATTGCCCGTCTGTCTGAAAAAGAGGCCTCGTCGCAGATCATTTGTCGCATAGCTCCTAAAGAGCGCCGTATCCACAAGGGCATAGCTCTGTCCCAAGGCGTAGCTGGAAGAACTCGTTGCCGGAAAAAGTACCTCAGCATTGAATCTTGCAAACGGAAGGCTGGCAGCAGCATTGAGACTATTATAGTCCAGCAGTGTAGGCTGCAGGGCCAGCGCGGAATCTGCATATTGAAATGCGCGCTCATTATCTTGCATTTCCAAATAAAGTCTGGCCAAGCCAGCGTAGGCTGCTGCCCTGCCGGGCAAACCTTTATTTTCTGCCTGTAGAGGCAGATCACGTGCTGCGAGTGTATAATCTTTTATAATCTGCAGGCAGGTTTCATAGAGCGAAGCCCTTACCGAGCGCTCATCCAGGTTCGGCGAAAGCTTTATCGGCAAGCCGAGGGCTTCGGGCGCAGTGTCCTTGTTGTAAGGCGGTGTAAACACCTGCATCAACTGCTGCATCGCAAATGCCCGAAAGAAATGTGCGCCCGCATTACATATCTTCCATCGATCACCTGAACGATCTGTGATTTCTGCCAATACCGATAAAACCTGATTCGCTTGGTAAATAGTTTTATAGGGGCCCTGCCACTGGTTGGTCGACACAATCGGTTCATCCGACCATATGTATACGTTACGTTCGTCAATATCAGAAATAGCCTTCCATGAGGATGCAGTCAGGTAATAGTTGTCGGCGGCCACTTCACCATAACTGGGATACTTGGTATTCATGGTGCTGTAATCATTGAGCAGTAGCTCACAGTCCTCCAATGTCTTGGGGATAACCATTTTGGCGTCGGGCTTTAAATCCAAATAGTTGTTACAGCTCGATAGCAGCAAAAATGAGGAAACCATCCATTTAAATAATCTCTTAAACATATTCCTTTAATTATATATTTTACAATATGTTATGAACAAAAAAAATATTCGATACACGATTTTTTGTTTCTAAAACTTTAAGTTAACACCGAGTGAAACAGCCAGGGGGTCAGGGCTGCTCCTGCCAAATTCAGGATCTATTCCCAACTTATTAGCTCGCCATAGCGTAGCGATATTTGCCATATAGGCGTATACCGAAGCACTTTTATATTTAAGCCGCTGCAGCGATGGTAAATGATAGGTCAGCTGAATATCCCTCAATTTGATGATCCCTGCATTTTCTACGAGTGGCGAAGATGCTTCGTAAAAGTAATCTGCATAATAATTTGCAGGATACGTGAATACCGGTACATCAGTAAAAGCTTCATCTCCCGGTTTCTGCCATCTTTTTGCATAATCTGCATGGCCTACCCGATCTGAGATCAGTCGGGTATTATTCAATGTACTTCGCATAAATACGTGCCCGAGCTGAAAAGCAATATTGAACGAGCATTCCACCGGACCCCAGCTCAAATTATTACGCAAAGAGCCAAAGTAAACAGGCATTGCCGTACCATGATTATCTAGGTCAAATACTGTCGTATTGTTAAAAATTTGGCTATAATCCTTTGAAATCTCCCCATTGACATAACCTCTCGCTTCCCCCGTTTCGGGATCGAGACCGACCCATTTGTAGGCATATACCGTATATAGATCAGCCCCTTCGACTGGCGTCATCAAATTGCCAAATGCTCCACCGATAAAGTTGGAGGCAGTAGGATTTGCGATATATGACTTAGCCACTTTTGTCCGGTTGTAAGCGAATACAAGATTAGAAGACCATTGCCAGTTGTTCTTTTTGATATTGACCGAATTAATGGATAGATCTACTCCTCTGCCATGCAGATCGGCACTATTGACAACGAGGCTATTAAAACCAGATGTCGGGTCTATGCGGGAAGAGGCGATCAGATCTTTTGGCCTTTTATCATAATATTCCATTGCTCCGCTTAGCCGATTATTGAGAAAAGAAAAGTCCAGCCCCAGGTTCAATGTACCGACCCTTTCCCACCGTAGACTGGGATTAGGCGGTGATTGCATGGTAGCATAGGGTTGCCCAGTGATAAAGTGCGGTGTTGTCTGAATATTGATTATCGGATAAGCCGAGGTATTATTATTCACATTGCCATTATACCCATAGGTTGCTCGCAGTTTGAGGTAGTCAGTTGTTTTTAGACCTATAAATGATTCTTTTGACATCACCCATGCTAGGCCAACAGACCAAAAAGGCTGTCCTTTACTATTGGATTTCACCCCAAAGAGGTTTGAACCATCCTTCCTAAAACTCCCTGAGAGCACGTATTTATCCAAATACGTATAGGCGAGGTTGCTATAATAAGAGCGATACCGATTGGTCAATTTAGTAAGCACATTATAGTCCGGAATGGTCAACTCCCCTGCCATCCCATTCAGATAAGGATAATTGCGTGTATAATCCACGTTGACATAGGCATAAGTCTCCGGATTAAAACCATAATAGGCATTTGATGAAGCACGCTCAACATTTTGCCTAATTTCGACCCCGGCAATCATATTCAGCCGATGCCTATCTGCAAAGCTCCGATCAAATGAAAGCAGCGCCCTACCCTGATGTGCCTGGCCCAGATGGTTGAACGGCTGATAAAAATCACCTATGGGCACCGCAAAGTTTACCTTTTCATTATCCCAAGAAGCATAATAATTGATCATCTCGCGCATGCTGATGCTGTTTTTACTTCTGTAGGTTTCTTCAAGACCATTATTATTCCGATAGCTGTAATAGAGCGAAGCCCGCAATCCAGTGATGATCTCATAATTTAGATTAAAGTCAAGTAACACCTCTTTGTTCGTCCGCCGGTTATACGTTTCATTTAATTCAGCTAACGGTCTATAATTCCAGTCCAGAAGCCTCCCTCCGGCGACAGTATCCCGGAACATCGGATTCATGCCTACGGTCTCAACCTGTAGAGGCTTACCGTTCTGATCTGCTAGTTGCATGTAGGGATAGTTGCCGAAGCCATTACCCATGCTATTATATTCTAATGGTGCATCACTCTTTCTGTTTCTATTCTCAACGTACTGAATTGCCACTTGCATATCCATCTTTTTGAATGGACGATAAAGGTGACTGCTCCTGAGCGAAATCCGATCATTGCCGTAAGTCACCACTCCACCTTTATTTTTGTCGAAACCTACAGAAAATAATGAGGCTACTTTAGCACTTCCCCCACTGAGTTGGACGTTGTATTGCTGCTTTATTGCATTTCGATATATGTATTTATCAAAATCATTCCGCATATCGCTGTTGCGCAACCGATCGATCTGTGCCATAGCTTCCTGTTCCGTAAGATTTCCTTGCTGCTGTTTCCGAAGAATTTGTACCACAGGGCTAAAGTTGTTCCAGATATCATTGAACATCCAGTCATAGTACCCCTGATTGAAAAGAGTTTTTTCTACATCAATAAAATCCGAAGAATTCATCTGCGGTTGATAGTAGAGATCAGGTTTGGCAGCTATTGTCAGATTCGAATTCAACGACAGTTCAAAAGGACGTTCGAGCACACCTTTCTTGGAGGTGATGACGATAACGCCATTTCCAGACTGCGCTCCCCAGATTGAAGCGGCTGCAGCATCTTTGAGCACGGTGATATTCTCGATATCATTGGGGTTAATATTATTAAAATCACCCTGATAAGGCATCCCATCGAGTACGATCAAGGGCCAACGATTGGGGCCGATTGTGCTATTCCCACGGATGTAAATATTTGGATAATTGCCGCGTCCGGCTGCAAATGTCTTGACCGAGGTAATACTGGGTACCACATCCTCCAGCCTGCTTATAAAATCTGTTGACACTTTGCGATTGAGTAGCTTATTGTCCACAAACTCAAAACTTCCCGTTGCCCTTTCTTTCGGAATCTTTTGGTAACCCGTAGAAACTACCTCCACCTCGTCCAATTGATTCTCTATCGGTATCAATTTTACATTCAATGATACCCCAGCAACATAAGGCAGTTCTAATTGCTTGAATCCCATGTGGGAGAATGAAATTGTGCCTTTCGGATTTGAGGTATGGAGAGAAAAGGAACCATCATTTTTGGACAAAGCCCTACCCTTTTCACCATCTACTCGAATGGACACCCCTTGGATTGGCTTACCATCTACTGCAGACACGACGGTACCGCTGATGGACAACAACCCTTCCGCCCCGCTGTCCTTGCGGGGCGTCTGAGCTGATAAACTAAACATATGAAAACTGAACATCATAAGGAACAGGATTAGAATTGTCCTTATGCTAAACATTCCCTTTATACTCTTTGGCATCGGCACAGGGGTACATGCCGACGTCATCTGCCTCAAGCTATATACTAAACAATCGAAGGGGTGCTTTTTACCCCACGTAAATGGTACTTTTTTTAAATTATAATTTGCGGCATCTTTTGTAGATGCCAGATATACTACCTTATCCAATAAGGCAGTCATCAGATTTGATCTGTGTTTCATCTGCTTATTGTTAAGGTTAGTCTGTAATTCGTCCAAAAAACTCATGGATCCGTTTTGTTATTTCGAGCTCATCCAAGCTGGATAATGTTGTTTCAGCTTCTGAAATATCAATTTTACTAATGTCCATAAAGTCTTTGTGTATATGGAAGTAGGCAATTAGCAGCGCCATCACCTCCACAGCAAATACCTGCTTGTGGCAGATTTCCAGAACATTCTCGCCAGAAGATCTCTCGGCTGATTTTTTCAATAGTATATTGATCGTATTTTGAATGGTATTGATGTCGTACTTATTCCAAAATTCGATGATCTTTTTAATCGGATCATAAGCAGGTTCATGTGCTTGGTATATAGCTAGCTCTAGGGCGAGCACATTTGAATATTTTTGATTCATTTTAAAGGTTCATAAAGATGACTTGAGCTATGGCCTTTCCTTTTTATTAGGCATAGCTTCCCCCATTGCAAAAAAATTGCGTTCCAAAGAGGTGTCATTGCAAGAAATTTTAGTCCCTGCAGGTGTCACAAATTAAGAATTAACAAAATCCCGCAAAGCGCCCCGAGACGGTTACAAAGCATTGATTAGGGGGACATTATGGCGCTTCCTGTCGGGAAAGATAAAAAACCGATCTGTAAGCAATAGAAATCTATGCTTAAATTCCTTTATTTTGTTTGGAACAATAAATTTTAAATGCTAATTTTAAGTTGTTGACGCTTGAATAGAGCATTTAAATCTATTATTAACCTGATCTAAAGGGAATGTTGTAAAAACAGACAGATCGGAAAACCTTGAATAAGGTAGTACTTATTTGTATCCTATCGGCACATTACAAATTGGCGATAGCAGCCCTCTCCTATTTCGGTTTTTAATAATTTAAAGACTATTCAGGCGCGCGGATAGCGTTCTTTATGGGAATAGTGTCGGCAAACCGATGGCTTAGCTCCTGGAGGTAAACTGTGGTTTTTAATTGGGTGTTTTCTGTTCGTTTTATCATAATCTAATTGTGGTTATAAAAAACGATGTGCTCAGAAAGCTTGAGGAAACTCGCATTGGTTAAAAACCAATAGGGCGAATCCCAATGCTCCGTTAGTGGTGCCGCTAAGTACCCCATGATCAAAACCATGGCTCCCCGGAGACTGACAAGGGAATCGCCCTATTGGACTAATATCTACAAAGATAAAAAAATCCAATAGAAAGCGAACCCAAGGTCGACTCATAGGGAAAAATTTAGCGGCTTCCTAATATGAGTGACATCGTTTAGGTAGAGATATCCTCTACCCTAGTTGTCGCTATATGTTGCTGAAACAAATATAGGTAATAAATATAAAATATAAAAATATTTTCAATAAATTATGAGTAAAAATATAGTTGATGAGTATATAGATATTTTACAATATTATCTGGAATACTATGGACTCTATCACATAGATATCAAAAACCTTCTTAACACCTCAACAGATATTGTTCAAGATATTAAAAAGGGTAAAAATGGTCCTACCCTGAAAAAATTGGGAGAAATAGCTCAACTTTTTGGTTTAAATTATTACGAGTTTGGAAATCCCGAATTCAAGGTGCCTGAAAAAGAGAATTTGCCAACGCTCACCCAAGAGAAGATCTTGTGGAGAGCTGAAGTAGGACCGCCTCAATCTAAAAAATACAATAAACTTGACTTAAATAATGCTGTTATTGATGCACTAGAAGCTTTTAAAGATATGGAGAAATTTCTTCCTTCAGAAGTGTATGATAGTTTACCTCAAGAATTAAAAGAAAAATTAGGCTCTACAATACGCATTACTGGTCTTTTTTCTGATGAACTTAGCGAAAACGTTGAAAAAACAGGAGAAAAACTTGACAAGGGAGAGGTTGGCCGAAAACAGGAATATTATAAAGTAATATCGTTAGAAAAAGGTCTGAAACGTAAAAAATAAATCTTACTTAAATTATGGACGCAAACGGGAAAGCGCTTACTGAGCCATCCATCTTAAATAATAGAACGGAAAAGATTTTCAAGTATGTGGAGGCCTACAACGAGATGAATGTGGAAAGTATGATAACAGATTTGCTGATGGCATACTCTTCTTAAACGTCATGAACGGCGAGAAAACGATGGAATTACGCGATATTGAAGAGTTTAAGAATCAAGCCATTGACGCCCTCTCCTATTTCAGCGAGCGAGAGCGGTCCATCGAGGCGATAAATCATATCCAGAGTTCTATTGAAATCATAATTAACTACAAGGCTATTGCAGCAATAGATTTTCATAACGGTCTGAAAAAAGTTGATGAGATAAACCTGCAAGGGAAATCGATTTTTGAGTTTTCTGACGATGGAAAGATAGTTAAGTCAACAAATATGACTTAATATTATATAAGTATAAAAAACAATTCATTAATAACTAAATATCTGGCCATTTAGTTATTAATGTATTAATGTAAAATAATATTACATAAACGATCATCATGTGTTAGTAGAATAAAATATATTTAATAAATTACAATATAGACCAGTTAAATACTTAATGAATTTTAAAACAGAAAATAATGGAACACACCAAACTTCAGGAAGGATTATTTAAAATAAGACCAGCAGGAAGACATATAATTACAATTGGTCGTGATCTGATAAAAGATAAGTACGCTGCTATCGTAGAACTAGTAAAAAATGCTTATGATGCAGATTCGCCAACATGTGCTATTTCGCTTATTCCTTTTGAAAAAAACAAATTTGAGCAAGGAATTGAGAAAAAATTTACTGGGATTAAAGTCATTATTGAAGATAAAGGACATGGCATGTCATTTGAAACTGTGACTGACAAATGGATGGTGCCATCGACAGACGATAAGCTTACTCGAAAATTAAGTCCTGGGAAAAGGGTAATGCAAGGTAAGAAAGGAATAGGTAGATACTCTGCATCCATGATAGGAGATGATTTGGTATTACAAACAATTGATAAATATGGAGATCTGACAACATTATATTTAATTTGGAAAGATTTTGAAGATGCAAAATATTTAAACGATGTTGATGTATTAATTGAGAACTTCAAAACAGATGAAGAAAGTGGAACTGAAATTATAATTGTTGGAGATGAAAATCATCTTAAAGAATGGGATGCTAAACAATTAAGAAATTTAAAATCCGAGCTCAAAAAACTCATTCCGCCCACAGATAATGAAGTAGAAGATCAAGATAGGGATAAATTTAAAATTACACTAAATCTGGGAGACTTCCCTTATGAAGGTTATTCTAATGTTAGCGAAGTAATTGAGCCTTATCCACTATTTGAATTATTTGATTATAGAATTTCTGGAAAAATCTTAAAAGATGGCACTGCTAAATTAAAATTTGAAAACAATAGAGTAAAAGAAAGTCGGAAAGAGGAGCTAAATGATTTTAAAATTTTATTAAACCAAGACAATAATCAGGAAAGACAAGCATTTTGTGGAGAATTGAAAGTAGATTTTAGGGTTTTTGACAGAGATCCTGCATCTATCGACGGATTAATAGAAAGAGGCCTTAAAGATCCAGTGACAGGGCAATATGTAGGTAGAAGAGAAGCACGGATTATTTTAGACACATTCAATGGTGTTGGAGTATATCGTAATGGATTTAGAATTAGACCTTTGGGGGATGCTGGTTTTGATTGGTTGTATCTAGATAATCAAAGAGTTCAGAATCCTTCATTAAGAGTGGGATGTGATCAAGTAATTGGGTTTATTCATATTCAATCAGAAGATCAATCTGGATTAGCTGAGAAATCCGCAAGGGATGGATTAAAAGAAAATGCAGAGTACTTCGGTCTTCGCGAGATAGCTAAACAAGTATTAAAAGAACTTGAAAACAGAAGATTTGCATATAGACAAAATGTTGGGTTAGGAAGAAGTAATAGGGATATTAATGAAAAGATAAAGGCTCTTTACAATTTTAAAGATCTTCAAAATAAAATTGATATAGAGCTTGATAATTTAGGTATCGAAAAAAGCAAAAGGGAGAAGATTAATAATCTAATTTCTGAAAAAGAAGAGAAGAGTAATAAAATTGCAGATGAATTAAAGCAAGTAATTGCTTTATATCAAGGACAAGCTACTGTAGGCAAAATTGTAAATGTTGTTCTTCACGAAGGAAGAAAACCACTAGGATATTTTAAAAACCAGATCCCTCTTATTTACGATTGGTCAAAGGAATTAGAGGAAACTTTCGATCAAGAACTATTGAATAAGATAATAAATAGACTTTCAGTAATAGAGGAACAAGGTGCAATTTTTGTAAAACTTTTCGGTAAACTTGATCCTTTATCCGCAAAAAAGCGCGAAAAGAAAAAAGATTTTAATTTGTATGATGTTCTTAAGAATGTTATTGATGTCTTCCGTTTAGAACTTTTAAGTCAAAAAATTGACACAAAAATAGACTGTGATAAGAACCAAACAATTTACGGTTGGAAAGAAGATTTTTATATAGCCCTTACAAATCTTGTTGACAACAGTATCTACTGGCTACAATCGAACATTGACAAACCCAAACTGATAAACATCAAAGTATTTGAGGAAGACGAATTACTCATAATTGAATATAGAGATACAGGCCCTGGAATAGAAAAGCATTTGATTGAAAATGAGGTTATTTTTGAGCCAGAATTTAGCAATAAAACAGTAGGCGGATCGGGACTAGGATTGGCAATTGCCGGGGAGGCAATCGAAAGAAATGATGGTGAGTTAAAGGCTATATATTCACAAGATGGTGCCTTTTTTAAAATAGAGATAAAAATACAATAGACAATGAGATTATTGATAGTAGAAGACGACCTTACTCAAATACAGCTATATAAGGATTTGATAGAATCTTTTAATAGGAAAAATGCAGAAAAAATTACTCCTATAATATTTGACAATTTAGCAGATGGAAAAAATGGTCTATCAGATTCCGATTATGATGCAGCTATTATTGACTTGAAGCTCTCGGCTAACGCAATGGATCTTGAACTTGAAGGAATACAATTAGTTGATGAAATAATTGATAAATTAAGATTTCCGCTATATATCGTTTCGGGTAGTATTGGTCAAATAGATAGAGATGAAAACTTTCTATTTAAAAAACGGGCTCGAGATGGAGATTTTAGTAAAGTACTTAGTGAATTGATGGGCATTTATAATACGGGCATCACAAATATCTTGGGTAGAAAAGGAAAAATAGATGATTACCTAAATTCAATCTTTTGGAAGCATTTGTCAACTGCAATGGACATCTGGATTAATGATGAAACAAGGACATCAGATCAGAAACAAAAAACCTTGGAAAGATATATCTTGCTGCATATACAAGAATATTTGGATTTGACCACAGAATCTAATTTTGAAAATTATCATCCGGCCGAGATATATATTACACCTCCAGTAAAGGATAAAGTTTTCACGGGAGATTTAGTCAAAGAAAATTCAACAAATAAGCGTTTCTTAGTTTTAACTCCTTCTTGCGACTTAGCGCAATCGAAAGCTAAGGATATACTGTTAGCTGAGATTGAATCCGAGAGCGAGGGCTTGTTAGCTGAAAAAATTGGAATAATCAAGAAGAATAAAGCTGATAAAGACGTACTGGTATCTGTTGAAAAAGAATTAAAATCACTTATTGGAAATAATTATTCAAATAAATACCACTTTTTACCCAAATATAATTCGATTCAATCAGGTCTCATAAATTTCCAAAAATTGAAAACGTGTAGAGTAAGAGACTTTGAAAAGGATTTTGAGAGAATTGCTTCGATAAATAGCAATTTCACAAAAGATATCGTTGCTAGATTTTCCTATTATTATTCTAGGCAGGGTTCACCAGATTTCGATAGAAATGAAATATATACTCATTTGTTACAGTAATACACAAAGTGTCTTGGCTATCAATTCGCCCATCAGGGGAGGAACTGCATTACCAATTTGTTTAAAAGCTGCTGTACGGTTAGCCCCCTCCTTTACACCTTCGAAATAAAAGTCATCAGGAAAAGATTGAAGACGAGCAGCCTCACGAACTGAAATAGAACGATTTTGATTAATATCAGGATGGATATAATAATGTCCATCCTTTGCTATATGTGCTACGATAGTCTGTGATGCACTTAGATCATTAGCAACCACCTTGAAACGATCTGTAAAAGAAGTCCTATTTTTATGCGTTTTCAAATGATCCTCTAGATCGTTGTAATTTAAACGCTCTCTATCCCTAAGCCATTTTTGCACCGCAATACGATAGATTTCCTTATCCTGCTCGTTATGTGGCCTGGCAATATGTTGTGTCACAATGTCAATTCCATTACGGATATGGCTATCTTTAAGATATCTATAATCGTTGGAATTATACATAGCGAACTTATCAATCCCCTCACCTGCATTTAAGAAAGGAAGATCGGCAAAAATATCTGATACCACCCCATGAATACCGGACTGATAATTGTCCAAATCAGGTAAATTAGGAACAAAATCCTCTCTCCATCCGATGATAATCACTCGACGACGTTGTTGAAGTACACCAAAATTTTCTGCTTTAACCGTAAAAATCTCTATACGATACCCTTTTTTCCTAAAGAGACGCTGCATATTTTCCAAATACGCGCCCTTCCCTGCCGATTTCAACCCTAAAACATTTTCAAAAACGAACATCTTAGGTTTATACCGTTCTAGATAATTTGCATATTGCACATACAAAAAATTACGCGGATCTTTTCGCATTCCATGTTCGGAACGCGCACGACCTACTAAAGAATAGGCCTGGCATGGCGGCCCCCCAATAATAAGATCTACTTCTTTGTCTTGTGGAAGGTTACGTTCAATTCTATCAAAAATTATAGGATTATTCTCCTCACCTATCCCTAGATGGATAACGCTATCTAGAATTTCCTCTGGAATATCGGATTTATAATATAGATTTCTACGGTCTATCTCTCCTTTTAGATAATTTATATAGGTGTCGAACTTACCTTTGTCTTTTAAATAATGGTAAGCAGCGCGCGTTTTCAAACTATAACAAGCCGCCTCATCAATCTCAACGTGGGCAATAGGATTAAACCCCGCCCGGACAAATCCTTCGGACAAACCACCTGCTCCTGCAAAAAGATCGATAAAATTTAATGTTTTAGCCAAAATATGCTTTTATTTTGGCACTAAAATATAAACAAATTTTTTGAAAAACAAAAGTATCTGTATGTGGTTGATAGTGAAATCATCAAATAATTAAGTCTATAATTTGGAATTTATTTTCTCTAATATCTCATTCAATTTTTCTAAGCATTCCTTCAATTGATCTGAAATAATTAAAGGATCACTTTTAGCATAATTCTCGTTGTTAACCTTAATATGTTCAATCCTAGAAGTTACATTCCTTATTAAAATTATTAATTGTGCTTGAGCCTCTTCATTTCCTTCACTAGGAGATAATGCCCTTACTTCCTTAAATAATGGAACCATGAAGTCGTTCTGTAAAGACTTGACATCTACTTCACCAGTCCCTATATATTCATTGAACTTTATCATAAGCTGTGAGTATCTCACGTCACCTACCAAAGGCAGAAGAATGTGAAATCTGGAATATAGATCATCAACAGCTATTCTCATAATTTCAAGATCATTAGCTAAATTTTTAATATTACCTTCATTAGCCTCATGAAGTTGACGCATCCTTTTATCTAGAAAATCTATTTGATTGAGCAAAAGATTGTAATCTTTTAGAGTTTCCTCCTTTTGACCGAATAAAAAGTAGTAACCTTCAAATATGCCTTGACTATCAACATCCTTTAATCTCTCCATTTGATTATTAGCTAAAATACTAGGAAAATGTAACTTATACGGATTATCAATAATTGCTTTGCCTTGATCTTCATATAGTGATATCTGCTTATCTGTCTGCACAATAACTTCGGTAATTAGATTAGCTAAAAATCGAATTCGATTTTTAAGTTGAGTCTCTTCTTTTTTCTTATCTGATTTTCTATTGTCTTGGATAGTTTTGTAAAAAATATAGAATGATCCGCCGATGCCAACAACCGCTCCAACAATTGAGACAAATAGGTCTTTTATAAATTCACACATATTTCCTTTATTTAAATAATACTAACTAATTCAATGATTTTACAGTATCTAATGTCTGCATATTTACCAAAAAAGCTATAATCCAAAACTGTAACGCACACAACATCGGCAAAATCTACGGCTCTTAAGGTAGATATTTTTGGTAAATCACATTTTAACAACATTAGCAATTCGATGCCAAAGAGATGGTCCCTCCTTTTAATACATCAGTACTGATTTGTTTAAAATATTCTATTCTTTCTTTCATTAATTTCTCATTCTGCGGCCTGTTTGATCCTAGATACTTTTCCATAGTTTCTATGAGAGGTAAAATATAGCCGTTCTGCCGAACAAAATCATCTGCATAAAGTTCTCTATTTAACTCATTTTGTTGTTGAATAGACTGGTTTTGTCTTAGAAATTCCCTAACAGAATCCGTATTAGCTGTGGAATCTGTATCTCTATTGGGAAATTCGGAAATTTCTTGAATTTCATACATGTTTAATACATGCCCAATTTCGTGCATAACAATTGCCTCCAATTCTGGCATGGTAAAACCTAACTCTTCACAAAGAGAATAATTGATACAAATTAAGTGAGTTGGTTTTCCGTCCCTGCAATAATTTAACTGTAACAATGCAGGCCCATGTATGTCTATAAGTTTGGGGGCAGGATCCAAATTTCTTACATCTTCAGAAGAAACATATGAAAAGAACTTCCATGAATCTTGGTAGGCCAAGCTCGATTTTGACAATTTATCATGCACTGAGTTAATAATATTGGCCAACCAGTTCCTTTCCGAGCTTTCGGGGACGATTAAAGACATTACGTTTCTTGAATTATCCATATTGACCTCTTTTCGTTTTTCACTAATATAGCTAGATGAAATCGCAGCATCTTTGCCTATTAACATTCCGACAACTTTATCTGCAAAGATTAGCGGTCCACCACTATGCCCGTGAGGTTCCTTACCCAAAAGATCAATGGAAATACCATTTGTAAAATCCTCCTCTATCAATGAATATTTGCTTATATGCTTAAATGCTAAATTCAAAAACTTTGCATCGAATTTTTTGAATTCAATAATGTCTTCCGAAACTGACTCATTTATTCCTTCATAATCGTCGGAAGAAACGTCAACAAATAGATCATCCTGATGGACGATTTCTTCTTTCGCTTCAGGTTTTCCATTTTTTCTCTTCATAAATCCTGCTAAATGTAAAGAGTCTCCTTCTTGCATAACACTTTCCTGAATATCAAGCTCATAATAATTACAATCAGTTATTCCTTCTACCTTGCCAATAAATAAATCCTCATAAATTGGAGGCTTTTGAAAATCTAAATCGAGATATTCACTGTAATACCTTTTTATTTGATATTCTATTTCATTGATAAGAGCGAAATACTCAAAAAAGGGATTCTTAAAAGTGTGAGCTGCAGTGACAAAAAAACCATCGCCACCAATAAAGAACGCACTACCGTGACTGTGTATGTCACCATTTGCATTTTTAGTGATTACAATAAAGTTTTTAGATATTTTTTCATTCATAATTAAAATGTTTAGATATTAAAAAGGTAATTTCACGCCGATCTTAGATACTTTATAATAGGCTGCAAGGTTAGTTTTACTGAGCAATTCACAAAGATTATCCAACCGAAAACTATTCTCTGCAAAGATGTCTTTACTCAAAGAAATACCCGAAAAATCAGGGTAGATAATCAAACAATCGATATTCCTATCATCGTCTATTTCCAATTCTTTACGAACTTTATTCAGCCTTGCATATCCAGCTACCTGCCGGATATCCTGATGCACTAAATTTGATCTGTATTGAAGTTTATACTTCGCATCGATGATTATAGAGTTTCCCCCATCTTTGATCAAAATATCCAACGAATTGCCATAAGTGGAATACTGATACTTGATCTTATCTGTATCACGACCATTGGCTTCCAAAAGTTTCTGATAAACATAAAGTTCAAATAGCCTTGGCATATCTATCCAAAACGGTGGAGTGTCTACTGCCTGCTTTTCTGTCGCTTGGCTAATATTGTAAGCAAAGTGCTTAAGTATGTAGCCTCCGATCCGAAGGGCATCTTTATACTCTTTAAAAAATGGATTGTACTTAAACTGACGTAGTACATTCTCCCCTTCCAAGTCTCCTATATGCTCAAATGCAGGCCTGATATAACTGGTGATTCCCTCTAGCAGCTTTTCATTACCCTGAAAAAGGCTACTATGATTGCTAATATAAGCGATAGCAAATTGAAAAACCTTTTTAAGAAAACGGTTTTCACTATTGTCTTCTCCAAACACCTGATACTCACAATAGGTTTTGGTCAATCGATTTTTAAGGATATTATGTTTGACCTGCTGTCCCACCAAAATTTTTCCCTTGACACGGTTACTGAGGTTTTCACTCACCTTGTAGTATGACTTTTTCAGACCTTTCCGCACGATCTGCCTAAGCAGTTGCAGAAATTGCACCACCAAAAACGGCGTCAGGCTGTCATCATCCTGCTCAATACGGATCATAGGGTCATGCCATTCAATCTTTATCAAATCTGTACATTCTCTGGCAACTATTGGATCTGACATAGCATCCAACAGCATCCGCAGGTAATTGACCTGTACTTTATTGGATTCGGTTTCTAATTCTCTCGCGTCTTCTGAGTCCTCATATTTATGCTCCTCAACATCGGATTCCTTGTTGCTCAGATCAGAAAAGCGTTCGATCACATATTTATTGAGCTTGGGAGCCACATGCACATATTTTTCACCAGGAATAAGCCAGTCGACGCCAACATAGTAATCGGCTATTAGCTCAACTCTATTCTTTGATTTGATAATGTGGAAGCAATTATAATCCTGCCCTCGCCTATTTTTATATACGCGAGGGATGCAGGAAGACCATCTGGATAACTCGTTCGTCCCAACGGAATTTCCATCCGCATCGTATTGCTGCTCAAACAGAACATGCCTGACGTGCTCGTACAGTGAAATCTTCATCTGCTCAGAATTTATTTACCCGGAATTTCGTTTGGCAGCGCCAATACATGTGCTCGCGCCTCTTCATGAAGCACACCGTCCTTAATATATTCGAGCAGGATGGGTCTGATCTCATATTCCAGTCGCATATCCATCGTCGCATCTTTCTTTTTAATAAAATAGGAATGACCGAGCCATACATCTTCGGGACGGAACTCTGCTGAAAGATATACCGAATTTTTGAGCAGTTCTCGATTTTTTGTATAATCTATCGTCGGATCATAGTCCTTTACAAACAACTTGGACACTTTGTTAAAAAGTTCTGAATCGAATTTATCATTCAAGTCTAGTTCTAGATTTTTGGGCAGTACATCCACAAAAGCAAATCTTCTACGGATCGCATAGTCGATATGGCCAACGCTCCGATCGGCCGTATTCATGGTACCTATAATATATAGATTGTCGGGAAGACTGATCTTATTTGACCCGTCAACATGATACATGGACTCTACATCTTCACCACGGTACTCCAATGCATAGATAAGTTCACCCAGCACCGCCGATAAGTTGGCGCGGTTGATCTCGTCCAGTATCAAGATATAATTTTGATCTGGATGAAGCGTGGCTTCATCAGCCATTAACACCAGCTGCTTATTTTTAGCCCTATATCCCAACTTATCTCCATCAACTTCAGATTCTATACCACGCACAAAATCTTCGTATGTAAAACTTGGATGGAACTGCATAATACGGAGACGGCTCGTATTACTGATATCTTCGCGCTGCTCCAGGGCATCGATCTGTTCATAGATGTATTTTGCGATAGCTGCTTCGTAAGAATCATTGCCATATCTAATGGATCCCACTTTGGACCAGAATTGCCCAGCATAATATTTGATAATGTTGGCAAAACTTGCCGGATATTGTTTACCTGTCTGGTGGGTCTTTACTGTAAAGCCATTTTCATTGACCTTAATAATCTCATAATCAGCGTAGTCAGATACGCTACGGAAAGTCTGGCCTTGTCTAACTATTTCCTTTATAGTCTCAACACTGATCTGATCGGGTTTATTAAAAATGGTATCTTGGTCAGCTTCGAATAATACTTTCGCTAAATTTTTCGCAAGAAGGGTCTTCCCTGTTCCCGGGGGGCCTTGTAGAATAATTTGCTTTTTGTATTTCAGAAGATTTATTAAGGGATCAGTAAGTTGATTTTCCATTTTTTCTACGGGTTTTATTTCGGTTGGCGTTCTGAAAGATACAATGGGGGTCTGATTGCCGACACTCGGATATTGGTAACCGTTCTGGAAAATAAAATTATCTGAACTTATTGGATCAATCTTATATAGCTTGCGCGCTAGATAGATAATTTTGGCTTTTTTTCCAGTGCCATCATAGTAATTTTCAAACTTGTCACTGTACCACTCAATATCTCCATATTGATCTTTCCATGCCGCTTCATCAAGCTGCTTTTGATCAGTAACAAGATCTATGATTTCCGCTATATAATGTACATTATAGCGACTTGTATAAAATATTTTAAAACTGCCGTTCTCTACAAGGCATTCTCTAAGCAATTTAATTGTACCAACTGTACCACTAGGCTTTTTGTGATTCCAGACAGCAACATAATGTTCATCGGTTTGGGGTCTTGCTACTTCCTCTTGCCAACCTGTGGAATCAGCAACCATCAAACCTATCAAACTTTCTGTCCAGTTATCTTTAAGGAGGTAACAGATGCGACTCAATAAGTGGGTGTAATTTTTAGGGTTGTTGACCTCAAACCCGAAATTCTGGAAATATTCAAGCAGTTCATTTACTACTTCTGACTTCACATATACTTTGCCAAACAAGTTTTGCACCAACTGTTCACGATGCGAATCACTGAGCATCGTAAAGTTCCCAATAGGATCTTCCAGGTAGGCTATTGCATTTTTTATGGATCCTTCAGGAATGGGGAGATCAAATTTATAGCAAAGTAATTGGTTCACCCAATTAGGCATCCTAACAGCAGCGGCAGCAAGAACACGCTTATCAGCATAAGCATTTAATTCGTGCTTACGATATGCTCTGATGTCACAATAACTGATAACGGTAAAAAGTAACTTGAGAAAATCATGGTGTTCGGAGCCGTTGTCATACTCCTGTTTTAATAAGTGATAATCCTCCTTATTGTTTAAAAGAAATTGTTTTTGTTGCTCTGTCAACTCATACTGCAATAAGCTATCCAGAGCATCTTTCGCTTTTTGAAAGTAAAAATCGGTATCCTCAATAATGTCCCTGCAGTATTCATTTGCATATGCTGCTCGAATGCTCAATTCTAATTCTTTTTTCATAAAATTTAAATAAATGGCTACGATTCCCAAAAGAGAGGGACAGACTTACCAAGACAAATAGATATGTATTCGATTTGAAGCTAAGTAGCACTTTTCACAATTAAATATAAGTAATTAAACGTAAAAATATTACACTTTATAATCACTTGTTAATAAAACTTTCACTTCAAAAAACCTAATAACATACTAATGAAACAATTAGAATATAAGTATATATAAAATTATTTTTTATCTTCATTTTTAACAAAACTTATTCAGACATCCTATAATCTAGATCCATTAGCCTATGTTCTAGAATTAATCATTTGTGTATCGTTATTGATAAAGAGAGAGATTCGACAAAAATTTTGCAAGCTATTTTTTTTATCATAAAATACTATTAAATTTAGCAAACAAAAGATTTCATTAAACTTCTATAATATGCAAAAGAATATTTTAAAATCAACTTTAGTTGATCTGATTTCAGTTCTAGCTGGTATTTCCACTATTTGTAGTAATGTAATTAAATTTCGTAAGTACAAACCCAATAAGTACAGTAAACCGAATAAACATAGAATTTTAAAGAAAATAACCTGGTATCTAATGGGGTGTACTCTCCTTTCTTCAATACCAATTGCTCCGATCATACTATTCATTGGCATTACTTTAACTGACAATATTTTTCTCCCCTTGCTTCTAACAATATCCTTTTTAGTAGCAGTATGGATACCTGCTGCTCAGATGGCTAAGGAGGACAAAATTTTACAGCATTTTATTTAAAAAAACATACCTTCCTATTTCTTAAACATATAATTGTTAATCATTTTCAAATGGATCTTATAAATGTTCATAATCCTGGAGCTAGACTTGCTTTAGCTTCTTCCAAAAAATCGCTATCTTGCAGCGACCTGAAAGAAGACAGAGGAAGTAGCGAAAAAATGGAAATTACAGATAAAATATCTTTAGAATACTTAACAGAAAGACGTAACAAAGTAAATCCCAATGATCCCGAAGATTATAAGGAATCGGCTTTGACACACTTTTTGCATAATAATAAAAATGGGGTATCCTCTTACTATAAAGATGATGCGATTTCATTTACCCAAGAGACTCTTCAACAGTTGAAACCAAAAGAGGAAATCACCTATCAAATTGCGCAAAAGGCCTTGCAAACAGACCTTTTCACACCTATTAATGCACCATTTGTCCCAATAAGTAAACCAAAATTTCAATTTATTGACCTTTTTGCGGGAATAGGCGGCTTTCGATTAGCCTTTCAGAATTTAGGCGGAAAGTGTGTCTTTACAAGTGAATGGGATAAAGAAGCAAAAAGAACATATTTGACGAATTTTGGGGAACTGCCTTTTGGCGATATCACCAAAGAGAGAACCAAATCTTTTATTCCTGATGGATTTGAGGTTCTATGTGCCGGATTTCCTTGCCAAGCATTTTCAATAGCTGGAAAACGCGGTGGCTTTGATGATACTCGGGGAACATTGTTTTTTGACGTGGCTGAAATAATAAAACGTAAACAACCCAAAGCATTTTTTCTTGAAAATGTAAAAGGATTGAGAAGTCATGATAAAGGAAGAACACTAGAAACAATCTTAAATGTACTACGTAACGATCTTGGTTACTACGTTCCCGATCCGCAAATTTTGAATGCAAAGGACTACGGGGTGCCACAGAATCGGGAAAGAATATTTATAGTAGGATTCCATCCTAGTACAGGTATTGAGTCATTCAATTATCCTAAACCATTAAATAAAACGTTATCCTTTGCTGATGTGAAAGAGACAGACGTAGTGCCTACAAAATACTATCTATCAACGCAGTATTTAAAAACATTGGAAGAACATAAGGCCCGGCATGCTAATAAGGGAAATGGATTTGGATTTGAAGTAATTGCTGACGACGGGATCGCAAATGCAGTAGTTTGCGGTGGTATGGGACGCGAGCGTAATTTGGTATTTGATGACCGTATTACGGATTTCAACCCTACTACGAAAATAAAGGGAGAAGTCAACCGGGAGGGCATACGTAAAATGACTCCGAGAGAATGGGCAAGACTGCAGGGCTTTCCAGACGAGTTTCTTATTCCTGTTGCCGATGCTTCGGCTTATAAACAATTTGGAAATTCGGTTGCTGTACCTGCTATCCAGGCAACAGCAAGAGAGCTTTTAAAAACTTTAAAATTCATATAGGATATGCTTAAAGGTAATAAAGGGGAATGGAGTGAACCGTATGCTCTATTAAAGCTTCTTAGTGATCGTAAACTAGCTCTGGGAGATGAAAATTTCAGAGCTATCGAAGACCTCTTCTATCCTATTTCTGCCATAATTCGGCACGAAAAAGATCGTAATGTAAACTTTTCTTATGATGGAAATATTATATTAATTAAAGATGAAGCCAACGCCTATTCTATTCCAATCAGTGAATTTGAATATTACGCAGAATTATGCAAAAGGAGGATTCAAGAAAAAAAGAAGGAAAAAGGCGCTTTTTCAATTCCAGAAATTGAAATGTTTCTCCAATCCTTTTCAATTCATAGTTTAAAAGCCAAATCCAAAAATAAACACGATATTACAGTCCAAATTGACGATCCTAAGACTTTATTTGCACCAACTCTGGGATTCAGTATAAAATCACAATTTGGTGCGCCATCCACTTTAGTGAACGCAAGTGGAGCTACCAACTTTTCATATTCGCTGTCAAGTAATTTGTCAGATGAGGACATTAAGGCTTTCGAAGGCTTCAGACTTTTTGCAGATAAATTTGAATTTCTTAAAATTAGAGGGATATCCCTTGAATTTGAGAAAGCTGAAAGTAGTGTATTCCAAACCAATCTGCAAACTATAGACTTTAATTTTGAAAAAGTGTTGGGAGATGTACTTCTTGCTTATTTTGGAGATAGGAACTCAAAAAACAAAACTGTAAAAAACCTAATTCAGGGTATTACAGCAACTAATAAATATGGGTATAATACGCATATAAACCCTGAAATCTATGAGATGATGATGAAAAAATTTCTCGTAGAGTATGCTTTAGGTATGCGAGCAAATGAAGTTTGGAAGCGAGACTATCAGGCTTGTGGTGGTTACCTGGTAATTAGAACTGATGGGGAGATTTTATGTTATCACTTTTATTTCTTAAAGAAATTTGAAGAATATTTATTTGATAACACAAAATTAGATACAGCGGATGTAAAAAAACACGGTTTTGGGTCAATTTATTTAAAAGAAAATAAGCAGTATGTTAAACTAAATCTTCAAATTAGATTTATTAAGTAAATCCATACGAATCAAAATAAAACCTATTGGAAAAGAGGACTAACATAAGCGATATTGCCAAGGCATTGAACCTAACCAAATCCACGGTATCACGTGCACTTAACAATGTACCTACGATAAGTGATCAGACCAGGAGATTAGTGCTGGAGACGGCCAAAAAGATGAACTATCGTCCTAATAAGTTGGCGTCTTCCCTTTCCAATGGTCGAACTAACATTATAGGTGTTATTATCCCTGACGCAAAGATAGAATTCTTCTCAAAGGTAATTGCTAGTATTGAACAAACGCTAAAGCAAAAAGGGTACAGCATTTTACTTTATCAAAGCAACGAATCTTTAGAATCTGAAATCACAGGAATCACCTCAATGTTGGAAGCACAAGTTGACGGATTCATCATATCGATGTCATTGGAAACGAATTCTTTTGAACATTTCGAAAAACTTATCGAAGAAAATAAGCCTCTAATCCTTTTTGACAGAATTCAACCTTCCATCGATTGTTCCTCTGTATCAATTGATGACTATAAAGCTGGATATATAGTCACCAAACATCTCCTAGATCAAGGTTATAAAAATATTGCAAGTATTTCTACTCATCATAAAGTCCACATCTTTAACGAACGATTTCGCGGTTATGTGGACGCTATGAAAGAATCGGGAATCAATATTAAGGATGAATATCAAATATTTGGAGAGCTTTCGCCAGAGGGAGGAATAGCCGCAACAAGGCAATTGTTGTCAATGTCTATAAAGCCCGATGCGATAATCGGTGGTGATGATTATGTAGCTTTGGGTGTATTAAAAGAGCTAAAGTCACAAAATATTATACCTCCTCAAAAAGGTATAATCGGTTTCTCTAATCAGTTATTTGGGCAATACTTGTCCCCCAGTCTTTCCACACTTGACCAAAAACCCGAAATTGTGGGTGAAAAATCTGCAGAACTTTTATTAGAGCATTTAAACTCAAAAGTAAAATTGTCTGCAAAAAAAATAGTAATCGAACCAGAGCTCATTGTCAGAGAATCTTCAAGACGAGACCAAAACAAGAAGAACTTTCGCTATTAACAAGGATAATCTTGATTAGCAATATTGTAAATTACCAGCCATTATCCCTAACTTTGAATGATGGCGAATTACGATGACGAAAACGACAGGATTCATGTTCCTCGCTTTGAGGAAGCTGCAGGGTTCTATACCACGCCGAAGCGAAGTTACAACATGTCAAAAATCAGGAATCGTAACTCCAAACCCGAGCTCGTTCTAAGAAAAGCTTTATGGTCAAAAGATATCCGTTTCCGTCTTCATGATAAGTCCCTGCCAGGAACTCCGGATATTGTGATCAAAAAATATAAACTTGCGATATTTGTCGATGGTGAATTCTGGCATGGATTCGACTGGAAAAACAATAAAGAGCGCATTAAATCCAACCGCCTTTTCTGGATTCCCAAGATCGAGCACAATATGCAAAAAGATATCCGCGTCAATAAAGCCCTTCGGGACATGGATTACGTCGTATTCAGATTCTGGACGCAGGACATTATTAAAAACCTTCCAAAAGTTATAAATCAAATAGAATTATTTTTAGAGACTAGAAAACTTTGGAAATAGTTAAGCATACTTTAAATACATTTTTCCTATACGCTTTTAAAGACCAGTGCAGACGTGATAGAATCTTATACTATCATAAACTTATCGTCGTTAAAGCAAACATCAGCATCAAGAAAATTGTACTTAAAATGGCTCTTCTCTTCATTTCCCATGATAGCTACATCACGATAGAACTGGAATGCAGGATTTAAAATTATTAGTTTTTAGATTTCAAAAAACTGAAAAGCTCGTCAGGAGTATCAAACTCATAAAAAGACTCTCCAGTAGAATAATCACAAAGATTTCCAGATCCATCCGATTCGAGAACTAAAGTTACTGACATATTCTTTCGAATCTCATATTGTTGCAGTGCTTTAACAAAAAAATTAATTGATAAACTCATAATTTTATAGATTTATATTGGTTAATAAAATTTCAATAATCTCACGAAGCCCTTTCGTACAAAATTGCATTAACTTTAATACCTGTTTCAAATACGTATCAATACTTAAATATAGTCATTTTCGACTATATTTCCAAATAATTCTATGATTTTTTTATATAATATTTTCAGAAATTAAAGAATTAGAAGCGCTATAATTCTTTAGAAAATGAAACGGTAAACAACCAGCAACCGAAGGGCGGTAGCATCTGCCCAAAGGGAGATAGGCCACAAAAGAGCATGGGAAAAAAGAGATAAGGATAGTTTTATATCCTTTGATTTCAAATTGCAAAGAAATTAGTCAATATTATGGATATAATGTTGATGTTGACCCCTCCGCTGGACATACTGACCCCTCTATCAAGGCTCTCTTCAGTCCAACTGATGACCTGACAATATTACTTCTTTTTTCTTAGACTTTCGCCTTTAAGTTCGATTCTGTAAGATCCATGGATCAGTCTGTCGAGTATTGCGTCTGCAATTGTATCTTCACCGATTACATCATACCAACTGGCCACAGGTAGCTGACTGGCAATTATTGTCGAGGCTTTAGCGTGTCTATCTTCAATTATTTCCATCAGATCCAGCCTTTGCTGTTGGTCCAGATTTACCAGGCCGAAGTCATCGACAATAAGTAGGTCTGTTTTTGATATCCTGTCCATCAGCTTGTGCAGTGTACCTTCCAGGCGGGCCATTTTAGTCTTTAGAAGTAGTTTTTGCAGGTTAAAGTACAGCACTTTATACCCCTGGGCACAAGCATGATGGCCCAATGCTGAAGAGAGGAAGCTCTTCCCACAGCCCGTAGCACCGCTGATGAGTATCGGATCTCCTTTTTTGATGTACTCGCCAGTAGCCAACGTAGTGATCAATCCCTTGTCCAAACCTCTGGTAGCGACCATGTTTATCTCCTCTATCGAAGCCTGATAGCGGAACCCGGCATTCTGTTTGAGACGCTCAAACCTTTTTTCATCCCGTTCATCTGATTCTGCCTGCAGCAATAGGGACAGTCCTTCGGAAAGGGTAAGTTCTGTACTACGGCGGGTTTCATTCAATGCTTTCCAGTTACGCTCCATACCATGCAAGCGCAACGCTCTCATCTGTGTTTCAATATTCATCTTATTTATTATTGTTTATTTTATTCTGTTCATTCCTGCCGATCATTGTATTGTCAGGCCATCGTTTGGCTGATCAAACAGTGTCGGCTGGCTGCCTGCATAATACGCTCTTCCCCTGATATTGGCATGCTCCGGCAGGGAGCTTTTTACGGAAGTTTCTTCCTGATTGTTTGCTGTTCCGTTTTCAAGTACATTCCTAAAGTAGTAGTAGGTATATAGCTTGTTTTTTAGTACGTAACTACATGCTTTGTCAAACTCTTCTGCCGGGAAGTCCCGTTTTAGCCTGAACAGCCCGTCACAGGTACGGAATAACTGTTCGGGATAATGCGCCCGCTCAAAGAGTATCTCCAGAAGTTTGGCGAACTCCGCAGAGTGTGCTTTTGCCCTTGTCAGGTACGTTTCATGCGAGCGGTTCTTATACGCCTGATGTTCGGACTTTAAATGTGTCGCCAGAGTGGTGTACGCATTTTCCCTGTAACTGCGTATGTGCGCGGCAATCTGTTTGCCCCGACAATAGATCGAGAGCATATTGCGTGTGTAAACGATCTTTACCTTTGTTCCGATATAAGCGAAGGGTACGCTGTAATAGTGTTTATTGCGCTGCAGATAGATATGTCCGTTATCCCCAACTTTGAGTTCAGCATAGCTCTTCAGCTCGAAGCGTTCTTTGGGAAGTTCGCCCAATGTTGATTTTTCAGAACTTAAGAACCGCTCTTCCCGGCAGTATGGCTTTTGCTGCATCCGGGTCTGGTTGTGCTTTAACATACAGGCCTTTATAGCTTCATTGAGCGTATGGATATCAAAGAACTGCCTGTTTCTCAGTGGTGCAAAAACACGGGTATAGATCATTTTTACCTGATTTTCTACCAATGATTTGTCTTTTGGGCGGCCTGCACGCGCCGGAACCACAGCTGTGCCGTAGTGATTGGCAAAGTCTTCCATGGACTGGTTCAGGACCGGCTCATATTTATCGGCCTTGATGACCGCTGCTTTGAGATTGTCGGGGACAATGGCCTTGGGAACACCGCCAAGGGACTCCAGGCAGCTGCTCAGTGCATAAAAAAAGTCAGGGGTCTGCTGAGATGGTACAGCCATTGCAAACGCATAGTCTGAAAAGGGCAGGCAGGCCACAAATACCTCACAGGCGACCAGCTCCCCGGTGGACCTGTCAATATAATGGAGTTTTTTTCCGGAAAAGTCAATATATAGTTTATCACCGGCGGTATGTTCAATCACCATGCTGCCCTTGCGCGAGATAAGCTGTTGCCTTAAATGATAGTTGAACTGTGGATAGCTATAACCCGTGGGATCACTTTCTATATATTCCTGCCAGAGCAGCAGTTTGGTAACTCCGGTACGTTTAAGTTCTTTTTCATAATAGTCAAGACGGCTTTTTAGGTACTCAAACTTGTCTGCCTTGTAAGCAGGATTCCCTGCGTGGAACGACTTTTCCAACAGGGGATCCTCCTGTTTAAGAAGTTCTTCCGTATTGAAACCGCCGTCGGCCATCTTTTTAAGATAGGACTTCACCGTATTCTTGCTCATACCAAGGATGCGGGCGATTGTTTTTATTCCGCTACCGCTCTGGTACAATCTGATTAATTGCTTTATCTGACTCATTCGTTTTGGTTTTCCAGCCATCAGTGATCCGAATTGTTTGATCACTAAGTAACAAAAACTACTTGCTAAGGGGTCAGCATACTCCAGCGCAATGAACTGAAAAATGAACTAGGGGGTCAACATCAGCCAGTATGGCAGTTGAATAACAGCTTTAAACGCACTACGCATCCCTAATTCTAATTCAATTTTGAGGGGTCAGCTTGTTCAAGTATATCCAATATTAGAAATAGCGTATGGTCTGCATTAATAAATCACTTAATCATTCAACTTTGACCAAAGAGATTTTCATGTTCAATTTTGTTAGAATCTCTTCAATCTCTGAAACCTTTTTTAACAGTGCTTGCTTGTCCCTAGTCGAAGTATCCTGTCGTTTTTCTCTCAACTTGGAAAGTTCAGCTGGACTTATAGTTTCAAAGAGTTTATATAATTCTGTATTCATATAGCTAATAATGATTTTATAAGTCTTAATAGTTGAATTCTTGGATCTTTCAATATCTCCAACTAATATAAAAATACAATTTAAGAAACCAATTTCCTCGAGAGTAGTTTACCTATTCAGCCGAAGATACGTATAAATCCACTTAAGCTATATTGTTCCATAGAATTATGTTTTACGTATTGGTAGGATAGGTTAAAAAGCGTTTTTTAATTCGGAGAAACCTTAGCTGATTTAATAGGCAATGAAAATATATTCCTGAAATAGAAAGCATAATAAAAACCCCCCCCCTTGTTAACCGTCAAGGGAGGCAATGTTAGCTAGATGTCTGCTTTGGCTAAATGTTAACCGGCTTTGGGCTTCGATCTAAATCAAAGGTCGTAAGATTAGTTGGAATAACAGTTGTTCATTTCTTTAAAAATGTTGTTCAATTCGACCTCTATTAACGTGTAAATCCTTGCATAAGGAATTAAAGTTTGACGTCTATATATATAAAATTTCCTAGTTCTATCTTTGTGACATACTAAGTCCTGAAACTGGCGTAAAATTCTTTGTAAAACCTCTAATATCAAAAGCTTTCGAAAGCGTAAAATTAAAAGACGGAGTTGAACCAGGACGATTAAATGATTCCATTCCAAAACTTATACCTGCAGGCATATAAGTAGCAAAAAGTCTAAGCTGAAGATAAATATCCTTTTCTGATTTAAATTGATAATTTATCGATCCTGATTGGCTTTGCCTTATTGAAATGAGGTTTGAATAGCTCGTCAGACCTGTAGTCAAATGTGCCTTTATATTAACATCCTTAGCATTTAAAATCCACATAAAACCCAAATTGATGTTATAAACTGCCTTTTTATATTCAATCGATGGGGGAAACCTTGTCGAACCATACATGTTATATTGCTTTATTGTATCAGGCTGAGATGTTCTCCAATACGAAACAGTATCAAGTTTGTAAGAGTTTTTAATTTTCACATTTACCAATCCAAAATCAAACCCACCCGTTACAAAAAAATTACTGTTATTGTTGCTTCCTATCTTATTCATTATATCAAATTGTAATGATAAAGGATCTAAAGTTTGGCTTACAGATCGATTATAATTTCCCTTTATAATAGTATAGAGGGAATCTCCTAATCCTGGTTTCACTACCTGAGTAAAAGGAAGATTGTCAGACAAACTGTCCGCATTGAAATATCGATTTTTGTAAAAGGCAATCTGCCCATAAAATTTATCACTAATTTTAAAAAGTGTATTAGCTCGAAAAAAGAACTCTTGTGGCTTTACGCCATTAAACGGATCAAAATTAGTACCTGCCAAAATCCAGAATTCAAAATCGTTATTGGTACTCAACGAATCGTCAATTAGAGGTTTTATAATAACCGTAATTTTTTTTGTTAAATAGTCTATTTTCTTTCCGTCCTTGTTTTTTACAATCATATTCAAGATTAAGAGCTTATCATCCTTTTTATCTCTGATTACTCTAAATGGATACATAAACTTTTTTTCTTCTTTAATAGAATCTAAAGAAAACTCAGTTATAGCAGGAATTCTTAAATTTGATTTATCAACAGTTGAGCTTCCATCAATTTCAATAGTGATTTTTCCTTTAAAAATTGAATCCTGTTTTGGCCGATCCTTGTCTTTTTCATCGTTATTCTTTGGTACTAGAATAGAGATGGATGAATCAACAGCTAAATGACTATTTGATTCTAATCTAAGAAACTGACCTTCTTTAATAAATACTTTCGCTTTGTTCTGCGCGTATAAATTGAATAAAAGCAAGAAAGATAAAAGAACTAAGATTGTTTTTTTCATAATAAAAACATAAAATGGTTAACAATAAATATGGCGTTAATTGATACTCACTATTTAGGCGATTATAATGCTTATAGCATTACAACACTATGGCTCAACCTAATATACTAAAACTAATTAAATTATTAACAACAAATTACAGAATGATCTATATACTACTCACATGTAAATGGTTGAATTCTGTATTTAGTAACAATACTGCATTCAACATCACTTTCTCCGATGCTCCGCAATTTGTCGGAACTAAAATTGATGCAGAACACAGTTCTTTTGGTAGTGTAGGCGGTCAAACGCATAAAATAATTATCAACCCAGATGTCCTTAATAAATCTTCAAAAGAGTATATTGCAGCAACGATGTTTCACGAGGCGTTACACGGCTTTTTAAATTATGAACGCACAAGATTAATAACGGAAGGAAAGGGAGACCAATTTGGAATATTATATTCTGGCTGGACAGCAGTCAATGTGAATGGTCAACAAAGATTTGTAAACCAACATAACAGCTTTGGCACCCAGCTAGATAAGCTTGTACAGGCAATACAATCTTTTAATCCTAATTTGAGCAAATATGATGCATTGGCGCTAGCAAAAAATGGAATAGTAAATAATCTCGATGCAGTTGAGTCAAGTGTTAATTCCACTCATAGAGATGGCAAGGTAGGAACTATATGCAACTAATTTTCAATTGAAAGAAACTAATTAACAAACAAAATGAACACTGCTATGCTTAAAACTAAGTGCGTTAAAATTTGGTTGATCCTTATCTCCCTATTGTCCTTCAATAAAGGATTTAGTCAGACCAAATATTTCCTTTTTGAAGAAGATAGCAAAGAGTTTGCAGCCTCATCCTCTAGGTTAAACACCTATCCGCTATATAAGATTAAGCGTGAAGTGCATCTTTTTAATGTAATGAGTAAGGTACAGACGTTTATTGGTAATAAGGGTATATATAATGGACAACATGATTATAATATCATGCTATTTTCCATTCTACCTGATTTAGATGGTTCAGAAGATTGGTATGAAATCAACCCTGATACTGTACGTTCTTCAATGATTAACTTTAAAGATCTGGAAGAGCTTCATAAAAAAAATACGTTATCGTACTTCAACACCACTGTGAAGCATACAACAAAGTATTTTAATGCGTATAAGCTAATTATAAAAAAAGGAGATACTTATTATGCACCAAAATACTGTTTGTTACAGTTTTATGCAGTCCGCAATCGTCCGCAAGCTTTTACGAATGTCTATGGGACTATCAATACCCAAGATT